>CALYQL010000011.1 GCA_945285915.1 uncultured Bartonella sp.
TATTGATACTGAGCGCTATTCTGTCCATCTTTTGAAAATCAAAAATATCGAAAGTCAGAAATATATAGTAAAGACAATAATGCTCTAAGTGATAATGGTTCTATTTTGTCTTTTTAGACATAAACTAGATTTATTCTAATAGTTAGAAAATGCCATCAAATAATCAAAATTTGATGATGAAAAATATTGTAAAAAGAAAAAATGGATTTAATTTTTACAATCTATAGCAAATATTATTACTGGCTTATGAAATTATTGTTACAAGTGTGCATAATCTTTTCAAATATCAAAGTGAGTGATAACCTCATTTGATAAATATAGATTTTATAGAGTCGACGGTATCAACAAAATTGGAGAATGACGAATGGCTGCAAAAGGAAAAGCGAGATGGGGCTGGGTTGCTGTCGGTGTCATTGCAATTGTGGCTATTTATAGTGGTGTGCAAACATATTTGCACCCTGGGTTGCCAAAAGGGGTGGCCATGGGAAATGGCCGTATTGAAGCAACGGAAATTGATATCGCATCAAAACTAGCAGGGCGTATTAAGGATATAACGGTTAGAGAAGGCGACTTTGTCAATGTGGGCGACGTTGTCGCGCATATGGATACCGATACGCTTCAGGCGCAATTGCGTGAAGCGCAGGCTCAGCTCCGCCAAGCGAAAATCAATGTTGAAACGGCAAAAATGCAAGTTGAGCAACGACAGGCTGAACAGGAAGCATCTGAGGCGACTGTTTCACAAAATGAAGTTCAACGTGACAATGCAGCACGTCGTCTACAACGTTCAGCAACACTGCAAGAACGTGGCACAGTATCCACTCAAGTAAAAGACGACGATCAGGCAACCTATGATGGTGCCATTGCAGCAGTGGCTGCTGCAAAAGCGCAGGTAGCCGCATCAAAAGCTGCTGTTTCAGCCGCTAAAGCCAGTGTTGTTAATGCCGAAGCAGCTGTAGATGCTGCAAATGCAACAATTGAACGGATACAATCCGATATTAATGATAGTGATCTTAAAGCAACGCGCTCAGGACGTATTCAATATCGGATAGCACAGCCGGGTGAAGTGGTTGCAGGAGGTGGACGTGTACTCAATCTTGTTGATTTGGGTGACGTCTATATGACATTTTTCTTGCCAACCAACGATGTTGGTAAAATTGCGATCGGTACAGAGGTTCGCATTGTTCTTGATGCAGCCCCTCAATATGTTATACCAGCTAATATCTCGTTTGTTTCTGATGTTGCGCAGTTTACACCAAAAACGGTTGAAACAGCAGAAGAGCGTACGAAATTGATGTTTCGTGTCCGCGCACAGATTCCACAAAATTTGTTAGAAAAATATATCAAGCAGGTAAAAACAGGGCTACCCGGGGTGGCTTATGTGAAAACCGATCCGAATGCACAGTGGCCAAAAGTTGTTAGTACGCCTGTAGTACAATGATAGATATTCACAAACAAACGTCACCTTCTACGAATGATGCAGTTGTAAAGCTTGAGAATGTTCGTCTTGCCTATGGTGACAAACTAGCCCTTGACGGTATCGATTTGGAGATACCAGCTGGTAAAATGATCGGTATGATCGGCCCTGATGGTGTCGGAAAATCAAGTTTGTTATCTTTGATTACCGGCGCACGGGAAATTCAGGACGGTTTGGTTTACGTCTTGGGCGGTGATATGCGTGACAGAGACCATCGCTCTGAAGTTTGCCCAGATATTGCCTATATGCCGCAAGGTTTGGGAAAAAACCTCTATCCCACTTTATCGGTGTACGAAAATGCTGATTTCTTCGCCCGTTTGTTTGGTCAAAGTAAGCAAGAACGTAACCAACGAATTGCCGAATTATGCAAACGTACAGGGCTAAATGGTTTTGAAAACCGTCCGGCGGGCAAGCTTTCAGGTGGTATGAAGCAGAAGTTAGGCTTGATATGTTCGCTTATTCACGACCCAAAATTGCTTGTACTTGATGAACCTACGACAGGCGTTGATCCGCTTTCTCGGCGGCAGTTTTGGGATCTGATTGATGATATTCGCGCAGAACGCTCAGATATGAGTGTTATGGTTGCAACGGCCTATATGGAAGAAGCTGCGCGGTTTGATTGGCTCATTGCCATGTATAATGGCAAAATCCTTGCAACCGGAACGCCAGATGATTTGCTGAAACAAACCAATACGCAAACATTGGATGAAGCCTTTATTGCTCTTATGCCCGTAGAAGAACAAAAAGGACATAAGGATGTTGTTATTCCACCACGCAAGGAAACAGGCAATGAGGATATTGCCATAGAAGCTGATGGTTTAACCCAGCGTTTTGGAGATTTTACTGCGGTAGACCACGTTAGTTTTCGTATTAAAAAAGGCGAAATATTTGGCTTTCTAGGGTCTAATGGTTGCGGCAAAAGCACCACCATGAAAATGCTGACAGGGCTTTTGCCTGCGACAGAAGGAACAGCCAAACTTTTTGGTAAGCAGATTGACGCCAACGATATGGAGACGAGGCGGCATGTTGGCTATATGAGCCAGGCTTTTTCTTTATATGCAGAGCTGACAGTCCTTGAAAATTTGCAACTACATGCAAAACTTTTTGAGATACCGGAAGACAAAGTCAAAACACGTATGCAGTTGATGATTGATCGTTTTGAATTAAACGATGTGTTGAATGCCATGCCAGATTCCTTACCACTTGGCATTAGACAACGTATGTCATTGGCGGTTGCGTTGCTTCATGAGCCGGAAATACTAATTCTGGATGAGCCAACTTCTGGTTTGGATCCTATTGCGCGTGACCAGTTATGGCAGCAATTGGGTGAACTTTCACGCAATGACAATGTAACAATTTTTATCACGACACACTTTATGAATGAAGCGGATCGGTGTGATCGTATTTCCCTGATGCACGCTGGCAAAGTGTTGGTAACGGACAAGCCATCTGAAATTGTCAAATCAAAAAATGCCAATACTTTGGAAGAAGCTTTTATTGAATATCTGCAAGATGCGATTGATCAGTTAAATGGTGAGAAAAAAGCCGACACGTCCAATGTGAAGGTTGCTCAAACTGATAAAGCCGGAACGTTGAAGAAGGAAGTTTCTGTACAAAAGAAAAATGATTTAACGACTAATGATGTCGCTGATGAGCATAGCAATACAGATTTGGATAATGAACAGATAGCGAGCAAAAGACGCAGTCGTTTAAAAAGCCGGTTCAATTTTATGCGAATGATGAGTTACGCGCATCGTGAAGCATTGGAGCTAAAACGCGATCCAATTCGAGCAACGATGGCTTTGTTGGGCAGCGTTATTCTTATGTTTGTCATAGGGTATGGCATTAATACAGAGGTCGAAAATTTAACCTTTGCTGTGCTTGACCACGATCAGACTGTGATAAGTCGCGATTATATCCAGCAGATATCGGGTTCCAGATATTTTATTCAGAAAAAAGATCTGGTTGATTATGATGATCTGGATAATCGAATGCGATCGGGCGAAATAAGTTTGGCCATAGAAATTCCACCCAATTTCGCACAGGATCTTGAGCGTGGCCGTGATGTTGAGGTTGGAGCATGGATTGACGGCGCCATGCCACTTCGTGCTGAAACCGTGCGCGGCTATGTGCAAGGTATGCATGGCTTATGGCTGAAAAATAAGATGAGTGTTTTGCTTGGTAAACAGGCAACAATGGGAAATTATCGGCTAGAGGTGCGCTATCTTTATAACCCTGGCATTGAAAGCCTAACAGCCATGGTTCCTGCGGTTATTCCTATATTGCTGCTTATTATACCGGCAATGCTTGCTGCTTTGGCTGTTGTGCGTGAAAAAGAAATGGGCTCGATCATAAATCTTTATGTGACGCCGGTTACGCGCATAGAGTTTTTGATAGGTAAGCAATTGCCTTATATTGCTTTAGGAATGCTCAATTGTCTGCTTTTATGGCTTTTTGCTGTATTGGTGTTCCGTGTCCATTTCACAGGTGGATTTATCACCTTTATGTTTGCTGGGTTGCTTTATGTCGCGTTTGCAACAGCATTTGGACTAATTATTTCGACATTTATGAATAGTCAGATAGCAGCGATCTTCGGTGCAGCTATTCTAACGATTTTACCTGCAACCCAGTTTTGTGGATTGATGGATCCCGTTACCTCTCTGCAAGGGGCAGGGCGGTTTATTGGAAACATATATCCAACAACATATTTTATTTTGATTTCTCGTGGTACGTTCGCAAAAGCATTGGAATTTCATGACCTTGTAACATCATTTATTCCATTATTTCTTGCTGGTCCAATATTGGTCGTTATAGCCGCATGGCTTACGAAGAAACAAGCGAAGTGATGTCATGAAGCTAAGTAATATTTTGCAATTGGGTATTAAGGAACTATTGAGCGTATTTCGCGATCCAATGTTGCTGATCCTCATTATTTATGCATTTACATTTTCTATCTACATAGCTTCACACGCTACGCCTGAAACACTCAATAAAACGCCGATTTCCATTGTCGATGAAGATAGTTCGCAGTTGTCGACACGGATAGCCACGGCTTTCTTGCCACCTTATTTTACAACGCCGGAAGACATTAACCAATCTGAATTGGATGCGCGGATGGATCAGGGAATTGATACATTTGCCGTTGATATTCCACCAAATTTCCAGCGAGATGTGCTTGCTGGTCGCTCACCAGCCATACAGCTTGATGTTGATGCAACCCGCACAACCCAAGCTTTGACAGGTTCAAATTATATCCAGCAGATTGTCGATGCCGAAGTGAATGAATTTGTCGCCCATTATAGATCCAAACAACCGCAGCAGGTTTCGTTGGCTTTGAGGGCGCGTTTTAATCCAGATCTCAACAAATCGTGGTTTGGCTCGATTATCAACGTGATCAACAGCATTACGATGTTGTCAATTATCTTGACGGGGACAGCTTTGATTAGAGAACGAGAGCATGGAACAGTCGAGCATCTGTTGGTTATGCCCGTTACCCCGACAGAGATCATGATTTCTAAAGTCTGGTCAATGGGATTGATTGTGTTGGTTTCTGCAACTTTTTCATTGATATTCATTGTGCAAGGACTGCTGAAAGTTCCTATTGAAGGCTCACTGTTGCTTTTTCTTGCAGGCACGGTGTTACAATTATTTGCGACCACATCAATGGGTATTGCTTTGGCAACAATTGCCGGTTCTATGCCACAATTTGGATTGTTACTCATGTTGGTGTTGATGCCGCTACAAATTTTGTCGGGCGGGATAACGCCGCGTGAAAGTATGCCGGTCTTTATCCAGAACATTATGTTAGCGGCGCCAAATACCCATTTTATTATGATGGCTCAATCAATTCTTTACCGTGGTGCAGGATTTTCCGTCGTATGGATAAATTTTGTCGCTTTAGCAATTATCGGAGTTGTGTTATTCGCATTTTCGCTTAACCGGTTCAGGGCAACACTTAAATGAGAATGCACAAATTTGGCAAATTTGCCGTTATATCTATTTTATCTGCGACTTTGGTCGCTTGTGGCGGGTCTCGCGCGGTTTTATGGCATGGTAAAAATGCGACACCAGATATGGTGGCGGCGCGTAATGCTGCAATAGTAAAACCAGGAAAAGCTAAGGCTGTTGTTCCTGTCTATGTTGCAACAAGCAGAGAAGCACAAAATAACTACTCTGAACCTTTTGGTATTAAGCGCTCAAGAACGCTTAATTATGCACGCGTTGATGTGGGTATCCCACAGGAACACCAAAAGGGTATGGTAGAAACCAACGGATATAAGCCCGATTTACAGAAATATTTTTCTGCCGTTTCCGTTGTAAAGTACAACGGTCGGGAAATATTTAAAAAGCAACTCAATGCTGCACTTGATAAAAAACCGAAAGGTAAACGGGAAATTTTCCTATTTATCCATGGCTATAACAATAATTTTGCAGACAGCACATTTCGTGCGGCGCAGTTTGCCTATGACTATTCTTTAGATGCGGTTACGGTGCATTATTCTTGGCCATCAGGCGGATCTCTTCCGTTATATGTATATGACCGCGATAGTGCCGACTTTGCGCGCGATGGACTTGCGGACCTGTTGACATTGTTAAGTGAAACAGAAGCCAACCAGATTACAGTTGTTGCCCACTCAATGGGTAATTATGTTACGATGGAAGCATTGAGAAGTTTGGCTTTGCAAGGCAAGAGACGACCTATTGACCGGATATCAAGCTTATTGATGGCTGCGCCGGATATAGACGTTGATGTTTTTGAACGACAGTTGAAAGACATTAAAAAGCTTCCCACACCAACGGCTGTGCTTGTATCACGCAAGGATAAGGCATTGGCTGTGTCAAGCCGTTTGACAGGTGGACATGCTCGTGTCGGTGATGGTTCGAGTATCAAACTTTTACAAAGCAATGGTATTGCTGTTCTTGATCTTTCCAATGTGGATGGTGGCGCACATAGTGTATTTGCCTCATCACCAACCTTGATGGCACTTTCTCATGATGGAGCATTATCAACATCACTGATGCAGGGCACAGAACAAACAGGTGGACAAGAACTTTTATCAGATGGTGGTAGTGTTTTAAGAGGCACAACAAATCTGATTATGTATGCACCAACTCACATTATATCCTCTATGGCCAACCAGTAAAAATTGTACTGGAGCGTTTAAATACGCTCCAGCTTTTTGCGGTTTCTCTATGGCATGGAATATAGGTTTAATTTTTACGCTGGAATGCTGTTCGCTTGATTGAATAGTCTTCAATAGCTGCGAGTTGAGTGGTTATTCGATTTTTATGTATTCAAGCAATGTGTTGTTTTGATTTGAATAATTCTCATGGAAAATCAACATATTGAAAACAAAATATTGCTGGGAATATTGGTTAAGCATTTGACAATTTGATCGGGAATATTGGGCGAAATTTAACAGATTCCGACAAATGTTATTTCAATTGATATTGGAGTGACAGCAGCAGGTTTTTGTTCGATCTATCTCTGGTTGTTCTCTTAGAACTTCTGGAAAAATACGCTCAAACATCTGAAAATATAAAATGTTCTATTTTTCGCGATAAGATGTGACTGGAAACACTTCAGTCCAAAACTCCAAGATGGTAAAGGTTGTATAAGGTTAAACAGCCTTATGACAACGGATCAGACACTCAAGATATCATTTGTCTTCAGCTGTTATCTACCATTCTTGCGCTATTATCTGCCAAGATTATCAGTTTTCAACGGAAGTTTATGCCGATTGACGACTTAGCTCAATTGACCAAGATCATATAATTTTTTCAAAGACTATGAAGCGGAGAGCTTTTAGAGAATTCGCTTTTTAAAAAGACTAATTAGCGCGATATATGAAATACTGAATTTTAGTGTCAGCACTGATATTTCAAATGCTTAGCTTATAATCTATCTTCATGTTGCCTCAGCGAATGTCTTGTTATTTCGCAGAGAGATATAAATAAAAAGGCCTCCAAGACTGGAGGCCTAATTTTTACAACTCATAGGTATAATATCAGCTACAACCGCTTGTAGCGCCGCATGTGTCACATTTCAGACATGTACCATTTCGTACCATTGTAAAGTTTTGGCATTCTGTGCACATATCACCGGTATATCCCTGCATCATAGCATGACGTCTACGCTCCGCTGCAACTTTCTTTGCCTCTTCGGCAGCGTCCGCTTCTGACTTGTTTGGTGCGGCAGCAGAAGAAGGAGCATTCTTGAATAGATTATCAATCTTTCCTTCTGTCTGGACTTCCGGACTTGCTTTTAGCGCTGTAGCACCTTGTGTTTCCAATGAAGCAGCTTTTGGCGCGCTTGTCGTTGCGGTTTTCAACGTTGTCACATTGGATTTTGTTGATATTTGTGACGTTACAGTTGGACCTTTATTCTCTGGGCTTTGGCTGCTCATTTTAGGCTTATAGCCACGTGTCCAGCCTGTTGAAATAAGGTTTGTTTTGCCTTCTTTCACACCTTTTCCTAAAGCGGTGTTGGAAAAGTCTGAAATATCGACATGAGCCAAATCATACCGACCTAAATAGGAAACTGCGAGTTCACGAAATACATAATCAAGAATTGAGGTTGCATTTTTGATTGCATCATTCCCTTGAACCATGCCTGCAGGTTCAAATTTTGTAAATGTGAAAGCATCAACATATTCTTCTAAAGGTACGCCATATTGCAGACCCAGTGAAATAGCAATTGCAAAATTATTCATCATTGCACGGAAAGCTGCGCCTTCCTTATGCATATCAATAAATATTTCACCCAAACGTCCGTCACCAAATTCGCCAGTGCGGAGATAGACCTTGTGTCCTCCAACAACTGCTTTTTGTGTGTATCCTTGACGTCGATTAGGCAACCGATCACGATCATGAACGTGCTTTTCGATAATCTTTTCAACTATTCTTTCACTTATCATTGTTGCACGCGCCGCAACTGGCTGCTCGATAAGTTCTTCAACAGCATCATCGTCATCCTCGGAAATAAGTGATGCATTTAATGGCTGCGATAGTTTTGAACCATCACGATAAAGCGCATTGGCTTTCAATGCCAGCTTCCATGACAACATATATGCGTTGGCACAATCTTCAACGGTTGCTTCATTTGGCATATTAATTGTTTTTGATATTGCACCAGATATGAAAGGCTGGGCAGCAGCCATCATGCGGATATGGCTTTCAACTGAGAGATACCGTTTACCAATCTTGCCACATGCATTTGCACAATCAAAGACAGGGTAATGCTCTTCCTTCAAATGAGGGGCACCTTCTAAGGTCATAGCACCGCAAACATGAAGATTTGCATCTTCTATTTCTTTTTTCGTGAAGCCTAAGGCTGGTAACATTTCAAATGAAAAGTCGTCCAATTGTTCATCAGTGAAATGAAGCGTGTCTTTGCAGAAATCTTCTCCCAGTGTCCACTTATTGAAAACAAATTTGATATCAAATGCGCCTTTTAATGCACCATTGACGGCTTCTATTTTCTCGTCGGTGAAACCCTTTGATTTCAATGAGGTAGGATTAATCCCAGGTGCCTGATTGATGTTGCCATGGCCAACCGCATAAGCTTCGATTTCTGCAATTTGACTTTCTGAATAACCCAAGGTTCTTAGCGCTTCTGGCACAGCGCGATTAATAATTTTGAAATACCCACCACCTGCAAGCTTCTTGAATTTTACCAAAGCAAAATCCGGCTCAATACCCGTGGTGTCGCAATCCATGACCAAACCGATCGTACCTGTTGGAGCAACAACAGTGGCTTGGGCATTACGATAGCCATATTGCTCACCGAGTTCCAACGCTTTATCCCAAGCTTTACGGGCGCGTTCGATCATTTTAGGATCTGGGCAGTCTTTTGCAATTAATCCAACTGGATTAACAGCCAATTTTTCATAGCCCGATGTTTCACCATATGCTGCACGACGGTGATTGCGGATAACGCGCAACATATCATTTTTATTTGGCGCATAACCAGCAAAAGTGCCGAGTTCTTTTGCCATTTCAGCAGAGGTTGCATAAGCCACACCTGTCATAATAGCAGACAAGGCACCACAAATAGCGCGTCCCTTATCTGAATCATAAGGTATTCCGGACGTCATCAAAAGACCACCGATATTTGCATATCCAAGTCCCAATGTACGATATTCATATGAGCGTTGGGCAATTTCTTTTGACGGGAATTGTGCCATCATAACAGATATTTCAAGCACAATGGTCCATAAACGCACAGTATGCTCATAAGCATCAATATCAAAAGAGCCATCGTGTTTACGATAGATCAATAAGTTAATTGACGCCAAATTACATGCGGTGTCGTCAAGGAACATATATTCAGAACATGGGTTTGACGCACGGATTGGACCGGCAGCTGGTGACGTATGCCAATCATTCATTGTTGTATTGAAATGCACGCCAGGATCGGCAGATGCCCAAGCGGCATAGGAAATACGATCCCACAAGTCACGGGCGCGGACAGTTTTATGTACTTTTCCATCTGTGCGTCGAATAAGGTTCCAATCGCTATCTTTCTCAACAGCACGAAGAAATTCATCTTTCAACGAAACCGAATTATTAGAATTTTGACCGGAAACGGTGAGATATGCTTCAGAATCCCAATCCGTGTCATATGTCGAAAATTCTATATCCCGATATCCTTGACGTGCAAATTGTATCACGCGTTGGATATAATTTTCTGGAACCTGATCTTTCTTCGCAGCGCGAATTTCACGCTTTAATGCAGGATTTTTATTGGGATCAAAACAGTCGCCATTATCGGCTTCACAATTGACACATGCTTTCATAATAGCAGTGAGGTGTTTTTTTACTATTTTTGAACCAGTAACAAGAGCTGCTACTTTTTGCTCTTCATGAACCTTCCAGTCGATATATGTTTCAACATCTGGATGGTCGATATCAACAACCACCATCTTGGCGGCGCGCCGTGTTGTGCCACCCGATTTGATAGCACCAGCTGCACGGTCACCAATTTTCAAGAAGCTCATCAAACCGGATGATTTACCGCCACCGGATAGACTTTCGCCTTCACCTCTTACCTGCGAAAAATTTGAACCTGTGCCCGATCCATATTTAAAAAGGCGTGCTTCTCTAACCCAAAGATCCATAATGCCGCCTTCATTAACAAGGTCATCGGCAACAGATTGAATGAAACAGGCATGCGGTTGAGGATGTTCATAAGATGAAGATGATTTGGTAAGAACGCCAGTTTTCCAGTCGACATAAAAATGGCCTTGGCTTGGTCCATTAATTCCATATGCCCAATATAAACCCGTATTGAACCATTGTGGGCTATTTGGCGCTACGCGTTGCGTTGCAAGCATATAAGAAAGTTCATCTCTAAAAGCGAGCGCATCAGCCTCACTATCGAAATATCCGCCTTTCCAGCCCCAATAAGTCCATGTTCCAGCCAAGCGCGAAAATACCTGGCGCGCATCCATTTCAGAACCAAAACGCTCATTTTCTGGTAATTTTTCTAAGACCTTCTCATCCGCGACAGACCGCCAAAGCCAAGATGGCACGTCATTTTCCTCGACTCTTTTTAAAGCTGCAGGGACACCGGCTTTACGGAAATATTTTTGTGCAAGAATATCAGCCGCCACTTGGCTATATTGTGCTGGTACATCGATATTTTCCAAACGAAAAACTATGGAACCATCAGGATTTTTGATTTCACTTGTGGCCTTTCGAAATTCAATCTCCGCAAATGGTGATTGATCCTCTTTGGTGAAGTGGCGCACGATTCTCATAGTCTAACCCTTATCTATATGTTGTATCCTATGCATTTACTTTGTTTTATAAAAGCAAACGCGCACGAACACATCTCCAACCTGATATATCTCTCGGTCAAAGATGTTCTATACCTTTAAATCCCTTTACCGTTTCTTTTATAGATGGACGAACAAATCACGCCATCTTACTCAAGACTCGATATCATCCTCTTAATCTGAGAAGCATCTATATCGTGTAGCTTATTAAAAAAGGCAACACTAAATATGGTGTTTTTTGCATATTTTTTTTAAATGATGCACAACCCCTTTATGCCAAAAAAAAGAATGCCCGTTTTTTGAAAACTGCATTCAACGCTAACCCCTTCAGATACAACCACCCTCAGATACCCCATAAACAAAAAAACCTTATTAGAAGGCTTTTATGTTCACTCATGATAAAAGATCAAAAGCGTCTTTCCGTCAAGACACAGAGCTGACAAAAAACAACACAACTATATATAGTGGATAGTATGAACAGGATTTATGTGAATTATGGGGAAGAAATAAATCTTCACTTTATTTTTTCTAATGACCGTGATCAGCAAATCTAAAAGTTGAATGAAAGTGAACAGCATTCAAATAAACTAATAAGATTATTAGAGAATGCGCAAAAAATTATCAGTCAAATATAATATGCCAATCTTTATATTGGACATTGGCTTTAGTGTAATTTCATCAGTGCGGTTCAAAATTTAATAAAATTTCTTTTAATTGTGGTTCTGACACACGTTTTGCCGCTTCTTGTGGAGTTACCCACTCAAAGATACGCTGTCCCCGTTCCGGCCATTTTTTTTCCTGATGTGAATATAACACCGCAAAAACATCGACATTGAAATTTCCATTTTCGCCAGCAGGCATGTCATATTTATAATATTGATAGGAGCCGATAGAACTGGTTTCAACAATTCCACGAATGCCAGCTTCTTCGTAAGCTTCCCTGAGTGCTGCTTGTGCAAGGGTGCGTCCAGGCATAGGCCAGCCTTTTGGAATAATCCAACGCCCTGTTCCACGGCTGGTAATCAACAAGAATTCTACAGCGTCGTTTTTTAATCGGTATACAAGTGCACCAACTTGTAAAAACTGCGAACCATTAACGATAATTTTTTTATCGAGGGCGACGTTATTTACGATATTTTTCGGTGTTTCAGACATTTTCACCCTCGCTTTATATTTTCACCGCGTATCATTATACGCGGTGAAATGTTCATTAAATTTATTTATATCGTTTATTGGGCTACCATCAAAAAGGCTTATCGCCCAATAATTATGCGTTAGTCTTTTTACATTGTGGAATAAATGACTTTACGGCTGATCTTAAGCCATTGCCGGGATGCATACCTTCCCGCATAAAAAAGTTTCGGAGAGGAGAAAAATTTCTCAACAATTCCAAACCGACACTTCTAACAATTTGCGCCGGTAATAAATTGGAAAGTAAAGCACGGTTGAGGGCATGAACAGATCCAGTGCGCATCCAGATGTCAGGTTTTCTGAGGCGATTATAAGCAGAAATGACAGTCATATCGCCACAGTCTCCAGTGCTTTTTTCAATTGCATCAACCAGATTTGTTGCGTCGCGAACACCAAGATTAAGCCCTTGAGCGCCAATCGGTGGAAAAACATGGGCGGCTTCACCGATCAAGATAGTACGGTTGGCAGCGAAACTTTTTGGCACAATACCAGATAATGGCCAGCCTTGCGCAGGTGTTTTAACTTCCACCTTGCCGAGCATTGATTGCATTTGCCGTTCAATCGCTTCTGAAAGTCCCTTAGGCCCCATACCGAGGAGTTGATTGGCGCGCTCTGGATTTGCCACCCATACAAGGCTCGATTCATTGCCCGGTAATGGAACCTGCGTAAATGGTCCATCTTCTGTATGAAATTCTGTTGAGATATTTTTATGTGGCAGATCATGAGAGAAGCTAAGAATAACGGCCGTTTGTGGGTATTTCCATTGACGTGATTCAATACCGGCCGCTTTTCTTGCTTCGGACGCACGACCATCTGCAGCAACAACCAATGATGTTTCGATAACGGATTGGTCTTCCAGTGTTATTTCAACATAGTTGGTATGATGCTTGTATGACGTTGCAGACAGCGGCACTTTTTTTATCAATTTGCAATTATCCACAGCCTCGGCAATCGCATTATTCAACGCGATATTGGGCATATTATAACCAAAGGCCAATTCGCCAATTTCTGAAGAATGAAAGTTTACAACAGGACTGCGTACGAGCCGTTTGGTGCCGTCAACGATACGCATTGTGGAAAGAGCTGCTGCGTGTGGTTTTAAATTTTCCCAAATATTTAATAATTTTAGCACCTCTATCGCTGGCATCATAAGAGCCGTAGTGCGCAGATCATTGCTGTTTGTCTCTGGTCCTACTAAAATAGACGAGTGTCCTTTATTGGCGAGAGCAAGTGCCGCCAACATACCAGCCGGCCCCGCACCGATTATCGCAATTGATGTCTTTTCCCTATTTGCTGGAGTTGCCATCGCCAATCCTTCCTGTAAATTTGTATGTCTATGTGAGACAAAATCACATAAAAGTTATAACTTCAATATGTCGTCATTGTTACCAGATGCAATCATGTTCATTAATTTTTTGTGGTCAACAGTGGAAAAAAGCGTGAATTTATATGTCAAACAGTGATAAACCGACACAAAAGAGGGGTGGTGCCGATTTGAAACATGATATCGCCGAAAAAATAAAAAGCGGTGCTGAGCGCTTACGCCATAAAAAAGTTACCATGCCGCAAGCTAGGGCTTTTTCCGTTCATCTGTTAACAGCGTCGGGCTCGTTTCTGGCTTTTCTATCATTGGTTGCAGCATCGGAAAAACAATGGACGGCGATGTTCGGCTGGCTTGGCTTGGCTTTGCTGGTTGATGGTATAGATGGTCCAATTGCGAGAAAATTAGAAGTGAAATACGTTTTGCCGACATGGTCGGGAGAATTGTTGGATAATATTATAGACTATGTAACATATGTTTTGATACCGGCTTTTGCTCTTTATCAAAGTGGCTTTATGGGTGAGGGGTTATCATTTCTTTCTGGCGCATTAATTGTTGTTTCATCGGCAATTTATTACGCAGATACTGGCATGAAAACAAAAGAAAATTTTTTCAAAGGTTTTCCTGTCGTGTGGAATATGCTGATATTTACGCTCTTTATTGTTAAACCGGGCGAATGGACGGCTTTTAGTATCGTTGTGATATCGGCGATTATTTCATTCTTGCCAATTTATTTTCTTCATCCAGTGCGCGTTGTTCGGTTGCGTCCGCTCAATCTTACAGTTTTTTTGCTGTGGTGTATATTTGGTGTTGTAGGCATTTATTACAAGCTTGACGCGCCTTTTTGGGTTAAGGTGGGTATGTCTGTAACTGGCATCTATATTTATGTGATCGGGGCAATTATGCAGTTATTTCCCCGTCTCGGTGTGCGCCAAAATTGAACAAGAAAATGGCTAAAACAAATATAGGTTGTTAAATGTTGGGTCTAGATGACTGAACAAAGCGCAAGACAGATTGCAATTTCACATTGTAATGTTTTAAAGGTGTTTAATCTTTGGTGGTCCTAAGGAGTTTGGACAATGCAGCTTGATTTTGGCGGTGGAAAAGATATTTCTTTTTTTAAAGAAGGTCGTACTGGCATTGTTCGGCTTACGCGTCCTAAAGTATTGAATGCTCTTAATGGAAAAATGGTGAAAGCGCTTAATAAGGCACTTCACAGTTGGGAAACTGATGATGATGTTTTATGTGTCTTAATTGAGGGCGAGGGACGCGCTTTTTGTTCGGGTGGAGATATTGTTGCGGCCTATAAATCAGGCAAAGCAGGCAAACCCGATTATCATTATTTTACTGAAGAATATAGGCTCAACGCTTATATTGGTGAATTTCCAAAACCCTATATCGCTATTCTTGATGGAATTTGCATGGGTGGTGGTGCTGGAATATCAGTTCATGGTTCGCATCGCATAGTCACAGAAAATACTGTTTTTTCCATGCCGGAAAGCTCTATAGGTTTTTTCCCGGATGTCGGGGCAGGTGAATTTTTACCAAGATTGAGTGATAATTTTGGCATTTATCTTGCTTTGACTGGGGAACACTTGAAATGGGGTGACTGTTTGCAGACAGGATTGGCGACACATGCTGTTTCGCAAGATAATCTTGAAAATCTACGTCAGAGTATTATCGAGCTAGGCAATCCGCGCCCAGCGTTGGAACAATATACGCTGGAAGTGAATTACGAGACAAGTGCAGAAGTACGCATTCTGATAACAGAGTGCTTTGGCAAACCTACTTTGGAAGACTGCATAGCCGCTTTGCAGCAAAAGGCCGGTGACGGTAATAATTTCGCTCAAAGCTGTTTGGATAAACTTTCATTACGGTCACCAACCAGTTTGAAAGTGATTTGGCGGGCTATGTCTATGTGTAAACCATTGGGGCTTAGTGATTGTCTGAAGCTTGAAAATAGAATTGCCCACCATATGATGGATAATCATGATTTTTATGAAGGTGTGCGGGCAGCCCTTATTGATAAGGATCGCACCCCAAAATGGCAGCCAGACAAGTTGGAAAATGTCACGGAAGAAATAGTAGACTCCTATTTTCAACCAGTTGATAACGAGTTGGTTATTTAATGGTCAAGCACATAAGGCAATTAAGAAGAATAGACCCTATTTTAATGGGATATTGGATTTATTTGCGTTTTTTGGCTGTAATATGTCTGGGTATGGGTACTTGTTATTGGATCCGCCTTGTTGGCATCTTTCCCGGTGAACTTTGGAGAATAGACCATATGCCATGGCAATGGCAGGTTTTAACGGGAATATTTTGTGTGCTTTATCCTATAGCATCGTTAGGCCTATGGATGTTATCGCCGTGGGGGATCGTTTTATGGATTGTAGCCGCGATAACTGAAACTTTGGCATTTACTTTTTATCATTCTTATTTTGGCTATATGCCCCTTATAGCACTTTTGCATTGTTTGCTTATTTTATTATTCATACTGTTTCAGGTGGTAATGTTTTTGAAGAAACGGCACAAAGTAGTTGCTATTACAGAATATTAACACGTATTGTTAAAAATACTATGCTAGGGCATGGTTTGTGTGGCATAATATAAATATTAATTTGGGTTATTGATAAATAATAGCACTATATAAAACGGATCAAATGTTTCTATCAATCTAGAACCATGGTCTGATAGTAATGTGCTTGAAAGATAATAAAATGACAAAAAAGAACGTGCAATCTAACGGAAATCGTTATGTCGGGCGCAGGCTATTTTTGAAGTCGTTGGCGTCATTAACTGCTGTTGCATACGCCATGCCAGCAATTGCTAGGTCATCTGGACAAACTCTGTTGGCTCAAAATGGTAGAGGTCGCTGGGATGACCAGTTTGATTCTGGTGCTTCTGGTGGTGCTCGTGTTGCTTCCAATCAGCCCGTTCTTAGTTTTCAAACGGTGTCTTTCACCCAAAAGTCTATTTCTGAATATGAGCAGATTGTTAATCGTGGTGGGTGGAATAGAGTTCCAACACAACAAGGCAAATTGCAAATAGGTGTTTCGCACCCAGCTGTCGTGGCACTGCGCCAAAGATTGGCTGCATCGGGTGACCTTTCCTCTAATGCTGGTATGTCGTCAGAAGCTTTTGATACCTATGTTGACGCTGCTGTAAAACGTTTTCAATTGCGCCATGGCTTGCCTGCTGATGGTGTAACAGGTGAAGCGACCTACAAATGTCTGAATGTTGATGCCCAGACACGTCTTAACCAATTGCGTACAAATGTTGTCCGTTTGACACCAAAGGCAGAAATGGTGTCAAAAGAAGAACGGTTTGTGATGGTCAATATTCCAGCTGCGCAGATTGAAGCGGTGGAAAATGGTGTTGTTGCACAACGGCATACGGCCGTGGTCGGCAAAATTGATCGTCAAACACCTTTGCTTGATTCAAAGATTAGCCAAATTATTCTTAATCCATTTTGGACTGTGCCTAAATCCATTATCCGTAAAGACATTATTCCTCTTATGCAGAAGAATCCAAATTACCTTGCGGATAATAATATCCATATATTTGATGGCAAAGGCGAAGAAGTATCGCCACAAAGCGTCAACTGGAACAGCGATGAAGCGGTTGGTCTAATGTTCCGGCAAGATCCGGGTAAGATTAATGCCATGTCTTCTACTAAGATCAATTTTGCCAATCCATATTCGGTTTATATGCATGATACGCCGCAACAGACACTATTTAACAGTCTTATGCGGTTTGACTCATCAGGTTGTATCCGTATTCAGAATATTCGCGATCTAAACCAATGGATTTTGAAAAATACCCCAGGTTGGGATCGTGCCCATATGGAAGAAGTCATTCAATCGCGTAAAAACACGCCAATTAATATACCGGATCCTATCCCATTGCATTTTGTATATATTTCGGCTTGGTCAACTGGTGATGGTGTTGTTCAATTTCGTGATGATATTTATCATATGGACGGGTCATCAGAATTGGCTTTGGATACAGCAAATTAAGTTTGATATTGCTGGTTATTATTTCTTCAACATTATGAAAAACCGCCGAAATGGCGGTTTTTTTGTTTATTTTAAGGGGTTAGTTACACCTTTTCATTTATCTGGAAAAAGAAGAATCGATTTTAGATGAACAGGAATGATAAGTAGAACAAAGTCATCATCCGTTTTTATGTATTTTTTGCCGCAAAATATATTGATGATTTTGCTGTCTGTTCTGATATGCGCAACTTTTTTCTGGATTATCTGCCTATCTTATCCATCTGTTTTTATTGCAAAAACCGAATCTTTACTGGTTGATGGTCATGGCAATCCCATAGCAGAGCCAGAACGGGATAACGCGGCGGCCATCCTGTTGTCAAAATCTGTTTATAAAGAATTGGCCAATAGGTTAGTTGGAGAAGGAGTTTATCTGTCAGAACCGGATTTTTATCGTTCTGCCAGTATAATTGCAAAAGAAAATAGCTTCTCACTTTCTTTCACAGCAGACAATAAAAGAGTGGCAAAAGACACAGTCACACATTGGGTAGAGATTTTTCGTCAACGTGTTTTGAATGTTGTTGCCAATAAACAGAATTTAGGCTTGGCTGAAGAGCAAAAACGGCGTGACAAGGCAATAACTGCTGCAGCAAGCGATTTTAAGGCCTCGTTAAAAGAGCTGTTTAACACGAACTCCCAGAACACCACAGACACGGGTTTATATTCCAAATTTTTTGACGCTGTTAATAACCACATTGCCTATGAAACGCGTATTCAGGCCTTGGAAGAGGTATTGCATAAACAACAATCGCCCTTGGTTCTTGAATTTATTGCGCATGATCCTGCCGTTTCGCAACTATCCGACCAATTAAATAAGATAAAAACACAACGAGCTTATTTGCAAAGTCAGCTTGGTGAAAAGCACCCACAAATCAAGGCGGTTATTGCGGAAGAGAAGGCGATAGATAAGGCGCTTTCGGATAAAATAGCTCTGACAATCAACCAACTCTATCTTAATGCCCAAATGGCACAGACAATGCAAGATAGCTTATATAAGGAATTATTGGGTGAAAATACGACAGAAGTAAGTGCATTGGATAATGCATTTGCGAATTTCGAACGCCAACTCAAAAAAAGCTGGGTAGAGTATGATCAAACCTATTTGCGCCTAACCACAAATTCCCCAACAGTATTTTTTGTTCAAGCTCGTCCCATTCAGGTTGAAAAATCCAGTCTCTCAAAACAGTTATCTTATCTTGTTGTTTTTGCTTTTGTATTAGGGTTATGTATATTTTGGGCTTTGGTGCTGTTTATCGAGAAAAGCATTATTAGCAACAGGGCGGCAAATACTAAATTATCTCCCTGTGACCAATCACAATCAAATGTAGAACAAGATGTTTCCGAACAAAGTGTTGTTGCAACACATAGAGATAAGAAACAGACATTTGATGATTTAATTCAATCGCTAGAACATAGTTCAGCGAAAAGAGTTATAGTCGCAGGTCACTATGCTGCACAGATTGCTGCACGGATTGGCATAGTTTTTGAAAAAAATAAAAATAAAGTTTTGCTTATTGATATCTCAGCCAGCCAGATAGGAAGCTTAATTGGACCACATCGTGGTTTTACCGATGTTTTAACCGGCGACGCAGCAATTCAAGAGGTTATCTATAAAGACTACGATACAGGTATCGATATTTTACCCCAAGGACTTGCAAGTGCCATGAGGGCAAGAGATTTTTCAAAGGATATTAGTCAACTTGTTGATACGATAACAGAGCAATATGACATGGTTCTCTTTGCCATGTCGACACCACCAAGCTATGGATTGAATGAGATCGTTAAGCTCTGTGATTGTACGGTTGTTTGTGCTTTAAATGACAATGAGCAAACAACATGGCAAACAGCTTTTAACGCATTGGATATGCCTCATACGACACCACTTTATAAGGTCTCATTTTAACAAGAAAATTGTTTAACGCGACGGCTTGTCGCGGCTAATGGTCTTGTAATCTATCCTGCATTGCTGCACGAATAAGACAGTTAATCTTAGGTTCGATATATTGGTTGAAAGCTTTTCAATATGACTAGCATTGCTATTGAGGATGACACATCGCTTACGCCGCAACAAATGCGTAATCGTAATATGATACAAAAGTGGCTCTATGTTGTTTTGCTGTTATGTTTAACAATTGTTATTGTCGGTGGGGCGACACGTATGACCGGCTCGGGACTATCCATTACCGAATGGAAACCGGTGCATGGCGTTATTCCACCAATCGGACAAGAGCAATGGCAAGACGAATTTGAAAAATATCAACAAATTGCACAATACAAGCTTGTCAATCAGGGAATGACTCTTGAGCAGTTTAAAGGGATTTTCTGGTGGGAGTGGGCACACCGTTTATTGGCGCGCCTTGTTGGTGTTATAGCATTATTCGGACTTATCTGGTTTTGGGCAACAAAACGCATTGAAAAAAATATTCTACCGCAATTGATAGCAGTCCCGGTTTTAATCGGTATTCAAGGGGCTATTGGCTGGTGGATGGTTGCATCTGGACTTGGTGCAAGTGATTTAACAAGTGTTAGCCAATATAGACTAGCAATCCATCTGGTTACAGCTTGTATCGTTGTAATATTTGTTACCTATGTATCGCGTGGTTTAGCTGACTATACAGAAAAGCCTGCTAATCGCAGTATCCAGCGTTTTGCCGGCTGGTTGGTGTTTATGACCTTGTTTCAAATCTATTTAGGTGCGCTTGTTGCAGGTCTTCATGCTGGCAAGGTCTATAACACTTGGCCACTTATGGATGGACAATTGATTCCAGATGGTTTGTTGATTGATAATCCAGCATGGCGTAATCTTTTTGAAAATCGTCTAACAGTACAATTCGTTCATAGATGTTTTGCTTATGCACTGCTAATTGCTGCGTTGATACATGCATTCAGTGTTGAAAGATTGGCATCTGGAACAACACACGCACGGCGTGCCATGTGGTTGCTTATTCTGATTTTAATACAAGCATTGTTTGGTATAATTACTCTATTAACAGAGGTGCCGATAAGCTGGGGATTGATCCATCAGGCATTTGCTTTGTTTGTTCTCTGTTTTGCTGTTGCGCATTGGCGTGCAACAAAGGGTGCTTACCCTGTTATCAATCATCATAAGATAAGTTAATTTTCATAAAACTCATCTTATAGGGCAGGGAAGGTGGTGCAGACCACCTTCTCATTATTTGCCGATCATCAGGTCAAGGTTTTGAACTGCGGCACCCGAAGCACCTTTGCCTAAATTATCAAGCACTGCACAAATATTATAATTACCGGTGGCATCGTCGCCGAACACGAAGATTTTCATTTTATCTGTGTTCGCCAGTAACTCGGCATCCAATCGTGCTGTTTTTGCGCATTCATCACTATCTGCAATAATAATATGGTTTTGATCTTGATAGTGCGCACTGAAAATCTCGCGCAAATCATCCGCTGTAACTTTTCTTGTGAGTAAATTTTGATGGAGCGGAAGATTTACAATCATGCCTTGCGGAAACCTCGCAACACTTGGAACAAAAATAGGCGTATTGGATAACAGCCCATGCACACGAATTTCCGGCGTATGCTTATGCTTCATGTTAAGGCCATAGAGAAAATAATTTGCGGTGATACGGTTGTCACTAACAGTATCTTCCATTTGCTCAATCATCTTTTTTCCGCCGCCGGTGTAGCCGGAAACAGCATTGATCGAAATTGGATAGTCTTGCTGTAAGATACCCGCTTCCCGTAGTGGGCGAATAATGCCAATCGCACCTGTTGGATAACACCCAGGATTGGCAACCATACGAGCCGATCTAATCTTGTCAATTTGTCCTGATGTCAATTCAGCAAAACCGTAAACCCAATCATTGGAAATTCGATGCGCTGTGGAACTGTCGATGACACGGATCTTCTTGTTTTCTGATAGTAGCTTAACGGTTTCTATGGCAGCATCATCAGGCAAGCACAGTATCGCAATATCTGCACTGTTCAAGCGATCAAGGCGTGACGCAAGATTATGACGTTCCTCATGTGGAATCGATAAAATTTCGAGATCAGTACGGTTGGACAAACGCTTTTGTATCTGCAGTCCGGTTGTTCCGTGCTCGCCGTCAATAAAAACTTTCGTACGCATGGTTATTGCCTTGATTGCTGAGGTTAAAACATAGAGGAATACTATATAAATGCTTGAAAAAACAAAGTGAAAAATAATCTAAATTGCAAGCAAAACTATTTTTTAAAACTTATCTGATGTGCCCATAGGGTAAAGCTAAGTTTTGACACAGTTACGATGTCATTTGATAACACAATAAATACGGCATAAATTGAAATAATTTTTCGGCATTTAGTAGGTTATTTCACTGCAAACTAATTTATCATCTGGTTAAGCTGTGCTATTCGAGTAATGACCAATTTCTTTTATAGGATTTATCCAATGAGCCACCAAATGAATGCGGCGCAAGAGCGCTTTTTTAATGATGATCTTAAAAATGTTGATTCTGAAGTGTTTGACGCAATCAGAAATGAATTGGGGCGTCAGCGCCATGAGATTGAACTTATCGCGTCTGAAAATATCGTCTCTCGTGCCGTATTGGAAGCGCAAGGGTCGGTACTCACTAATAAATATGCTGAAGGTTATCCGGGCAAGCGATACTATGGCGGATGTCAATTTGTTGATGTTGTAGAAACGCTGGCTATAGAAAGAGCAAAAAAGCTTTTTGGTGCAGCTTTTGTTAACGTTCAACCAAATTCTGGTAGCCAAATGAATCAGGCCGTGTTTTTCGCACTGTTACAGCCGGGTGACACATTTATGGGACTTGATTTAAATTCAGGTGGCCATCTAACACATGGTTCGCCGGTTAATATGTCTGGTAAATGGTTTAATGTTGTTTCTTATGGTGTTCGTAAAGATGACCAACGCATCGACATGGATGAAGTTGCCCGCATTGCCCGTGAAAATAAACCAAAGCTGATATTGGCTGGTGGTACGGCTTATTCGCGTTTTTGGGATTGGAAGCGTTTTAGAGAAATTGCCGATGAAGTCGGCGCATATCTAATGGTCGATATGGCTCATATTTCTGGTTTGGTTGCAGGTGGTGTTCATCCGTCACCAGTTCCACATGCTCATGTTGTAACGTCAACAACCCATAAATCACTTCGTGGACCACGTGGTGGCATGATTTTGACCAATGATGAAGCCATTGCAAAGAAAATTAATTCGGCTGTTTTTCCAGGCATTCAAGGCGGTCCATTAATGCATGTTATTGCAGCAAAAGCTGTGGCTTTTGGTGAAGCTTTACAACCATCTTTTAAAACTTATGCAGCCAATGTCGTTGCTAATGCAAAAGCATTGTCGGCAAGTCTGATTAAAAATGGTCTTGATATTGTATCAGGCGGCACCGATAACCATTTACTTCTGGTTGATCTTCGTCCTAAAAACGCTACTGGCAAACGTGCCGAAGGTGCATTGGGGCGCGCCAATATTACATGTAACAAAAATGGTATTCCTTTTGATCCGGAAAAACCTTTTGTGACATCCGGTATACGTTTGGGAACACCAGCTGCGACCACACGTGGTTTTGGTGAAGCAGAGTTTACCAAAATTGGTGAGCTAATTTCAGAAGTTCTTGATGGGCTTAAAAAAGCAAATTCTGATGAAGAGAATACAGCTGTTGAATCCCATGTAAGAGATCAGGTAAAGGAATTAACGGAACGTTTCCCTCTTTATCCTTATCTCGGATAATCAATTAAACGGAGTTTAAAATGCGGTGTCCTTACTGCCAAGCTGAAGATACACAGGTAAAGGATTCTCGTCCGGCGGAGGATGGCTCTGTTATCCGCCGCCGCCGCATTTGCCCCGTATGCGCAGGCAGGTTTACAACTTTCGAACGTGTCCAATTGCGCGAATTGATGGTTATTAAAAAAAGCGGCAGACGGGTTCCGTTTGATCGTGACAAGCTTATGCGGTCTGTTGAAGTGGCCTTGCGCAAACGCAATATTGAATCAGAGCGTATAGAACGTGCAATTTCTGGCATTGTCAGGCAGCTTGAAAGTTCAGGAGAAACAGAAGTACCAACGGAAGAAATTGGTCGCCTTGTTATGGAAGCTTTAAAGATTATCGATGACATAGCGTATATTCGTTTTGCCTCGGTATACCGTAATTTCCGTACAGCAAGTGATTTTCATAATGTTATTGATGAGTTATCCGACACTGACAGCGAGAAAGATGTCACATCAACTTCATGAAAATCCTAATGACGAGCGTTTTATGGCAGCCGCAATTCGGCTGGCGCAAAAGAATGTTGGTCGTACTGCTGAAAACCCATCTGTTGGTGCAATAGTTGTTGCAGGTGACGGAATAACTATCGTTGGTCACGGTGTTACCAATATTGGTGGGCGCCCGCACGCTGAAACACAAGCATTGAAAATGGCTGGCGATAAAGCGCGTCATGGCACCGCTTATGTGACATTAGAACCTTGCGCCCATTATGGCAAAACGCCGCCTTGTGCCAATGCATTGGTTGAGGCAGGCATTACCCGTGTTGTTATTGGGATTGTTGATCCGGACACCCGTGTTGCTGGCAAAGGTATAGACATATTGAAGGCCCATGGTATCGATGTAAAATCGCATGTTTTGCAAGATAGCGCTTTCAATGGATTGAGCGCCTATTTTTGTCGTAAGCTAACAAATTTGCCAGAAGTTACATTAAAAATGGCCATATCGGCGGATGGTGGCATTGGCTTATATCATCAAGGAAATGTCGCAATCAGCAACGCAATATCCCACAACGTAAGTCATATGTTAAGGGCACGGACAAACGCCATTATGGTTGGTATTTCAACTGTTTTGACCGACGATCCGCAACTAACCTGTCGTTTGCCCGGTTTGGAAGATCGCTCGCCTATTCGGGTAGTGATTGATAAAGATCTCAAAATTCCAATCAATAGTGCGCTTGTAAAGACTGCGAGATTAGTGCCGACTTGGGTTGTTTGCGGCGATAGAGTGCCAGAAAAATCAGCCGACTTACTTGTTAAAGCGGGTGTTAAATTAATTGAAATTCCTGTAAGTGATGAAAAAATTTCGCCGAATAATATTTTGTGTGCCTTGGCAAATAATGGCATTTCCAGTGTTTTGCTGGAAGGGGGCACACAAACGGCGACAACCTTCCTAAACAGTGATGCGATCGATCGTTTGATATTGTTTCATTCTCCAGTCAAATTGGGGATTAAGAAAATTGTTGCACCAGACTTTATTAGTTGTTTAAGTGCGTTTTCGCTTATCAATAAAGCAACATTTGGTAATGACATCTATCAGGAATGGAGGCGTCGTACGGTATGTTCACCGGAATTATAACAGACATTGGTACAGTCAAATCTGTAACGAAACTGAATGAAGGTTTACAAATAAAGATTGATACCGCTTACGACGCAGCTTCTATTGATATAGGTGCATCAATAGCCTGTTCAGGTACATGTTTGACCGTTGTGGATAGGGGTGTTGCTGATAATAAACAGTCTTGGTTTGTTGTTGAAGCCTGGGAAGAAGCATTACGCCTAACAAATATCGGAAGTTGGATGACTGGTAGCAAAATCAATCTGGAACGATCCTTATGTTTTGGCAATGAAATTGGCGGACATTTGATCTCTGGTCATGTTGACGGGTTGGCAAAGATTATCGACATCAAGGATGAAGGGGATGCCAAACGTTTTACGTTGGAAGTACCAACAGAGCTTGAAAATTATATTGCCCGTAAAGGTTCTGTTGCATTGAATGGAACGTCATTAACCATCAACGCTGTGAACAATAATACATTTGATGTTCTGATTATTCGCCATACTTTGCAAGTCACCACTTGGGGGTTCGCTGCATTGAATGATAATGTGAATCTTGAGGTGGACCAATTGGCGCGCTATGCCGCTCGTTGGTATGAAAAGCTACAAAAATAGAGTATTAACCTCGATGGTATAATTCTTGCCGTAATTTGATTGAAAATTGCGGCATATTATCAAAAGCTACTTTCGCTTTTTATAAATCTGCATTAGATCAATTAAAATCTTCTCCTCTGCCTCACCACGAACGTTTAAAACGCATGTCGTGATGGTCTTTTGTCTATTAAGGGATCTAATTATGACAAAGAAACATGAACGGTTACCACATTTGTTAATTGTTGAAGCCCGTTTCTATGACGATATTTCTGACGCATTGTTAAAAGGCGCTGTCAATGCCCTTGAAGAAGTTGATGCGAGTTATGACGTCATAACGGTGCCTGGTGCATTGGAAATTCCGGCAGCTATCGTTTTTGCTGAAAAAAGCGAGAAAAAATATGACGGTTATATTGCATTAGGATGTGTTATTCGTGGTGAAACATATCATTTTGAAATTGTAGCGAACGAGTCATGCCGCGGATTATCGGATTTGAGCGTGCATAAGAAATTGGTAATTGGCAATGGTATTTTGACGGTTGAGAACGACGACCAAGCTTGGGAGCGCGCAAAATCTAATGAAAAGAACAAAGGTGGTTTTGCCGCCAAAGCAGCGTTACGCATGATAGAACTCAAAAAAGAATTCGGAGTAAATCATTGATTAAAGGCGATGAACCCAACAAAAATCCACCTCGGCGTGCCAATAAGCGTGGTGCAGCGCGTCTTGCTGCCGTGCAAGCGTTATATCAGATGGATGTTGCTGGTACTGGCGTCATGGAAATTACTGCCGAATATGAGGCTTACCGTTTAGGGCAAGAGGTTGATGGTGAGCAATATCTTGATGCTGATCCTCAATGGTTTCGTGCCATTATATCTGGCGTTGTTAAGGAGCAACGCCAGCTTGATCCGTTAATTCGGCAACGTTTACCAGAAGATTGGCCTTTATCGCGCATTGATTCGACCTTGCGAGCAATCTTGCGTGCTGGGTTGTGGGAAATAAAAAATCGTAAAGATGTACCAATTGCTGTTATTATCAGCGAATATGTCGATATAGCAAAAGCGTTTTTTGAAGGTGATGAGCCGCGACTTGTTAATGCGGTGCTCGACCGTATGGCAAAAGAATTACGTGCTTAAAGAGTTTGGAATTTTAAAAGCCCTCATTAAGAGGGCTTTTTTGTATAATTTGTCACGCTATCAAAATAGATGCGAAAAAGGACCTTCAACATAATAATTGAAAGCCCTCATCGATTACGGAAATAATAATATTAACGACCTGTAGAAGGTAAGGTTGGAACGCCTTTTGAACCTTTGATTAGCTGTGACAAGAACGATTGGTCATGACCACCAGTTGGTGTTGTTTGTGAGACCGTATCGAAAATTTTGCCATCTTGTAGACCATAATTGGCAATTTTTTCTACTTGTCCATTTTTGTTGAAGTAGATTGCCAATATTTTCCGATCAACAATTTTAGGCTTCATAAATTGGGCGCCACGATAGCGTGTTTGTGAAATATAATAGAATACTTCATTATCATACATGGCTGTAACAGAAGGAGAACCCAATGCTAGGAGAACCTGATCGCGGCTAGACCCAACTGGTATGGAAGCCAAAGCTGATGGATCCAGAACGTAACCTTCATTGAAGGTCTGGCTGGTGTTCAATATATTGGCTGATTTACAACCGCTAGCAACAATGGCCGTTGCAGCCAATAGGCTTACGATTAGCGTTTGCTTGGCGCGGGGTGTAACGCGGATTATATGAAACAATGAAATCTCCATTTTAAGCATAGCGGAGGGTAGCCTCACGGTTTGGTTCTTTTTGCCTAAACTACCTTTAAGCGGTTTGCAATAGATTGCATTCGGCAGAGCTTTTATATTGTCGAAAACAATGTGCAAAATTATATTTTTATGTTCAATTGGTCAAACTTGACGATAATACTAAATAGGTTAGGCACTATAATAATATAATTTTGAAGTATTTAGTTAGGATCTGCAATGAGTGATGATCGCCACGAAATTATGACATTTGCCATCAAATATCCAGTTAATGTTCGATCTTTACCGGTCAAGGGATTGCGAGTGCAAATCGAGGCTGACCAACGGGAATTGACAGATTTGGCGAAAAATCACGGTCTTTTGTCTGTCAATTTGTTCAAAGGCGATTTACATGTCTCACCGTGGAAAAAACGTGGTGTGCGGGTAAAAGGTAAATTATTTGCTGATGTTATCCAGGCTTGTGTGGTTACATTGGAACCCGTACCCGACCATATTGATGAGGAAGTTGAAGCGGTTTTTATTCCCGATGATTCTCGCCTTACGAAATATGAACATATCGATGATACGGGTGAACTGTTTGTCGATGCAGAAGGACCTGACACACCAGAGGTTTTTCATGGAGATGAAATAGATTTGGGTGCATTTTTGGAAGAATTTTTTGAGCTTTCTTTAAATCCATATCCGAGAAAGCCAGGAGTTGAAGCGAATTTGACTATTGAAGATAATACAGACGAAGATCAGCAGTCACCATTTGCAATTTTGGAACAACTGAAGAAACGTTGAACTTTTTAAAAACAAAATTAGTGGTTGTATGATATTGTGAAACCGTTATTTTTAGCACCTAATTAGACAGAGTCTAGATTTAGGCCTATTCCGTTGTTAACCGATATAATCTTTATAATTTAACAGGACGTATAAGAGTGATCAGAATTTCCGTGGATGCAATGGGTGGCGATTTTGGTCCAGAGATCACAATTGCCGGTGCAGCAATCGCACAAAAGCGTTTTCCAGATATTCAATTCCTTTTTTATGGAATTGCGGAATCTGTTGAGCCTGTATTGAAACGTTATCCGGAATTGATGGCCGTATCAACGTTTATAGCCACGGAAAGCTATACCCGTATGGACGAGAAGCCCAGTCAGGCACTGCGTAACGGGCGTGGAAAGTCATCTATGTGGCACGCGATTGAAGCTGTTAAGAATGGCGAAGCTGACGCTTGTGTTTCGGCTGGCAATACCGGTGCATTAATGGCGATGTCGTATTTCTGCCTGCGCATGATGGAAGAGGCAGACCGGCCTGGTATTGCTGGCGTTTGGCCGAATTTGCGTGGTGAAGGCATTGTGCTGGATATCGGTGCCACAATTGGAGCTTCAGCAGATCAGCTTGTTGACTTGGCGGTCATGGGGGCCGGAATGTTTCGGGCTCTCTATCATGTTGAACGTCCATCTGTTGGTCTGCTTAATGTTGGTGTGGAAGAAGTCAAAGGGCTTGATGAAATTAAACAAGCAGGCATGATGCTACGCGAGATTGGGCTTGATGGGCTTGAATATAAGGGTTTCGTTGAAGGCAATGATATTGGTAAAGGCACGGTTGATGTTGTTGTTACGGAAGGATTTTCAGGTAATATTGCCTTAAAATCAGCTGAAGGAACGGCGCGCCAGATGGCGCAAATCCTGAACGAAGCCATGCGTAGTTCCATTTTTTCCCGTCTTGGCTATTTGCTATCTATTGGTGCTTTTCGTAAGCTTAAACAGAAAATGGACCCCGGCCGTGTTAATGGCGGTGTTTTGCTTGGGCTAAATGGCGTGGTCATTAAAAGCCATGGTGGAACGGATGCTGATGGATTTGCATCAGCTGTCCGAGTAGGGTATGAAATGGTCAATAACAAGCTTCTGGAAAAAATTGCCGCTGACTTACGGCATTTTCATGATAGAAAGCCTGAGCTCCTTCATCATGATCATGAGACAACGCGTGATTCGGAGCATTAATAAACCGATTAAGAGTTAAGCAAACGATTGCTGGGTAAGGACTAAGCTGAATGATTCGATCTGCCATATGTGGCATTGGAAGTGCGTTGCCAAAAAACAAAGTGCCAAATAGTGAACTTGAACAGATCGTCGAAACATCAGATGCATGGATTGTTCAGCGTACAGGGATTCGTCAGCGCTTTATTGCTAGTGAAGACGAAACAACGGTTACATTGGGAACTGCTGCAGCTCAACAAGCGCTGAAAGATGCAGGCCTAACTGTTGACGACATAGATTGCATCATATTGGCGACAGCAACACCAAACCATACATTTCCAGCTTCCGCAGTGGAAATACAGCAAGCTTTAGGAATGACGCATGGTTTTGCTTTTGATGTGCAGGCTGTGTGTTCTGGATTTATCTATGCTCTGACAACGGGAGATCTATATATTCGTGGCGGTATGGCACGACGTGTATTGGTCATTGGTGCTGAAACATTTTCTCGTATTATAGACTGGAGCGACCGTTCAACCTGCGTATTGTTTGGTGATGGTGCAGGCGCCGTTGTTTTGGAAGCACTACCCGATCAAGCGGGCTTGAATTCCGACAGAGGAATTTTGGCGACAAAATTACGTTCTGATGGTTCACATATGAGTAAATTATATGTCGATGGAGGTCCTTCAACGACACAAACAACCGGTCATCTTCGAATGGAAGGTCGTGAAGTATTCAAACACGCGGTTGGTATGATTACCGACGTTATTGATGATTGTTTTGATGCTACAGGTATTTCTGCTTCAGATTTGAATTGGTTTGTACCGCACCAGGCTAACAAGCGTATTATAGATGCTTCAGCTAAAAAACTTGGAATTTCTGACGATAAAGTTGTGGTGACAGTGGATCAACACGGTAATACATCAGCTGCGTCGGTACCATTGGCACTTGCAACGGCCGCTCATGACGGGCGCATCAAACGCGGCGATCTGGTTATGCTTGAAGCAATGGGTGGCGGCTTTACTTGGGGAGCTATTCTTCTTCGTTGGTAAGTTTAATCTGACTTGACCAACAATGTTAAAGCCGTATAAAGTCTCACAAGATCAATAATTTAAAAGGTAACTGTTATGTCCGGCAAAACAGTGACGCGTGCAGATTTGGCTGACGCGGTATGTAGAAAAGTTGGTTTATCTCGCACGGAGTCCGCATCTCTTGTGGAAATGATTTTGAATGAAGTATGCGATGCTATCGTTAAAGGTGAAACAGTCAAGTTGTCATCTTTCGCTACTTTTCATGTGCGTGATAAGAGTGAACGCGTAGGTAGAAACCCAAAAACCGGTGAGGAAGTGCCTATTTTGCCGCGGCGCGTTATGACATTTAAGGCGTCAAATGTCTTAAAACAAAGAATTCTGGATTCACATCGCGTGAAAAAGGCGTAATTGCTTTTCAAACTAATCTGAATTTTACTTTAATTGTCTATTGACCAATCTTATTTGTCTTAAAAAGTCCTGTCATTGACGTTTCAATGATAGAAAGTTACGATTCGACAATAAGTTATGGTTTGATTTTTGTAACTCGCTTGAGGTCGGAAAATGGATAAAAGCCCAGATGCTTTCCGTACAATCAGTGAAGTTGCAGAAGCGTTGGATCTTCCGCAACATGTTCTTCGTTTTTGGGAAACGCGGTTTACACAGATCAAGCCTTTAAAACGTGGTGGCGGTAGACGGTATTATCGTCCGGCAGATGTCGAGTTACTGAAAGGTATTCGCCAACTTCTTTATGGACAAGGCTACACGATTAAAGGTGTGCAACGCCTGTTGAAGGAAAATGGTGTGGCATTTGTCATTGCCTATGGCAACGGAGACGTTGCCGCTATCGATGCCATTACCAAAAGAAAGCGTGATGAGGAAGAAGCTGAAAAAATACCGGAACCGGTAAAACCGGCTCCTTCTAAAGGGTTATTCAGTTTTATGAAGTCGGATTCTGATGCTGAATTAGGCGCAAGCAACAGACGTAGCGGTAAAGATGATAAAACGCTGTTACAAGAGGCTCTTTTTGAGCTCATTGAATGTAAACGGGTGCTAGATCGCGCACGATAAAAGCAACACTACCTTCTCTTTTATTTGCCGCGCAGCAATGGTCAATATGGCATATAACCACTAATTTCATACACAAATAACTAGAAATCTTAGTTTTTACACGCACAAACATTTACGTTCATGCATGCGGCTCATTATTTGTCGATGTATCATGCGATGATGGACTGTGGGCTTTTCGTATTCTTCTTACCAACCACCAAACAATCAAAAGTGCTATTGGCACCGAAACGGCTGTTATAAATTCAGGTGGAATTTTCCAGCCGAAAAAATGCGTTCCTTTGCTTAAATATCCGATTAACCCGACAATATAGTAGGATACAGCAGCAACGGATAAGCCTTCAACAGTTTGCTGCAATCGAAGTTGAGTTTTAGCTCTCTGATTCATAGAAGATAACAAATCACGATTTTGTTCTTCGAGCTCAACATCAATCCATGTGCGCAGCAAGTTCGTCGCTCTGGTTAGCTTGCGCGATAGATTTGCTTGTCTATCTTCAACAGACCGACAGGTTCGCATTGCCGGTGCCATACGACGTTGTAAAAAACCAATCCACGTATCATAACCCGTAACAGGCGTTTCATTTAACGCTTGCAGACGTTCCGTAACGATACCATCATATGCACGGCTTGCACCAAAACGATAAAGACTGGCGGCAGCATCTGCTTCCAACCCGACAGCCAGATTAGTAAGCTCGTCCAGCAGAACTCTGTTATCGCGCTTTTCGTTAACGCGCATATCGGCGGTAATTACGGCCAATTTTTCTTCCATTTTTCGCGTTTGCGAAGATAAACGTTGCGCTAACGGAAGTCCTAACATTGCTAGCGTACGATAGGTTTCAATTTCAATTAAACGTTGTGCCAATGCACCCAAACGTGCTGAGGACAGACCTTTATCCAGAATAAGAATCGGTGTGAGATTGTCCCCATCCTGTCGAAAATCAGTAATTATGTGCGCTAAACCGTTTTCAACAGTGGAGTAACACAAGCTTGACGGATCAAAATTATTGATTTTCTCTCGTGCTGTTTCGTCCCATGGTAGGATTTCCAGTTTAATTCCCGATATCGCTTTACCCGGTATAGGAAAACCTAGACCAAAAGGCGAATTGCCTTCTGGTAGACCCGTTTTACTGTTAATTGGTGTTTCCCACAAATAGGTCGAAAATTCTGTATGCTTTTCCCAACGAAGGTGACCTTTTCCCCACGTCATGGTGTGATGACGAGAAGCTGATTCTGGCGCTGAAATGCCAAGCCTACGCGAAAATTCAGTTAATGCCGTAACATCATCACCGGAAGTAGAATCAGTGATAAATGCTAATTGGATAAGCAACATTGGTGCTTGGAACAATGGGTTAGGGCGCGCATGAATCTCGCCAATAGCGGCGCCACGTCCCTCATATGATGGGAAACCTAGTATGCTGTTACCTTTGAGATCAAAATTCGCTGAATTGGTAAGATCTTGGGAGGACAAGCGATTCTCCTATGTATCAATATTGCTAGGGAATAAAGTGATAGTTTTAATGTAACTTAAAATGCAAAATTCATTTTATAAATAAAATAATTAAGGAAATTCAATAGATTAAAAGGATTCCACAATCAATTGCCTTTTATACACTCTAAAGTGTCTGGATTGAAGATGGTGGGCGTGACAGGGATTGAACCTGTGACCCCTACAATGTCAATGTAGTGCTCTCCCGCTGAGCTACACGCCCATCTTATGCTGGTGCATACACCATATCAAACGCATTTGGTCAATGGCTGTTTGATAAAAAAATGTAATAATTTGTAAAAAATTATCTGCTCACCGCGTTTAGGCAGCGATAAGCATCTTTTCAACTTCGCTTACCAATTCACGTAAATGGAAGGGCTTTGACAAAACTTTTGCGTCACGCGGTGTATTGCTATCGGCATTTAGGGCAACAGCAGCAAAACCGGTGATAAACATTACACGTAAATCGGGGTCGATTTCAGTTGCTCTTCGTGCAAGTTCTATCCCGTCCATTTCAGGCATAACAATATCTGTTAAAAGTAATGAAAAAGGCTCTTCCTGAAGGCGTTCGTAAGCGCTTGCACCATTATCGAAATCGGTAACTTCGTAGCCGGCTCTTTCAAGAGCTTTAGCTAAAAAACGACGCATATCGTTATCGTCTTCAGCAAGCAAAATTCGTTTCATGGTATTTTCCAACAGTTGTTAATTTAATATTGAACCTTATTTTATTCATACAATAAAGTCTTATCGTAAAAAAAGCGATAAAGAGACTTTGTAAAAAACTGTTTGATAAAATGGTTAATTGCCAGTAGCGTTTTGCTTTATCTGTTAAGTTATAAGAACAGATTTAATAGGAATTGAAAATGGATTTGGATGGCGTTGCCGCATATGAATATCGTGAACCAGCACAATTGCGGGTGCCATATTTATTTAATTCACCACATTCAGGTAGGATATATCCAAAATCCTTTTTGCAACAAACGGTACTAACCGGCACAAGCATCAGAATGTCGGAAGATTGTTATGTGGATTTGCTGATTGAAGATGTGGTGCGCATGGGCGCCGGTTTCATGGCAGCAAATTTTCCGCGTGCCTTGGTTGATGTTAATCGGGATAATTACGAGCTTGATCCTGAAATGTTTGATGAGCCATTGCCGGATTTTGTGCCGCAACCAACGGTCAGGGTGAATGCAGGGCTCGGTACAATCCCGAAAATCGTCGCAACAAATGTGAATATTTACGATGGTAAAATACCTTTAAGCGACGCATTCGACCGAATTAATAGTTTTTATATCCCATATCATCAGAAATTATATGAAGCATTGTCTTCCATGCGTGAACGTTTTGGATTCGCAATTTTAATTGATTGCCATTCAATGCCAGGGAAATTGAAATTTTTTGGTGGCACAAAACAACCAGATTTCATCTTAGGGGATCAGCATGGTCGTTCTTGTGCGCAATCATTTTCTGCTTATGCAGCAGATTTGTTACGTGAAAAAGGATATACGGTAAGCCTTAATCGACCATATTCTGGTGGCTTTATAACGGCACATTATGGTGATGTTGCAAACAATATCCATAGTCTACAAATTGAAATCAATCGTAGCCTTTACCTTAATGAAATTTCATTGGAAGTTAATAATAATTTTTTGAATTTAAAGCGTGATTTAATAGATTTTTCTGCTGATTTAATGGCTTTTCCAGAAGGTGACTTTATAGCATTCAATGCTGCTGCGGAATGAATGACGGAAATTCGTCATTATATAGAAAATTGAATATCGGTATTGAATGGCCATTTATTCGATCGTGCTATATCTTTAATGATCGTCAGATATTATTGTGTTTAATAAGTATGAAATAGCTCTGTTATTCAGCAAAAGGGACTATAGTATATCATCATTAAAGTTCTTCAGGGTGGATCATGACGACATTACCAGATTTTAGTTTTTTTAAAAAACTGGCTGACGCTGCAAAAGCGACAACCCTACCGCATTTTCGTCATGTCCTTTCTATCGACAATAAAGAAAAATCTGGCTTTGATCCTGTAACAAATGCAGATCGCGAGACGGAAATTAGGTTGCGAGAAATTATCCGAAGTGACCGTCCGCAAGATGGTATTCTTGGAGAAGAATTTCCAACACATTCAGGTTCCAATGATTACACATGGGTGATTGACCCGATAGATGGAACACGCTCTTTTATTTCCGGTATGCCAATTTGGGGTAGTCTTGTTGGTTTAAAACACAAGGAAAAAGCTGTTGCCGGAATGATGGCCCAACCATTCACTGGTGAAATTTTTTATTGCTGTGGTGAGGGTTCATATCTTTATCATGATTTTGATGGGGCAAACCGGAAGCTAAAAACCAGTACTTGTAAAATATTGTCTGAAGCGACATTGTTTTCTACCGCGCCAGAACTTTTTGAAGGTGAAAAATTAGACCGTTTCATTTTAATCAAAAACAAGGTGCGTTTAACGCGCTATAGTGCTGACTGTTATGCATTCGCAATGCTGGCTGCCGGTTGTATTGATCTTGTGGTAGAAACAGACCTTAAACCTTATGATATTATGGCGCTCATCCCAATTATTGAACAGGCGGGCGGCGTAATAACCAACTGGCAAGGCGGCAAAGCTGAGGACGCTGGTGATATTATTGCTGCGGCAACACCTGATCTCCATTCAGTAGTGTTGAAAATGCTTAATAATTGATAGATTTTTTATTAATTCGTGTGCCAGGTATAAATGCATCTAACACTGCCCAAAATTGGTTAAGATGCTTGTATGAACTGTGCAATATATCGTGTTCTACGCCAGAGAATTTTATATAATCGACTAATCGGACGTTATTGCACATTTGTTGTGCCGTGTTTTCTGAAGACAATTTGTCATGATTGGCCAATAGAAAAAGTGTTGGCACCTTAAGATCATTGTTTTGTAATCGTTGTTCAAGTGTCTTAATGGCCTTGCAATATTGTGACAGCCATCTTCTATTGAAAAAACTCTTCTTAATGGATTGTATTTCAATAGATTTGCCACTCTGATCTAACTTTTGCACCACATTATTAGCGCCTTGTGAAAATTCTATTCTTTTAAGCCCTAATGAGCAAAGACGGTAATTGATTTTGTGCCATAAACTATCCATTGAGACGCCCAAAGGTGACAATAAGGGGGAAACACAGAGTATTCTATCAATCTGATTATTGATGAAATCCATAGCGTTTAAACCAATAACACACCCCATATCATAACAAAGCAAATAGTAAGGAGGAGGGCAGTCGGGATAAACAACGTCATGTAGAAATCTATCGAAGTCATTGATGTGTTGTTTCAGATCGTATTTATCCGCTTTATTCCTATTACTATCGCAGGTGTCGGATCGGGCTTGTTGAAACCAATCAAAGCTTGCAACATAAAATCCGCGGTTTGATAAACCAGCGAAAATATCCGCATAACGCTCAAGACTATCGCCTGCTCCTTGCAAAACAATCACGGTTCCCAAACGTTTTTGGGACCAATTTTTCAAAATGGAAAAATATATCTTTCTGTCTTTATCTGTATCTAGGTATTGGTAATTTATATGCATGATTGTCTTAAGGACTGAACAAGTAAAGTGGTGAGAGGGCAACTGTTATAAGCTTCAATGTTGATATAACAGGAAGACTTAAAAAGTTATTTCTTAATTCCTTGCTTGTAGCCACAATTAGCCAAATTGGCTCCCCGGCTAAAATGTATGAGATTTCATCATCACCCAACCTTATTAAGCTTTACTGCGATATGATTGTCAAATCGCGTCCAAGATAAAATACCGCTATCAATTAATATGAAGAGCAATGGCGTGCTGTTTCAAAGCATTGGTGTTTGAGTGAAAACAGAGGTCTGCACGCTTAAATTAAAGAATTGTGATTGCGAGATCTTGAAAGGTTAATGAACCGCTACCACATTACTCATGCGACCGCCAATACGGGGTCGTTGGTCAATAGATCTGCCAAATTGGAGATCATGACATGGCCAAATCTTACGTCGCTCTAAAGGAGGGCAAATATTATGCGTCAAGTAGACTTTTCACCACTTTATCGTTCAACAGTTGGTTTTGACCGGTTGTTTAATATGTTTGATACGATGACACAACCCGAAGGTGTCCAATCATATCCACCTTATAACATTGAACGGTTAAGTGAAAACTCATATAGAATTTCTATGGCCATTGCCGGTTTTTCTGAAGATGAGATTGATATCGTAGCTCAACGTAATCAATTGACTGTCAAAGGTGAAAAATCCAGAGAAAATGATAGTGACGATAGTGAATTCCTATACAGAGGAATAGCATCTCGGTCCTTTGAACGGAGATTTCAGTTGGCTGATCATGTTGAAGTGGTTGGTGCGCATTTACAAAATGGGTTGCTGCACATCGAACTAAAGCGTGAAATCCCTGAGGAAATGAAACCTCGTAAAATTACCGTTCAGACAGTTAAAGCTTCAAACACAAATAAAAATGTCTTGAGACATAATATCGAAGTTGAAGCTGCAGAATAATCTATACTTTCTAAGTGTGAATTAAATGAGCGCGGAATTCTTTCCGCGCTTTTTTATTAAAACTATTACTTTATAAGTCAGTTAAAAATATAGAATATTTTCAAGTTTAGTATATTTATTTCTTGTGGTTTGCTGATATTTTTAGCATTCCATGCGCTTATGACACATTAAAATTAGAGAACAAATATCCCTGCAAAATAATATTATTATAATATTTTTCTTTTAAGATATTTTTCATAAATATTTTTATTATTGTTTATAATTTTCTTTCGTTTTTAATGATACCCTATTGATAGTTTAGAACCGTTCTGGCATAGATTTTTTTATCAAGTAAAAAACGGTCGTTTATAAATAACTTTAGTCTGTCATGTGGGCATCGATCCGTCTGATAAGAACTGGAATTTGAGGGAAAAGGGCTTTCCGAAATGACAAATAGCATTGATTTGGGTAATAATATTTCTCAAAACGGGTCTGCATCGTTGTCATATGTTAAAAATGGCGAGTTTCATGCAATGGGCTTACCGCGTGCGCAAGGACTGTATTCACCCAAGAATGAACATGATGCCTGTGGTGTTGGTTTCATCGCGCATATGAAAAACCACAAATCCCATAAGATTGTTGAAGATGGGTTATTTATGTTGGAAAACCTCACGCACAGAGGAGCAGTGGGTGCTGATCCTCTGGTCGGTGATGGTGCTGGTATTCTTGTTCAAATTCCGGATCGTTTTTATCGCGCCGTCATGGAGGAGGAAGGCGTCCAATTGCCAAAGCTAGGGCAATATGCGGTTGGACACATTTTTATGCCACGAGATGAAGCATTGCGCGCCCATATTGAACAGATTGTCAAAGAGGTTATCGCCTCTGAAGGACAACATTTTATAGCTTTTCGCGATGTGCCAGTGGATAATTCTTCATTATCAAAAGCACCAGCAATTGCTGCTACAGAACCTGTGCATCGGCAAGTCTTTATTGGACGTGACCCATCCATTAAATCTGACGACGATTTTGAACGTCGGCTTTTTGTGCTTCGCAAGGTTATTTCCAATAGAATTTTTCATGAAACGGGGGGGCGTGACAACGGTTTTTATATTGTATCCATGTCATCGCGAACCGTGATCTATAAGGGAATGTTTCTCGCATTTCAGGTTGGCGCCTATTATAATGATTTACGTGATGAAAGGTTTGAAAGTGCGGTAGCACTCGTTCATCAGCGCTTTTCAACCAATACATTTCCGTCATGGAAACTGGCTCACCCTTATCGTATGATTGCGCATAATGGTGAAATTAATACACTGCGTGGCAATGTTAACTGGATGGCAGCGCGGCAAGCCTCGGTAGACTCTGAGCTTTTTGGCAATGATATTTCAAAACTATGGCCAATATCTTATGAAGGCCAATCTGATACGGCCTGTTTTGACAATGCCTTAGAATTTTTATGTCAGGGTGGATATTCACTACCTCATGCCATGATGATGTTGATACCGGAAGCTTGGGCTGGCAATCCGTTCATGGACGATCAAAGACGCTCATTTTATGAATATCACGCATCATTGATGGAGCCATGGGATGGCCCAGCTGCCGTTGCATTTACAGATGGTCGTAAAATTGGTGCGACCCTTGATCGTAATGGTTTAAGACCAGCACGTTACATTGTGACCGATGATGATTATGTCATCATGGCGTCAGAATCCGGCGTGCTGCCAGTTGAAGAAAAACACATTGTCAAAAAATGGCGTCTTCAACCAGGTAAGATGCTTCTTATCGACATGGAAAAGGGCTGCATTGTTTCTGATGAAGAAATTAAATCCGAAATTGCTGCCAAACACCCATACCGCAAATGGTTAGAGAATACGCAGCTTATTTTGGAAGATTTGGCACCTGTGGAACCGCGTTCTTTGCGTAAGGATGTGTCCTTGTTGGATCGCCAACAGGCGTTCGGCTACACGCAAGAAGATAAAAAGTTGCTTTTGTCTCCTATGGCGACAACGGGACAAGAACCTATTGGTTCTATGGGGGCAGATACGCCAATATCTGCAATGTCGGATAAATCGAAACTTTTATATACTTATTTCAAGCAAAATTTTGCTCAGGTAACCAATCCGCCCATCGATCCAATCCGTGAAGAATTGGTGATGAGCCTTGTTTCGTTCATTGGTCCTCGTCCAAATATTTTTGATCTTGTGGGGACATCACGCCGCAAGCGGTTGGAAGTTCGCCAACCTATCTTAACCAATGGTGATTTGGAAAAGATACGGGCAATTGGTCAGACAGAAGATCATTTTGATACAAAAACAATTGACATCACCTATTCGGTTCAGGAAGGCGCCGCCGGTTTAGAAGGAGCAATTGAACGTTTATGTGAACGTGCAGAAGCTGCCGTGCACGGTGGTTATAACATTATTATCCTGTCAGACCGTCAAATTGGGCCTGACCGTATTCCAATTCCAGCACTCCTTGCGACGGCAGCTGTCCATCATCACCTAATCCGCAAAGGTTTACGTACCTCTGTGGGCTTGGTTATCGAGACAGGTGAACCACGTGAAATTCATCATTTTTGTTGTCTTGCTGGTTTTGGTGCGGAAGCAATCAATCCATACCTAGCATTCGATACGTTGATTGATATGCACAAACGTGGAGAGTTTCCAAAAGAAGTTGAAGAACACGAAGTTGTTTATCGCTATATCAAATCTATTGGAAAGGGCATACTTAAAGTTATGTCCAAGATGGGCATTTCAACCTATCAGTCATACTGCGGCGCGCAGATTTTTGATGCAGTGGGATTAAAACAATCCTTTATCGACAAATATTTTACCGGTACTGCAACAACGATTGAAGGTGTGGACCTCAAGCAAATTGCTGGCGAAACTGTAAAGCGTCATACTTCTGCATTTAGTAAAGATCCTGTATTAGAAAATGCTTTGGATGTTGGTGGTGAATATGCCTATCGTATTCGCGGCGAAACACATATTTGGACACCTGACGCCATTGCTGATCTTCAACATTCGGTTAGAACATCCAATCCGGAATTATTCACCGCATATTCTAGGCGGGTGGATGGTGAAACAGCACGAGCCAAGACAATTCGCGGTTTATTCAAGATTAAAACTGCCGAAGAACGTGGCGCAAAAGCTGTACCGCTCGAAGAAGTTGAGCCTGCAAGCGAAATTGTTAAGCGGTTTTCAACTGGTGCGATGTCTTTCGGATCTATTTCTCGCGAGGCGCATACAACGTTAGCGCGCGCCATGAACAAAATTGGTGGTAAATCAAACACCGGTGAGGGCGGCGAAGTTTCTGAACGGTTCTATCCATTACCTGATGGGACACCAAATCCAGAACGTTCCGCTATTAAACAGGTTGCTTCTGGCCGCTTTGGTGTGACGGCAGAATATCTTGTTAATTCGGATGTTATCCAGATTAAGGTTGCGCAAGGTGCAAAGCCTGGTGAAGGTGGACAACTACCGGGGCATAAAGTTGATGCGACCATTGCCAAAACACGTCACTCAACGCAGGGCGTTGGCTTGATTTCACCGCCGCCCCATCATGACATTTACTCGATTGAGGATTTGGCTCAACTTATTTACGACCTTAAAAACGTTAATGAACATGCCGATATTTCCGTTAAACTTGTGTCTGAAGTTGGTGTTGGTACGGTTGCAGCTGGTGTTGCCAAGGCACGTGCAGATCATATTACAATTTCTGGATATGATGGTGGTACGGGTGCAGCACCTTTAACAGCGGTAAAACATGCTGGTTCCCCATGGGAAATGGGATTGGCGGAAACACAACAGACACTTGTTCTTAATGGGTTGCGCTCACGGGTTGCTTTACAGGTTGATGGTGGACTGCGTACGGGGCGCGACGTTGTCATCGGTGCATTGCTTGGTGCTGATGAATTTGGTTTTGCAACAGCTCCGCTTATTGCAGTTGGATGTGTTATGATGAGAAAATGTCATCTCAATACATGTCCGGTAGGTGTTGCAACGCAGGATCCGGTTTTACGTAAGCGCTTTACTGGCATACCGGAACACGTCATCAACTTTTTCTTCTATTTGGCAGAAGAAGTTCGCGCAATATTATCTGAAATGGGCTTTAGAAAGCTTGATGACATTATCGGGCAGTCTGATTTGTTGGATAAGCAACCTGCGATAGACCATTGGAAAGCTCATGGTCTCGATTTCAGCCGCATATTCTATAAACCCGATGCTGATAAGAAACAGATTTATCATACTGAACAGCAACATCATCCAATCGACGACATTTTGGATAGAAAGTTGATTGAAAAATCTGCGGCAGCTCTTGATGAAAAGAAGACTGTTGAATTTGAAACGCTTGTGCGCAATGTTGATCGGTCGGTTGGAGCCATGTTGTCCGGTGAGCTGGTCAAAAGATATCGTCACCGTGGCCTTCCGGATAACACAATCAATATCCGCTTTAAAGGCACAGCCGGTCAATCTTTCGGCGCTTTCCTAGCTAAAGGCATCACTTTTGATCTGGTGGGTGACGGCAATGACTATGTCGGCAAAGGCTTATCTGGTGGTAGAATAATAGTTCGCCCACCAGAAGATACCAATATCGTCGCAGAAGATTCTATTATCGTCGGTAATACGGTTCTCTATGGCGGCATTGAAGGGGAATGTTATTTCCGTGGTGTTGCTGGTGAACGGTTCGCTGTCCGTAATTCGGGTGTTGCAGCGGTTGTGGAAGGTGTTGGGGATCACGGTTGTGAATATATGACCGGTGGTATCATTGTGGTAATCGGCAAGACTGGCAGAAATTTTGCTGCTGGTATGTCTGGTGGCGTTGCCTATGTACTTGATGAGGCAGGCGATTTCGCTCAACGGTGTAATATGGCTATGGTTGAGCTTGAACCAGTGCCAGAAGAAGACGATATGCTGGAGCGGCTTCACCACCACGGCGGCGATTTGATGCATAAAGGTCGTGTCGATGTGTCCGCCAATATGACGCATCATGATGAGGAACGGCTTGCACAAATGATTGCCAACCATCATCATTATACAGGTTCAAAACGGGCGAAAGAAATTCTCGATAATTGGGAACATTACCGACCAAAATTCGTAAAAGTTATGCCGGTTGAATACCGCCGTGCTTTGGAAGAAATGGAACAAATGCGTATGGAAACGGCTGCGGAATAAAGTCTGTTCATCATTACAACGCAAATATTTAATACGGGAACAACAAATGGGTAAAGTAACCGGATTTCTCGAAATAGATCGCCAATCGCAAAAGTATCAGCCAGCGTCCGATCGTATTCGTCACTTTCGCGAATTCAACATTCCGATGACGGAAGGTGAAGTGCAAAAACAAGCTGCTCGCTGTATGGATTGTGGTATACCATATTGCCATGGTTCAACCGGCTGCCCTGTTAACAATCAAATACCAGACTGGAATGACCTTGTTTATAAAGGAAAATGGGAAGATGCGATAAGAAATCTATTATCGACCAATAATTTTCCAGAATTCACAGGACGTGTATGCCCATCGCCTTGTGAGGAGGCTTGTACCCTGAATTTGCAGGATGTACCTGTCACCATCAAGATGGTTGAGCAGACACTAGCCGATAAGGCTTTTTCACTTGGTTATTTTGCGCCACAGGCAATTGAAACGAAAACAGGCAAAAGAGTTGCGATTATTGGCTCTGGACCATCGGGCTTGGCCGCTGCACAACAATTGGCACGGGCTGGTCATATGGTCGATGTTTATGAGCGCGAAAGTAAGCCAGGTGGCCTACTTCGTTATGGTATTCCTGACTTTAAAATGGAAAAACATCTTATCGATCGGCGTATTGAGCAGTTGGAAGGTGAGGGCGTTACCTTTTATTGTGGCATGAATGTAGGTGTTGATAATTCGATAGAAGATCTACTTCGTGATTATGATGCCGTGCTTTATTGTGGTGGCTCTGAACAGCCAAGAGCCGTAGATATTCCAGGTGTTAACTTTCACGGTGTTTATGATGCTATGCATTTTCTAGTGCAGCAAAATAAGCGTGTTGGTCGTGAAAATATTGAATCGGTTGGTTGGCCATGTCCTCCAGTTACGGCCGACGGAAAACATGTTGTTGTTGTGGGTGGGGGTGATACTGCATCGGACTGCGTCGGCACAGCATTTAGACAAGGGGCAGTGAAAGTTACACAGCTTGATATTCGTCCGCAACCACCCGAAAAAGAAGATAAGTTGAGTGTTTGGCCATATTGGGCAACAAAGATGCGGACATCCACAAGTCAGGCAGAGGGTGCGGATCGAGAATTCCAAGTCGCCACACTGGAATTTATCGCTGAAGATGGTCAATTAACCCATGTAAAATGTTGTCAAGTTGATGAACAACGTAAACCAATTGCCGGTTCTGAATTTTTCATAAGAGCTGATTTGGCTTTTATCGCGATTGGATTTGCAGGACCATTTGAAAAGGGTATTTGCTCAGAATTAGGTGAAAAACTTAAAATCAGAACAGATCGCCGCGGCGGACGTTCTATCATTGCCAATGATGTAGACTACCAGACAAGCGTCGATAAACTCTTTACTGCAGGAGATATCAGGCGAGGGCAGTCATTGGTGGTATGGGCTATCCGCGAAGGGCGTCAAGCAGCACATGCAATTGATAAATTTTTAATGGGAAATACTCTATTACCACGCTAATTTGTCGCGGTTAATTATATCTCAGTTGACTATCATATGGCAGATTAACAATGAAGGCTTTTGCGAATTGAACTTCGTGAAAGCCTTTTTGTTTATCAATGATATTATTCCAGAACTATGTATTGAAATTAATGTTAGCAGATAGAGATATTCAAAAATATGAGACGCGTTTAAAAGATGAAGCTTTATCCTTTTTGGGCGGCATGAATTTATATTTTTGTTGCCACTAATACAGTTCAGCCGGTTTAATTCTGCTATTCAGCAATAATATAATGTTGCCCATTATCCTTCATACATCTCAACTCGTATCCATTTGACAAATTAAATCTGCGATAGCGAACTGTTTTCAATGCTTTCATTATAATTGTGCAATGTTTATGAGGGGAAGCCATCGTCTACGCGAAAAAGAATGGTCGGAGCGGCGGGATTCGAACCCACGACCCCTTGACCCCCAGTCAAGTGCGCTACCGGGCTGCGCTACGCTCCGTTTCCATAAAAAGCCCTATGATAATAGAACCTTAAAGGCAAGGAGAAATTTATAAAAATGTGATATTGGCACGTTTATTCGAATTATTATCATAAACTTTCTTCATATGTGAATACACAGTAACGCAAATGATTTTTAGTAAAATATTTCTTATAAAATGATTTTTAAGCATTAAAACCACTTAAAAAATAACGATATATCTATGTATTTTACGATATAAAAATCTAATTATTTTCGCATGATAAAATATTATTTTAATTTATTTTTAATATAATACAATAATTGATTTTTTTATATAAAATTATGTTTTAATTTTATTGTATTTAAAATAAAAATACACAATAAAAATAAATTTTAAAATAATTAATTTAAAATATTTAACCAGCTAAATTTTAATTACTATATTCATACAAATTTTTATGTATATTTTTGTTTTTAAATCGAATCAATTGTTGATAACTTGTAGTTTTTATCAATATTTGTCAATAAAAAACAACTTAAACTTGTATTAACTAGAGATATCTCTAAGCAAATCAATACCCTAATAACAATTTAATTGCTGGAGATGAGGTTATGAGTTATTCCCCAAAAGTTAGTAGACGTACAATTTTAGCAGGAGCCGCAGCTACTGGGTTAATTGTTCCAACCCTTGCATCTGCAGGCGAAAAAAAGGGCAATACTGTTGAAAAAACAGCGCCAAATGCGACGAACGTGGATTTTGACAAGTTAAAACGTGTCAAAGTAGAGCTTGTTGCGCCACCTTTTGTCCACGCGCATGAACAAAGCGTATCCGATGAGCCAAGAATTGTTGAATTCACAATGTATTGTGAAGAAAAAAAGATTACTTTGGATGATAAAGGAACAGAAGTTTGGGCAATGACGTTTAATGGCTCGGTACCTGGACCATTATTGGTTGTCCATGAGGGGGATTATGTTGAACTTACACTTATTAATCCCAAAACAAATTCGTTAACACACAATATTGATTTTCATGCTTCGACTGGTGCAATGGGTGGTGGTGACCTTACGGTCATTGAACCTGGGCAGAAAGTTGTCCTTCGCTTCAAAGCAGATAGAGCAGGAACATTTGTATATCACTGTGCTGCGCCCGGTATGGTACCTTGGCATGTTACAAGTGGTATGAACGGCGCTATTATGGTATTGCCACGCAAAGGTTTGACAGACGGCAATGGAAAACCCTTAAAATATGACCGCGTCTATTACATTGGCGAGCAAGATTTTTACATTCCTAAAGATAAAGACGGAAAATATAAATCCTATGAGTCGATCGCTGATAGTTACGATGATATGTGTGAGGTCATGCGCACTTTATTGCCCTCACACGTTGTGTTTAATGGCGCTGTCGGTGCACTAACAGGCGACCATGCTTTAAAAGCGAAGGTCGGTGAAACTGTCTTATTTGTTCATTCACAAGCAAACCGCGATACACGGCCGCATCTTATTGGTGGGCATGGCGATTATGTATGGCAAAGTGGTAAGTTTAAAAATCCTCCGCTGCGTGACATGGAAACGTGGTTTGTGCCAGGAGGAGCCGCGGCCGCTGCTCTTTACACCTTCAAACAACCGGGGCGTTATGTATATCTAAATCATGACTTGATTGAAGCGTTCGAACTTGGTGCTGCGGCGCATGTGAAAGTTGAAGGTGAGTGGAATGATAATCTGATGAAACAGCTCGTAAAACCAACAGAAATCTAACCAATTCATATAAAATCGAATCGACAGCAAACTTGAGACTAAATTTGTTTCAGTCACTGTTTGATTTATTTTCAAACGACGTTAAAGGGCATTTTTGCCCTTTTTCTTTTTTAATCTTCTAACTTATGAGAGCCTGCCGATCGTTCTAATTTTACTGGAAGTCTGTACGTGAGGGGCAGATAAGCATGTTTATTCAAATGCTCAAATTAGAATCCGGTAAGCTTTTTCTGGGTAAATAAATGCAGCATGATTGCTAATATTGAGGAATGCGCATTGTAACTTGCTATTTAGTGTTGTCTGTTTCTCTTGCAGCGTCCTGCAAATAGGCGATCAGATCATCAATTTCAGTATCGTCCTTGATTTTTATCGACGCCATGCGTGTGCCTTTAACCATTGCCTGTGGGTTATGGAGAAAGTTTAAAAGGTTTTCTTTAGTCCAAACCAAACCACCTTTTCCAGCCTCTGTCATCGCTGAAGAAAAACGATAACCTTCTATCGATCCGGCTTGACGTCCAATCACACCTTTTAACGTGGGGCCAATTTTATTTTCAGTTTTATCGGCGTAATGACAGGCAGTGCAGCGTTTAAATATTATTTTTCCGTTTTCGGGATCAGCGGCGTTAGATAGATCAATAATTCCGCAAAAAATCATACCAAAACCAAAAAAATATTTTAAAAGCCGCATTCGTTTTTTACCTTAGGTGATGGCTTAAAATGTCAACATTATTGTAATTCGTTATCCCATACTTATATTGCATAAATAACAATAGCGGATAATATGTTAAAGGTATTTTCATGATCCTTTATCAAATGTCATATAGCCCCGATATAAAACGTTTAAAAAAACAAGGACAGGAAGAGTGATATGGCGCGTTTTTCAGTCATAAAAATGACAGATGCAGCACAAAACCGCGTGAAAGAAATTATGGAAAACAATGATGCTTACGGCATTATTGTTGGGGTGAAAAAAGGCGGTTGCGCCGGCATGGAGTATACTGTTGATTTGGCAAAAGATGCTGTCGAAAATGCGGATGTTGTCGAGCAGGATGGTGCACGGGTTTATGTATCAAAGGATGCAACGCTCTTTTTGCTTGGAACACAAATTGATTATGAAACAACAACGCTTCATACTGGATTTGTATTTAATAACCCGAACCAAACTTCCGCATGCGGTTGTGGGCTTTCTGTGGAGATTAGGCCAGTTTCGCAACAAGCGCTCAATGATGTGAGCAATTAATCACATAATTCCCGTTAGAAAGGTTAGACACCGTAAAGACTGTGATTGATGTGTATTAGCTGTTCCCTATTTCTTAGTTTTGGCTTTATCCCACAGTGCTTCAAGTTCTTGTAAATCAGCGTCAGTCAATGGTTTATTTTCTTCTGCAAGCGATTTTTCAATAAAATCAAAGCGATTACGAAATTTCTGATTTGTTCTTAAAAGAGCTTTTTGTGGATCAATATCTAGCTTTCGAGCCAGATTGATCAACACAAAATAGATATCACCTAATTCCGCTTCTATCTGATCTCGATCGTTTAATGAAATAGCTTCTTTAAGTTCGCTAATTTCTTCGATCATTTTATCGAAAATAGGTTGAGGCGTAGCCCAATCAAATCCAATAGTCGCTGCTTTTTCTTGTAAAGCTTTAGCTTCTTTTTCCGCAGGCTGCGCTGTCTTTACCTTCCCAAGAAATCCTTTTTTCGTATCATCAGCCAATCCTGCTGCTTGGCGCCTTTCTATACGCTCTGCTTTCTCTTGGCTTTTAATATCTTCCCATTGTCCTTTTAACAAACCAATTTGGCGCTGTTCTTTCGAACCAAAAACATGTGGATGGCGGCGCAACATCTTTTTTGTTATTGCGAAAACAACATCACCAAAATTGAAACTGCCTTCTTCCTCGGCCAAGCGCGCGTAATAAACTACCTGTAACAAGAGGTCACCAAGTTCATCACATAAATCAATTCGGTCACCGCGTTGTATTGCATCAGCGACTTCGTAAACTTCTTCGATTGTATAAGGAATAATAGAGTTAAAATCCTGTTCTACATCCCAAGGGCAACCAGTTTCAGGGTCACGTAACATTGCCATGATTTTCAATAACTGATCAATATTCTTGGAGGGCGTCATTTTCAGTACCTTAAAATGATTTTAATGAGTATCATGCCTTGTCATTAATTAAAAAGTCTTCCATATAGCAAACATAAATCTTTGTAACCCTTGGGGATTTTTTCATGAGCATTTTAGTAACAGGTGGTGCGGGGTATATCGGGTCGCATTGCTGTGTCGCATTAATCAATGCTGGCTATAATGTTGTTATAGTTGATAATTTTGACAATAGCCATCCCGAGGTGTTGAGACGAATAGAAAAGATTACCGGAGTCGCTCCTGTAAAAGAACCGGGTGATATTCGCGATAGAAGCTTTGTCGAGTCGGTGATCGAGCGACATAAATGTGATGCAGTCATTCACTTTGCCGGATTAAAGGCTGTTGGTGAATCACAACAAAGACCAGATTTGTATTATGACTGTAATGTTGTGGGCAGTTTGCGTCTTCTTCAGGCAATGAAGGCTACAGGCGTAAAAAAACTGGTCTTTTCATCAACAGCAACAGTTTATGGTGTTCCCAAATATCTACCATATGACGAAAAACACCCCCTTAATCCCGTTAGTGTTTACGGTCGCACAAAACTGGTGGTTGAGAATATGCTGCGCGATTTTTACGCTGCAGACCCGACATGGGCTTTTTCAATATTAAGATACTTTAATCCTGTTGGAGCACATGAAAGCGGGCTTATCGGCGAAGATCCCAAGGGAATACCGAACAATCTTATGCCCATTATCGCCCAAGTCGCATCAGGACGACGTGAAAAGTTGATGATTTGGGGAAATGATTATGAAACAAAAGATGGTACTGGTGTACGCGACTACATTCATGTTGTAGATCTTGCAGAAGGTCATTTGCGGGCACTTAAGTCATTAGATGAACCCGGTTGTAATACAGTTAACCTAGGATGCGGACGTGGTTACAGCGTGATGGACGTGATCCGTGCTTTTGAACACATATCCAATCGAAAAATAAAATATGAAATTGCACCGCGCAGGGCAGGTGATATTGGGGAATTTTATGCCAACCCAATTACTGCTGAGAAAAATTTTAATTGGCGTGCCGAAAAAGATCTCCAAAGTATGTGCGTTGATATGTGGAATTTTCAGCTCAAAAATCCAGACGGCTATAAATAAGCCCTGACAATAAGGAGTTTAAAATGCGTATAAGTGCAAGAAATGTTCTAAAAGGAAAGATTGTTTCGATATAAAAAGGTGCAACTACAGCCCATGTTGAGCTCGATGTTGGTGGTACTGTTGTAACAGCCGCAATCACCAGTGAGTCCATAGATGATCTGAAGTTGACCGTTGGTGAAGAAGCTGCAGCAGTTATCAAATCTTCCGATGTTATGATTGCGGTTAAAGACTAATCTTTAATCATCCCATCTTTTATGGAACCACATCCATTGGCCTGGATATTCTCTTACCCAGGCTTCAACAACATCATTCAGTTTTTGTGCCGAAGCATTAACATCAATATTTCCTGCCCCATCGCGCGGTAAATCCATACGATTATAGAGTTCCAAGCGATACCGTCCACCTTTCAGCCTAATACACCGAGCCGGATAAACATCGCAGTCATATTGACGGGCAAGTTTTATCAACAGTGGATTGGTTCTAACGGGGCGGTTGAAGAACGTTCCTGGAATACCTCTACGAAACTTTTGATCAACCAACATCCCGACATTATCACCTTCGGAAAGTTTGGCTGCCAATGACCATGCAGCACCAGCTTTTGAAGGAACAAGGTGTCCCATTTTCGTGCGTCTGGCTCTCAACACCTGTTTGGCTATATAAGGATTGTTGGGGGGACGAAATAATGCTGTAACATTGAGATCAAAAGTGGCGGCGCATATCGGTAGCAGTTCAAAATTACCTGTATGAGCTGTGAAAAAGATATGAGGTTTTTTTTCTTCTCTTAGTTTGATAAAAATATCAATACCGTCAACTTCAACCAATCCAGGCTCTTTTGCATCAGGATCAAAGTCGAATATTTTATCTAGAAAAACATATTCGGCGAATAAACGCCCCATATTCTCCCACATCTCTATTGCTGTTTGTTTTACCCAAGCCTCATCTTTTTCCGGATAGGCTTTTCTTAAATTATTGAGAGCAACTTGGTGGCGTGGCAACAACGGACCAACCACACGAGCAAACCAACAAAAAAATGCTATGCCGGCTTTGGCAGGCAAATACCGTACCACAGACAACATAGCTTTCACAAAGTGAGCCCAAGACCAGTCCCACCAGTCTTTAAGCTTGTTACGAATTCGGAACAGAAGAAGTTTGAAACGAAACTTATTCATTAGTTGATTTTCAGAATAATTTTTCCAAACACATCGCGACTTTCCATACGCTCTAAAGCCGTACCAATATCATCAAAATCAACTATCGTATCGACAACCGGATGAACAATGCCTTGCGCCATTTTTTGCATTGCATTGACCATATTTTCCATTCGGCAGCCAAATGAACCAAATATTTTTAATTGCTGTTGGAATAGTTGCATGAGATTCATTGATGTCGAAACACCCGATGTTGAACCACATGTAACCAAACGTCCACCGCGTTTCAAACACAACATAGAACCAGCCCAAGTATCGGCACCCACATGTTCAAATACCACATCAACGCCTTTTTTCTTAGTGAGCTTACGCACCACACCTTCAAAACGGTCTTCACGGTAGTTGATAACGTGATCTGCTCCAAGAGCCTTAGCTTTTTCTATTTTATTATCTGACCCAACTGTGGTTATTACGGTACAGCCCATACGTTTGGCTAATTGTATAGCCGCACTACCAATACCAGAGCCACCAGCCTGAACCAATATCGTCTCACCAGGTTCAAGTTTGGCATTATCAAACAACATATGCTCAACCGTACCAAATGTAACCGGTGCTACAGCTGCAGCTATTTCATCACATTCCAATGGAGCAGGCACAAGCAAACGCGCAGGCAAATTCACCGCTTCGCAGGCAAAGCCATCAATATGAAAACCATGCACACCACTAACATGGGTACAGAGGTTATCGCGTCCTTCCCGACACGCTTTACACAAACCGCAGGTTCTCGCCCCATAAATGGAAACGATTTGCCCGGGCTTCAGATTTCCAACACCAGAGCCAACAGCCTGAACTGTACCCGAAGCTTCTGCACCAACAACCAATGGCATCTTACGTTTCGCAAATGCCATTCCACGCCATCCCCACACATCAATGTGGTTTAACGCAACAGCCTTGATATTGACCGTTACTTCACCAGGTTCCGGAGGAGGTGGCGGAGCAATTTCGGTGAGTTCAAGACGTTTGTCATCAAGCAGTTGCAGTGCGCGCATTATCAATCCTTTTTTAAGAACAGTCTCAAAAACAGAGCTTAGATAAAAGTATTAGTTTTTAAATGCTTTTATCACAAGACTGCTATTTTGTCCGCCAAATCCAAAAGAATTGGAAAGGACATAATTAACCTGAGCTTGTCGACTCTTATTGGGTACGACGTCCAACGGTATAGAAGGGTCGGGCTCGTCATAATTGATTGTTGGCGGCAAAGTACCTGTTCTGATAGTCAATAAAGAGAAGACAGCTTCTATTGCCCCAGCGGCCGTAAGGGTGTGACCTATCATTGACTTATTTGACGAGACAGGTACCCCCTCCAAAGCACCACCAAAAACGGTGGACATAGCTAAATATTCCATCTTTTCGTTTTCGGGTGTGGAGGTTCCATGAGCATTGATATAATCAACCTCGTCAACGCCTATATTGGCGTCCGCCAGAGCGGCACGCATGGAACCCGTTGCAGGTGAAGCATCGGGTTTTGCACGCGTTCTATGAAAGTCGTCAGCAGTTTCACCACATCCGGCCAAAATGCCTAAGACTGTTGCACCGCGTTTTATAGCACTTTCTAAGGATTCAAGCACAAGTGCCCCCGAACCTTCAGCCATAACAAATCCATCACGATCTTTACTAAAAGGCTTAGAAGCCTTTTCGGGAATTTTATTCTGCGTTGAAAGTGCTGAAAGTAATGAAAACCGTATTAAGGATTCAGCAGAAACAGAACCATCTGTTCCGATTGTTAAAGCCCGATCCGTTTCACCGCGTCTAATTGCTTCAACACCCAATTGAATTGCCGTTGCACCAGATGCACAAGCAGTAGAAAGTGTGACAGGCAAGCCGGTTGTACCAAAACGATCTTTTAGCCGTTCAGCAATATTTCCAAATTGCGTGGTTTGAAACAACTCTTCATGCGATTTTTTGCTGCAAGCAGCCAGTAACAAAGCATATGATGGGTCTTGGCTTTGATCCAATTCGGCATCCAAAGCAAAACGAGATTTCCAATCAAGTTCAACAGGAGGGGCTGCAAGAAATAAAGGACCACCAAAATTGCTAATTTCTAGTCCGGCCTGCTCAATTGCTTCACTGGCAGCAACAGTTGCTAGCTTTTCAGATAAAGCAGATGCACCAATCTTGCTTTCTTCAAAAAAATCAACAGTTCCAGCAATTTGCGTATTCAAACCATCAATTGGAAATCGTGTAATCGTGTGGATACCACTCACACCATTGGTGAGTTTTTCCCAATTTTCTGCTTTTCCCTGACCTAAAGAACTAACAACGCCGGCTCCAGTAATTGCAACGATTGGCCGCCCAAGATGATCGGTGTATTTATCCATTACAATTTCCTCAAGCAGCTGTCAGCCGCACCATACCTTCAGCCCGTGTTGCACCAACGGTTGAAACAATTACACTACGAATTTCATCATCAAGTGGTTTTTCCACCTTATGATCCAATACCTTGAAAGCACGCTTATGTTTCATTGAAATTGCAGCAAGCGCCAATGTCAAAGGAAATTGCGCTTCGCGCCAATGACCAAACAATGAAGACACACCGCGATATGCAATATTTGCATTATCAAGAAGTTGCTTTTCAATTTCTGTTGCGTCCTTTACACCGGACGCACCAGAAACTAGGAAATCCGCGTCGTCTCTTACACGCTCCAGCATTGATGAAAGGGTATCAGCCAATGAAGTTTTTGTGCGGTTAATTTGGTCTGTTACAAAGGAGCCAATTTCAGCATAAATCTTAGCGCCACGTTTTTTGGCAAATTCGGCATCTTCTAACACAAGAAAGGCACCACCTGAACCAGTAATGAGCCCGCCGCCTTCACAATTATTGCGATCCCAAACGGAAGACCAGCCATCGCGCTTCAACAAACCGCCAAGCTCTTGTCCCAACAGCATATCATAATGTTGTGCATTATATGAGCCACCGACAAGTGCATGTGTGCTTTGTCCGGCTCTTATTCGTGAAACCGCGACATTAACAGCTGAAAGGCCGCACCCTTCTTCCCCCATGAATGTACGGGAAGATCCTGTAACCTTATGAACAATCGATATATTGCCAGCCAACAAATTGGATAACTGCGCTAAAAACAAGGTTGGACGCAATTCTGTTGACAGCATACCATTGAGCATCACGCCACGATCACTGCTGTTTCGTCCTTGAGCAAGTATTTGTGCGTCAACGTTAATATCACGTTCACCGCCGCCAGCACCAACAATCATATCCATTGTAGAGGTGATCGCTTCATCACCTTTAACGCCGGCATCTTCAAGAGCAAGACCTGCAGCATATGTACCTAAACGCTGCCATGTTTCCATCTGCCGTTGGTCACTTCGTTTCGGAATTTGTAAATTCCAGTCTACTTCGCCCAATGCATGGACAGTGTAGGGAGCAAAAGTCTCTTTATCGAGACGCGGACTGACGGAGGAAGAGTTTAAAATTTCCCAATGTTTGTCCGCACCCTCACCAAGAGAGCTTATCAGCCCAACACCAGTAATTACAACAGCATGATCTTGCTTCATCGTAAATGATTATCCAGCCTTTTTGGCAGCAACAAGTTCGTCAATTTTAGCGCAAAGATTTTTCAGCACAAAATATTCATCTGTACCAACTTTGCCTTCATTGACTTCCTGTGTCCATTGCTCAAGTGGGATCTTGATGCCGAAAGCTTTATCAATAGCAAAAACAATGTCCAAGAAATCCAAACTATCAATACCAAGATCGTCGATTGTGTGACTTTCAGGTGTAATTGTATTGCGATCTATTTCACTTGTTTCAGCGATAATGTCGGCAACTTTGTCAAACGTAGAGGACAATGTATAATTCCTTTTAGTTGTTATTTCGCGCTTAAATAGCCTAATTCCGAATCTATCTAGCGTCTTTCTTTTGTAAAAAAAAGACTTAAAGCAATTTTAACATATGTTTTTAGTGACCAAACATCAATACAGCGATTTTGTTTGGATACCTATCTACATTGGAAACAGACATTATTAATTAAATATCCGTTTTGCCGCTGATAAGTACCCAAACAAATTCAACATCGCATATTTTAAGCTTGTTGTGTCTTTTTCGCTTTTTTCCGATTGGCTTCCAATACAGCCAAAGCCGTCATATTAACAATACCACGCGAAGTAACAGAAGGTGTCAAAATATGGGCAGGGCGCGTCGTACCAAGTAAAATTGGACCAACATGTAACGAATCTGTCATTTTCTTTACAACGTTGAGTGTAATATTTGCCGAATCCAAATTAGGAAACACAAGCAAATTGGCTTCGCCTTTTAAGCGCGATCCTGGAAATACCCGATCTCTCAAAATTTGTGACAAGGCCGCATCACCATGCATCTCACCATCCGATTCAAGATGTGGATAACGTTCAGCAAGCATTTGAGACGCAGCACGCATTTTTTGTGCAGAAGCACTGTCTTTTGAACCAAAATTGGAATGTGACAAAAGTGCTACTTTAGGCTCTATTCCAAAGCCACGCACTTCTTCGGCAGCAAGAGCTGCCATTTCAACAATTTCTTGTGCTGTCGGATCAGTGTTCACATATGTATCGGTTAGGAATAATGCACCGCGTTGCGAAATTAATAAACTCAACGCAGAAAGATGACTAACATTATTATCGATACCTATAATTTGTTCAACAAACCGTAGATTTCTTTCAAAACGTCCACCAAGACCGCAAATCATTGCGTCCGCGTCATCCCTCATAACGGCAAGGGCTGCAATTGCTGTTGTTGATGTCCGTACAATTGTTTTAGCATCTTCAGGCGTTACACCGCGGCGACCGGTATAATGGAGAAGCAAATCGGCATAATCACGGTAACGTGGATCGTCATCAGGATTGATTAGTTCAAAGTCTTTACCCGGTTTAATGCGAAGGCCAAAACGTTTCAAACGTGCTTCCACAACAGATGGACGACCAATAAGTATTGGTGTAGCGGTTTGCTCTTCCAAAACGACTTGAGCGGCACGCAAAACACGCTCGTCTTCACCATCGGCATAAATAACACGTTTATGAGCCGCTGATTTTGCCGCAGCAAATACCGGCTTCATAATCAAACCTGAGCGGAAAACAAATCTGTTCAGTTGATCAAGATAGTTATCCACATTTGCTATTGGACGTGTGGCAACGCCGGTATCCATAGCGGCCTTAGCAACAGCAGGTGCTATTCTAAGAATAAGACGAGGATCAAAAGGCGAAGGAATCACATAATCTGGCCCAAAACCTGGAGCTTCACCAGAATAGGCGCGGGCAACAACGTCCGAAGGTTCTTCTTTAGCCAACTTAGCGATAGCATAGACTGCAGCCGCTTTCATATCCTCGTTAATAGCGGTTGCACCAACATCAAGCGCACCACGGAAAATATAAGGAAAGCAAAGCACATTATTGACCTGATTTGGGTAATCCGACCGACCGGTACAAATAATGGCATCTGGTCTAACAGCACGTGCATCCTCAGGCATTATTTCTGGAGTAGGGTTAGCCAAAGCCAAGATCAATGGCGTTTTGGCCATCTTTTTTACCATTTCTGGCTTCAGCACGCCGCCGGCCGAAACACCCAGAAATACGTCTGCATTATCGATAATATCATTCAGTGTACGAGCGTCAGTTTTTTGCGCATAAACGCTTTTCCAGCGATCCATTAATGCGGTTCGTCCCTCGTAAACGACACCTTCAAGATCGCTTACCCAGATATTTTCGCGCTTTGCCCCTAATCTAACCAACAAATTGAGGCAGGCAAGTGCCGCCGCACCTGCGCCAGAGGCAACGATTTTCACGTCTTCTATTTTTTTATTGGCAAGTTTCAAACCATTGATAACGGCCGCACCGACGATAATCGCTGTTCCATGTTGGTCATCATGAAAAACAGGAATATTCATTTTAGCGCGTAATTGTTCCTCAACCTCAAAACATTCAGGCGCTTTAATATCTTCCAGATTAATACCACCAAATGTCGGTTCTAATGCAGAAACGGTATTGACAACATGGGGAACATCATCTGCGTGAATTTCGATATCGAATACATCAATATTGGCAAATTTCTTGAAAAGAACCGCCTTACCTTCCATAACTGGTTTTGCAGCAAGTGGACCGATATTTCCAAGCCCCAAAACAGCTGTACCATTTGATACCACGGCTACGAGGTTAGCACGTGATGTATAATCTGCCGCCAATTTTGGATCGTCGTGAATTGCCAGACATGGTGCAGCGACACCCGGTGAGTATGCTAGTGCGAGATCGCGCTGATTTCCAAGCGGTGTTGTTGGATGAATTTCCAATTTACCAGGTTTAGGATACCGATGGTAAAAAAGAGCTGCTTCTTCCAGCTCTTGTTGTCTCGTACTTTTCTCATTTTTTGTCATATTACTCACCTACCGGATTATTAAAATGAACTTAAATATGCCCCACCGTCGATAATGAGATTTTGTCCCGTTATATAACCGGACTTTGCCGAACATAAGAAGGCACACGCATCGCCAAACTCTTCTGGATCACCGAATCGTTTTGCTGGATTTTGGTCTTTTCTCTTATTTTCAATATCGTCGACTTTTTCATCGGATTTGTTTGCCAACGCCTTGAAGTTTTCCTTCAACCTATCGGTTAAAAATGGCCCAGGTAAAAGATTATTAATCGTAACATTTTTATCAACAACGGTTCTTGCAATTCCGGCTAGAAATGCGGTCAAACCAGCACGTGCACCCGAAGACAAGTCCAATCCAGCAATAGGCGCATAGACAGAAGTTGAGGTTATATTGACTATACGGCCAAATTTTCTTGTAACCATTCCGTCCAATACTGCTTGAATAAGCTCTATCGGCACAATCATATTTTGTGTCACGCCATCTATTATCGCTGCTTTATCGAGCTCTCTGAAGTCGCGAAATTTAGGACCATGGTTGTTGTTAACAAGGATATCCGGTTCTGGACAGATATCTAATAGTGCTTTTTGTCCATAGGATGATGACACATCAGCCGCTACAATATGAACTGTTGCACCTGTTTCTCGTATAATTTCTTCCGATGTCGCGGATAAACTGTCTTTATTGCGCCCATTGATGACAATTTCGCATCCTTCACGCGCAAGAGATAAAGCGCAAGCTTTTCCTAAACCTTTGCTTGAGGCACAAATGATTGCTTTTTTTCCTTTTAATCCAAGATCCATTGGTATGCCTATTTGAGCGATTAACGCTCCTGAATTTTATAAAATTTTATCAAGTTGATTTTTCGGATCCGTTTTTATGCTGACCCGAATGTTTATTTTTTTAATATAAACTAACTATAGCCCTATGTCATGGTTGGACTTTTCTTGAAAGCAACACGAATTCGTTACGGTGGTTATTTTTATAGTTAATGACGCGTTAATCTTTATGGATAAATATACAAACTAAATGTACATGACTCGCATAAGTATTTTGCATAACGGATTCCATGAATGGGTAAAACACAAAATCAAGTTCAAATGAATGCAGCATCGGTAGAACATTCTATCCATGATGGTTCATTGTCAGTGTTATGCCTTGGATATTGGAATACCCACACCGTGCATCTTATTGATGAAGATTTACGCAATTTGGAACAAGTAGACTGTTCAAAAGCTGTTCTGGATGCTTCGGGTGTAGAAGGGCTTGATACGGCCGGTGCTTGGGTTATGGAACGGTTGTATGTGAATTTGAAAGAACGCGGTATTGCTGTTGAAATAACAGGAACAAAAGATACGTGGCATTCACTTCTTTTAACGGTTGGCCAAAGTTTTTCGCAAAAAGATGATTCACTGAACGTCCCTAAAGCACCTTTATATCTGCGCGTTTTTAACAATATCGGTGAAAATGTCGTTGGCAGCTTCCATGATTTTTTACTAGCGATGGATATTCTAGGGGCAACTATCCGTGGCTCTCAAATGAAACATGGGCGCGGATCGGGAATCAGTATTCCCGCTGTTGTTACGCAAATTGACCGTATGGGCGTTGGTGCTGTTCCCATTATTGTATTGATGTCCTTTATTGTGGGAGCGATTATCGCGCAGCAAGGTGCATTCCAGCTTCGCCTATTTGGCGCCGAAATATTTGTTGTTGATCTTGTTGGCATTCTTGTTTTTCGTGAACTTGGCGTTCTCTTAACAGCTATCATGATAGCTGGGCGATCGGGAAGTGCTATTACGGCCGAAATCGGTTCAATGAAAATGCGTGAAGAAACCGATGCGCTGAAAGTTATGGGATTAAATCCTATTGGCGTTTTGGTTTTTCCGCGGCTAGTGGCTTTGGCAGTTATTCTGCCGCTCTTGACCGTTATTGCTGATTTGGCTGCGTTGTTTGGTGCATGTGTTGTTGCCAACCTTTATTCAAACATATCTTATGAGGCATTTATTACCCGTCTTAATGATGCTGTTTATGCAACGACATATTTTGCTGGCCTCATTAAAGCGCCGTTTATGGCTCTTATTATAGGTATCATCGCTTCTGTCGAAGGATTAAAAGTTGGCGGAAGCGCTGAGTCATTAGGACAGCGGGTTACTTCATCTGTTGTTAAGTCTATATTTGTAGTTATTGTAATTGATGGTTTTTTTGCCATTTTTTATGCGTCAATCAATTTTTAAAAAGGCTTAAAAGTGCATAGAAACAAAACGCATCAATCTACCCTTGATTTGAACACAGATGAAATTATCTCTGTGCGTAATGTGTCTGTGCAATTTGGCAGTAAAAAAGTTCTTGATGGATTGGATCTCGATATTCACCGTGGTGAAATATTGGGATTTATTGGACCTTCTGGTGCCGGAAAATCTGTTCTTATGCGGACAATATTGGGTCTTAATAAAAAAGACTCCGGTCAAATTAAAATCTTAGGACAAGACATAGACAGCATAACAGAGCGGGAAAAAGTTGAAATAGATATGCGCATGGGCGTATTGTTTCAGCATGGTGCGTTGTTTTCTGCACTTAATGTTTTAGAAAACATACAAGTCCCTATGCGAGAATATCTTGATCTTTCACCCAAACTTATGGACGAATTGGCGAGATTAAAAATTTCGTTGGTGGGGTTAGAGGCTGATACTGCGGAAAAATATCCCTCAGAATTATCTGGCGGAATGATAAAACGTGCAGCACTGGCACGCGCATTGGCGCTTGATCCACATATAGTATTTTTGGATGAACCAACATCTGGTTTGGATCCGATTGGCGCAGCAGACTTTGATATGTTGATCGCAGATTTACGCGACACCATGGGATTAACAGTTTATATGGTCACTCATGACCTCGATAGCCTTTATGCAGTTTGTGATCGTATAGCTGTTTTAGGGCATAAAAAAGTGATGGTGCAAGGAACTATCGAAGAAATGTTGAAAGTAGATGATCCTTGGGTGCAATCTTATTTTTGTGGCAAGCGTGGCCGTCAGATTGTTCCCAACAATTATCGCAATGTAAAGAAAACAGAAAAGACGGCAGGGTAAGATGGAAACCAGAGCGGATTATGTGACAGTCGGTATCTTTACTGTGGTGACGCTTATCGCTGCATTTATGATTGTATATTTCATTGCCAGAATGGGTGATAGCCGCCATTTGGAACCATTAGATGTTCGCGTGCCAGGCTCTGTTACGGGACTGGGCGAAAGTAGTCAGGTTTTCTTTAATGGTATTCGCGTTGGTACAGTAAAGCGCTTGGTGCTGGATGATACCAACCCTAATATGGTTATCGCTAAGACAGAAATTAATGGCACTACACCAATTACACGTTCAACGGTTGCAACACTTGGCTTTCAAGGGTTAACAGGATTGGCCTTTATTGAACTTAAAGGTGGTAGTCTTAATGAACCAAACCTTTTGGAAGAGGCAAACAAAACAGATACAGTTGCCCGTATTGATGCTGACCCTTCAACCTTCAACAACTTGCTTGCTACAGCGCAGGATATCTTCGCACGTGCCAATTCGGCGCTTGGAGAATTGGAGGGTTTTGTAAGAGATGTTCGCCAACCATTGACTGAAACCATCGAAAACAGCCGTAATTTTTCTAAAACACTTAACGATAACCGTGAAAGTGTGCAGCAAATCCTCGATGACACAAAACAGATGATGGCGCGTTTAAATACCGCATCTGAAAAAGTGGATTCTATTATGGCTAAGCTTGATACAATGCTATCGCCAGATAATAAAAACAGCGTCGTTGTACAAGCACAAGAAACCTTGGCATCTATTCAAAAAGCAACAGATACGATCAATCAACATATCGGTCCAATCTCGGAGAACTTAGAAAAATTTTCTGGTCAAGGCTTGAGAAATGTTGAAGCATTGGTAAATGATAGTCGCCGATCTATAGACCGCATTGAACGTTCAATTTCGGATTTGGAGAAAAATCCGCAGCGTATTATTTATGGCGGAAACGGTACAGTACCACAATATGACGGGAGATCACGTCGATGACATTGATACCAACGATAAATAGAAAAATTTTATCAGTCACCGCTGCGTCACTTTTTGCTGCGACTCTTCTTTCTGCCTGTGGTGGCAATCAACAAAGAGATACCTTTGATCTTACGGTAGATAACACAGCTACAAGTTCCGATGTTAAACACAATAAGGTTCAAATTCTTATTGAAAAACCTGACGCTGTGAAGGCTCTTGATGGTCAGGATATTGTTATAAAACAGGGCGGTTCAATTTCTTATTTGAAACAAGCTCAATGGAGCGATCGTCTGCCTGATCTTGTCCAAGCGCGTTTGTTACAGGCATTTGATAATAGCGGCCACTTTGGTGGGGTCGGTAGACCTGGTGATGGGCTTGCTATCAACTATCGTATAATCACCGATATACGGTCGTTTGATGTAACAGTTGTTGGCAACCAGAAGATCGCGGCTATGGAAATTGCGGTGAAAATACTTGATGACCGTACGGGTAATATCAAGGCATCAAAAGTATTTACAAATCGCTCAGCGGTTACCGGTGTCGATAATGGTTATTATGCCAAAGCCTTGGATCAAGCGTTTGGTAAAACCACTCTTGATATCGTAAATTGGACAAATTCAGTTATTTAAAAATATCACATCATCTAGTTCATAAAAAAGGGGAAGTGTTTATCACTTCCCCTTTTTTATAGGTTATTATTTTGAAATTTATTGGATGCGGCCGCTCGCATGAGCAAGCATTGTGTATACTTTACCAGTATCGGATGTCAGATAATTGCGGACAGCGGCCTTATCATTCGTTTCGCGAGATACGTCGCGCAACAATTTTTCGAAATCAGCAATGTATTGGTTTACTGAGCGGCGGAATTCTCCATCAATCGCGTATTTTTGTCTGATTTTTTCAAAGGTTTTTTGCCCGTTCAAAGTATACAGACGTTGGGTATAAATATTGCGTTGACCGCGACGATAATGATCCCAAAGCTCTACAGCTGCGTTATGGTCAATTGCACGAACAATATCAACAGCAAGTGAATTCAGTGATTCGACAACGTGATTTGCTGTACGTGGTTGTTCCACTTTTGTCAGTGTTGCAACATCAGCTTCATCGCCTTGCGATGCTCTAGCAAGCAGATTTGAGACCCAACCTTCACGTGAAGACGGTTGATTTGCTTGTGATGAAGAAGCAGACTTCGCGCCATATGTCGATTTGAAAGGAGACACTGGACGTACACGTTCCTCAGAATAACTTGGTGCTAATTTTTCAGCTTTACCTGTTGGACGCGATACATTCACACTATGAGCATTGCGCTGCATGGCATTTGACAATTCCTGCAACACTTTAATCTGATCGGACACAGCCAAGCGCATAGCTTCAGCAGACTCTTTTGTCTGGCTTGGTAACATACGCATTGTTGTATTAATGTCGGTGTTAGCCTTCGCCAATTCATCTTTCACTGAGTCAGCAGTACGTTTGATCTCATTTGTCGCGCCAGCAAATTTTTCAGCGGCAGTCGAAACCATATTATCAAGACCTTGCTGCAATTGTGCAGCAGTTTCACGAGCGCCCTTATCTGCACGCTGTAATGCTGTGCCGATAATTACCTCATAATGAGAGATGACTTGATTGATCTCTTCCGACTTTTCTACCAAAGCATTGCCCAGCTTAGCCAAGGCATTTTGCTTTTCCTCAATGGTCATATTCAATGAGTTCTGCGACTTATCTAGCAGTTTTATAGCCTGATTGAGGACATTGGCATGATGATCGAGATTTTTTGTAAGTAGGCCAATCTGTTCAGCTGTTTGCTGTGATAATCCTTGTAATGTCTCCACATTGCTATTCAACATTTGTCCCGTGTTGGACAGATGTTCTGCAATTTGAGCTGTATTCTGATAGAAAACATTAGCAGTCTCATTGAATTGACCGTCAATATCCTTAATCGATGAAATCATCGCATTGGTGTTTGATGCAATATTTTCAACCGATTGATCCATTTGCGTAAGAAGGCCAGACACATTTCCTACGAGATCATCCTTCGTAGCTGACACTGCCTTGATGGTTTCTGCACTACGTTGCGAGAAGGCAGTCATCAGAGCTTCATTTTGCGCATGGATACGGTGTTCCGCCTCTTGTGCAACAGCATTTAACTGCTCGCCAAAATGCGTTGTCAAAGTGCCAAGAGAATTACTTGTCTGCTGTGCAGCTTGTCCAAGATTGGTTGCCATATTGGTCAATTGCTCAACATTACCAGCAATTTGCGATGATGTACCAGCAACTACCGTTGTTAAATTTTCACCGATAGTATCAAGCCGTGCCCCCAAATTATTTTGCAATTGCAACACAGTTTCGTTGAGGAAGCTTGAGCGATCAACAAGAGATTGCTCGATCGTTGTTGCCGATGCTTCAATAGCGCTGGTTAATTTCTGCGCCTGATCATTGATAATAGTTTCTGCGCGAGAAACTCCATCACTCAACGAGGCGGTTAACGTTTCTCCTGCTTGGTTGAATTTGACAGTTGCATCGTTAATTTTATCATTCAGTGACGCGACCAAACGGTCACCTGCAGAATTCAGCGTGTTTGTAGCAGTTTGAGCACCTTCCGCGAAGTTATTTACAACGCGCTTACCAGTTGATGAAAGAACACTTTCGGCTTTTACTGCGACATCTGCGAGAGAAGAAACAAGGTCTTGTCCTGCATGAGAAATGGCAGCTTGAACCTTGGTTGATTCACCACTGATTGAAGATTTAATATTATCACCGACGGTTGACAAAGAGCTGCGTAATTTATCTGTTTCCGCACTGATTGATGTCAGAACTTGCCCACCAGACTGAGAAATAACATTTGCTGCATTGTTTGCTGCCAGATCGACAGAAGCTACCAGAGCTTCATGTGAACCAGAAATAATTGTGTCTGCCTTGGTAATCTGCTCCGCCAATGATGACGTTAGACCGTTTCCAGCAGCAACAATCATCGATGATGCCTTTTCGCTGGCTTCAGAGATGTTATTTACCAAAGCATTATTGGTGTTGTTCAACAGGGTAGAGGCTTTGTCCGTCTCACTTGTCAATGAAGTAACAAACTTTTCGCCAGTTGCTGTTAAAATTTCAGCAGCCTTTTGGCTTTCATTCGTCAAAATGTTTGACACTGACGTGATATTTTCACGCAAACTACCTGCAAGTGAAACAGCAGAATGTTCAAGCGCACTTTTTACATCGTGCACGCCAACATCCAATGCCTTTTGTAAGGTTTGCGTGCGTTCTTCCAGAATAGCCGTTTGCTGCGAGAACGAACGATTGATCTGTTCATTATTCTCTGTAACAACATGTTTCAATTCATTGGAACGTTGACCAAGGATATTTGTTTGGTTCTCTAAAGAACGTGAAACATCGGTTAGTTTAGTGGTTAAATTCTGTTCCAGTTCTGTTGCACGCGCTGCAATCTGCTTACTCTGATTGGATAGATTTTCATTCAACGAACCAATTCGGGAATCAAGCGAAACAATTAATGATTCATTTGAATTGTTCAATGCTTTCTTGAGTAGGTTGGTATGGCTCTCAAGTGTTTGCAAGTGATTCTCAAATGTCGCGGCCAATTGGTTATTATTGTTTTCAACCGCGTCTTTTACAAAGAGAACCTGTTTACTAACAGCTTGTCCGAAATCAGTATCCCCTTTGAGGATAATCTCACGAATATGATCAATCCGTTCTTCCAAAACACGTGCCTGGTCAACAAGAACCTCATTAAGGGCGGAACTATTGACGGTCAAAGAATCGCGCAAAGCGTCTGCACGCGTGTTGAGGTTTTGCGTTTGGGTATCCAACAGCTCATTTGCAGTTTCAAAACTCTTTTCCATTGACTGCTGGAGAGCGATAGAACGTTTTTCAATAGTTTCAACATGCTCTTGGGCGTGTTCGTCAAACGTGCGAACATTTTTGATCAGAACATCTTCAATGCTTGCAACGTGACTTGATAAGACGTCAATCTGACCTTTTACAGCTTGGACGAGATTGTCTGTTTCTCCACCAAGCATCTCATTGATAAGATCACGGCCTTCAGCAAGCTGATTTTTGAAATCTTCAGCACGACTTTTAATGACATCGGTAAGCGAAACATTCAGGCTAGCAATTTCATCAGCCAATAGCTGTTTGCCGTCATTGATTGTCGTTAGAAACTCATTTTTTCCATTAGAAAAAGTATTAGCAATATCAACTGTGCGAGCTTTCAATGTTTCATTGATTTGGGCAGCACGTTCTTCCAAAATATTTCCGAGTTTTTCGGTATTTTCTTCTAAAGTTTGCGCCCGATCAATAAATGATTGTATGATTGAAGTGCTGCGATCTCCAAGAGAGCTATCAACCTCTGCTAAGCGTTTTTCAAATGCCTCAATCGCTGTGCTCGAAACATTATCGAAACGTGAAGATAATTGATCTGCACGGTCATTCAGACCAGAAATTTTTTCATCAAACTCACTGAAGACGCGTTCAGCGGCTGCCTGCATGCGTCCACTAATTTCGCGAGCATGATGTTCTGCCTCGGCGGCACCACTATTGAAAGTATCAGCAAGTCTACGACCATTTTCATCAAAACGATCTGCAGCGACGTTTAATCTATCTTCAATACTATCAAACAGCTGAGAGTTATGTCTTTGAATTTCATCTGCAGTTTGACGGAATTTTGCAGCCAGATCAGCGCTAACATTTTGACCGGCTTCAGATAGTTTGGCAATAAGATCATCACCCTGACGCTGCAATGTCTCCGATAGGGTTTTCGCTACAGTTCCAACATTTGTAGAGATTGTTGATGTTATAGAGCCAAATTCGCTACTTAACTGTTGTTGTGTACCGCGTATTGTATTTTGAACACGATCAGCGTGACCAAGTATTGCTTCACGCTCGTTACTGAGTTCGCCAATCAGACTGTGGATACGTGCTTCATTATCGGTATAGGCACGTTCAAGATTTTGTACCTCTCCTTGGATAAGCGCTTCAAGCTCAACAGCACGTGCCAACGTACGCTCGATGCCTTCGCTCATAGCTGCGACTTCTTCTTGAACAGTCTTTCCAAGCGCTACAACTTGATTTTCTGCAGGCTTATCTGTGTGTCCCAAGCGGGCTGCTGCATCGCGCATAGCTGCGGCCACGTCCTGCAACTCATTAGAGCGTTTTGCCAATTGTGCAAAACCCCAGAACATCAATATCGGCACAGCTGTACCTGCTGCAACAGCAATACCAACTGGGCTTGCCATAAGTGCGCCTATACCAGCAGGTGCTAGATTGTTGGCAACAACGGCACCACCAGCTGCCCATAATGCACTGAGAGCAGTTGTACTCCAGTAAATGCGGGAGGAGGGCTTGCGTGAAATTGGCGTACGAGCAATAGGGGCTTTGGCTTTCGTGATATCGTCATTGGCCGGACGAGGTTGTTGAAGCACCAAAGGTTCATGCACGGTACCGCCAGACGATTCCCGTTCAGGTTTTTTGCCAAAGAGTTGTTCAGCAACAGATTCGTCTACTGCAGGACCTGTTTGCGTCTTTTCTTTTGGCGCAGATGCGGTTTCTGCGGCAATCTCTTCTGTTGCCTGTGCAATTTGCTCTGCCAAATCTTCAAGGTCAATGAGACTGTCTTTTGACTCTGCGGATATATCTTTCACCGCAGCGGCGTCGAAATTAAAGTCAAGTGCTTGTTCAAGCGCTTCTTCGACTTCTACGTCAATCTTCTGTACCTTGGTTTTGCGTGCCATGTTCGCCTCTTTACTCTATACACATTGAAAAAGCACATGCCTTTCCAATAAAAGGTTCCCCATCCTAACCTTTAAGGATTTAGAAAGAAATATGTTCTTGGCTAAAGTGTGAAAAGTTTTATGATAAAGTTAACGCGATGGTAAAAACGTCAAGTCAAACACTATATAAACCAATTATTACAAATAGTTAGGAGAATACATCAGTGGCAAGGATCTTGTTTATAACTCAACGTGATGGAAAGCAATTTTCCGTTAACGAGGTTCCTGGCATCACAATTATGGAAGCTGCATTAAAAAATGACATACCAGGTATTCTTGGTGAGTGTGGTGGAGCATGTTCTTGTGCAACATGTCACGTTTACATCGACGATGAATGGATTGATAGGGTAGGTGAACCCAACATTATGGAAGAAGATATGCTGGATTTCGCATTTGAGCGTACAGAAAACTCCAGACTTTCTTGTCAAATCACTTTAGACGAAAGTCTGGATGGTATTGTTGTCCACATTCCAGAAAGACAGGCTTAATCGTTTATTTTGTTTGATCTTTCAATTGTTTGATACGCGTTATTAAAAGATTAGTAAAACGCTGTTCGAAATTGATTGCTTCGACTTTGTCAAAGTGTCTTTGTGCATCTTCATGGCTTTGCAGAATTTGTGCACTTGTTTGCTCAATATTCTTGCGCAGGGTGTCGCAGTCTTTTTGTGCGGGCAACTGACGTACTGCCCGCTCGATTTTTGAAGCGTGCGCACGCGCAATAACAATATGACTTTCTTCATGCCGTTTAATATCGCGCGATAATGTATCCCAGATCAATGCCATTTCCATGGACTTGGTTGTCGAGCGTTGTTTCCATCTTGGTAAAGACATTTTTGCGTAAACATCAACTTGAACCTCGGCAACTTTGCAATAATCACCTTGTTTTATGAGTTTAAGCTGTGGCTTGAATGATATTGTCGTTGCACCAGGATGATGCAGACCTGTATTCTTAACATAAGGTCCTTTATGGGTTAATGCCTTGTCGAGCTGTGCAGGGGTAGTCCCGGAAATTGTATAATAACTAATTTTCTTGTAAATTGTCGATGCTTCTGCATTTGCAGAAAGTGTAAGCATAACCAAACAACTTGCTGCTATACTACTAAGAATTTTTGTAGACATTTAGACCCCCATTATTGGGCAACACAAATTGTTTCAGACATTTACATAAATGTGCTAAAAAAGTATCTACAAAAGTCGTGTAATTTAAAGAATGTAAACTTCAATATGAATAATCATTGGCACATTGGTAGACACCACAGGATTCCACTGCAAGGCAAAGCTTTAATTATGGGAATCCTCAATGTTACACCCGATTCTTTCTCAGATGGAGGTTCCTATACATCGCTACATAAAGCTGTAGAACGATCACTTCAAATGGTTGAAGAGGGCGCATGCATTATCGATATTGGTGGTGAATCAACACGACCAGGATTTGAACCAATAACAACAGAAGAAGAGCAGACAAGAGTTTTACCGGTCATTGAGGCTCTTCACAATCGGACAAATGCCTATTTATCAATAGATACCTATCACAGTGAAACTGCACGTCATGCAATCGATGCTGGGGTTGATATTGTTAATGATATTTGGGGATTGCAACGTGAACCCGAAATGGCTGAAATAGTTGCCGATAAAGGGGCAGGAATTATCATCATGCATAATTCTCGCGATAGAGAAGTTCTTCCCGACCTAATAGAAGATCAAAAATTTTTCTTTGAAAAATCACTGACAATTGCAATGAAAGCTGGCATAGACGAAGCTTCTATTATGCTTGATCCGGGTATTGGTTTTGGAAAAAACCTTCATGATAATTTAATCTTGATACGCCGTGCAAAAGAACTAACCTCATTGGGATTTCCACTTTTGGCTGCCACTTCAAGAAAGCGTTTTTTAGGAACAATTTCGGGGCATGAAGAACCGAAGGGCAGGGACGTTGCGACGGCAGCAACTTCAATTCTACTAAGGCAAGCAGGTTTTGCTGTTTTCCGCGTGCATGACGTTGCAATCAATAAAGACGCTTTGGCAATTGTTGATGCAATCAATGGGCAGGATTAAAAAGTTGAAAAAAGCGTGGCTTGGCTTAGGGGGAAATGTTGGCGATGTTGTATTGACCCTACAACAAGCTCTCAATAGCCTCTCGCAAATAGATACTATAAAGCTGATAAAAGTTTCTTCATTTTATAAAACACCCCCATGGGGAAAGACAGATCAAGCGTATTTTGTCAATTTATGCTGTGCTATTGAAACAGATTTGACGCCTGAAGCCCTTCTGCAAACCTGTTTAAAGCTTGAAGAGAAATTCGGGCGTGTTCGTCATGAAAAATGGGGGCCGCGCACAATTGATATTGATTTGTTAGCATATGAGTCCATTGACCATTATTTGTCCAAATCCCTCACGCTTCCACACCCGTTTTTAACAGAACGGTCGTTTGTTCTCCGACCTCTTTGCGAAATTGCGCCTGAACTGATGGTAAAAGGTCTCGCTGTGAAAGATTGGAACCAAAGAGTGCAAGACAGCGATATTGTGGTACTTCCGACACAGTACCAACAGGAGATTTCGTTTATTACAAACATTAGTAGTGACGAATAGGGAAAAAGTTATTAAATGGCATGTCTGATTTTATAGCGTATTTACGTGTTTGATGAGTTTTATTGAGGTGTCACATGCCAAGCATAATTTCTAAATCGTCTTTGTTGGTGGCTGGTGTCGTATTGGCCATTTCTGGCTGTACAACGACAAAAACAACCACATCAACGAACCAAACAACAACAGCCAATCCGATTGCCAAATTGGCTTCCCTTACACCGTCTCGCAGTGTTGATCCTGAATTGGCAAAAGCATGCGCAAACAGTGCTGCCAACAAATATTTTCTGCCAACCCGTGTGATTAATGCTACTGATTCGCGTAAAGCCGCTGATGGCTCAACGCAAGTTATCTTGAAAGTTGATCTGCGTGATGCCGTATGTACCGTTAGCCCGTCAGGCGTTGTAAAATCTGTTGTTGATACATCACCAAAGAGTGCGGATCAGATTGCAGCAGAAGCACAAGCCGCAAAGGATGCTGCTACAAAATCAACAGTGCAATCCTCAACAAAAAAAGCAACACAATCTAAAAAAGTATCAAAACTTGCAAATTCTGATGATGCTGCAAAAGCAAACCAATAATTAGGATAAAATTTGGACTTTGGGATAGGATCTCGGCGTATACGCCCAGATCTTATTTCCCTGTCTGAAAATTTTTGTTTGCGACGATCCTATCAATATCACAGATCTGCTTGTAATTGCTGCAATATCCAGTTTTTGAAGTGTTGTGATCGTTGTCGTTTCACCTTCACGTCCGATATCTGTTCCAATCATTATAATAGTATTTGGAGCACAGTATTTTTTTATAAGCTCGAATACATTGTAAATTTGCTTCGGCCGAGCGCGCGAAACTGGATTATACAATGCTAAAGCCATATCGCTTTGTATGGACGCGATTATTCTTTTTTCAATAATAGCCGATGGCTTCAAATTATCAGATAGAGAAATGACAGCAAAGTCATGCCCTAAAGGTGCGCCTATTCGAGCAGCAGCCGATTGAGCGGCCGTTATTCCTGGTTCAATTCGAATTTCAACATTATCTAACGATCCAGCAGGTGCTTTTTCCATACATTCCATAATGGCTGAGGCCATGGCGAAAATGCCGGGATCACCGGAAGAAACAATAACAACTTTTTTCCCCATAGCCGCCAAATTGAGAGCCTTTTGGGAGCGAGCTAATTCCTCACGGTTATCACTCGGATGAATAATTTGGTGTGACGCAAATGGTGCGGCAAGTTTGATATAATAATCATAGCCCAGAATATCCGTCGCGGCATCGAGCGCTTCACGAGCAGAATATGTCATATATCGCTTGTCACCAGGGCCAAGACCGACAACTGTGAGCGTGCCGTTGACAGTATTTTTCTTACGGTAAACCAGTTTTTTTGCATGCCCCACCTGTTTTGTCTCATCAATGACGATTTCAAGCACACCATTGTCATCAAAGGGTAGGGCACTTTTTAGCAACCAATCATGTTGCCCAGTGAATTTTACTTTTTCGCCTGATAATAGAGCGGATATAAAGGCAGCCGCATCTTCCTTATTAACTAGTTCCAATTCATCAGGCGGTGTTAGTAAATTGATATTGAACCGTAATGCACCACTTGTTGTCACGGCTGCATAACCGCCTAAAAAGTTGGCAATCTTGTAGGTCAAGTCGTTTGCACCGGCATTTCCCCCCAGTAATGGAACAACGGTCGCACCATCTTCTGAGATACATAAAACTGGAGGTTCATTGAATTTGTCATTCAGAACCTTTGATAAAATTCGAATGATTATTCCGGTCGCACAAAAAGCTAATATAGGTCGACCTGCACGAAATACCTCAACAATCTTTTCTGCAATGGAGTCCACAATGATGCATGACGAATTATGCAAACGTTTCGTTGCATAAATTTCGGTACCGCCCAACAGGACAGAAATAGCGTTCGCATGCTCGAATGATTTTTCTGAAAAAACAAATATTGCAGTATGTTCAGTATGTTGAGACATTTTATTAAACTATAACATAAATGGATTAATTGACAGGTGTACCAGGTACCAATATGAGAGAAAAATAGGGCGACTGTGTACCATCTACTTCCCTCAATGCGATTACTCGCTCATTATCCATTGTCGCACGTTCAATATAAAGAGCGCGATCCATTAAACCGCAATGTTCGAGAGCGTCTCTTACTTTATCCAGATTGCGGCCCAATTTCAGAATAGCAAATGCGTCAGTTGTATTTAAGCGTTGAATTAATTCATCTTTTTCTAAAACACCGGATAGCACCGTAAAGGATTGGTTTCGGTAACAGAGTGGCGTTTGCAGAACAGAGGCAGCACCAAAGATTGATGAGATACCAGGGATAATTTCAGTTGGATATTTCTTGCCCAGCACGTCATAAATATACATAAATGAACTGTAGAATAGGGGATCACCTTCAGCAAGAATGACAACATTCTTTCCCATTGCCAATTGCTTGTCTATTGTTTCAGTAATTTCACTATAAAACTGATTTAACTTTTCTTTGTAAATATCTGATTTGCTGGATATTTCAGTTGTCACTGGATAAGTTATCGGTAGTAATTCAGTATGTTCTTTTATCCAACTACGCGCGATTTTTAACGCATTGCTGTTTTGCTTGGCCGTCTCATGATACGCGACAATATCGGCCGATTGTATTGCTTTAACGCCTTTAACGGTTATGAGATCAGGATCTCCAGGCCCCACACCAACTCCATATAATCGACCAGTTTTTTCCATCATTCAACATCACTTGCTAGAGCATTTACTGCTGCTGCCGCCATGGCACTACCGCCCCGTCGTCCATGAACAACAACATAGGGCAAATTAAGCTTATTTTCTGATAAAGCCAATTTGGATTCTTTTGCGCCAACGAACCCAACAGGAAACCCTAATATCAATGCTGGCTTTTCAAATCCTTGTTCAATCAGGTTGAGCAAGTGGAAAAGGGCTGTCGGGGCATTACCAATAGCAACGACACTCCCTTTGATAAAGGGTTTCCATAATTCAACCGCTGCTGCAGATCTGGTATTGTTAATGCGCTTTGCTCGATCAGCAACATCTGGCTCAGATAAAGTACAGATGACCGAATTGTTTGCAGGTAATCTTTTTCTTGTTACGCCATCGGCCACCATATTTGCATCACATAGAATAGGGCAACCATTAGCCAGTGCAGTTTTTCCGATTGTACCGGCATTTTGCGAATAAGCGATATCCTCAACAATATCGGTCATACCACATGCGTGTATCACGCGGACAACCAACTTTTCCAAATCTGCAGAAACGTTTTCCAAATTGGCTTCCGCCCGGATTGTAGCAAATGATTTTTGATAAATTGTCTGCCCATCTGTGATGTAATCAAGCATATGCGCTATATCCTACTAATTTTCTTACCCAAATAATTTGCTACTTCAACAATGCTCAAGTTTTCGTTCAAAAGCTTACCAAATTTGCTATCCGATGCATTATCCGACTGAAATAAATTATAACACCCTTCACCTGTCGCAACTGCGGTATATGGAAACGGTACAGTAGCCACACAGGCTTTGGCACATGCAGTTAGATGTATTGGCGAGATAGTTTTATTATTGAAATAGTCAATAAGATATTGCCCATCTTTTTGCACATTTGATAGACCCGAATGGCAATATGGGGCACCTGCACAGCAAAAAACATTTGCTGCTGCATCATGTTGATTAGTGGCATATCCTATTTCCATAAGATCATTTAAAATTGTCTGAACTTCGTTTTCCTCACAATTAGGAATAATGATGCCTTGGTGATGGGTTATGCGAATTGCACTGTCGGTATGTCGTTTGGCTACGATCGCCGCCGTTTTTCTCATTTGTTCGGCCGTTAACCGCCCAAGGGCAGGGCGCGCACCAATGTAAAATAAATTATCTTGATATTGCGGAAAACTGCCAATGAGCGATTGTTTTTTTATCGCTTCAGGAAAACACGTAACAGGCTTATCGATATTATATGGAAAATTGTTACGAATTGCCTGCAGGAATTCTGAATACTGTGGCAATTTACATAAATGCTTCATGCGTGTGACTGTCGGGAATTGCTCATGTATTTTTACAAGACATTCAAGGCAGGATTTTATAAAATCTACAGCGTGCGTAGCATCAATACTTCCTTCAGCATTAGCACAACCGGTTGAATAGTCAGGTCTTGAAGCAAAACCAAAATTAAATTTTTGACCGTCTTCATTTGACGATAACCAGATGTCAGCAATATGATCGACAACTGTTGTTGTTTCGGCACCATTAATTAAAAAACCAAATTTTGGCGAAAGAACAAAAAACTCCTTAGTCGTTTGCAACATCTCAAGCAATTTTGTTCCAATAAGGGTGGTGTCTATTGCCATAGATTTGTCGATTCCGGCCGTTGGTGCAACCATAACATTACGTAAATCATCACCTTCAGGCGTTAATGGTCCTAAACCTAATGATAGTAATGTGTCTACAAGCTTTTCTTCATGATGTTTTTGCACACCACGAAGTTGTAAATTTCCTCTTGTTGTGAGTTCAATCTGACCGTCTGCATATTGCGTTGTTGCTTCTGCAACCCCCACCATTTGCGTTGATAGCAATTGCCCAAGAGGTAATTTGACACGACAGATCCCACCGTCATTTGCTTTAGGCATACGAAATAGCCCCGGACAAGCAAAGCGACGATCCTTAACAGCATGGATTTCTCTCTTGTTTTGATCGCAGGTGGGTTGCTTCATCTCGACTTGCTCCTAAGATTTATAGATTCTATAGGATTTAAATAGGTGGTAACAATTTATCGATCAACGAAAATGGAAAAAAAACCTTGGCTTACAATAATTGGTATCGGCGATAATGGCTGGGAGAGTCTCACTTTAGAACAACAAGGGAAAATTACCCATGCAGATGTGATTTTTGGCGGTCGTCGCCATCTTGATTTTTTGCCAACAGACTTACGCGCGACCTTACAAGCATGGCCATCGCCTTTTTCTAAAGGAATAGATAATCTGCTGAAATATCGCTACTCTGGGTTGAATGTCGTTGTTCTTGCCAGTGGTGATCCAATGCATTTTGGTGTTGGGGTTACAATAACTAAGCGCTTACCAATTGAAGAGATGATCGTTTTACCACATTCATCATCATTTTCACTTGCGGCAGCACGTTTAGGCTGGGCTTTGCAAGATGCCGTTTGCTTGTCTGTGCTTGATCGCGCTTTTGACAAGATCAGTCGCTATCTTCAGGAAAAAACACGTTTACTGGTCTTATCGGAAAATAAAGAGACACCAAAAATATTGGCGAAACTTTTATCCGATCGAGGTTTTGGTCAAAGTCGTTTTATTGTGCTTGAGCATTTAGGTGGGCAGAAAGAAAGGATCTTAACCAGCAAAGCACATAATTATAATGTAATTGATAATGCCGACCTTAATATTGTGGCGATTGAATGTATGCCTGATGATAATAGCAAAGCATTATCTTTATATTCTGCGCTTCCGGACAGTGCTTTCCATCACGATGGGCAACTGACCAAACAAGACATTAGAGCAGTAACTCTGGCGCATTTGGCACCAAGATATGGTGAATTATTATGGGATGTTGGGGCAGGTTGCGGTTCAATTTCGATTGAATGGTTGCGTGGGACAGCGAACACACGCGCCATTGCAATAGAACAAAATGAAGATCGTCAAAAAATTATCCTTGAAAATGCGCGGAATTTGGGCGTTCCTCAAATAGAGCTTGTGAAAGGTAAGGCACCTGATGCCTTAGCAGGATTAGATAATCCAGATGCTATATTCATTGGTGGAGGATTTACCAAACCCGATGTCTTTGAAATTTGCTGGGAAAATCTAAAGTCGGGTGGTCGACTGGTTGCAAATGGGGTGACGCTAGAAACCTCAACACTCTTAACCACGCAAGCGAAGAAAATTGGCGCGCGTTTAATCAATGTAAGTATATCTGAAGCAGGGGTGTTAGGCGGATTTCATGTCTGGCGTCCTGCATTGCCTGTAACCATTATGGTTGCAGAAAAAAGTTAATCACAGAGCTTTTATGCTACTTTAACGTGTATATTCCAGTTTCAGATTGACATTTGATAATTTTTCGTTCGATATGCAGCCATTATTATGCGGTTCGCAACAAAGGTATAAAAACAATGGCAGAACGATCGCAACATTTACAAGATCTTTTTCTTAATGCAGTCCGTAAGCAAAAGATTTCCCTTACAATTTTTCTCGTAAACGGTGTCAAATTAACTGGCATTGTTACTTCATTTGACAATTTCTGTGTTTTATTGCGTCGTGATGGTCATTCACAGCTGGTTTATAAACACGCCATTTCAACCATCATGCCAGGTCAACCTGTGCAGATGCTTGATGAAGATGATGAATAGGGCTGCAAACCAGCTCTATGAATTCTAAATCAAGTTTGCGATCATACAGCGATGATAGATAATAACGATAGAGTAGGGAAGCTGATTTCGCGAGAAACGGCGGTAACGCGTGCTATCGTTATTGTCCCTATTATTCGTGAGCACGATAACACAAAAAATGTTGATCGTCCGGTTCAACCACGCGTTGCTGAAGCTGTAGGGCTTGCACGCGCCATTCGGCTAGATGTTGTAGTAAGCAAAGCAATTAACGTCGCCGAGCCTAAGCCCGCTACGCTTATTGGACAAGGTAAAGTCGCCGAATTAGCGCAAGAAATAACAGAGAATGAAATAGAACTGGCGGTTATAGATCATTCACTATCGCCAATTCAGCAACGCAATCTTGAAAAAGAGTGGAATTGTAAAGTCATTGACCGCACGGCACTGATTCTCGAAATTTTTGGTGATCGGGCAAGAACGAAAGAGGGTGTACTGCAGGTTGAACTGGCACATCTCAACTACCAAAAAGGGCGTTTGGTAAGAAGTTGGACCCACTTGGAACGGCAAAGAGGTGGTGGAGGCTTTCTTGGTGGACCAGGTGAAACACAGATAGAGTCTGACCGACGCATTTTACAAGAAAAAATAGTGCGCATTAAACGAGAGCTGGAAACAGTTGTCAGAACGCGTGCTTTACATCGGGCAAAACGAAAAAAAATTCCTTATCCTGTTGTGGCGCTGGTTGGGTATACCAATGCCGGTAAATCGACATTGTTTAATCGGCTAACAGGTGCAGATGTTTTGGCCAAAGATATGCTTTTTGCAACCCTCGATCCTACTCTCAGAAAAGTTGTGCTTCCCGATGGTCAATCTGCCATTTTATCCGATACTGTGGGCTTTATCTCAGATTTGCCAACGCATTTAATTGCCGCGTTCAGGGCAACACTAGAAGAAGTCGTTGAAGCTGATCTTATTATCCATGTGCGTGATATGTCAGATGTCCAACACCGTGAACACGCGCAAAATGTTCTTGAAATCTTGGCAAGTCTGGGTGTCGATATTGACGATCCCAATCACATTATTGAAGTTTGGAATAAAGTCGACTTACTGGATGAAAAAGCTATTTCATTGTTACGTGATAATGCTTTGTCTTCTGCGAATAAAGCAATATTGGTGTCCGCAATAACCGGTGAGAGGATAGACACCCTACTCTCTGTCATTGGTAAGCAAATATCCGGAGAGATGATGGAACGGGAAGTATTGCTAAAACCCAATGAGTTTTACCTGCTTGATTGGTTTTACAACAATGCTGGTAAAGTTGAACAAACCCCACAGGACGACGGAACAGTTCTGGTATGTGCCACGTTGAACCGGTTGGCGAATGATCGATTAAACAAGATTTTATCTGGTAAGGATAAAGGGAATATTTGATCTGCCTAACCGCTTATGGAGACGTACATAAATGACTTTATATTGTTTAAACGGTATTTCTCCGCAAATTGAAGACCCAGAAAATACATGGATAGCAGAAAGCGCCGAAGTTATCGGCAAAATCATATTAAAAAAGAAAGCTAGCATATGGTTTGGCGCGGTTTTGCGGGGCGATAATGACCTCATAAGCATCGGCGAGGGGACAAATATTCAGGATATGTCTGTTGTCCATACCGATAAAGGCATTCAGGTTTCCATCGGAAAAAACTGCACTATCGGGCATAAAGCAATTATCCACGGGTGCCAGATAGAAGATAATTGTCTGATCGGCATGGGATCAATTATCATGAACAATGCCCATATTGGTGAAAATTCTATTGTTGGTGCTGGTAGTTTAGTAACGCAAGGTAAGATATTTCCTAGACGCTCTTTGATAATGGGTAACCCTGCACGCGTTATCCGTGAATTATCCGATTATGAAGTCAATAATATTCCTAGGTCTGCGGAACATTACTATTGTAATGCCATGCATTTTAAACAAAATTTGACACCTGCCATATCTTCATAAATTGACTTTAAGGGTATCATAAATCTAGTTTCCTTCAGGATTCGGATTTAATTGGCTCAGCATTCGTATAGGCGGTCTTACAATGAGATTTCTTCCAGACAAATTTCTTTGTGCTTTAATTGTATCAATCATTATCGCAAGCATTGCACCAATTTCAGGTGAGGCGGCTGACTGGTTTTCATTATTAACGCAGATTTTTGTCGGATTGTTGTTTTTTCTGCATGGAGCTAAATTACCACGCCAAGCAGTCGTTGCCGGCATTATTCATTGGCGTTTACATTTGGCTGTATTTGTTTCGACATTCGTATTGTTCCCGATATTGGGTATATTAGCCGGTTTTCTCATTCCTGGATTGAAAGAATCCGCCTTTTACGCCGGAATTTTATATCTCTGTGTTTTACCGTCCACCGTACAATCTTCTATAGCATTTACATCTATTGCCGGCGGAAATGTTCCAGCTGCTATTGTTTCTGCCTCGGCATCCAATATTTTTGGTATGTTCTTGACACCGCTATTGGTTGGCTTATTGTTTTCAGTGGGCAGCAACAAATCCGGCATGTCGGCATCTGCCTTTGAGTCAATTCTTGTTCAACTTCTTTTACCTTTTGTGCTTGGTCAAATTTGCCAACGTTGGATAGGAAATTTCATTATTAAACATAAGGCACTTACGTCTATTGTTGATCGCGGCTCCATTATTCTAGTTGTTTATCTGGCATTTAGCGAAGCGACGACAAGCGGCCTATGGCATACAACAAGTTGGCATGATTTAATTATTATGATTGTCATTGATGTTGTTTTGTTGGCAATCGTTCTATTGGTAACCTGGTATGGTTCAAAATTATTAGGTTTCAACCTCAAGGATCGTATCACAATAACATTTTGTGGTTCTAAAAAGAGTTTGGCTAGCGGTGCCCCTATGGCCAATGCCATTTTTGCCGGTATAGGTGGCGGGAAAATCGGCGCAATTGTGCTACCGCTTATGTTATTTCACCAAATCCAGTTGATGGTGTGTACAATAATCGCGCGTCATCTATCCGAAAGAAAAAGCAAAGATGATGAAAACGAATAAAAAAGAATTGGAACGGCTCTACAATCTTGGGTTAAAACTTGAAAAACAAGGGGATTTTGACGGCGCAGCCGATGCTTATCAGCAAGCCCTAAAGGTAGATCCGCAAGATTTCGGTGGTATAAAAGTCCGTTTGGCTTCAATGGGAAGAGGGGAAGTGCCTGAAATTGCCTCCCGAGCTTACGTTTCTACATTATTCGACCAAAATGCAGAAATGTTTGATTATATTTTAGTAGATCAACTTGGATATAACGTACCATTCCAATTGCGGGATACTGTGGGAAGATGCTTCGCTAAGAAAACTTTTGATAAAATGCTGGATCTCGGTTGTGGAACCGGTCTGTCGGGTGAAGCATTTGAGGATATTACAGATCAGAGAACTGGCGTTGACCTGTCAGAAAACATGGTTGAAATCTCTCATGAAAAAATGCTTTACGAGCACCTTTTTGTTGGTGATGTCATTGATTTCGTTAACAAAGCAGACGACAAATGGAACCTGATAGTGGCCACTGATGTTCTGCCTTATATGGGAGATATCAAGCTATTTTTTAATGGTGTTTCCAAATGTTTGGAGCCCAACGGTTTATTTGGATTTTCAACTGAAATCCTTTCATTGGACGCATTCAAAGGTTGCAATTATAGCGTTGGTCCACACCAACGTTTTGCCCACCAACAACGATATATTGAAACGGAATTGGCTGATAACAAGCTTCGTCTTGTTGAAGTTGAAGACATCACCGTGCGTGCAGAACAAGGCGAACCGGTGCCTGGACAATTATATTTAGTTGAAAAGATAGTTTAACTCACTTTTTGAATATGTTTTTCATTGACGAAGAATTCAATCGTTATTAATGCGGAATTATTCATTTAACTAAACTTTAATTATTATTCGCGGAGAAACTCATGCCTCGTTGGTTAAAAATAACATTAAGTGTTATCGGATTTATAATCGCAATAAATTTGGGCCGGGCTATTGGTCATATGTCTCAAGACTCTCTGGGCGGTAATGTATCTATTATCATCTTGATCGTTGTTGTTGTCTTCGTCGTTATATATGCTCGCAGAGACCAGATTAGATCTTTCTTTGATAAAGATTCAAAATAGTTCCATAATATATCTTATGCGATCTTTAGGTATTTTTAGGATTGTCTCGGAATATCACCGGAATACCTGAATCTAACAGATTTTAATACCGATATATGCAAACGTGTTATAATATGACACCACACATTTATCGGTATTATTTTTTTCACCTGTGACACAAGTTTATATCGGTCATTTTTCAATTTTTTAGGCCTACAAAAAGGCACCAAATTTTGGTGTCAAAATTTATTTTTCATCAGCATTTTTACTAGCGGCCATTATTTTCACTGCTAACCGTTAGAACAGACGCCGGTCGCAGATGATGGTTTAGCTGTCATCAAACAGTATGATACATCAAATTAAAATCTAATTGCTGAAAAAGATAGAAAAACACTAGCAGGGCTTCAATTTTAATCGTTAATTCGTCCCTGCTCTATTTCACGCACATGTCGATTATAAGCCAATTACATTGTCAGCGTGCCGTTAGATTTATAACGGTGTGTGTCCGGATAAAGCCGACACTTTTTTATTTATCCCTATGAAAATATTGCGTTTTTTTAGGCATCAACCTCAAAGGTTAGTCCGTGATAGGCAGGCTCAACATTTTCTGGCGTATATTTTGAGACCTCATCATAATCTAAAGGAACATGCATATGAGTTAAAATCACGCGTTTTGCGCCCAATTTTTGTGACCATTCAACCGCTTCATCGACAGAGAAATGACTTGGATGCGTACGATATTGCAAAGCATCAATAATAAGAACATCTAAGTTTTTCAAATGAGCAGGCGTTTCTTCTGGAAATTCATTGACGTCAGTGCAATAGGCAACATTTCCAACGCGAAACCCAAGCGAGTGGATATCGCCATGTATCTGTAAAACTGGAAATAGTGGGATTGCCCCACCCGGCCCTGAAATCATCAGCTCTTTATAAGGCGTTATTTGATGTCGTTTCAGAATTGGTGGGTAATTGGAACCTTTTGGTGTCGTAAAACAATAACCAAAAGCTTCATTTAATCGTTTGAATGTTGCATCATCAGCATAAATATCAATCAGTTGTTTTTTGCTAATGGCATATGTACGAAGGTCATCTATTCCATGGATATGATCGGCATGGGCATGGGTATAAACCACTGATGTAATGTCATCGACATTGGCCGCAACCATTTGCGAACGAAAATCAGGACCAGTATCAACAACAATAGTGGTTTTATCTCCATTTGCCGCAATGCGTTGGATAAGCAGAGAAGCGCGGTATCGATAATTTTTGGGATTAGTAGGGTTACAAGCGCCCCAATCACCATTTGCCCGCGGAACCCCGGGAGAAGAGCCGCAACCAAGTATCGTAAACTTGTAGCGATCTTTCATTGCCTACCCTATTTCATCTTGGAGAAAATGCGAAATGCATTTTCAGTTGTTGTCTTTGCTATTTCGTCAAATTCTACATCTAATAGTTGTGCCAATACTAGCGCGGTTTGTTTAACAAAGGAAGGTTCATTTGTTTTGCCACGATAAGGAACTGGTGCCAGATAGGGCGCATCTGTTTCAACAAGCAGTCGATCATGGGGAATCGTCTTAGCAACTGAGCGCACATTTTCAGCGCTTTTGAATGTCAATATTCCCGAAAACGAAACATAACCGCCAATTTCAACAGCTGTTTTTGCAAGTTTTTCTCCAGAAGAGAAACTGTGCAAAATAAAGGGAAACGCTCCCTCTTTTGTTTGTTCTGTCAAAATCTCACCGGTATCATCATCAGCATCTCTTGTGTGAATAACCAATGGCAATTGGCTTTCACGAGCGGCAATAATATGTTCGATAAAATTCCGTTTCTGCTCAGCTGGTGTCGCGTAATCGTAGTGATAATCCAGCCCCACTTCACCAATCGCTACAACTTTTGGCTGTTTGGCAAATTCCAGCAGTTTTTCCGCGGTTGTATCTGGTTCTTCATGGGAACTGCTTGGATGTGTGCCAACAGAACAAAATACATGTTCATGAGAATTTGATATATCCAAAAGGCGCTGCATATTTCCAACCAAGGTTGAAATCGTGATCATGCGAGCGACGCCTTCGGCTGCTGCACGTTGCAAAACACCGTCAATATCTTGTGAAAGCTCATCAAAATCCAAATGGCAATGTGTATCAACAAGCATGATTAAGCTTCTTCATCTTTTGGAATATAACGCGGAAATACTGGTTCTGGAGCTGGCAACTTAACACCTGCCACCATATGGTTATCTACCACATGATGCAACAAACGTTCATTTTCACTAATACCAAGCAAATCGAGTAATTTAGACGCCGATTGCGGCATAAAAGGACACAGCATGATGGCTGTTTTGCGCAACACTTCCACTGTTACATAGAGAACCGTAGAGAACCGTTCCATATCGGTCTTCCGCAATGCCCATGGTTCTTCAGTTGCAAAATAGCGATTTGCATCGGCCACGACGGCAAAAATACCCGCTAATGCTAAATGTGGCGCCTGGCGATCCATCATCTCTTGCGCATTTTCCAACGCTTTATCACATTTGTTGAGTAGTTCTTCGTCCTGTGGCAAGAACTTTCCGTGTTCAGGAACCAAGCCATCGCAGTTTTTTGCAAGCATAGATAAGGACCTCTGCGCAAGATTGCCCAGATCATTTGCTAAATCGGCGTTTGTCCTATTTACAATAGCATCATGGCTGTAACTACCATCTTGACCGAAGGGGACTTCACGCAAAAAGAAATAGCGCACTTGGTCTAGTCCGTAATGCTCAACCATGGTGAACGGGTCGATAACATTGCCGACGGATTTCGACATTTTTTCACCGCGGTTTAATAAAAAGCCATGGGCAAAAACGCGCTTTGGCAATTCTATACCAGCAGACATCAAAAATGCTGGCCAGTAAATAGCGTGAAAACGAATAATATCTTTGCCGATAATATGGGCATTTGCTGGCCAAAAGCCTGCCTTTTCAGAATTTGAATCTGGAAAACCTGTGGCTGTCAGATAATTTGTTAAAGCATCAACCCAGACATACATAACATGCTTTGAATTACCAGGAACTGGAACACCCCAATTGAATGTTGTTCGCGATATTGATAAATCTTTCAGACCTGATTTCACAAAGCTAATGATCTCATTGCGACGCTCATTTGGTCCAATAAAGTCCGGATTTTTTTCGTAAAATTCGAGTAGCCGCTCTTCATAACGCGACAAACGAAAGAAATAGCTTTCCTCTTCATTCCATTCCACTGGCGAGCCAACTTCTGTCTCACGACGAATACCATCATCACAAACTTCTGTGTCGCTTTCATCGTAATAAGCTTCTTGCCTAACCGAATACCAACCGGCATAGCGATCGAGATAAATATCGCCATTGTCTTCCATTCTTTTCCAAATGGCTTGGCAGGCCTTCAGATGTCGCTCTTCTGTCGTTCTAATGAAATCATCATTAGAAACATTCAATACTTTGAGCATATTTTGAAAAACAGCACTGTTACGATCAGCAAGTTCCTGCGGCGTAAGCCCTTGCTTTTCCGCTGTTTGCTGCATTTTCAAACCATGTTCATCCGTACCGGAAAGAAAAAATACATTTTTTCCATTTGCACGCTGAAAACGTGCCATTGCATCCGTTGCAATAGCATTATACGCATGACCAATATGAGGATTACCATTTGGATAAAAGATTGGTGTCGTTATATAAAATTTTTCACGCATATCATGCCCGTTTTTAAATTGTCAGCTTTTGAATTTGGAATAACGCGAGTTAACGCACTTGTCACGGAAAATCCGTATTTTATCAAGGTCTGTTTATCACTTTATGACATTTGTAAAGCACGTTGATAATGAATTGCTTTTTATCAAGATTAAAAGATTCTGTTTGTCCTATCTCACGGGAAACTTCATTCCATAATTCAGAATATTCTTTAGCCGAATGAATATTTCCAGCAAACGCAAATTGTTTTGCTTTATCAGCCAGAATACCGAGTAAATTTTCGCAAAATTGCTGAAATTGTATAACAGCCTCCCTGCCCGACAAAGCTTGAGCCACCGATTGAGCTTTTACACTATCGAATGATGGTTGAGCAAAAATTTCCTGTTGGGTACGAATAATTTCCATACCACCATAGCAGAGTAAAAGGACTGCCTTTCTGACACTACCGCTAGACTCAGCTATTATTGCGTCCAATTCGGCTGCGGGCGGTAGCTGATTTGCCAATACATGGTTTAATGCGGAATGCATATCGCTATATTCAAGTGCGCGAAATTCAACTGAATGACAACGGGAACGGATTGTCGGCAATAGACGACCTGAAAAATGCGATATCAGAATAAACAAGGTTTTTTCTGGTGGCTCTTCCAATGTTTTGAGAATACCGTTTGCCGCCGCCCTGTTCATATCGTCAGCGGCGTCAACAATCACCACACGCCATCCACCATCATAGGATGTTTGCCCGAGAAAACGATTGATTTCCCGCACGTCGTCAACCGTTATGCCGGTGGCAAAACGTTCTGTTTTTGCATCATAACGTCTGGTTAAATGGAGAACTGCTGGATGACTTGCCTGTGCTATTTGTCGCCAGATCGGTGTTTCTTCATCAGGTGTTATAAAACCATCCGGACTATCGGTAATAATGTTCCATGCAAGTTGAAAAGCCAATGTTGCTTTCCCTATGCCTTGGGGGCCTTCAAACAGCAACGCATGATGAAGCCTGCCCTCTTCTCTCATACGTTTTATCGAGTCGATTATTTTTTTATGACCATAGAGCTGATTATTTTGCGAAGGACGAATTATGCCATCAATATCATCATATTGTTTCGGCGTTTCCATGTTTACTCGTATTTCCGTTATTTAAAAATTCATCGCAAATTTTAGTGATTTCTTGGGTTATATCATTAATAATCTTTTAGACTCGCTCCTCGCTATAGTTAAAAAGGCTGTCCGTCTTTGTTCCTGAATATCAATCGTATCTTTCTCAAAACGATCAACGATTGACAAGGTAGCTCTACGTTTTTCTGCCCGTTGCATTCCTATTTTAGCTGGAAGATCCAAGATGAATGTAAGATCTGGTTTACAATCTAAAATCGCTGTTTTTTCCAACAAGGAAATATAATTTTCCGAATCTGAAAAACCATTACCCTGATAAACTCGCGTTGAATCAATATACCTGTCACAAAGCACGATTTTTCCAGCTTTGAGCGCAGGGGCAATAAGCTCTGAAACATGATCCGCCCTCGCCCCAGCAAATAACACCGATTCTATAATGGCACCGTATTTCTCAGCATAGCCAGAAAGAAGAACATAGCGAACTGCTTCGCTGCCGGCTGTTCCTCCAGGTTCACGTGTTACTATAACTTCATAATCTTTTTTACGAAGATATTCTGCTAAGGCATTGATTTGGGTAGACTTCCCTGCCCCTTCTCCACCTTCAAATGTTATGAAACAACCGTGCAAAGTCCGACCTTTTATTTATTCATCAGTTAACGAAAATAATGACGCAATCTTCCAACTGTAAGCTCATAAAGCGCGTCTTTAGTTTTTCCTGTTAATCCCGTTTCTTCAACATTCTCAGCAGTAAATACAGGGCTTTCAATCAGTAAGCTTTTGTCGAAGTAGATCTTTAAAGTTCCGACGGCTACCCCTTCTTTCACCGGTGCATTCAATGGTCCTTGATAAACTATTTTCGCACGTATCATAGTATTTTTTTGCTGATAAAGCATGATACCTACTGGTTCTTTAACAATAAGTGGAACCTTTGATTTTTCTCCGCCAAACACACGCGCGTAACCGACAGTCTGTTCTTTATCAAAAACCAATTTTCTTGAAAAAGATGAATAGCCCCAGTCGAGTAAGCGGATAGCCTCTGCTGTTCTTTCCTTGTCGCTTTTCGTCCCATTCATAACCAAGAATAATTGCCTGTTATTCCTGTTAACAGTTATCGCGGTAGAAAAACCAGACTTTTCGCTATACGCATTAACAAGACCATCTGAACCTTTATACAACGTTAAAAACGGGTTTTTGTTTCGTTGTGTAATTTTATTCCAGGTAATTTCAGGCTCTTTGTAAAGCTGAAACAAATGTGGGTAATTTGCCGCCAAATGCTGCGACAGTTTCGCGATATCTTTTGCAGTTGTATACTGTCCTTCTTGCGGCAAGCCTGTTGCATTAACAAAATGAGTATTTAACAACCCCAACTCGACTGCGCGTGAATTCATTAACTTTGCAAATTCACTTTCACTACCCGCGATACCTTCAGCTAAAGTTATTGCTGCGTCATTGCCATTTGCGATAATCATGCCACGCAAAAGATCTAAAACACTAACTTCCTTATTAACCGCTGCAAACATCGTAGACGTACGTGACGGCGCGCCGCCAGTTTTCCAAGCAAAGGTACTTACTTTAAACGTTTGAGTTGGCGTCAGTTTTCCTGTTGCTAACAAGTGAAATACAACTTCCGCTGTCATCAATTTTGTTAAAGATGCCGGTTCAAAGCGCGCGGAACTGTCTTTTTCAAAAAGAATTGCCCCTGTTTCACCATCAATCATAATCGCTTGCGTGGCTGGCGTTTGATATTCTTGCGCCAATACGGGTGTCACAACAAATGCTATTAGAAGCATAGTCAGAAAACGGATAGCTGTGATGCGCATGATTTATCTCCGTGGCAGGGAGTTATCACCATATACAGCCAAGGCATATAAGTGGTTTTATTTATCTATTTTCAGTTGCAAAAGCGTTATTAACGCCAGTGTTCCATGCAAGTTCAAGCGAATGTGTTGCACTATTTGTATTATTGAATGAGACTGTCTTCTGCGAAGAATCCACACTCTTCACAGCATTATCATTATTTTTTTCTACTTTTTGCTGCGATTTTGCTTGATTTGAATCTGTTGTCTTCGCTGTTTTGTCTAAAGATTCATCAAAAGCATGGTTTGCCTTTGGTTGTTCTTTTTCTTCAGCAAATGCAACCCATTGTTGTTCTTTTGGCTTTTCCGTAACAACTGGACCAACTTTTGGTAATTTAGGCAGATTTGCAATCGTTTGTGGTGTGGCTAATTCATCAAACGGAATAGTATTCATATCCGCATTGGCATTCATCGGTTGAGTAGTAGATGATTGCGCATTATCGAGTTTTACACCGGACATTGCCAACAATGTATCGGATGTGATGTTGCCCGGCCTATAGGATGCTACCAAATAATCATTGTCATTTTTATCGATTGGTGCTCTGCCGACATACTCTATTTTTACAGTTGCTAATCCATCGTCCTTATAGTCCAGCATCGTAGCCGCCTGTTTGGACAAATCAATAACGCGGTTGGCAACATGCGGACCACGGTCATTAACGCGGACAATAATAGAAGAACCGTTTTCCATATTGGTAACACGTGCATAACTTGGAAGTGGCATTGTTGGATGGGCAGCAGTTAGACCGCTCATATCATAAACTTCACCATTAGCAGTGAGGCGGCCGTTAAATTCAGCGCCATACCATGAAGCTTTGCCAACTTTTTCATACACTTTTTCGGCAGCGCCAAATACTGGCATACCCTCAACATGATAAGCTTTTGTCATTGATTTTGATATTTTTGGCTTTGAAGCTTTATTCTTTGACGCCTGAACTGGTTTTTGACTAGGCACGGCAGTATGAACCTCAGCCTGTTCAGCATTTAGCTTATTGGTTGAAACGCTTGAAACAGTTTTCGTATTGCTTGCACAACCAGCAAGCAAAATAGATGAAAGCGAGAAGATAATTCCGCAAAAAAGTGTAGACTTTTTAGTTCCGAAATTTTCTTTGATACCTGATGACATCTGTTAATCCGTTCAATCTTCTTCCACCAGAAACCAATCCAGTGACTTAACCGGTTCTTTTGCATGCATCGAAAAATGCATGAGCCTCTGAACCCGATCATGTGTTGAGACGGCGCATCATTAACACAACATTAATAAATGTTTAAGATTCGTTTACGATATCCAATCACATTTCTTTAAATATCGTTAACAACGGGAGGATTAAGAAATAACTTCTTAACAAAATGTCGTTTGAATTTTGCAACAATATCAGCAGAAAAGCATACGAAAGCGGTTGTTTTAGCCGAAACAATGCCCGTCAAAACAGCTGAAAAGCTGCTCTCGAGCAATGAAATACGAAAAACAAACAATATCTGGGAAAAATAAAGTGGTGAGCGCGCAGGGATTCGAACCCTGGACCTACTGATTAAAAGTCAGTTGCTCTACCGGCTGAGCTACGCGCTCTCCTTAAACAGGTCTTGCCTGTGGAAAGTGGGCGGAACATACGTTTGACTTCGCTTCAGGTCAACACCTTTTGTGAAAAAAAATACAGTTATTTGAAAAATAATTATAAGAACAGGCAAAACTGTTGAAAAAATTGGCGATTGTTTACGTTATTGGGTGAATTTTAGCTGTTAATCCAGTCGGTGTTACACATCCAATTTCAGTATGACGAAGTCGATTCTGCTTTTAATTTTTTCTAATTGGATTGCTTAAGTATCGCCAACATTGGTGACACCATCTTCCTTCGCTTTAAAATCATCCGTTGTCGGTATTTATTTCATTTAAATTTATTGGGTAAAAATTCTGTGCGAATGCTCGACTGACTTTTGGCTCTTTTCGTTTCAGTATTTAATTAACATAGTTTTTCTTGAAAATGCCTCTTAAATAGGTTTACAACCCAGCACTTATTACCCGAATCTTGTTAGGAGCTTAAAATGTCGCTTCCCGATAAAGCCTTTCCTGTTAGCTGGGACCAGTTTCATCGTGACGCGCGAGCATTGGCTTGGCGTATTGCTGATCAGAAAAAAGAATGGCGCTCTATGGTTGCCATAACCCGCGGTGGATTAGTTCCTGCCGCCATCATTTGTCGTGAGCTTGGCATTAGAATGATTGAAACGGTATGTATCGCTTCATATCATGATTATAGAAACCAATCAGAGATGGAAGTTCTGAAAGGTATAAGTGACAGCGTCAAGGAAAATGGTGGCGAAGGGGTTTTGGTTGTCGATGATCTGACCGACACAGGCAAAACAGCCAAGATTGTTCGTGAAATGATTCCAAATGCGCATTTTGCAACCGTTTATGCCAAACCGAAAGGTCGTGCTTTGGTCGATACATTTGTCACTGAAGTAAGCCAAGATACATGGATCTATTTCCCATGGGATATGGGTTATACTTTTCAGAAGCCTATTGCGGATTCACACGCTGGCTAAACTTGCAAAGCATCACGTCAATAGCATCAAATATGTTATGTTGATGACAACTTAAAAAGGGAACACCCAGGATAATAGGTGTTCCCTTTTATTTTTGGTGCGCATAATCCCACCTTATTTAATTCAATAAAACAATTGCTTCTTTGTGAATTATATAAAGTCGCTCATTTGATTATGCATCAAAGTTAGTTATTGCCACGTGCCCGCACTATGACGACCAATCTACCATCATAACCAATATGACAGGCAATCGCGCTCAAATTACAGACATTATTTTTTATTTTTCCGATTAATTATTATTTCCTTCATAGAATTAGTACTTCCATTATGGAAATTGCATCGGATCAATTTTCGCAATTGCATATTTGCCTGCAAAAACGATAGGCAATCGGTAATATTCAGAAAAACTATATAATTTTAGGCAACAAAAAAGGCTCGCAAAGAGCCTTTTTAAAAATTCTTCATCGATAAAGTCGTTATTAATTACCTGACTTCGCTTTTTCCTGCTCAGCGCGCATACGATCTTCGATCTCTTTTTGCTTAGCTTGAACAGCCTTTTGAAGTTTCATTTGTTCTGCTTCAAAGTCTTTTTCCTGCATACCAGGACCTGTGTAAGCAGCCTTGAAGCCATCAAGTGAAATTTCTACAGGATTTGGCGTACCACGGAAATTGATTGTTGTAACAACCAATTTCTGACCGCTCTTCATTGCATTGATAAACTTATCATCAAATGCGTCATTAGCTATACAGCTAGGACCGTTACAAATAACGTAAGGAATCTTCTTTACAGGGCCATCACCAACCTGAATGTGGACACCTTCGGGGATGAAACGACCAGTTGGCACTTGAATGCCGATGCGCTTTTCGTTCTGTTTCCCTTTAACTTCCACCAAGTTAACCGCCGTAAGTGGTTGGCCGGTATTAGAAACAACGGTATTCATTGTGTTACAAACATCAACATCCTGTTGCTTGCTGCAAA
>CALYQL010000012.1 GCA_945285915.1 uncultured Bartonella sp.
GGGTTTTCACGATAGACTACCGTCTGCCCAAAATTGGGCACACGCTCTGCAATCAACTTTTCTATGTCTCGAACGATATTGTCATGACGTTTCCCGAAATATTCGGCAACATCACGGCTGTTAGCAAAGACTTCACCATCTTGAATAAATACCACTGGTTGGTGTTCTTGTTTTACAGGAACAGAATTGATTTGTGTTTCATTTTGCACGTACGACATGTTATATGTCCTTTCGTTGGCAGCCCGTAAAAGCTGCTGATCCAAGAGGGGAGAGCGGTCGACATGTGGATCAAGCATTGCCGCTCTCCCTAACCGTGTTTACGCACGGGGGTGCTTCTTGCTCGGAAATGATTACGAGCTGATAACAATTTGATGGTTGTTTAACTTTGTTAATGGCAGGGGAAGCGCGGTGATACTCATTCCCTGCTACATTGGCGGCTTTGTTATTCAGTTTTATGATTGGTGCTTTGATTACTCACAAAAGCAATTGGCCATTTCGCATAGCTTGAAGGATATACGACAGCATGGAATCTGCCATCAGCATAATTGTTTAATGCTTCTGCAAGTTCTTCTGAAAGACGATTGACCCGATCAAGGGGTGTTTCCGATGCGTCGGCGGTTGTTGTTAAAAGAGATGCACCTATTACAGATGCTGCTTTTAGAATAGAACGTCTTGTGGTATTGGCGTGCTCAGCCATAATCGAACCTCCGTTGTTCGGTTGTTGGTTAGGGCTGGACAAGAGGTGGTGCTCTTGACTAGCCCGATTATTTATTGTTAGGATAAATTCATGAGTAAGTCAACATTAAATCCTAACAAAAAATTGAAACGTGGTAGACCGCCAGTTAATACCGAACAAATCGGCATTCGCATGGAGCTAGATTTGTTCAGCGCATTAGATGGTTACCGCTCTGCTTTACCAGATACCCCACAGAGAACAGAAGCCATACGCCGTATACTGCGCGAATGGCTTTCTGATAAAGGGTATCTTTAAACGCTTCGTGCCATTCATTAACCGGTTTTAAGCGATTAAACTATGAGAAGGGGGTCTCCTCAAAATTGAGGAGACCCCCTATAATCGTGTTTTTACTGTTTCAAAAGCGTTGTTTGTTGAGTTTTTATAATATCGGATTTTCCGACAATTAAAGATAAATAGTTGTAGCTCGACCGTGTTTTATTATCAGTTACGACCCGTCCAGAGGCTATAAGACGTATCCTCAAAGAACATTTGACCAAAAGTTGATTTCAAAATAAACCTTCTATAATTATTTTAAGGAGGGAAGAATGAAGAAGTTAAGTAGTTTTTTGGTATTAAGCATAGTGTCTTTGGGTAGTATGTGTTTATTAAACACAGCATCAAGTGCCGAAGATGACCCCGCCATCTTGTCAGCAATTCAATCTTCTGACGATTATTCCATCTATTCAGAACAGTTTATCAAAATTACTAAGAAGCTCATAGATAATGGCACTTGTTCAAAAAATGATTTAGTTGAATATGGCGGATGGGTAAAGTCACAAAATCAAAAATCAGAGCCGGTATATTTCATCTATTGCGGTGGCATGACGGCAGCGAATAAAATTTACTATAATGTGAAGACTGATAGTTTAAAGTGATAGTACTAAACATGAAACTATTCGGTTAGGAGGGAAGAATGAGTAACTTTTTATTGATCGGTGGCTTTGTAGTTTTACTTGTTATCATTGTTGTAATTTATTCTATGTTCAATAGTCCTGCTGCAGTAAGATCTAAAGACTCCGCGATGGGGGCGTCTACTCCGACGAACGTTACGGAACCATCAACAAGTGCTATAACGCAAAATCCTGCAGGTTTACGAGTTGTCACGAAGCAAAAATTCAATGCAATAGGTTGGATTGGTGTTGTGTTAATGTTCATATGCCCTCTCATTACTGGGGGTGTTATAAGCAGTCATATGAATTCTTTGTCGCTCTCAATGAGATACGGGTATGAGCCCGCTAATTATGCTTTGATATATTTGGCACTTGGTTTTGCCGGAATCTTAGCGTTTATCTTCGTCATTATTGGTCGTGAATTTCATTCCGTTTCATCCGATCAGTAGTAAAGACATTGCCATCATGGCAACACCGTTTAAACGAGCCCGATTTTATCCATAGCGCGATTGATCGGGCTGAATTTTCAGCTCGTTAATAAGCGAAAAATAGGTCGCTCAAATTTGAGCAGCCTCTCAATAGACGACTACCACCACTTTCACTCAAAAATGAGTAAAAGTCTTTTAATAGTTATGTACGCACTTGGTTATCCAATTTTGGATTACCACCTTTAGGTTTTTTGGTATTTTCCAAAAAACTCAAAAAGTCTTGATTTTCAACAAATATAATACGGGATTTTTCCGTATTTAAAGATACTGATAGAAAATCAATGAAGTTTTTAGCTTCTATAGAGTGCATTCATTCATGAGGATTTTTATTCTTCGGGACAATTGCTTCATGGTACTTGAAACGTTCGATAAATAGGTTGTCCAATTTTGGACGACCCTTATTTTTCAATGTGTTACCTCTATCTGATAACCTCTGTCATCATGTTCGATTAGGGGTCTCCCCAAAATTGGGGACACCCTCTGCAATCAATAAAGATCACTTTCAGCCATTAAAAAAGCCTGCTGGTTAGAGCAGGCGGTTAAAGTTATTTAAATGACAAGGTAGTTTACCACTTACATGCTTTTCCTAATGGCTTCATCGCTTCTTCAAGTCCACTGATTGGGAATCTCATTGTCAAGGTATTTCCCTTATAGTCTTGAAACTCTACTAACATATTATCATGCCCAAACATTTCTCTGATAAACGGAATTGATTCTTCCGGAGACCAAAAACCTAATGCAATGTTTGAATCTTCTAGGTCCATTGCCAGTCCTTTGGCTTGTTCTCTATCAAGCTGATACATCACAAAGCCAAGTTCGTCGAATCCGCCCAAAAGATCCCCAGTATAAAAAAACACGGAGATATTTGGCCTCCTACAGGATATCGAAAGCGAAGCACGGCGACTTTCTCCGTCGTGTACGGGTACTTTGTTGTCTGAAAACACGAAAATATCATAGTCATGGTTACCATCCCAGACGGTCGTACTTATATAGACCTCCCATTTCGATTTTTGTTCATTACCTTTTGTTTCTGCACTCACGGGCGGTTTGTTTGGTTTTGAAATGCTATAGAAACAAGCCAAACGTTCGTCACTAATGTTGATTTTAGAGCAGTCGTCTACAGTAGCTGCAAACGGTGTTTGCCATGTTGTTAATAACAAGGGAAGAATGAATAACAGTGATAAACGCATAACTACCTCCAAGTTTCATTAGACTTGGCACAGGCTAATCCTTCGGTCAATCAGTTATACTCAAAGCATACACAATAAATAAAACAGGCCGTGCTATTGCTAATACGATCAGTTTATTTATTTTTGTTCTTCTTTGGATTACCACGTTTTTTCAATATGTTATCTATATCCAGAAAACTTCTATTATCGTGTTCGATAGGGGGTGTATCCAAATTTGGAGAGACCCCCGACGATCAGATTTTGATTGTTTCAAAAGCGTTGTTTGTTGAGTTTTTATAATATCGGATTTTCCAACAATTAAAGATACTGAGAGAAAATCGTGGCATTATGGAACCGGTCGCGGTAACTAGGTTCATGTTTAATCCTATAATGCCATAACCTCCCGTTTTTGTCGCCAGTTTTTCAGCTACTTTAACAATTATGCCAGCTGGTAAGGGGTCGTCCAATGCCGCTATGCCAAGTTCATTTCTAATACTTCTTCTAAGAAGCCACTTTCATAGTCAAATACGCTGTAACAAATTGCATCGATCATTTCCCCTGAATTGTTTGATATAGTTTCATAATTCACCCAAATAATGTTTGTACGTTAGAGTTAATGGGAGACAGGCTTCCACTGTGTTTTGTTAAAGACAGTGAACATTCATCTTTTGCAGGCACTCCATAACAGTTATGAAAGCTTTGATCCTCTTCGATGCTATCGATACGGAAATTTCCGTATCCGGTTCAAGACAAAGTAATAAGAGGTGAGATCGTTCCAGACAGTGCCGCCAATTGCAGGGCTTTTAAAGTTGATAGCCCACTAAATTCTTCGGGGAAGATAACACCGTTTATTGTAATTTTATCGGTTTTTCCGCCAGTCGATTGTCCAACGTTTAAGCCACCTACGATTTCAATTTCTGCCTAGTTTGTCGATAATCCGTGACCTAATTTATTATAACCAAATTTGGTTGGGTGAAACATGTAAGGTCCTAAACACATAGGAATTATAGACATTAATAAACTCCATCAGAAAATGCAGCCGTCGCGCTTTTTTGTATTTCTTGCCCGACATTTGCGCTACTTTTTGCGCCAATGCTATGGCGTCCATGTTGTTTGATTGCAGCACGTTAATTATGATTCCTCCAAGATTGATGGTTGCCGAACGCCCAGAAAGCGAAGGTTGTTTTTGCGTGTTTCCAACGGGGATATCAGGTAAGCTGATATTGATGGGAGATCGAACGATAACGTCTTTAGAGAATGTCGTTTTCAAACTACCCAATAACTGGACTACTGCATTAGACCAGTTTGCCAATGCGCCAAAGCCTACGTTATTTGCTAATGGTGCATTTTCAAATCTGCCGTTTATTACAGCTGCAGGTGCTATGGTAATAGGTGCGTGAATGTTTAGTCGATTACGGAATAATTCGCGCGTTTTGTTGTGGTTGTGAATAATACCGTCATTAGGGGCTGTGAATAGTTCTGGTCCGCCTTCAGTGCGCGCGCCGTCAATTGGCTGTGGAGCTGAATTTGGCGCACCAGATGGCTGTGTTGCTTCGGCTGCTTGGTCACCAGACGAACCGCCGCCCATAAATAATAGCTTGGTTGATATTTACAACATCGTCCTTCACATGGTGGGCAGGCATATGCATCAATATCGTCTTTTGCTATATACTTTGGGATAGGGGGCTCCCCATCTGGCATATGGCAGGCAATCCATTTCCCTGAACTAAGCATTTCGCGCTTATGCCCATCAAAAATCTCTTTACCGCATTTGATGCATCGAAAATAAGCCGTATCATGTTCGTCATCCAGTCCATTCATTTGATCAAATTCTAATGCTTGATATCCCCCGCGATGAGGGAAGGGCATGTAATAATATCTCTGGTCTCCAAGTTCGAAGTCATAAGAAATGGCACATTCACCTGCAATGCCTGGTGTTGATCCTTGCCATTCTTTAGCAAAATCACCGTAAGCCTTTTGTCTGGCTCTTGCTTGGTCTCTCGGGCTGCCGCGACCGTCGACATCTTGCGGATATCCAGAGACTTCGTCCATTGCAAGACATTTGATGGAAACCATCTGCAAGCCTTTAGATGACCCAGCGTTGACAATCTGGCAAAAGCCACCAGCAAACCGTTTGAATGCGGTTGTTGAACCTTGTTCATCTCGGCTATTGACCGGCAAAACCTTATGGGCAATTCGAGGTGTTACCTCAATTGTTGGTGCAAGCTTAATCCTGTTAAACTTTACTGCTTCCTCCAATGTCGGTAACACAATCATCATACTGCATGGCGCGCGGTCAACAAGATAGCAAAACCAGTTTTCGATTGCGGTTGACTTACCTAATTGTGCAGACCATCGGGCCGATACGCGTCGCGCCGGATGATCAGGATGTAAACAGTCCTGCGGTTCTCTCAAATATGGAACTCGTTCGTTTTTAAATGGACCAGGCCACGGTGAGCCGCTTTCGGGTGAAACGATGCGATAACGTTCTGCCCATTCCGAAATTGTTAAATCCTCTACCTTCCTACTGGCAGCCTCCAGTGCACGAAAAAGAACCTCATATCCATTGGGTAAAATGAAATGATCGGTATCTGTATCATTAAGCATCAAAATACCTCATTTCATGCCTGCAAATATCAGGTGCTATCGTCTGTTGTTTCTTCTTTTGTGGCTTCCAAATCATCGAGCCAAGCAAGCATAACCCGATTGAAATTTTCCGTTCCAAGGGCTGCAAACTTTTTAAATTCCGTTCTTACAACACGTTCGTCCCATCCGTATTTCAATGAAAGATCGGCAGCGGACGTTTCAATTGAACGTTCAAAAGCACTTTGCATCAGTGCAATAGCGTCACGCCCCGCACGGTCAACTTCAGCAGTTCTTGTCAGAATTTTACGCCGTTCCGCCAAGTCCATTTCGCGCAATTCTGCGTCGGCTTGCGCTTTACGTGCCGCGCCATCAGCTTGTGAACCAATGAACCGTCTTGGTTGAGGAGACGCTGCCTGTGGAAGAATCCGCACATTCTCCTGCCGGTGCTTACAAAGCGTGTTGTAATCAACAAGGCGATTACGCCCGTCAATTTTTGTTGGCAACGCTTCAGAATGCTGTGTGATGTAACGGGAAAGCGTGGATCGCTCGACAGCATCACCAGATGCGGTTAACCGCTTGGCAGCCTCTGTAATCGAAACCCAATCTTCCATTGTGTAATCCGTGCATATGAACGCTTTTAACCGTGTATCGTGTACCGCTTGCAAACCCACCTACTAGAAAAATCCCGGGGGGCATCGCTCCGTGGGGAAATGGAATTGCGCAAAAGGTACCTAAAGGGGAGGGTACTTTTAAATAACATAACGAAAACAATATGTTGTTTTGTTGTATTAAAAAACTTGTTTACCCTAGTTAAAGACCTAAGCGTGATAGCTCATGCGCAACGCGCCTAGGCAAGACCTCTCGAACAGCTTTTTCAAACTCTTCACGGCTGGCACCTTTGACCATCTCGTTCGGTATGATGACGCCAGACTTCACAACCCGTATTGGAAATCTAGCCTTGCCTTGTCTTTCGACAACATAACCATGAAACACATTACCATGGCGGTTTGGAAATTTACCACCTTTCATAAATGTTCCAGAAAAGACACGCCTTTGACCGAATGGATTTGCCGAAACACCAGCGGTTGTTTCACGAGCAGCAAAGAGGTTTAAAGGTAATTCCTTGCCTGTTGAACTAATTTCATAAACCAGATTATCAGCAGACGATTTTCTTGTATTCAGCTGTCGCGCTATAAATTTTTGTTTCAATCCGACTTGTTTGGCAAGCGTTCGACGCACAGCGGTGCGCGCTGTATCGCCAGTTCTATTGGCGGCACGTGATGCGGCTCTTCTTATATCGCTAGTCATATAATGGACAGCATGATTGAACCGATCAAAGCCAGCAACATCTTGCCAACTGATCACTAAGTTTTCAGCCATTTTAAAATGATTTCTACATAAACAAAAACCCCGCTTTTGAGGCGGGGCATCAACGAACCTTTTTTAGTGTCTCTTTCCTATGTCAAATTTCCTGCGCAGTCAATATTTTTTTCATGAGCCCCCCAAAATACGTTGTAACTATTTGATATTAAAAAATAAAAAATTTTCACTTTTTTACGCGATACGGTGTTTTTAAGGGAAAAACTGAATTTTTGCTGTTTTTGTACGATCAAAAAAAATTATGTTTAAGGGCATCATTGTTGAACATACGATTAAAAATACAATAATTGATATTGGCATATATTAAGAGGTTTCTTGCCTCTTTTGTAATGGTTTAAGTCGAATGGGGATTACTCTTTCTTAGGGAAGTAAAAGTGGTCTATGTAAACCATGCTTGACTATGTTTTTGTTATTCACTTTCAGTATATCACCATTATATTTTCTATTCACAAACGAATGATTCTTAAAATTTGTCGGTAAATAAAACCTCGTAAACTTTATGGAGTAATTCAGAGTAATATGATGGATATTCAAACCAAAGAAAAATTTTTAAAAGAGTATGATGAGTTTACCAATACTTTATACCAGAGCGGCAAGAAAAATTTTCCATTTTATCTTTTGATATGGTTCGAATATTTGCAAAGTATCAATATTGGTGTGGTAAAATTTGTGATCTTGGGTTTTATGGATAATCCAAATTTTCGTGAAATGTACAACTATCTTGTTGAATATCTATATATAACAGACTCCGATCCTTTTTTAGAACAAAAAAAAGTAGCTTTCAGTGTGTTGCACGAGGTTGAGCAAAGGTGTGAGATTTGGAATGATTTTAAATTTTTAAGGTCGACAGTTTTGAAAGTTAAAAGGGGAGGGTTCAATGTCGACAACTTTTCACCCGATAATCAATATCTATTGAAATTCAAAAATTTCAGTGATGGACTCAGAGAGGTATTTGAAAAATCTCTTGGTATAACTGATAGTGATTCAACTATTGATCACGATGAACAACGCGAAATTCCAGCGTCTGACCGGATTGTAAAAATCAACCATAATGCTCCTGAATACCAAGAAATTATAGAAAAATTAGAGGAATTAGAAGCTTCTATAAGCAAATCAAACTCTATTGAAAATGAAGACAAAGATCGATTTCAGGCAGAGCTGAAAGCTGGAGAGGGTATTCTGAAAGGAAAAACCGCTCGCATAGAGGTCATTAAGATACTTCTAGTGAAAGGTTTGAAGTATATCATTGAGCATGTTGTCGATGTAGCAATAGTTGTAACTGCTGAATATTTGTTGAAGTTAATATTTCAATATTTTGGTTTAACAGTATAATATGCTGGTTGCCGATCTAAACAGATCATTAAGCCCGCTGTTATCACCGTACAGGCCTGAAGTCTTTTAAAGAACCATCAATTTTACTGAAGATAAAATCAAGAGCCATGTTCCAACACCGGAGGTCAAGGAAGCTATCCATTGCCGCCTCTGGAGATGGTACCAATACGGATTTCTGGTAAGCATTTTTAAATGGTCGACACGTTTTAGGATTTCTGCCCATTACTTCGACTTCTCTTTCACGTCCAAAACTATCAACATATATTCTTTTAACAAACCAGCATGGGTATCCATTCATACATAGTTTTTCGACTTTAGGCTTTGTTAGATGAATAACCGGTTTTGTTTCTCTTACAGCGCATGAAATAACAAGGGCAATGAGTGAACGGCTTTTTGCAATGTTGCTACGCTTGTTATAGCTTTCGACAACCGTCTGGAAAATTGGCTTAGCAATTTCTTTAGCCTCATCAGACCACGATGCCAGTGGCAACGCATCAAATGGCACATCGAGATTGCCAAAGTCATGTTTTGCCAAATCTCGTACGGCTTGCCCGATTATAACAGCGTCAGGGTGTGGTTCGCCCTGTTCAAACTGTTCAGGTAGATCTTGCCTTGCGCGATTAAGGTCTATTCTTACACCAAGACTGATTACACCTTCCATTTTGCCCCAAGCAGACAAACCGCTGTTTAAGCCGTTTGCACCGCCGCCTTTAGATAGCTCGTGCAAAAAAGCCCATGATAACAGTTTTTCCACCTTTATTTTTTTCATTTTCTGCACCTTGATAATTGGTATTTTTAGCTATCGCCCCAAGAATTTTGTTTCCGCCCCTACATACCCAATTTTTCTTCTCTCTATCGTTTTGAAAATAAAAGAAAAAATAAAAGAACGGGTATGGAGGGACGCTAGGGACGCAAGATTTCCGTCACACATGGAAAAAAATAAAATGCTTTTATTCGGAATTATATTCACGCGTATATAACGTGGAAAATTGCGTCCCTAGCGACCCTAGCGTTCTAAGTGATTGATTATCCAAACCTTTTTTCAGGGGCGCAAGCAGCGCGTTTGGAATGTAGCGTCCCTTCGATTGCAAAATTGCCGGTGATTTGGCTGTTTGGGGCAATAATAACGTAAAACGGTGAAAACAAAAGAGGGGGATAGGCATGATGAGCCATTCGGCATGTGCCACCATGCCAGCTACACCATGGCATAATCGCGGCAATGCCCCGCATAAGCGTTTTCGTTTAACGGATTGAAAAATCATGCTTTTAGCCCAAATTTTTTGAGGAAGTCAGCATTCACACGGTAGCCGCAATAAAAGGTTGTGCTTGCTTTCATGCGGCGCAAGCCAACATTGGCCGATAGCAGCTTGCCAAAATGACCAATCGTGAAATAAGGCGCGGAACAAACGGCCGCCCAATGGCAATAAAGCTTATAAAGCTCGCAAGAGCTTATTCGGCTTTTCTGGTCTTCTATCAGGCATTCGTTGAGAAATGCCCGTAAATACGTCAAAAGGCTGTCTCTGTCGGCTTGTTGTTTTGTTTCCGCGTTTGTTAATACGGCTGGCAAGCCTAAGCTTTCCCAAAGCGATTGCGCTGGCTTTTTGCCGTAAACGCGGCGGGCTTCCTGCACAAGCCGCAATTTTTCGCCCATGTCTTCCAGATTAACCTGTGTTGTTTGATATTGCCCTGTTTTTCTAATGGACGGCAACACTTCATGGGTAACCCACCGGCGAAAACGTTGCGCTTGCGGCTTTCGTGAACGGAAAATGAGGTGATATAAGCCACATTCATTTATAAACGCCATATGTCGTTTGCCAACGCTCGTGTCGGAAATGTCGACACGAAGCTCATCAGCATCAAGAGTAGCTAGAGCATCACGATTATTGGCTATTCCTAAGCATGAGCAAATATCCTTGCCAACGAACCAAGGCTCGTTATCGATCACAAGACTTCTTACAACGGTGTCTTCAAAGTCAAAAACTGTTAATGGGTTCATCATAAAGAACTCCAATTTGAGGAATTAGTGTTGAGGTATTTGGGTTGAACCTGAATGCCCTTGTAGACAGTTGAATTGCTTTTCGCTTTCCAGAACTGTCTCATTGCCCCATCTGGTGCCGCCCACGATAGGCGGGTGTAATCTGGAAAGCGTCTTGAGAATGTCGCCTGTTTGAACTCTGCCGCGCCTTCTTTGGTTGCCCAATTGGAATAACCGATGAATAAGTCGCCAGGCGTTGTTTCTTCTGTCTCTTTGCCTGTAACAATGCAGGCTGTGCGGATAAATGCACCAATCGGGTCGCTATCTTCGCGATATTCCTTGGTTGCTAAAAGGACTTTTTCAGGCGGGTTTAAACCATAATTGAGATAGTCGATACAACCATTGACCAACCAGCTTAAAATGCCAGCAGCCTCTTCCCGTAACTTTGCGGGCAGGGCGCGATCGACTTGTTCTTTCGGAATTTGCACTTCCCAAGGCACCAAAAAAACGCGACGCCATATACCGTCAGATGTATCGTCAATACGCGGCTTATGATTGCCAGAAAGAACGATTTTAAATTGTGGGTGAACCTCAAAGAAATCTTCATGCAAACGGCGCACGGGGATAACTTCACCGCCAGTTAAGGTTTTAATCAGGGCATCTTTTAATTTAACACCCATTTCAGGTTCAGATGCAGCCACCAAACGCGCCCCAGGTAAACGGGCAAGGTCGGGGGTGGCTTCGGCACCGCCGCGACGGCTTTCGCCTGCAAAACTGTCAATTGAAAGCGTAACCGCATAATCACCAATAACGGTGCTGATCGCATCAACAAAGGTTGATTTGCCGTTTCTTCCTGCACCATAAAAGAACAATAGACATTGTTCGACGGTAAGACCGGTTAAGCAATAGCCCATAAACCTTTGTAAAAACAAACGAATGTCTATATCTGGTTGGATTGTTGCCAGAAATTTTTCCCAGTTTGGCGCGGGCGCGTCTAGGGTAAAACTGGTGGGGGCCAGCTTGGAAATAAGGTCCTTTGGGTCATGCGGCTTTAATTCACATTTCCAGATATATCGCGGGTCATCGGGGTCGGACTCTTCGTCTTCTGCCCTGATAAAGTGAATTGTTCCATCTTTGCAGTTAAAAGCATAAAGATCGGAGTTCATATCTGTGACAATTTTGGCAACATGAGGCTGCGCTTCTGTCATCATATTATTGATTTTTGACGTGCCAGCAGAAGATTTCGCATGGCGATGGCGTGATGACTTTACGCCATTGGCGCGTTTTTGAAGTTCTTCACCTAGTTCAATAGCTTTTTCCAGTTCCCAATAATGGGATAGCTGGTCTTCCGTCCAATGGGCTTTTGGTGTCCCTAGTTTTTTCTTTTCTCGTTTTGCCTGTTGACCATCAATAACCAGTTTTTCGTCTTCGTCGGAAAGTGTTAAATGACGTGCTTCATCGTCGATAAGCTCTGCCGTGCGTTGCGCCAACGGACGCACCACCGAGCCGTCTTCGTCTTCTTTCCATCTTTTCCCGTCATAGCCATGCCAGCCAATGCGCGCAACGTGCAAAACCCTGTGCCCGTAACGGTGCAGAAATCGCCTGCCATTGCCGATATCCGTTTCAGGCTCGGCGGCGCAATTCTTCATGATTTCCTCAGGTGTTTCATCGTTTGAAAAGTCAGTAAAGGGGTACGGGTTTTCGCCATTGGCAGCGGCTGCCTGTGCTTCGGCTGCCTTCAACATACTTTTTACAGCAGCTGGCGTTCCTTTATTATCCATATTAGCCACCTCCGCCAGTTTTATCGGTGGTAGGCATGATCACCATGTCTGCAATATCCATACCGCGCAGCGGCCACAAAACCAGTATTTTTCTGTTTGGGCAGCTAAAACGTGCTTTCGCGCGTGCCATGGCAGACGCTGTCATAACTGGTTCACTATCGCCATCTGCGATTAAAACCAGCTCTGTTACTTGGTCAGGTATCCAAATTGAATCTGAAGCGTTTGTAATAAGCGGAATAGGCCCGGGTACATAAATAGGCCGCTCTTTGCCATCTTTACCGCTGTGCTTGAGTTCAGGGTGTTTAAAACGGCTATTTGGCGTTGCTGGCCCTGTGAAGTTTCCTAAATCACCGGCTGCAGCATAAATCGTGTCGTTGCGTTCACCATCCGCAAAGCGCATAGCCAAGACAGTTTCTATGCCTTCACCAACAACCATTCGATAGCGGTCGGGTGCTACAAGAAATTTTCCGTTGCGATAAATAAAACCAAACAAGGGGATAATACCGCCTTTCTTGGTTCCACGCATTTTCTTGGTAGCGAGTTTTTCGCCAGTATCTTCATCAATGAGGGAAGGGCGGTATTTAGGCGGATTGTTGAGGTCAACCCATGTCAAATGGCAACCTATAATGTCACCATCTTGCGCTACAAAAGGCGCGACAATGGCAGGCCCTGAATAGATCTTTTTGTTGTTATGAAAATACGGCTCATTCTCTAAAACACGCAACGGCCATACAGATTGCAACGCTCCACTGCGCCGTTCAACATATTGTTCGTATGGCGTGGAGGCTAAAAACCTTCCATCTTTCCATTTGGATACAGCTATTTTGCGCTCGCGTTGTCGATAAAATTCGGCTTGCTTCTGTTTCTTTTCCTGCTCGCGCTTTGCCAAAGCCTGCTTTTTAAGCAATGCCTCTTCACGCGCTTGTCGCTGCTCTTCACTTTCAACCAAGTTTTTATCTGGTATAGGCTGCCCTAAAACAGACGAGCAAGCAGCCAAATAGCCATCTTGCTTTTTCAAATCTAGCCCGAGTACATGGCCTGCCAAACCTAATGCACCATGCCCACCCTCATTGCAGCCGCGACAATTCCAAACATTTTTACGAATGTTATATGAAAACCTGTCTTTGCCACCGGATAAGGGGCAAGGCCCTATATATTCCGCTTGCCTGCCTTTGGGGCGTGGTAAATGCATCACGTCCAGGCATTCAGCAATGGTGACTGCTTTTGCATCTGCAACAAAACTATCAATAATGCTGGTCATTTTTTTCTGCCAAAGAATGAGAAGGGCGATATTGTGCCATCAAACAACCGGTCGTATTCGTCGCTATAGAGGCGGGTACGCTTGAGTATTTCGGCTTTCGTCATACCGCGTTCCAACAACAGCAAAACGGCTTCCTTTTGCTGGTGTGGCTTTAGAAAAAAGATTTCATGCTGAAGAATGGCTTCGACGGAACCAAAGGTGTAATTGGTCATTGTGAGCCTCTCGTGTTTAAGACATCTGTCTGATAAAACCACTCAAAGCCCTCCTCTTCCTCTGCACTTTTTGGACGGGGGCGGTGATTTTTTAATCGGGCAATTTCGTCACGATATTGTTTTTCGCGATTTAACCAGAATGTTGGTGTCGAGCCCAAAATACGGCTTAATTGATACGCTATGCTTTTAGTAATCGCTTCGTCACCACTTATGATTTTGTCCAGCACTTTGGTAGGAATATCTAGTTCATTTGCTAATTCTCTATGAGAATATCCCACTTTACGCATCAACCGTTGAATGGTCTCTCCAGGTGGCGATACCCAGTCAGGGGAAAAAGTGTTAAAGTTTGTCATGATTAACACCTGCCTCTGCTTTTTCATCTAGTGGGTCAAAAAGACACCTTGGCAGGCTACCGCCATACACCCAGCCATCAACTTGTACTGCAACACTAAAGTCCGCATTTTCTGGTATGTCTGGTAATTCCCGCCCATAAAAAAGCTTACTTTGCCTTAATCCTTTATTGTCTTCATAAAGGTTATAATACACCTCACGACAACCAGTGCCCCATGAGACAAAACCGAATGCTGTTTGTTTGAATTTTTTGGTTTGTTTTTTATTGAAGAATAGAAGGTTCATTATGCCGCCTCGCTATTGTCAAATAGTGTTGCTTTACAAATGTCATCGTCACGATCAATGACATGAAAAATTGTCTGTTTTACCTGTGTTTTATCCCAGCAAAACCAAGCATTTTGCATCGGAGGCGCGCCTTGCCCTGTGAAGTCGATACGCCATCTCATGGCGTAAATTCTTGACGGCGTATGATCCAGCCACAACTTGCCACGCTCTCTAGCGGAACCAACCCAATTTAAAGGAAGTAACAGCAACATATATTCGACATTCAGCGTCTCTAATGCGTGGCGTATCCAACCTTTATCTTGGTTGCATTCTTTGAATGGCGGGTTGGTAACAATTGCAGATGCCGGTGCAATGCGATAATCGTAAAACGATTTGATTTCTGCATTGCAGCCCCGATCAACCAGATCAGATGCAAAGGTTTGAAAACCGGCACGCTCCAATTCTCTACACATTGCACCATCACCAGCAGCAGGTTCCCAAATAAGATCAAAGTCTTTTAACCGTTTATATTCGGCTTTTATGATTGCACGTGTTGGTTCTGGTGGTGTTGGGTAAAAGTCGTCTGTTTCTCGCGTTAATCCGTCCTGCTTTGTAATGGAGCCATCGAGCCCCAAACAAGCAACCTGTCTGGAGTGTTTGCCCGTCGCTCTAAACAAGCCTTTAGCAGTTCGTGCTTTGGGTGCTATCACTTTCATGCTTGCATCTTTCATCGAGCGTTATTGCCACCCCAGCGGATTACATTGCCGCGGAAAATTCCGTTGCCGTGGTATTTCTGGAAAAAGGTCGCCATGGCGTCGCGTGCTGAATAGCCAGCCCTTGCGTTAAAGCCATCGGCGGTGGCAAATTCTTCGATTTCCTGATTATTCAGCTCTTTATTGCCAACAATAATTTTCTCGATTTCTGCCGTTGTTTTAATGTGAATTTCAACATCATCAACACTGGTGCAAATCGGGTCATTATCAATCAGCTTACGACAAGCCTTCGTTCGCAAGCCAGTATAAAGCTGTAATTTCTCACCAATACGGGCATGACCGTTTTTTCGTATCGCTCTTACAGTTTGCCGCTTTTGTGCGCTTTGTATAGCGTCGGCAAACTGCTTTTGAAAATTATAAGCAACCATTGCCGTTCACCTCATACCCAGCGCATCTTTATAGAGGTCGATCATGGCTTCTTCTTCTTGACGTTCTCCATCTTTCTTTTTTCTTAGACGGATAATCGCCCGTATTGCTTTGGTATCAAATCCGCTGTTTTTGGCTTCCGAATAGACTTCCTTGATGTCGTCCGATATTGTTTTCTTTTCTTCTTCAAGGCGTTCTATACGTTCAATAAATGCGCGTAATTGTGTGACTGCTACCGCTTGAGCTTCATCTTGTGACATTTTGTTTTTCCCGATTAATTGATTGAATTTATTGTGAAAACGACAACTGATAGACCGAGCCATAGTTGACTGCTTAGGATGCTCACCAACATCATAAACTTCTCGTTTGGACGGTATGTTAAGTAGAGGATGAACCAACACACACTCATAATGAGCATATATAATTGTATGGTGTTAGGGCTCATGCGGCATCTCCCGCGAATTGGTTGAGTTGTTTTGCCAACTCGTTACGGTTTTCTAAGCAGTATCCTTCGCCCCAAATGTTTTTGATAACTATCCCGAATGGTGCCAGCTTCCTTCGTAAAAGACAGACCAAAGCACCGACAGCTTCTTTATCTGGTGGGTCAAGACGATCACCATATAGGCCAGCAAACAGCCGCTCTTTGGTTATGAAGTTTGTTGAAAGCAAAATTGCCAGCGTGCGTTTTTGTGTCTTTGTCAGTCCCCAATTCTCCGGAATAACAAATGGCGGCACGAGCATTTCTTGCAATTGCCTTACCTGCTCTTGCAGCCGCTCGTTTTCGTTAAGCAATTGGGCAATTATCTTTTCGTTTTTATCCATTGCAGGGGTACCCATTACTTGGTTCCGCCCACAACGTGTAATGTTTCTTTTTTGGCTTGGCTTAAGGCTTTTCTTAAATTGGCAATCTGCGTTTCCATTCGCGCTGATTCCTGGTCCATTTCTGTTGCTTCGGCAGGGGTAATTTTGCCATCTGCCAACGCCTCTATGCCGGTTTTCATTAAGTCGCCGGTATGGCGAACCATGTCAGCAAAGGTTGTCATAATGTCTGGATTTTTGTCATTAAGTACGTCAACGTCTTCCAAACGTCGGCCGTTAAGGCTTGCAAGTGCTGATGTGATATAAGCAATTCCGCATTCAGCCTCTAAAACACAGATAACATTTGTCGGTATAAGATCTTTATAAAGCGCATTATTCCAGCGTCCTACCTGGCTTCTCGAAATTGAAGTTATTTGAGAACACCGTTCAATGCCGCCGCATGCTTTAATCAAATCGCGTTGCGCAGCTTTAAGTCTGTAAAAACAATCATCTTTAAAATCAGACATTTTGAACCTCTTTTTTGAGCGTACAAAACCCCAGCGCAGAAATTCCTATCTCGAGAAATTCCGCGTTTTTTTTCCTTATTAGGAATGGATTTTTTATGTTTATCTTGTTCCCGTTAGATAACGAGGATCATTCAATGTTAATCATGTATTCAAACCTGTTTATGCCGCTGTTTCGCACCATACGCATGACAAGACTGGTGCAAGGCTTCGATTGCTTCACCTTTAAATGGGAGAACTTCAGTGAAGCAAATCTCGTGGCTCTCCTAAAAAGTGTTTATTGGGTGGGGCCGATCACCTGCAGGCGGCGCATAATAACCAGCCCCATTTCCACACTAAAAATAACGGGCTAAGTGTGGAAAATTGGATTTGTAAAATTTTGTCTGTTTTTTTGCGATTGTTAGGCTGGCGTTTTCGATAAAACGTCTAGCGCACTGCAATAACAGCAAACATTTAGAAAAGGGCTTATTCATGCTGCATTCCTTTTTTATTAGCGGTAGCGCGAATTGATACAAGCCAATCGAGGGTTACCCATGATAACTCTTTTGCTCTAGCTGCCATTATAACATTATGCCAATGAGTAGGCGCGATAGAGTTGCGGGAAATCATCTTTTGGGCAGCTTCGTAACCACAGCCAATTTCTACCGCAAACTTACGGATAGAAGGCCAATGTTTCACCAAGTCCCTTATTGTGTAAGTACTATCCATGTATTTAAACGTACAATATGTATCTTTTGTTGTCAAGTACAAAACGTACACAATGTACGTTGTTTATAAGGTAGAAGATCAACATGGACGAACCGAAAGACAGATTAAGACAAGCTAGATTGAACGCCGGGTATAAAACACCCGCTGAGGCGGCACGTTCCGTTCGAGAACTGAACAAGAACACGCTAACATCTCACGAGAATGGTAATCGTGATTTGTCAAGGCAATCCGCGATGAAATACGGGCGCATTTTTGGCGTTAATCCTGGATGGTTATTATATGGCGATAAAGCTCCCAATGATGATCTTGACAGCGCAATTATTGAATTATTAAACAAAACTAGTTATCAGCAGAAACTGGCTTTTTTGGAGATGCTCCGTGCATTTGTTTCTTCAAAAGCAAAATAAACTTCTTTTTTTCATCATAATTTAAGGTCGCAAATAACCTAATTATTTCTTTATCGATATTCATTACACGGTTCCCCTGCCTAACAATTTTTTCATAAAGTAACGGGCAGGCGGTCATGTATTCATCGTAAAATGTGTATATTTTATAAGCTTTCTAATTATCAACATCGTATTTTCCCCGTGATAATACGCTTGTTTTGTAAAAACCATTAATCTCTGAACGCTATCGGCTAGAGCTAGGCAACGAATTCATAAGTATAAATTTGCACTCTTTTATACATTGGATTTTATAATAGACATAATTTTCATATTTTCAATAAAATAATACATATTATAGTAGTTGTTCGATTGTAATAAGTATTTTTTGTGTACTTGGGAAAAACGTGATTGCTATTTTTCACTTATAAGTTGTTTAACGATTTGTATCCAAAACATAACGCTAAATTACATACTTGATTTACTAGTTAATAAGAAACAACCATATCGTTCATACAAAATAAAATTAAATCGATTTGAAAACCGTCTATTTTTTTGTAAAGCCACAACTTAAAATTGTTCTCGATGTGTTCTAATGAACTGACAAATTATTTCTGTAACAACATAAATAGGAAGAGAACAGGGGAGAAGTATAAAGAGAATTGGCAGAATGTTACGCTGTATTGCTATAAGCAACAGCAACAAATCCGGATAACTATTTCGTGATGCTTTTCGCTTTTAAAAGAGTTAAAATTGCACTGCGCTCTTGTGGAGTTGCTGCCGCAAAAAGAGTAAGGAGTTCCTCTTCTTCGTTGGTTATTTCATATCCATAAAGAACATAAGACACACTCGTACCTACGACTTGACACAACTTGGCTAAGGCACTGACGGAAGGTTCTTTAGCATCTTTCAGTATAGAAAAAACATAACCTTCACCCTTGCCCGCTGCGAGTGAAATTTCCCGCATAGACATATCACTGGTTACTATCTTGTTGGTTAAACGTTGTCGCCAATCTTTATAATCCATGTACTGACTATCTTCTTTATATGGTAATAAAATGCAAGGGCTAATAACCTTTTTTTGGGCGGGGGTGGATTATAAGAAAAGATCGTGAGACGATATTTAGCCTTCGTCACTCAGTGATCGCAAAAGAGTCAAAATTGCTCGGCGGTCATCAGGAGATGTCTTGGAAAAAAGTTCGATGAATTCTTCTTCTTCAGTTGTTAAGTCATATCCATATATTATTTGGGCTAAACTTATGTCTAGCTCTCGACATATTCTTGCTAGAGATTCAATAGTGGGGTCTTTCCCTTGGTATAAAATTGATCTTAAATAGCTGTGCGACATACCAGCATCTAAAGAAATAGAGCGCATTGATCTACCTGCATTGTCAATGCTTGTTATTAACCTTTGCCGCCACCCGCTTGTGATCATCAATATACCTGCCGTCTATTAGAGAAGTGTATGCCTATCACAATGAATAACCTATTCGATTATAATATTAGTTACTTAGGCATAGCCTATAATAAGCGTTAGACATTATTGTTTCCATTAAACTAGGTGTTGTAAAAAGAAAAGTAAATAATGTATATTTGTAGTCACACATACTGATTATCCCGTTAATATAAACATTGGTAAACAGTTATTTGAATAACTCATTAATGGCGTTTTTACATAAAAAGACACGGTCGTATGATCTTGGTCGGCTAGAAGGCGTTACTTTTCCCAAGAGTTATCGGTATTAGGTGACCATCAATTGCATTATGTCAGATGGATTATTTTGATTCCGTCAATTACAAACCAAATCTAATTGAATGGCCAGATCGTAATCACTTCAACGCATATACGAATTAATTTATTTAAACCTTAAAAAAACGTACAAAACGCACTTGACGTAAAAGCGTACAAAGTGTACGGTTTTGTATAGATGATAACATTCATCGAACATATAAAGAATTATTCAAATAGGCTTTAACATACACACATTGCACACAACAGTGTGCTGTTTTGCGTGTTGTGTAGGGGAATAAGTTAATGACAGAGACTGCAAAAGCCTTCAGAGGCAATGATGCTGATTACCCGAACGAGACCGAACCACCGCAAGAAGATGCGATTATCGGTTATAAACTTCTTGGTTATGACTTTGCAGATGATGGCGTCCGTTTTGAGGTTGGGAAAACCTATGACAAATCGGAAAGCCTTTGCCTGGATTATCGGGTTGATGGGTTTCGTTTTACGCCGATAACAGCCTTTGATTTACTGAATAGATGCGCCAAATCACTAAGTCTAGAAAGTTGGTGCTTAAACGGTAAAATTAACAAAAATACAATTCGTTTTGCCTTGGTATCTTGTGATGCTGCTGATCTTATAGGTGCACCAACTGATATAGCGCATACGTCAAAAATTAAGATCGTGACGGAATTTTCCTTTGAGGAACTTGTTAGAATTGGGATTGAACATTCGTTTTATAAAACGTCTCACGATATCATAGATAACACAATCAGAAGTGAACTGGTATCCAGTGAAAACGACATTCGTCTTTCATCAAGTCGATACGAAACGATTTTCTTGACGTGTGGTGATAGAGCAAAACTAACATCGAATGACGGCATTGCTAATTTTTTTGCAACGGGTGCAGATACTGAAATAACTGCATATGACAAAAAAGCAAAAATAATAACAAGTGGTCCGCGTCCAAGACTTACGACTTATGGTGATTTCTCTCTTATCGCTGCAGGTGGTGACAATGCAGATATAACCGTAAAGGGTAACTATACGGCCATTAATGCTAGCAGTGATAAAGCAAAAATTACAGCCGTTGGTGAACGCTGCAGTTGCACTGCAAGCGGTAAGAATAGTTTCATAGAAATTCCGGGCGGCTTTGGAATATTTAAAGGCATTGCCGGAACGGTGGTGCAGATTGCAGATTACAACGCTGCACACGAGCGACAAGATGATCTATTCGCCCGTATTGGCGAAAACAACGTAAAACCTGACACACTCTACACAACACAGAACGGTAGATTCATTGAGGTGGGAGGCTTAAGATGAGTGAGCCAGTAAATAACGCGAAGCCCGATAAAATAGAGTGTGGGTGGAATTATTATGACGGGGAGTATTGGCATGGACCATTTGAAACTCGTGAAATTGCTTTGATGGAAGGGCGTAAATATTTTTATGAAGATGGTGACGAACCGATAGCAGCAATCGATTTGATGGAAGGTTACAGACCCTCACTACGAGCATCAGATTTTGTTGGTAAAAAAGACATAAATGAATTGCTTGGTTCTATAAATGAAGCTGCTAGCGATGAACATGGTTGTGAAGACGGTATTTCGTTTGACTGTACTAATGAGCAGAAAGAAGAGCTATTGGGCTTAGTAAAAAAGACGGTCGATGAATGGCAGTCGAAAAATTCTATCGCCGCATATTCTCGTATTATTAAAGCCATAACCGAAGAGACTGTTCCACCATCTCACGCTATTGAAAAAGAAATAGGTGATGCCCTTAGGTGGTATTATCTTGACGAAACAACGGGGCTTTATCGTGGCTCGTATAAAAACCACGAAACAGCGTTAGAGAAAGCACGTGAGTATTACCAAGATAAATCAAAACCTATCCATTTAGTGGAATGCTATTCCCCTTCTACACAAATATCGAATTGCCTATGTGAGCATAACATAGATGATTTGATTGAGGCTGCCGAAGAAGAAGCCACCAATGTTTATAGTAGTGACATTGGCGATTTTGGTGGTGGTGAGGAAATTTCATTTGGTTGTTCAGAAGAGCAAAAAGCTGATCTGTTGGCTTTTGTAAGACAAGCGTTTGATGAATGGCAAGTGAGGAACGCTATTGCGGTTAAGGCTAATAATCTTAAAACCAAACGTGGAGAGACTGTTTTCCCAGACGGTACCGTTGTTGAAAATGAGGTATGCAATACAATTGCAGGCAGTCTCGCTGTGGATGTGGAGGCTGAAAATGACTAAGCCAACCAACAACGCTATAACAACAATTACTGATTTCGGGTGGTATTTCGCTGATGAGGAAGCAGGTGTTTATCGGGGTCCGTATGCAACTCGTGAAACAGCGTTAAAAGACGCGCTTGAGTGTCGTAAGGATAAGACGAGACATATCCATTTATTACAAGGACATAGACCACCTATAAGAATATCGACTTGCATATGTGGGGGAAACATAGATGACCTGCTTTTTGACGCAAAAGGCATCGCTTCTTATATCCTTGGTGATTGCGTCGACAATTCGTTTGATTTTTCCAACGAGCAAAAAGCTGATCTATTATCTTTGGTAAGACGAGCGTTTGATGAATGGCAAGTGAAAAATTCTATTGCCGTTAAGGCGAGTTATATTGAAGTCAAACGTGATGAGCTGGCGCTTCCAAACGGGACTATCGTTAAAAATGGGAATGGTTATCCAATTTACTTCGGTACGTTTGTTGAGGCTGGAGACGATCAAAATAAAAGCAAAGCCTTATCCGAGGGGGCTAAATAATGTTTGGTTCTATTAATATGGTTATTTTGGTCGGATATCTCGGTAACAAACCAGACATAAGCCGGACGCAATATGGCGAAAAGTGGGCTACTTTTCGTTTAGCTACTTCTGAAAGCTGGCTTGACAAAAATTCCGGTGAACGTCGTGAGCGCACAGAATGGCATTCAATCGTCATTTACAATGAAGCATTGGTCAACATTGTCGAGCAATATTTGGATAAAGGTTCAAAGATCTACATAGAGGGTAAGCTGCAAACCCGCAAATGGCAAGATGGCAACGGCAATGACCGATACAAGACAGAAATCGTCTTACAGAAATATCGCGGCACATTAAGGCTGATTAATGACAAGGGAAATAATACAGCCGATAATGCCGACGGTTCACCTTCCAATGCGAGTGCGTCCAGGAGCTATGCCGAACAAAAAGGCAAGGGCTGGAGATAACATCCCATTCGAATAAACGCGGTTCACAGCTGAATAACCGCTATTTACAACAGGTTTTGAAAACATGAACTCTTCAAATTTAACAACTAACGTTAAACCCGATTTTACATCGAAAGCCTTGTCACCAACTATGTGCGTTACTCCATGGGGAATATATGACGTGGCTAACCCCCAAGAAAAAGATATTAAATGGGATATGATCGCGCAATCACTGTCTCGACAAACACGGTTTAACGGCTTGAATGGCGATATCGGGGGATATTCAATAGCCCAGCATTGTGTATTGGGAGCAGACGCTTTGATGGAAGAGCAGGGCGACACCTATCTAGCAGCGCATTTTCTTTTACATGATGCTCATGAAACTTTCATAGGTGACATTACTAGGCCAGTGGAGAATTACTTCGGGCCTGTTTTCTCCGAACAAGTGACCATTATAAAAACGAAATGGGACGAGAAAATCTATTCGGTTGCATCATTGGTTCCACCGTCGGAATTTAATCGCAAAGACCTTGTTACAGAGATGGATAATCGCATGCTAGCTTATGAGTTCCACTGCTTTTTTCCAAATCTGGTAAAACAAATTCCCGAGATGACCAATATGGTACCACCAAAAATAAAAGGCGTGTTTAAACCATGGGGACCAGCAACATCTGAAATTGAATTTCTGGACCGCTTAGAAAAGTATCTCGGCATCAATGTCAAATTCCAATCGGGAAATTCTCACTAACGCAAATAAAGTCGCGTTACACCACCCAGCATATGACTGAAATTTTCTGACATATAATTCCAGCTCTTGAGTGCTAAACACAGTTAAAGTTGCATTGTACGTTTGTCACTCAAGGGAGTTTTTCTTAAAAAAAGGAATAAAACAAATGCCCCTTTATGTTTTTAAGATCCCCAATTCATCGATCGGAAGTCGCATTTTATCAAAAAAGGAAGCGGCAGTATATTGTCGTATTCCGGTGAATAAGTTTTCGTCAATTTGTCCAGTGACACCAATAGATATGGGGAATGGCGGTATCTCTTACGATTTACGAGATCTAGATATCTGGATCGATAGTTTGAAAACAAATACGATGGCACTAAAAGATGACGAAATAATAAAGCGTTTGGGTAGCTAATCCATGAAGAGGGTTGGGCTTAAATATCTAAAGATATATCGCGATCGGTACGGCATGGAAAGGTGCTATCACCGGAAAGCCGGCTTGGCTATCGACTTAAAAAAGTTTCCTTTAGGGTCACCAGAGTTTTTATCTGAATATTTCAGAATAAACAATACACTTAACCAGGCAATGGATACCCGAGCTGGTACTCTTGGACGTCTGATAAAAGAATATAAACAACATCCCGCTTTTACAGACTTAGCCGATAAAACAAAGTCTGATTATGAAAGATATTTCAATTATTTGTCGCCAATATTTGACACCCCGATTCAACAATTTACTACGCCATTAGTCGTAAAAATAAGAGATAAATTAGCTGAAAAACATGGGCGGCGATCGGGTAATTATGTAAAAACCGTTCTAAGTATTGTTTTTTCTTGGGCTAAAGAGCGCGGGTATTGCGAGACAAACCCTGCAGCCGAAATAAAAGCCTTAAAAGCAGCTAAGGACGCACCACAAGCCAATAGGCCATGGACCGACTCAGAAAGAGAAGCAGTTTTAGAGGTACTACCGCGACATATGCGGCTACCTATCATTTTAATGATGTTTTGTGGCTTAGATCCACAAGACGCATTATTCCTGCCTAAAACAGCAATAGCCGATGGGAAAATAGACGTCAGACGCGGTAAGACTGGTGTTGCTGTATGGATGCCCCTTCCTGAACCTGTCAGAGAAGAAATTGAAAAGCAATCGGCGAATAAAAGTGATTCTATTACTGTTTGTCTAAACAGTCATGGCAAGCCATGGACCGTTTCGGGATTTAGGGCGTCATGGCGGCCGATCCGCATCAAACTTGAGGACGAAAACAAAATTGGACTTGGTTTGACGTTAAAAGGTTTACGACACACTGTTGCGACCATTCTTGCGGAAATGGGAATGGACGAAAGAACCATTGCGGATGTTTTGGGGCAGAAGACAATTGAGATGGCAAGGCACTATTCAAGACGTGCTGATAAAAGCCGAAAAATGGAAAGCGTTGTCAAAAATTTTAATGACGAAGTGAACAGACGAAAAACAAAAAATGTCTAACTCAATTAAAAAAGTGTCTAACTTTTCTTTTTGTGCTGAAGGTACGATTGAAAATATGCAACAAAAACAAAGGTTTAAGTGGTGCCCCCAGAGAGACTCGAACTCCCGACCCCCTGATTACAAATCAGGTGCTCTACCAACTGAGCTATAAGGGCACGACAGCGCTGCAAATACCATAAACTGAGCAAAAGGCAAATAGAAAATTTAAAAAAAATGATATTTTTCCACAAAACCTAACATCACAATGTAAAATTTTCAGAAAGTGAAAATTTTATAAAAATGACGCAACCTTTTTCAGTGCTTCAGACAATAGTTTTTCGTATTCTTTGCGCGGAATTTCAATGGCACCGAAGTGTTCAAGATGCGGAGTTGTGAATTGTGTGTCTAATAATATGAAGCCTTGTTTTTGCAGTTGTTCAACAAGAGATACCAGACAGATCTTGGACGCATCTGTCATGCGGGAAAACATACTTTCGCCAAAGAAAGCCTGTCCTAGCGCAATCCCATATAAGCCTCCTACAAGCTGCTCATCTTGCCAAGCTTCCACGGTATGACAAAATCCAAGATTAAATAATTCTTCATAAGAGGTTCGGATAGTGTTATTTATCCAAGTGGTTTCGCGTCCTGTTTTTGCCTCGGCACATCCAGATATAACGCCGTTGAAATCGCTATCAAAACGAATCCTATAAGGCTTCTTTTTTATATGTTTCTTTAAACTTCTTGGAATGTGAAAGTGGTCTAATGGAATTACGCCACGCTTTTCCGGACGTACCCAGTAAACATCAGGGTCTTCTGCATCATCCGACATTGGAAAAATACCCTGCGCATATGCTTCTAGAATAAGCGCAGGGTCTAGTATTTCATCACTCAATGTGATTGGATCTTTAATTATCAGTCAACGTTTTGTTGGCTAGATATTTTTCTAGCCAATGAATGTCATAATTTCCTTTGGCTATATCGTCATTGCCAATCAGATCACGGAACAGTGGCAATGTCGTTTTGATTCCATCAACGACAAATTCATCGAGTGCACGTCTCAAACGCATCATACATTCTAATCGAGTGCGACCATGCACGATCAATTTACCGATAAGGCTGTCGTAATAAGGAGGAATACGATAGCCCGAATATACTCCGGAATCTACTCGCACGCCTAATCCACCAGGTGTATGAAAATGTGTAATTAACCCAGGAGAAGGGGTAAAGTTAACTGGGTCTTCGGCATTGATACGACATTCAATTGCGTGACCGGAAAAATGGATATCACTTTGTTTTGCCGATAAACCTTCACCTGCAGCAACTTGGATTTGCTCATGAACAAGATCGATACCTGTTACAGCTTCAGTTACCGGATGTTCAACCTGAAGGCGCGTATTCATTTCTATGAAATAGAATTCACCATTTTCATATAGAAATTCGATTGTTCCTGCACCACGATACCCAAGTTCGGCGCATGCATTTGCAACAATCATACCGATCTTCTGACGAGCTTTATCATCAAGTACAGGAGAATTTGCTTCTTCCCAAACTTTTTGATTACGACGCTGTAAGGAACAATCACGTTCGCCAAGGTGGATAGCGTTACCTGCACCATCACCCATAACCTGTACTTCTATGTGACGCGGATTTTCCAAATATTTTTCGATATAAACAGCATCATCACCAAATGCAGCACCAGCTTCTGAACGGGCAGTATTCAGAGCAACGGAAAGCTCTTCTGGTGTGCGTGCTACTTTCATACCACGTCCACCGCCGCCAGCTGATGCTTTGATGATTACTGGATAGCCAATTTCACTAGCGATACGGGCAGCTTCACTGTCTTCTGTTACAGCACCGTCAGAACCTGGTACAACAGGAATACCCAAACGCTTTGCCGTCTTTTTGGCTTCGATTTTATCGCCCATGATGCGAATATGCGCTGAAGTAGGGCCAATAAAGGTTATCGAATGTGCTTCAAGAATTTCAGCAAATTTGGCATTTTCCGAAAGAAAACCATAGCCTGGATGTATGGCATCGGCACCAGTAATTTCACAAGCAGCCACGATTTGCTGAATATTCAAATAGGAGTCCCGCGAAGGGGCAGGGCCAATGCAAACACTTTCATCGGCAAGACGAACATGCATTGCATCCGCGTCAGCAGTTGAGTGTACAGCGACAGTCTTAATACCAAGTTCCTTACAAGCTCGTAAAACACGAAGGGCTATTTCACCTCGGTTGGCTATCAAGATTTTTTGAAACATTTCAATGACCTGTCTTATTCAACGACAACGAGCGGCTCACCAAATTCTACTGGTTGTGCATCTTCGACCAAAATCGCTTTAACAGTTCCAGCACGTGGTGAAGATATTTGATTCATCGTTTTCATTGCTTCGATGATGATCAATGTTTGTCCTTCAGATACGGTTTGACCAACCTCAACAAATGGACGAGCGCCCGGAGCAGGGGCTAGATAAGCTGTTCCTACCATCGGTGATGTCACGGCATTTTTGGAAACGTCCTCTTTTGCTGCAGGTTCTACCACAACTGGTGCGGCAGCTTGTGCAACAGGAGCAGGTGAATAAACATTCTGAACGGGTGCCCCACCAATAAGCTGACGTGAAACACGGATACGCAGGTCGCCTTGCTCAACCTCGATATCGGAAAGATTGGTATCATTCAGAATTTCGGCTAGATCACGGATAAGATCTTTATTAACGCCTGTGTTTTTGACGGTACCAGTAGGTTTTGTAGCCATCTCTTTTCAACTCCTCGATCGTCACGACCGCTATTTATTACCAAGACCATAAGCCGGCATAGTAATGACTGGCCTAGTGTCTACCGTTTAAGTCATTCTCGACTTATTTTATCATGATAAAAGCTGGTATCATCTTTCTATACAGCCTATTATTATCATGCCGCTTATAAGCATGTTAACGCAAAAGAGGAAGTGTAAAAACCTTCGCAAGCTTTTAGTGTCAACAAACGCCTAATATTCTACAGGGAAAAAATCTAATTTTTCTCTAATTCAGCAATTTTTGCTTTTAAAATGTTTTCTCCGACAGCACCAACCAATACGTTGTTTCCTAAAATGTAGGATGGTGTGCCATTAATACCAAGGGCATAAGCCAATTGTCCATTATCAACAAAAGCCTGTTGTAGCGATTCATCTTGCATGGTTGAACGTAATTTTTGCTCATCCACTCCTAATTTTACAGCAATTTTTATTGCTTTTTCTTCATTTGATCGTCCTGGAATGGTCAAAAGTTCCTTATGAAATTCTGCATATTTTTCAGGCATAATTTTCATAACGGCGCGTGCAACAATGTGTGCTTTTACCGAATCAGGACCTAAGATAGGGAAATCTTTAATAACTACACGTAACTTTGGATCACTCTTTATAAGATTTTCGAGATCAGGGTAAGACTTTTTGCAGTATCCGCAGTTGTAATCAAAAAATTCCACCAAAGTCACGCTACCTTTAGGATTGCCGAGGACAGCATCATTTGGAGAATTGAAGATTTCGTCTTTTTTTGATTGTAGGGTTGAAGTCTGGCTCTCTGCTATCTTTTTTTCTTGCTTGTCATTAAGGGCATCTTGAACTTCAAGCATGACTTCAGGATTTTTTATCAAATAATCTTTGACAACTTGCCTGATATGGTCGTCATTCTGTTCGTTATTGAGGTGTTGGCCAACCGCTTTTACAAAATCAGAGTCATTCAATAATTCTTTTTTTACAGCTTCAACCGTTGTGTTGTCGGCATTGCCTGCGTCTGCTAATTGAACAGTTGAGGGAAGCGTTAAGGCAATGGCGCCAACAAGGCCTGATAAAACTTTTAATTTCTGTTTTTGTTGTGAAGTTACTTTATACATAAACTTAGCCTTATTCATTTGTTTTTTTAGCTGATTGGGTTGAATTCAATATATCTTGTGCTCTTATCCATTCAGCACTTCCCGGTTTTAATTTTTGTTGCGCACGTGTTGCGAATATACGGGCTTGCATACGGTTACCATTATAATAGTGCATATCTGCTGTGGCTAGGTCAGCAAGGGCGATTTGTCCACTTCTGCCATATGCCATAGCAAGATAGCCATAACCGGCGGAAAACTCGGGTTCTTTTGTTATTCCATCACGAATCTCTTTAATGGCAAGAGGCACATCTTTTGCATTATTTGTCAAAAGTAATGCATGTCCATAATTGATACGAAGTAGACTTGAGCCTCTTGGATCAAGATCGGCGGCGCGTTTATAGGCTGCCGCTGCCCCAGCAGGATCATTGGCTTTAATCAATGCGTCGCCTAATAATTCGGTAAAAAATGGATTTTTGGGTTGCTCTTTTACCAAAGCATTTATTTTGGAAATTGCATTTTTAGGTGAACCGCTTTGTTCAGCAAGTATGGCTTCACCATATCGAGCGGGTAATCCTCTTGGATTATCTTTGAACATGCGGCGTAGTTCATTGAAATGTCCGGTGTTAGCTGCAATTTTTGCACGGGCCATATCATGTCTTAGTTGAAGCTCTGGGGGATCTTTTTTATCATAATAGGGGCTTTGCTTTGCCAATGTTTCCAATGCAGCAATACGTTCGCGCGGTAAAGGATGGCTGATTCGGTAAGGGTCTACATGGGCGCCGGAAAGAGCTAATGCGCTTGAAAATCTTTCAAATGTGATTAACATGCCCTTGGTGGATTGACCAGTTTTATTAAGATAATTGACCGCAGCCCTATCAGCTGCAGCTTCTTCGCTTCTCTGGTAGTTCAAAAGCGTGCGCATGGCAATTTCGCTGCTACCGGCAGCAATACCACCACCTGCACCGGCCGCAGATGGATTGCCAGCAGAAGCACCGGCAACGCCAGCACCAATACCCAACAACATTCCGATAACAGCCATGGTTTGCGCACGCTTTAATTGTTCGCGTAAGCGCTGCTGGTGTCCATTTGCTAAGTGACCAGTTTCGTGTGCAATAACCCCAATAATTTCATTAGGGGTTTCTGCTTGCATAATGGCGCCAACATTAACGAATAAACGTTGCCCATCAACAAATGCGTTGAAGCTTTGATCATTAACAATAATGATCTGGATATGGTTTCGCAGACCGGCTGCCTTGAAAATTGGAGCCGTATAGTCTGCTAATAATTGTTCAATTTCTGCATCACGTACAATAGGAACGGAACGCGATTGTGCTTGCGCAAAAGTGGTGGTTTGCGGAATTATGAGAACAATAGCCAATAGCAGGTGAAAAAATATCATCATCTGCTTCTTAAGGAATAACAAATATTTATGCGTTAAGTTGTGCAATAATATTGTCATGAGCGCCCCTTTGTATCTCCGACATCACGATGATGGAAGTTTTTGATTGTTTTATTCATGGCTTTCAGGCATTTGTGCGGCAATACTCTTTGATTGTATATGTTTTTTATTCGAGAGACCAGTATGGTTCGTTTATCAAAAAGAAGCGAAATTGATCCATTTTTTGCAATGGATGTATTGGCGGCGGCAATTAAACGTAAGTCTGCTGGCGAAAATGTTATCTCCATGGCGGTGGGACAACCTTCGGCGCCATGCCCGAAAATGGTTATAGAGACTGCTGAAAAAGCTGTGAAAGATGGGCATATTGGCTATACAGACTCGTTAGGCATAACGCCATTACGTGAGCGCATTGCCCAATATTACGACGAATACCATAATGTTGCCGTTTCACCTCAACGTATTGTTATAACCACAGGTTCTACCGCCGGCTTTAATATTGCTTTTTTAACACTGTTTGATCGGGGAGATAGGGTTGCAATAACACGACCCGGTTATCCTGCATATCGTAGCATTATGCGTGTATTGGGGCTTGAAGTTGTTGAAATCGACACGGACGATAACGGTATACTTACATCTGAATTATTAAAGAAAGCTCATGAAAAGCACCCATTGAAAGGTGTTCTGTTTGCTTCTCCGGGAAATCCGGCAGGTGCATCTATTCAGCCAGAAGAATTAAAAAAAATTTTGGCGTTTTGTGATGATAATCAAATCACCGCTATATCTGACGAGATCTATCACCGGTTAAACTTTACCGCACCTGATACCTCTGCACTTTCATTCAGCAAAAATGTCGTCGTCATTAATTCATTCTCCAAATATTATTGTATGACCGGTTGGCGTATCGGTTGGATGGTTTTGCCGGAAAACGCTATTCGTTCTGTTGAATGCATTACGCAAAACCTATATATTTGCGCCCCTGAACTATCACAAGTTGCAGCAATTGCCGCTTTTGACGCGACGGAAGAACTGGAAAAAGTTAAACAAACCTATCGTATAAATCGTGAATTGCTGAAAAAGAAGTTACCGGCAATAGGGCTTAAGCTTTTAGCACCGATGGATGGTGCGTTTTATGCTTATTGTGGTATTGAAAGATTTAGTAATGATAGTATGGAATTTGCAAAGACCATGCTACGGGAAACGAATGTTGCGGCAACACCGGGTATTGATTTTGATCCTATTGAGGGGAATCGTACGATGCGTTTTTCCTACGCGTGTTCACCCGATGAAATTGTGGAAGCTATTGATAGGCTTGAGCATTGGTTAAAATGAGCTTTTGGCAATAATTCAAGATATGTCGATCTACACGAATTCAGTTAAGCCAAGATTTGCTGTCGCACCCATGTTGGATTGGACAGACAGACACTGTCGGTATTTCCATCGCCAGCTAACTAAATGCGCACTGCTATATACCGAAATGGTTGTGGACGATGCCGCAATTCACGGTAATAGAGAGCGATTATTAGGGTTTAGTGATGAAGAGCATCCAATTGCAGTGCAGCTAGGTGGATCAGATCCAACCAAATTGGCAGAGGCTGCACGTATTGCGGAAGATTTTGGTTATGATGAAATCAATTTGAATGTTGGTTGTCCATCGGATCGTGTGCAATCTGGTGCTTTTGGTGCCTGTCTAATGCTAGAGCCTGATCTGGTTTCTCGTGATGTTAACGCAATGAAGAATGCTGTAGCGGTTCCTGTGACTGTAAAATGTCGCATTGGCGTTGATGACCAAGATGTGAATGTTGCGTTAGATGCTCTAAGTACTAGTGTTTGGAATGCAGGGTGTGACGCATTATGGGTTCACGCACGTAAAGCATGGTTGCAAGGATTAAGTCCGAAAGAGAATAGGGATGTGCCGCCTCTTGAATATGAACGTGTTTATCGACTAAAAAAAGAAAATATGAATAAATTCATTGGGATAAATGGAGGAATTCATTCAATAGAAGAAGTTGTTAAACAATTAGATTATGTTGATGGTGTTATGGTGGGCCGGCATGCCTATCAAAATCCTGCAAGTCTATTGGCAGTTGATAACATTGTTTTTGGTAAGACTGATAAGCCCACAACCGATTCAGACATTATCGATGCTATGTGCGAATATGCAGAAAGATATATCGCGCAGGGTGGGCGGCTGTCACATATTACACGTCATATGGTTGGGTTGTTTCACGGAAGAAATGGGGCACGAAAATGGCGCCAGATGCTTTCATGCGATGCAAACAAACCTGACGCCGGTGCAAGTCTAGTTAAGGAAGCATTTTCTTTTATTGATTAGCTTCGTGTTGCTAATCGACCAATATCAACCGATCACCTCTTACAGAATATCCAGATAATCTATCTAAAAAGGTCATACCCAATAAGCTACCTGTGAGATCTCCAGGTTTGCTCACCATTGCTCTTACATTTTGACGCTCAATATCACCTATTTTGATAGAATTGAGCATTATAAAGGCCGCCCGTGTGCTGCCGTTAGCGGTATCGACGGGCAATGTAAAACTAAGCTTATCAACGTCAACATTGGCAGATTTGGCGTCTTCGTAACTCAGGACTACACTTGAGGCACCAGTATCCACTGTTAATAATAAGGATTGACCATTTACAATAGCGCGTGTCTGAAAATGCCCATTGTTTGAACGCTCGAGATTCACAGTTCGTCCGTTTTCACTATAGCGAGTCACTGGGCTACCTGGAATGATGCCTGCAGTGACACGGCTTGCAAAATCCTGAATATCATAGCGTATACTATAGCCACACATAAGCGCGAAAATAATGGCCAGCCAAATTGCTGTATTGCGCATGACTTGAGATAGTTTGATTCCAGAACTCAAAAGTGCTGATGCTGCTACCAGCCCAAAGATACCATAATAGCTAATACGGGCAAGTTTATCGCTATCAACATTGAACGTGGTAGTTTTATTATATCCTGTCACAAGAAGTATTATAAGTGCAACGATGGTTACAATGAGCCAGAAATATTTCATGCGGATTGTCCGAAATGTTTTAATATTTTAAGAAGAAAGACACATAGTCGCGCTTAACAAAATAGCAAGAAATTGTTGTACTGCTCCTAACGTATCACCCGTATAACCACCAATACGATTGTTGCACAGCAAAACAAAAGCAGAAATCAACAGCCAAGTTAATAACAGTGTTGTTATCATCCAAAACAGTCCGAAATGCAGGAATGCCGCAATGATTATTATGCAAATGGTTAGAATGAGCGTTTGTTGTGCATTTTTTGTATCGGGGTGACCAGCAAAAGCAGCAGTACCATTTTCACGCGCCAATGGCAGTTTTGTCCAAAACCACACCATGCCGCCTCGGCTACAGGCTTCTGATACAATGAATGCCAATAGGGTTATTATTAAACCAGCTTTGGATAAAATACTGTGCAGCAATATGATGCGGAAAAGAACATTAAACACAATGCTTAAAGTGCCATATGTACCAATTCGTGAGTCCTTCATGATTGCAAGCCTATCCGACTTGCTTTTTGATACAAAAAACGCGTCGGTAACATCAGCCAACCCATCTTCATGAAGTGCACCTGTTATAACGATAACAAAAAATACACCAAATATTGCCGAGAACCAATCGTCGAAGCCAAAACACGACATAATGATAGTGCTAAACCCACCAATCAAACCGATAATTGCACCGGCTATCGGAAATAAAAGTACATCTTGAGAAATATGATGATTTGCAGGAAACCAATGGTTTGCAACGGGCAAACGCGTCAAAAACCCCATAGCACGCAATATAGCCGCAAGAAAATTTACCAAGGTTGGTCATGCTCCTGTTTAAATGTTGTGAAAATGCTTATAGAACAATCTTCAATAAGATTCTATTCGTTCATTTCAATTAGACAGGGTGTATCCGTGACTGTTAGCCCATTTGATGATTTTCGTGCATTGCTAACCAATTTACCTGATCCCGATGAAGCGGCAATTACTTTGGCAAAGAAACGCCAAACGGAGTTGACAAAGCCGGTCGGTTCTTTGGGCAGACTTGAAGAAATTGCGGTGTGGTACGCAGGGTGGCGGGGTAATGAGAAGCCGATCGTTACACGGCCACTTGTTGCTGTTTTTGCGGGCAACCATGGAGTTACAGACGAAAATGTGACACCGTTTCCACGTTCGGTTACACAAAAAATGGTCGAAAATTTTGCAGCAGGCGGAGCCGCAATAAATCAGATTTGCGTTGCATATGATCTGGGGCTTAAAATATTTGATCTGGCGCTTGATTATCCAACAATGGATATCACCAAAGATGCAGCTATGGATGAGCGCGGTGCAGCCGCTACCATGGCTTTTGGAATGGAATCGATAGCAGGTGGAACAGATCTGTTGTGCCTTGGTGAAATGGGAATCGGCAATACAACGATTGCAGCTGCAATTTGTATGGCACTATTTGGCGGTGAAGCAGAAGAATGGACGGGCCCAGGCACAGGCTCAACTGGCGAATACTATCAAAGAAAGGTAGCGGCTGTAAAAGCCGCGATTAATCTACATAAAGATCATCTAAATGATCCGTTTGAGGTTATGCGCCGGCTAGGTGGACGCGAAATCGCAGCGATGATTGGTGCCATACTTGCCGCACGTATGGAAAAAATTCCAGTTATTCTGGATGGTTATGTGGTTACTGCCGCGGCAGCAATTTTGTACAAAGCTAACCCTCATGCATTGGATCATTGCATTGTCGGGCACGTTTCTGCAGAGCCTGCACACAGCAAGCTCCTTGAAAAATTGGGTAAAAAGCCAATTTTAGATCTCGGTATGCGACTAGGTGAGGGGACAGGAGCGGCAATGGCGGCAGGAATTGTTAAAGCTGCACTCTTAACGCACTCTCAAATGGCAACCTTTGCACAAGCTGGAATAAGCGTGTAACGCTTCCGAATATGGCTCTCAAGAAGCATGAGTGCATTTTTGAGGAGCCATTAAGGCAGTTAGCTGTTAGATGGTCAAGTTCTCTATCAGATCGAATTTATCGATAATTTTGTCATTGAGAGAATAGAGTGTATCGAGAAACTGTGGCACAAAGCTACCAGGGCCTTGTGCCTTTTCACCGGCTATTTTTCCTGCAATTGCAAATATATTGAATGCTGCTAGCGTACCTTGCAAGGGGGTGTCCGGTGCTAAGGCTACAAATGCGCCCACACCGCATGTTAGTGCGCACCCTGTTGCGGATACTTTTGCCATTAAGGGATGACCGCCACTGATTTTGAAATGATTTATTCCGTCCGTAATAAAATCATTTTCACCAGAAACGGCTACAACAGTTTGGTATTTTTTTGCCAATTCAATTGCTGTAGAAATACTGTCTTCTGTGGCGTTACCACTATCAACACCTTTAGCTGAACATTTTTCAGAAAAAGCTAAAATCTCGGAACCATTTCCACGTATGACTGTAGGATTAAGAGCTAAAATTTTATCAACGGCTTGTTGACGAAAAGAGGAAGCAAAATGTGCAACTGGATCAAGCACTATTGGCTTATTCAAATCTTTCGCTGTTTGGGTGGACGATAAAATACCGCTCAGTTTTTCACTGGTTAAAATTCCAAGATTAACTGTCAGACAGTCGGCATTTTTAGTAAATGTTGCTGCCTCTTCTGGTGCAAATGCCATCACGGGAGATGCCCCCAATGCAGTCAATACATTGGCTGCAAAGTTCATTGCTACATCATTGGTAATACATTGCACCAATGGCACTTGTTTCCTCAATCTATCCAGTGAACAAGTGCCTTTAAAAGGGTAGTGCATTATAGACGGCTCGTTTCCTTATCAAGCTGCATATATTCCAATGGAAGTTCTGTTGTATATTTTATCTGTTCCATTGCAAAGGCAGAAGAAACATCTCTAATATCAATTTTTGCGATCAGTTTTTTATAAAAAACATCATAGGCAGCAATATCAGGGACTACAACGCGTAAGAGATAATCGACGTCACCACTCATGCGATAGAATTCAACGACTTCTGGAAAGTCCTCAACAACTTCAGAAAAACGTTTAAGCCATTCATGATTGTGAGCGCCAGTTCTTACCGATACAAACACGGTAACACGTGTATTGACCTTTTCAGGCGAAAGTACAGCAACGCGCCTCTTAATGACACCATCTTCTTCGAGTTTTTGAATACGGCGCCAACAAGGTGTTGTAGAAAGACCAACTTTTTTGGCTACATCGGCGACCGCCAATGTAGAATCTTCCTGTAAAAGACGAAGAATTTTTCTATCAAGACGATCCATAATGATACCCAGAAACTAATAATAACAATTCATAAATAGATGCATAATATTATTCTAATAAATAGAATAAACAACTAATAACCTATTCTAATACAGAATACTTATTAATGAAACACTTTAATTTTGGCAACAACTCTTCTTCAAACCAAGGGTTTTTATTTATCCAAGCTGTATTACGCCACGATGGGTGTGGTAATGGAAGCACATAATATCCACGGGACTGGCGGGTTGATAGAATATTTTTCCAATTCATAACAATTTCTGAAACCTTTTCACCTGATACGCCCTCAATGTGGTATTTTTGGGCATAGCCGCCAATTGCTAACACAAGCTCAACCTGTGGCATTGCATTAAAAATCCTGTCATGCCAGACTATTTTACATTCTTTTCTCGGAGGCAAATCACTTTTATTGTGACTATAGCCAGGAAAGCAAAACCCCATAGGAACAATAGCAAATCTGTTTCTATCATAAAACTCTTCCCGTGATACGCCTAGCCATTGTCTTAACCTATCGCCAGATCGATCGTTAAAGGGTATTCCTGTTTCATGGACACGCAATCCCGGCGCTTGTCCAGCGATAACTACTTTTGCTGTGCTTGAAAGGTAGGCAACGGGCCTTGGCTGATGGGGAAGGGGAGGCAAAAAAAGTGGATGGTCAATACAGATGCGACATACGGATATCTCTTTACTGAGAGAGATTACGTCATCACATTGATTTTTACCAAAGGTGTTTTCCATAAACTTAATATGCTACCCGTTTAATAAACGTGCAATATTGTTGTTTCAGTTTTTATCATTGGTTCAATTTTTACGGGGGTGATTGCGGCGCCAATCTCGTGGGCGCTCAAATGAGCCAGCCCAAATACCTAATAATTGCTTGCGTGCTTTATTTTCTTGTTGCTGATAACCGTAGTAGCTTACCGCCCATCCATCTTCGACCATTTGCCTGTTTATGTCCATGCTATCGACACTGCAACGGCCTAAGAAACGGTCAAACTTATCCCGTTTTTCTGAAATACAAGTGATCTTACGTTTATCAATCAGATTGATGAGATGTTGTTTGGATTGTTCACCACAAGGATAGGAGGCACCATTTAACGTGCAAAACTGGTATAATTCTGGAGCGTCAATATCTATCAGACGTATTCTTCGTCCGTTGATTTGAATAGTATCGCCATCAGATACTTTGGCATATCCGGTGATGCTATCATGTCCAGAAAAGTTATTATCGACATTTTTATGTGAAGGCAGAGCTAAAAAAGCAGCTATCACCACAACGGCGATAGCCACAATTATATCAGCTAGGCGATTTTTACCAAAATTGGGCATTTATAATGTCTTATTGCTTACCAAATAAGATGCCCAAATTACGAGATCGGTGTCATGACATGTTTGATGTAACCAGGCCGAGTTTGGAGTTTTTTGTACCAAGTTTCTATATTCGAAAATGTTTTTGTGCGTGGTAGATCCATTGTGTAGTAATAATAGAGGAACACGCCAGCAACAATGTCTCCAATACCCAGATTGTCGCCGGATAGATAAGGTTGTTTTTTCAACCCATAATTGAGCACTTCCAAGCCTTTTTCGAACTCTGCAACACTTGCGGTTACTTTTTGAGGATCACGTTCGTCTGGTGCAAGTCTGATCGTGTGCATGAGAAAATCTTTATACGGCTCGAATAAAGTTCCCATCGTCCAGTCCATCCATTTTTCAGCGGAGGCGCGCTTGCCACAATCCTCGATCCACAAGACACCTTTACCATAGCGCGCTGCCAGATAACGCACGATAGTGTTGGATTCCCAAAGAACTAGTTCGCCATCCTTGATTGTTGGAACTAAACCGTTTGGATTTAGAGCGAGAAATTCTGGTGTATGAAGCCCACCATAAGCACCGCCTGCTTTGACGTATTGGTAATCTAGGCCAATTTCTTCCAGTGTCCAAAGTACTTTTTTAACGTTGCTAGATGTAGGGCGTCCCCAAAGTACAAGCATTTTATGCCCCTATTCCTGTTTCAACTTCATATGGTTTTCAATAAAATCTACAATTGATGAAATATCATCAAGATCAAAGACAGGCAAAGTCGTATCATCTACAGATGTATCGGAAGCTATAGCGACAATATGGGGATCGGATCTGAAAAGAGGTTCACCTTCTTTTCCACCTGTGCGACGAACTTCCAGTTTGTCATGGCTATCGCGTTTGTACCCTTCTACAATGACGAGATCGCAAGGTGCTAGACGTTCAAGAATAGTGGCAAGCGGCACATCTTGCTCTGTTTCATTTTCGTGGATAATAGCAAATCGTCTTGAGGAAACGACCGCAACTTCCTGTGCGCCGGCTTTTCTGTGTTTCCATGAATCTGTGTTCTCATGATCAATATCAAAATCATGATGCGCATGCTTCACGGTTGCTATCTTGTAACCTCTTTTCGTTAGTTCTTCGACGATGCGGACAACCATGGTTGTTTTACCATTGTTTTTCCACCCTGTTACTCCAAAAACTCTATGTTTTTGCGTCATATTCTCACCAAAATACTTTTTTGATTCATTGTAATCGTCAGGCGTATTGATGTTAAAGAACGCACCTGTCGAGATATCGCTATCAAATTCTATTATATCGACATTTTTAGCAAAAGCGAATGCTCGAATACTTTTATTGTTGGTATCCGACAGAAAATCCTTGAGTTCATCAATGAGAAACACAGGCCATAAAGCAAATGTTGGTTGCAAACCAGCTTCCGTTTTGGCTATACGAAATATCGAATCGTTATCAATGTTTTGTATGAATTTTTCGAAAAATGCATCCGGTATGATTGGGCAATCTATAGGTATAGTCAGTATAAAGTCATAACCATGCTGACGTGCATATGTTAATCCGGCATAAATTCCGGCAAGCGGGCCAATAAACAGTTGGTCTTCGTAATCAGGGATTACAGGAATTTCGGATTTATAGTGTTGCTTTTGTATCGTGTTTGAGCTGATAGCGACGGGTAGGTCGTGCTTCTCCAAATTTTCAATCTGGATATCTAGAAAACTACGCCCGGCAAGTTCAAGAAAAGTTTTATCTTGCTTCATTCTCGAAGACCGTCCACCGGCCAAAACAAAACCTAATATTTTAGAGTTGTTATTCAATGGGTATCCTCATCATGTTACACCAACGTCCGAGCATGAATGACATATCTATGCAGCAAAACCACCATGTCGTTGTTGATAAGAAATTAGCCGTGTAAATCCGATACTTCTAGACTAACGATTTGTTTCATATCATCTTCCGATTGCATTTATTTGATAAAATATGCCAGTTTTCAGGAACTTTAATTGGTTTAATAGCTTATATACCAAAATCCTCTAAAAAGGTTTTATCAACCTTTGGATATTTTTGGTCATGCCTTCTAAAACTATTTCAAAAATCTTACTCACTTTTCTGACAACCTCACTTATCTATAATTCACCAGTAGGGGACAACTCTGCTTTGGCTGCTAACAGCTTAATGGAGCTGTTTGGTCGTAAACCTAAACCGGCTGCGGTAGTGGAACAACCGGTGGTGGCGCCGATAGAGCCAAAAGAGCGTACGGAACCGAAAGCAAAGCTTGAAAATATCAAACGAGTAACTGTTTCTGCACCGAAAGCATTCGATTACAAACCAGATAGGATGGTGTTGATCAATTTTGCCGCTGTCGATAGCCTGAAAACCAGTTCGACGCCGACAAACGATCTTGATGCTGTTCCGACTGTTTTTCGTCCATATAATGCGATTTTGGAAAGTCCGGTAAATGCAAATGCCGTTCCAAACGGTGAAATTTCAAAAGCAAGTTTTGCAAATATTGATGTGCATGCCGAACGAGATGTTGCCGATGCCGTTCTGAAATATTACGAAAAATCGCCTCATTTGATTTGGTCGGAAAATGGGCATGTCAGTTTTGCCGCCCTTCGCATCAGAGAGTTTTTAGCAAATTCGGACGACGATGGTTTGGAACCCAAAGACTATTTTGTGGCAGTACCAGATAATAATCTGGTTGGTGAAGAGCGAGATCTGGCTTTAGCGCAATTTGATGTGGAACTTAGTGCCCGAATATTACGCTACGTGATAGATGCTTCCCAGGGAAGAATTGTAGCCGATAGACTTTCACCATTTCATGATTTACCACGTAAAAATGTAAATCTTGAACAGGTTATGGATAATCTCGCAAAAAGTGAGCAACCTGTTGAATTAATGAACTCCTATCTCCCTCAATCGGAGTATTACCAAGCGTTAAAAAATGCGTTGGCAAAATTGCCGAAGTCAGAACACAAGTCGCAATTCACGTTTTCACGTGGGTTTGTAGTCAAACCAGGTGAGACAAATGATGAACTGCCGCATTTTATTGGCCTTATATTAGCAAATGCTCCTTCCTCATATCTCCATAATCACCGTGAGATATTGGAACGTTACAGCAGTGAAACGATCTATAATGCTGATCTTGTTAATAGTGTGAAAGATTACCAGACGCTAGTCGGAAAAAATTCAGACGGTATTATCGGTTCTGCAACAGTTGCCGCTTTGCAAGATAGTGATGCGGGAAGTAAAAGACAAAAAATTATTGATTCCATGGAGCGCTTGCGCTGGTTGCCGCATAATTTTGGTGATCGATATGTGTTTATCAACCAAGCCGCTTATCGCGCCCAATATATCGAAAACAACACTGTAAAATTGGATATGAAGGTTGTCGTTGGTAATCCGAAGAATCAAACCTATTTTTTCTATGACAAAATTAGATTGGTAACATTTAACCCGTCATGGGGGGTACCACGTTCAATTGTTTTGAATGAAATGTTGCCAAAAATTATCAATGACCAGAGCTATCTTGAGCGTAATAATTATGCGCTTTACAACAGTTCCGGTAAACTGGTTTCTGCTTCAGCCGTAAATTGGCAACAGGTTGCCGCTAAAGGTCATGGTGTCAGTATTCGTCAGAAACCAGGCAAAAACAATGCTTTGGGAGAACTTAAAATACTGTTTCCTAACAAGCATGATATATATCTTCATGACACGCCCAACAAAGCCGCCTTTTCTCGTGACATGCGCGCCGTAAGCCACGGCTGTGTTCGATTGGAAAACCCACGAGAAATGGCTGCAGCAGTTTTGGGTAAAAGTGTCGATCAGTTAAAACCTTATTTCGGAAAAGGCGAACGTAGCCTTACACTTGATGAACAAGTACCGGTTTATTTGACATATTTTACAGCGTGGCCAGATTTGGCGACAGGAAGAATAAACTATTATTCAGATGTCTATAATAGGGATCAGCTTATGGCTACAGCCAGCGAAAAGATTGACATATCGCGAGATAAAAAAATCTAATCGCGATTCACGGCAATGCAGATAGAGTTAAAACTCGTTTCTATCGTGATTACACGGATATAAAATTTTAAGAATCTTAAATTCTAGAGCAATAAAAAAGGCAGCTTATTTCTATAAGCCGCCATTTAAAATAGAGAATCAAAATCAAATTATTTGATTTTTGTTTCTTTAAATTCAACGTGCTTCTTAGCAATCGGATCGTATTTACGCTTGCTCATTTTGTCGGTCATCGTGCGGCTGTTTTTCTTTGTGACATAGAAAAAACCGGTATCCGCAGTAGACAAAAGCTTGATTTTAATTGTTGCTGCTTTGGCCATAATTAGGGTCCTGTTCTTACAAAATTACCACCACCTCGCGACCGAAACACATTGTTCGACACAAGCGGATTTTGGCGCGACACTACGGAAGTTACAGAAAAAGTCAAGAGTGGAATAGCGTTCTTGCCAATCTGCATAGCACTAAAATGATATAAAGTGAGAAAAATGCCGCCATTGTGATAGAAAAGCCGAATGGATTATAAATATCCATTACTTTTCCTATTGTTGTTGGGCCTACCAACATTCCAATTCCATAACAGAAAATAAAAGCAGAATTCGCAGCGGCAAGCTCGGCCCCCTTAAGGCGAGCACCCAATTGTGCAAGTCCGATAGTATAGAGTCCTGCTGATACGCCCCCCAAAATGAATAGATCGCATATCAAAGCTAAGCGGATATGGGCGATCCATGGTATTAGTGCTGTTCCTATAAGACCAATGGCAGCGCACCCCATTAAAGGATAGCGCCGATCTTTTATAAAATCGCTGATAATGCCGATTGGTACGAGGAGAAGGACATTTCCAAGAGCCAGCATGGACATAAAATTGGCTGCTTCACTCTCGCTATATCCAAGAGTAAGACTGAATGGCGTGATAAGCGTCAGTGCTCCCATTTGAATGGCGCCATAGACCAGAACGGCCATTGTTGAGGTCGGTACTGCCCAAATATATGGTAGGAAAGTAACATGATCGCCATCTTTAAATTGTGGGCTTAAACGCCAAGCGGCAATAATCGGGATAGCAGCCATACCAATCAATATGCAGGCGGCACCAAATGGAGTAAAACCCTGACTGCCAACATAGGATAAAAGGGTAGGACCTAAGGTGAAGCCAATTCCCAATGTAATGGCGTAAATCGCCAGAATCATACCGCGTTTTTGTTCAGGCGCAGAACTATTCACCCAAAATTCCGAGAGAATAAACATGATGGTCATTGCGAAATGGAGCGTAAACCTTAAGACAAACCATACCCAGATTGATTCGAAATAATAAAAACCTAAAAAGCTTGAACACCCGATGATCATCATGACCAGAATGGAACGGGCTACCCCCATTTTTTTTGCTATTGGTGCTGTAAAAACAGAGGCAATAATTGTGGCGATGCCGCCAACCGTGCCACTATATCCAATAATGCTGCTAGAAAAACCACGGGCAGCCATAAGAATTGAGATAAGTTGCGTTCCTAGACCTAAGGCAACGCCAACAGCACCAATTGTTGCTGTTGCAGCAATAATGGCACGCCATGAATGGTTTGAGCAATTATCGTTTTTTTCCTGCATTACAAAAATCGAATTCTTTCCAATCGTTTTTGATTCCCGTACCCTTTGGCATATAATGGGTAAGGATGGAATATTCCAATCCAATAATATTGCTATCCTTATATGTGTGTGCATTGTATGAGGCTTAAGGATCTATAATTACGAAATTATCTTATTTGTATTTTTTTATACTTTTTCTTTTATCAAGCGTTGTAATGGATTTATTGAAAATACTATTATTCAATTATCTATAGTGCATTTTAAATTGTCTTTTTTTGAGATTGTTCAATTAAACAATTAAGCAAAAACTATTCTATTACGAGCCCAAGCGGCCGAATTTCTGTGCCAATTAAAACCGTCGGTGATAATTGAGTCACCCGTATCTTTCGGTTTCTATTTATTCTGGTATGATTAATAAAATTAGCGTTGTTAATTCTTTACGTGTTACATAAACTTATTATTCAATTGGCTGATTAACTTCATCTGCGCCTATTACGAGGAAACCGTTTGATATGCCGGCTATCACGCTTGGTTTTATGGTAAGAAACAGGTGAAAACGGTAAAGTATTAGGAGAACTCAACACCTCAAAGCGTAGCGCTCCTGCAATAGGCATTGCTTCTATCAGTTTTACTTCAACATTATCACCAAGTTGATATCCCCTATGCGTCCGATCTCCGATCAGGGCATGACGTGCTTCGTCAAAAAGATAATAATCTGATGATAAGGTGGATATTGGAGCAAAACCATCGGCGCCTAATTTATCAAGAGAAATAAACAAACCGGCTTTAGTCACACCAGAAATTTTTCCTGTAAACGTTGCGCCAATTTTGTCTGCCAAGAAATGTGCGATCAGCCGATCGATAGTTTCTCGTTCAGCAGCCATCGCACGTCTTTCGGTAAGAGATATTGATGCCGCTATTTCTTCAAGATCACGTTCCTGCTCCTCACTAAGACCATCATTACCAAGTTTTAGTGCTTTAATAAGCGCGCGGTGCACAATAAGGTCGGCATAACGGCGGATCGGAGACGTGAAATGCGCGTAGTTGCGTAGATTTAAGCCAAAATGCCCAAGATTTTCCGGTGCATATTCGGCTTGTGATTGGGAACGCAAAACAACCTGGTTCACCAGATCCTGTTGGTCTGTCCCCTCAACTTTAGCCAAAATTGCATTCATTCTTTCTGGCGTCAGCTCACTATTACGGGCAAGGGACAGCCCTAAAGAATGTAAAAATTCGCGCAGTGCTTCTTGTTTTGCCAAAGAAGGTTGATCATGCACACGGAAAATGAGTGGTTGCTGTTTGGACTTTAACGTTTCCGCGGCTGCAACATTTGCCTGAATCATAAATTCTTCAATAAGGCGATGGGCATCTAAACGTGGTGGTACGACGACTTCTTTAACACGTCCGTCATTGTCGAGAATGATTTTCTTTTCTGGTAAATCCAATTCCAGAGGTTGTCGCCGATCACGCGCTATCTTCAAAATTCGATAGGCTTCCCATAATGGTTTCAGGACATTTGTCAAAATGGGGGCTGTTTTTTCATCCGGTTTGCCATCAATTGCAGCTTGGCTCTGCTCATAAGATAATTTTGCAATGGATTTCATCAATATTCGATGAAACTTATGGCTTCGTTTGTTACCCTGTGCGTCATAAATCATACGCACAGCCATAGCTGGTCTATCCTCTCCCTCTCGTAACGAACAGAGATTATTGGATATTTGTTCTGGCAACATTGGAACGACTCGATCGGGGAAATAAACCGAATTTCCGCGCTTGAACGCTTCCTTATCAAGGGCGCTGCCATAACGCACATAATGGGCAACGTCAGCAATGGCTACAGTGACAATAACACCACCTTCATTTTCAGGATCAGTATCAATTTCGGCATATACGGCATCATCATGATCCTTTGCATCTTTAGGATCAATAGTTACCAAAGGAAGATGTCGCCAATCTTCGCGTCCATCGAGATTAACTGGCTTTGCCTTTTCTGCTTCAGCCAACACGTTTTCAGGAAAGATATACGGGATATCGTGCGTGACAATAGCAATCATCGATAGTGCTTTTTCACTATCTACACGTCCAAGTACGTCTTTTACAACGCCGCGTTTGAGTCCGTAATGATTGTCTCTACCAACCTCAACTTCAACAAGGTCACCCTCTACCGCTTTCGATTGCGGAGGCATATCAACGATAAGTTCACTTGCTTTTCTGTCGATCGGTGTCAATCGCCATTGGCCATTGTCTGTTTTACGCAACACGCCAATTGTTAATGGTTTTTTCCAGTCGATTTTTTTAATGGCACGGGCTATATAAGGTGGACCATCAGGTCTTTTATTACGAAAAATCTTTGCTAATACCCGATCTCCAACGCCAATAGTCGGGCCTCGTGTGTTCCGTGATGGATGCATTTCCACCAATGGCGCATCATCCCCGTCCCATTCGACAGGTTTAGCAATAAAACCGCCGTCCTTATCTCTATTTTGGATATAGAGTAAGGTGACAGGCGGTAATGTATTTTTTGCAATAATTTTTTTGCGTTGTTTGGCGACGAGACCATCTGCTTTGAGTTCTCGCAATAACTCTTTGAGAAAGATACGTGAGTCGCCCTTGAGGTTAAACGCTTTCGCCAATTCACGCTTACCGGAAAGATGCGGATTTTCCTCTAAAAAAGAAAGAATTTCCTCTTTTGAAGGCAAATGTGACTTTGCCTTACCCATTGAGGTTAAGGTGCCGGTCTGTTTTTTATCATCCCGTTTCAAAAACTATTCTTCCTCTTTAGCTTTCGCCTTTTTTGCTGGCGCTTTCTTGGTTGCTGTCTTTTTTATAGTTGTTTTGCGGCCTTTTTTAGGTGCAGATGATTTTGCTGCAATGAGTTCCAATGCTTCTTCCAATGTAACCGATGCAGGATCTTTGCCTTTTGGTAAAGTCGCATTGATTTTTTCCCAATTTACATAGGGACCATAGCGTCCATCTCTAACCGTAACAGCACCACCATCAGGGTGATCCCCCAGTGTTGCAATTGCCTTTGGTGTTGCTGTGCGCCGGCTTCCACCTTTTGCCTGTTTTTCGGCAAGCACCGTTACCGCTCTGTTGATACCTATATCAAAAACTTCATCCGGTGTTTCTAAATTTGCATATTGACCATCATGTGAAATATAGGGACCATAACGGCCAATAGCAGCCGTTATGGGTTTGCCCGTTTCAGGATGAAGACCAACTTCACGCGGTAAAGATAGAAGCGCAATGGCTTTCTCATAAGTCATTTCGGTTGGTAACCAACTTCTCGGGAGACCGGCACGTTTCGCGTCTTTCCCTTCACCGCATTGCACATAGGGCCCAAAACGGCCTGTACGCAAAGTGATATCTTGTCCAGTCTGAGGATCTTGTCCAAGCACTGCTGGTTCATCAGGATTTTGTGCCTCGCCTTCAGCACCAGATTCACTACCAAGTTGTCTTGTATATTTACACTCTGGGTAATTTGAACAACCAACAAAAGCGCCATAGCGCCCAAGTTTTAGTGATAATTGACCGGCATGACAAAGCGGGCAGGAACGCGGATCGCTGCCATCTTCTCTGGGAGGAAAAGCAAGCGGCGCCAAAGTTTCATTCAGGACATCGAGTACATTGCTTACGCGTAATTCCTTAATATCAGCAACAGATGCATTAAATGCATCCCAGAACTCACGTAAGACCTGTTTCCATGATAATTTACCGTCGGAAATAAGGTCAAGTTTTTCTTCAAGATCGGCTGTGAAGTCATATTCAACATAGCGATTGAAGAAGTTTTCTAAAAATGCCGTAACAATACGTCCCTTGGCTTGTGGTATCAGCTTACGTTTATCAATACTGACATAGTCGCGATCACGGAGCGTTCCTAAAGTCGAAGCATATGTTGATGGACGACCAATGCCCAGTTCTTCAAGTTTTTTGATCAATGTTGCTTCAGAATAGCGGGCAGGTGGTTCCGTAGTGTGCTTTAAAGCATCAATGTTGATCTGCTTTAGAGACTCATTTGCCTGCATTTTTGGCAAGCGGACAGCATCGTCATCTTCGCTCGAATCTTCGTCACGTTGATCGGTATATGCAGCTATGAAACCATCAAATTGTATAACCGAGCCGGTTGCTCTTAAATTGGCATGGTCAGAGCCTTTAATGGCCTCAATTTCAACAGTCGTGCGTTCAATATCCGCTGGTGTCATTTGGCTGGCAATCGCTCTCTTCCAGACAAGATCATAGAGTTTTGCCTGATCGCTATCGAGATATTGCTTCACACTATCGGGCGTGCGCATAAAATCTGTCGGTCGGATAGCTTCGTGTGCCTCTTGGGCATTTTTAGCCTTTGTGGAATAAAAACGCGGCTTTTCTGGAACGTAATTATTGCCAAAAGTATCTTTAATTGCAGTGCGCGCTGCGTCGATCGCTTCAGGAGCAATCTGGACACCATCAGTACGCATATAGGTTATAAGACCAGTGGTTTCTCCGCCAATATCAATGCCTTCATAGAGTTTTTGTGCTACTTGCATGGTGCGAGAAGCGGAAAAACCAAGCTTAGAAGACGCAGCTTGTTGTAGTGTTGATGTTGTAAAAGGCGGTGAAGGATTACGTTTTGTTGGTTTTGCATCAACACTAAGTGTCCGAAATTCTGCGCCTTGCAGCATAGAGCGAATTTCATCAGCTTGTTGTTGTGTCTTGATATCAAGTTTGGCCAGCTTTTTCTGGTTGAAGGTGGTGAGCTTAGCCAAAAACTGTTCATCATGCGATGTTGCTAATTTGGCTTCTATTGACCAATAATCTTCTCTTTTAAAACGTTCGATCTCCGACTCACGGTCGCATACCAAGCGTAATGCAACCGATTGTACACGACCAGCAGATCGCGCACCTGGTAATTTCCTCCACAGAACTGGGGAAAGTGTGAAGCCAACCAGATAATCCAACGCACGTCTTGCAAGATATGCATCGACAAGTGGTACATCTATATCTCTTGGATGCGCCATTGCGTCCAACACTGCATGTTTGGTGATAGCGTTAAAGACAACACGTTTCACTGATTTGTCTTTTAAAGCTTTCTTCTGGCGCAAGACTTCCAACACATGCCAAGAAATTGCTTCACCTTCGCGATCAGGGTCGGTTGCTAAAATGAGACCGTCAGCGTCTTTCAATGCTTTTGTTATTTCACTCAGCCGCTTTGCTGCTGCAGTGCTTGTGTCCCATTTCATAGAAAAATCTTCATCGGGAAGTACAGAACCGTCTTTGGCAGGTAAATCGCGTACATGCCCAAAAGACGCCAGAACCTTATAATTAGATCCTAGATATTTATTGATTGTTTTGGCTTTTGCCGGTGATTCGACGACAACAACATCCATAATGATATCTGCTTTTCTGTATCAATAACCAAATTAAACTGCTTTCACATGAACAGCCAATACGGTTTGGTCAAGGCTAAATCAAAAAAAAACTGATATTGCAACTAATGATTGCGAAAAATATAAATACACGTTATTATGGTGTTATTCCATTTTTAGGTCGTCATTTATAGGATGGGACGGGAATAAAATTCGATTTCTTAGTTTTCTATGCTGGGATTTCATTTATTTAGGAAATTATTATGTCAGATAACCGCTTAAAAGTTATAGGATATATTATAGATATGTCTCGGCAAATGAATACAATGGCACTTAACGCCAATGTGCCATTTCTAGCATTTCTGTTGGATATGGTCGCCAAAGAAGGGCAAAATATGCTGAAGGGTGCTAATTCCAAGACGGAAAATCATCAATAGCAAGTGATACAGCTCCGCCAGCATGGCGAATGAGCTTGCCAGCGAGATCAAGTTCGACGAGGAGTAGGTAAATTTTATCGATCGGCACACCAGAGTGGAAACAAAGGGTTTCAATGTCTATCGGCGTTGTTGATAAGGCTGCTAAAACTGCTTTGCGGTCACTATCGTCTGTGTCATCGGTGTCCGAACTATCATTACCTTCAATGTTTTCTGTTATTAACGGAATTTCCGGCTTATCTGGTGGTTTATCGGGAAAGATATTATCATCTGCCTGTTCAAACAAATAGAGCTGTTTATTGGGATTTTCCGGCGCAAGAGGCGTTAGCGTTTCGGCAATATCATTGGGATGGGTGACCAAAAGAGCACCATCTTTAATGAGATTATTAGGACCTGTCGCTCTTGGATCTAATGGTGAGCCGGGAATGGCAAATACAATACGTCCAATGTCCGCCGCCAATCTGGCGGTAATGAGTGAACCCGATCGGCTTGCAGCTTCAGCAACCAGAAGTCCTAAAGAAAGGCCAGCTATAATTCGGTTTCTTCGTGGAAAATCGACTGCTCTTGGCTGCCAACCTAGTGGCATTTCGCTTATAATAGCGCCACCATTATCGAGAATATTGTTATAAAGGGATGTATTTTCTGGTGGATATATACAGTCTATACCCCCAGCTAAAACAGCAACTGTGCCAGTTTTGAGACTTGCTTGATGTGCTACAGAATCGATACCCCGTGCTAAACCGGATACAATGGCAAATCCCATTTCACCCAATTGATTCGCAAAAAGTGTTGTTATCTTTTTGCCAGATGCCGAAGCATTTCTTGAACCGACGATGCCAACAGATGGGCGTTGTAAAATATCGAGATTGCCTCTTACAGCTATAACAGGTGGGGGATTATCTGTCGTTCTTAGATAAGGTGGATAATCAGGTTCTCCAACACAGACAAATTTTACGCCCATTTTTGCCGCAAGTTCCATCTCTTGTTCAGCATCTTGCTTGCTGGCAATTCGGATCGATTTATTGGCACCACCTCTAGCACTTAATTCAGGTAACACTGATAAGGCTTTTTCAGCGGTTTTGAATTGTTGAATCAAACTCATAAAGGTAACGGCGCCAACATTTTCGCTTCGGATAAGTTGCAGCCAATGAAGCCGTTGATTTTCGGTCAGATAAATGCCTTTACGTTTCAACATTATGATTTCTTTACACCAATTTTGCTTTCTTCGCCTTTTACAAGGCGCACAATGTTGGCTTGGTGCTTAAGAATGACAATGACACTCATAACCGTTAGAACCAATGCAACAAGTTTAAAATGTATTCCTGGCATGAATACAAAAACAAAAATTGGTACAAAAATAACGGCCAATAAAGCAGAAAGTGACGAATAACGTGTGATAAATGCTGTTAAAAGCCATATGCAGATAAATAATATCGCAGCTGGCCAATAAAACCCGAAACAGATACCAAGATATGTCGCAACGCCTTTGCCACCTTTGAATTTTAGCCACACAGGGTACAAATGACCGATAAATGCACCGAAACCACCTAGCATGACAATAGCGTAATTGCCGTAAGCATTTGCAATTAAAGATGCGATATAAACCGCGACAGTACCTTTCAGCATATCGCATAACAATGTTAAGGCGGCGATCTTTTTGTTACCGGTTCGCAATACATTGGTCGCACCAATATTTCCCGAACCGATTTTGCGCACATCTCCTAATCCCGCAAAGCGGGTAAATATAAGCCCAAAAGGTATGGAGCCAATCATATAACAGATCAACAACGCAACCCACGATATCATTTGTGGAGATGTGGTTATATCAGCCATGAATTGTGACTTTCTAAAATAGGATTATTCGCTTTGATATACGACGCGACCATTAACATAGGTTTTCAATACGCGTCCTTCAAAACGTGAGTTTTCATAAGGTGTGTTTTTGGAACGCGAGTGTAACATGTCCAAGGACAAAAGCCACGGTTCCTCCAAATCAACCAAAATGAAATCTGCTTTATGTCCCGGTTTTAAGGTACCTGCTTCGAGTCCCAAGAGTTTAGCTGGATTTGTTGATAGCAATTCAACAATACGCAACAACGAAAGAGAATCGTTGTGGTAAAGACGAAGTGCAGCAGCAAGCAAGGTCTCCAGACCAACAGCACCAGAAGCTGCATCTTCAAATGGTAACCGTTTGGTATCTGCATCTTGTGGATCATGGCTTGAAACAATGATATCAACAACCCCGTTACGGACTGCTTCGACCAATGCTACGCGATCTTCTTCCGAACGAAGAGGTGGTGATAGTCTGAAAAATGTACGATATTCACCGATATCATTTTCATTCAATGCAAGGTGATTAATTGATACTCCAGCAGAAATATTTCCACCACGATCTTTTGCGACACGCACAGCGTCAGCCGACATTGCTGTTGATATTTGCGCTGCATGGTAGCGGCAATGTGTCAAGTTGGCTAGTCGTAAGTCACGTTCAAGCGGAATAACCTCAGCCTCTTTCGGCACGCCAGAAAGTCCCAACCAGCTTGCAAGTAGACCTGAATTCATAACGCCACTGCCGCCCAACCATTTATCCTGCGTTTCGTGCATGATCAATGCGTTGAAATCACGTGCATAGGTCATTGCTCTTTTTAGTACTGAAGAATTTTCCAGTGTTTTACGGCCTTCTGTGAATGCTATTGCACCTGATTCTTTAAGTAGACCAAATTCGGTCATCTCTTGACCGTTAAGACCTTTGGTTATGGCTGCAGAAGGATAGACATTAACTTTTGCGTTTTCATGCGCAGTGCGCTTAACAAATTCCACCAGCGCAACATCATCGATAACAGGGTGCGTATCCGGCATCATGACAAAGGATGTTACACCTCCTGCCGCTGCAGATTGGCTGGCCGACGCGATAGTCTCCCGATATTCATTACCAGGTTCCCCAACATAAACGCGAGCATCGACAAGTCCAGGAAGTATTGCTTTTCCCTGAGCATCAATAATTTCTGCGCCTTCAGGACTACCTTGATTAAGCGCATCTTTGCCAGCTGCTTTTATGATACCATCTTCAACAATAAGGGTGCCGATTTCATCTTTATTGCGTGAAGGGTCAACAATACGCGCATTTTGATACACAACGGAATTCATTATTTTTCTCCTTCTGTATCAGTTTTGCGAGGATCCAGCAGTGCTTCTATCACGGCCATTCTGACCGCTACCCCCATTTCAACTTGTGTATGTATGACGCTTTGCGGTCCATCAGCTATGTCGGACGCGATTTCAACGCCACGATTAATTGGACCCGGATGCATAACGATGCAATCATCTTTTGCTCGAGCTAATTTTTCTTTATCTAAACCATAAAAATGAAAATATTCACGGACGGAAGGGATGAAGGCTCCAGCCATTCTTTCCCGCTGAAGACGAAGCATCATAATGACGTCAACGTCTTTCAGCCCTTCTTTCATATCGGTAAACACTTCGACACTCATGTCGGCGATTCCACTTGGCATTAATGTTGTTGGGCCTATAACGCGAACCCGCGCACCAAGAGCGTTAAGGCTGATGATGTTGGAGCGGGCAACGCGTGAATGTAAAACATCGCCACATATTGCCACAGTCAATCCCGCAATTGTTCCTTTTGCGCGGCGTATGGTCAATGCATCGAGTAGAGCCTGTGTTGGATGGGCGTGCGCTCCGTCTCCGGCATTTACCACAGAACAGTCAACTTTTTGCGCAAGCAGTGCTGCTGCACCTCCACAGCTATGCCGTATTACAAGAATATCAGGATGCATAGCATTCAACGTCATAGCGGTATCTATTAACGTTTCCCCTTTTTTGACAGAGGAGTTACCAACAGACATATTCATGACATCGGCGCCGAGACGTTTTCCGGCCAATTCGAAGGAGGATTGGGTACGTGTAGAATTTTCAAAAAAGAGATTGATTTGTGTTCGACCACGCATCGAAGACTTTTTCTTGTCAATTTGTCTTGATACTGCAACATTGGCGTCAGCTCTATCAAGTAGAATTGTTAGGTCATGAGCCGTTAGCCCTTTGATTGCAAGCAAATGGCGGTGGGGAAAAATAGGAAAGGAAGAAGTTTGTGTCATGATAGATGTTTCCAATGCGTTCTTCATGAGACTATAACAAGCGTTGCTTTCTATGCAATGGCTGTTTTTAATCATAAAAAAATCAAATGTCTGTAGTATAATTATCTTATAAAATTAAAAATAGGGACAAATTCGTGAGTGCTGCACCTTCTCAAAATCCAATTCGTAAAAATGCTTTTTTAGACGATGCCATTTTATTTCGATTTTCATCGTCTCTACCAACAACTCTGCTTGCCGGTTTTGAAGAGATTGGTGCATTCGTAGCAAGTAGAGAAGCACAGGATTTAGCAAGATTGGCAAATATCCACCGCCCAACGTTGAGGCGGGAAGATGAATGGGGCAATCCGACTCAGCAGTTGGAAATCCATCCAGCTTATCAGGCACTATTACGTCGTTCGCGCCAAATAGGGTTGTCGTCTTCTTTGTGGGAGCAAGGGGCAGCAGAAAACAGTGCGCGATATCAGGCTCGTGCTATTCGCCTATTTTTAATGTCCGGATTGGAAACAGGACATCTTGACGAAGTAACATTGAACAGCGCTGCAATTGCTGCATTGATCGGTGAAACAGAACTATTTTCAAAATGGAAAAATGCACTTCTTTCAAGACAACATGATTATTCGTCACGACCAATTTTTGCCAAAAAATCTGCAGCTCTTACATTTGCATTTGAAGATGCAACAGATAATTTAACGGGTAGCACGCATATTGCTTCCGCCAGATATATATCTTTTGATGCCACCAATGGACGGGATATCTATCAATTAAATGCTGTAAAAACATCTGTCATTAATCCGGTTGCCGATGGTTATCTTGTTACAGCAGAAATTGAGGGAGAAAAGAGCTGTTTTCTAGTTCCTCGCTTTCAGGATAATGGTGCGTTGAATGGCGATATATCGGTTGATTATCTCATTCATAGGGCTGGCGAATGCTCGGTTCCTGAAGGTCAAGTATCATTTCGCCAAAGTTATGGTTGGTTGATTGGGCAAATAGGACAAGGCGAAAAGGTTGTGCGTGATGTTGAAACGATGACTCGTTTTGATCAGGCTGTTGTTTCAGCCGGTGTTTTGCATGCGGCATTACAAATCGGGGTAAATTATTTCAGACGCAATAATGTAAGACAAACATTCTCGCCTCTTACAGAACGGGTATTTGCTGATCTCGCTCTAGATATTGTTGCTGCGCAATGTCTGGTTATGCGCTTGGCACGTGCTTTTGATCATGCTGCGTCAAATCGTGGAGAAGCGGCATTTGCTCGTATCATGACGCCCATTGTTGCGATGCATGTCAACCAGCTTGTTGTACCGGTTGTTGGTGAAATTATTGCACAGCTTGGCAAGCAATCATTCTTTAGTGATAGTCGCCTGTCGCGTATGCTACATGATGCGCCAAATCGAGCAATGAAAGATTCTGGCGGTAATGATCTTGTTATCGATACAATCCAGATAGCCGAAAAAGCACCTGGATTATTTCAGGGATTACTGGAAAAAATTGGCTTTGAAATAGGGTCTGCAGGGCCAAAAACCGTCGAGATATTGCAGGCTGCGGCACATGTGGCTGCAAGCGATATGGGAGCAGGGCGGTTGTTTGTCGAGCAAATGGCTTATGCGGGTGCAGCAGCGGCATTGAAGCAGATGGACATGGATCACGTTACGGCAGGGTATGTAGAAAGTAGACTTGGCGGACAATGGCGTTCTTCTTACGGTATGCTCAGTGCGCGCCACCATGCTGGTCATATATTGGATACACTTTATACGACAGTTTGAGGCAGGGACTGTAATCGGTCAAGCGCGCCTTGCAAAATAAAAGCGGCAGCAGCTGAATCAATCCGTTCCGCACGTTTTGCGCGTGAAACATCCATTTCCAATAAACCACGTTCTGCTGCAACGGTTGAAAGTCGTTCATCCCAAAAAACAAAGGGAATTGGCGAAAGCTTATCCATATTGTGTACAAAAGCACGTGTTGCCTGCACCCGCGGGCCGCTGCTTCCATCCATATTGATCGGTAACCCAATAATGGCAACGCCGACATTTTCATGATTGAAAAAGTTTATCAATAAAGGTGCATCAATAGAAAATTTTTTGCGTTTTATAACGGGGCGCGGTGTCGCAAAGCGCCATCCAAGATCAGAAACGGCAATGCCAATCGTTTTGGTTCCTAAATCAATACCAGCTATATTTTTGCTACTTAACGAAAGATCGGGAATGGTTGTGATATCAATAACGGGCATTTAAAACTGTTCTTGGTTGTATCTCGTGTTTTTTTCCATTTCAGCTCATATATGTATTTAGAACAAAATCCAAGAAAAAGAGGAGAATAGATCATGAAACTTACTTGGCTTGGGCATGCGGCTTTTCGCGTTGAAACGGGTAATGCCGTTATCTTAATTGATCCATTTCTGACGGGTAATCCAGCGGCAAAAGATCTGGATATAGAAAAGGCTATTGATGGTGTTACGCATATTGCTCTTACACATGGGCATAGTGACCATGTGGGGGATACTGTTGCTATTGCACGAGATAAGAATGTACCAGTCACTGCGAATGCTGATTTGGCAGCATGGTTAGGATCGCAAGGTGTCCAAAACCTGTTTCCCGGTAATACTGGGGGAACACAATCCCATGATGGTTTTTCCATTACTTTTGTTAATGCACTCCATTCGTCCGCAGTATTGACGGAAAATGGTGTTTCACAATGTCTCGGAAATCCTAATGGTTTGATATTTCATTTTAACGATGCGCCAACATTATATCATATGGGCGATACCGATATTTTTTCTGATATGAAATTGATTAACGAGCTGCATGCGCCTGAAGTCGGAATAGTTCCTATTGGTGATATTTATACTATGGGGGGAGCGGTGGCTGCTTTGGCTTGCCGGAGGTATTTTGATTTCAAGACCGCGATACCATGTCATTACGGCACTTTTCCTGCACTTGATCAGACAGCTGAACGTTTTGTTCTTGGTATGGAAGGTGGAAAAACATTTGTGAAAACGCCAAAAATTGGTGAAAATTTTACATTATAGTAGTTTTTTATTGCTTTTATCGCTTTTTGCATGTATTTAATTGAGAATAAAATTCTATTTTGGGAGGGTATCTAATGTTTGTAGATATAAAACGGTCAAGGGTGTTGTCCATCTTTCACGTATAGCGGTGAAAGGCGATTAAGCGGAACGTATGGACAGAGTGCAATTTTCAGCTTTGTTGAGCAACTTGATGACGTGGATGTTAATGGCGTTTCGTCGTTAACATCTGTTATGCGTAAAGATTGACTGAAGCTTATATTAAATCAGCTGAAGCGTTAATTCCGCTATACATGCATATATCGCTGTCGCCGCTGTTTATCTCTAAGAGATAGCAACCACATTGATAATAATAATTGGTGCTCTTGAGGTGATCCCTCTTAGCATTAAAGGGGCTTTTGCGACATACGACAGCCATAAACAGGCATGTTCGCATGTTGTTGATGATTTCAAATTTTACTTGGACGACTGAGACAAGTGAAAGCTTCTGCTTTTCTAGGAATTAAGAATAACGAATGTTGAAATCTATCATCGGCAAAATATTTTCAACACAACCAAATTTTAAGAGGTATCCATAATGGATTTAGATCAAAAATTCACAGTCATTACAGGCGCAAGCTCTGGTATCGGCTATGCAACAGCAATAGCCTTTGCCAAACGCGGCAAAAATTTGATTGTTATTGCAAGACGACAAGAGCCACTGGAAAAGCTTAAACAAGAAATTGCAATCATTAATCCAGCCTTGACGGTGATTATTAAGCTTTGTGATTTATCACAACCTGCCAATGCACATCATCTGTTCGACGAATTAAAAGATTATTTTATTGAAACATGGATTAATAATGCCGGTTTCGGTCATTATGGTGCTGTAGATAGTCAGGATCTCAATAAAATTGAATCTATGCTACATGTGAATATTGAAGCCCTGACTATTTTTTCAACACTATACACACGAGCCTATCATGATGTTGAAGGGGCTCAACTAATTAATATTTCGTCACGTGGCGGTTATACTATCGTTCCTGATGCAGTGACTTATTGTGCCACAAAGTTTTATGTCAGTGCATTTACTGAAGGATTATCGCATGAGCTAAAAGCAGCCAAGGCTCAACTCAAGGCTAAAGTGCTTGCTCCAGCGGCAACACAGACGGAGTTTGGACAGGTTGCTAACAATGTGACAGAGTATGATTATGACAAGCGCTTTGCAAAATATCATACTCCAGATCAGATGGCTGAATTCTTACTGGCACTCTACGATAGTGAGTATTCTGTGGGTGAGATCAGCACAAAAGACTTTTCGTTTTCGTTAAAAAACGGCGTCTTACCTTATTCTGGCAATATCTCAGAAAACCAATTAGCTAAATAATATTTCTTCGAGGAATACAACAATGAAAAAAAATTTCATAAAATTTGCTTTTTTGCTTATTTTTCTAACTTATGGAACGTTCGGAATGGCTCAAACACAAGTAGTTGCTACATCATTACGCTCGCCAACAGGCATTGCTTTTAATAATAAAGGAGAAATGTTAGTTACTAACTGGTCCGGAAATTCCGTTGTTAAAATAACGACACAAGGCAAGCAACAAGTTGTTTATTCTGGTATAAGTGCTCCAGCTGGTATTGTCGTTGATAATCGTGATAATATTTATGTTGCTTCTTATCAAGATGACTATATTTTAAAGATCGATAACGTTGGTAATGCATCAAAAATCGCCAGCGGTTTTCACACTCCCACTGGGATCGCTTGGTCAAATAAGGGGGAATTATTAGTAACTAATCGTTCAACAGGCGAAATCGTATCCGTCAATATTGAAACTGGCGCAAAAAAGATTGTAGCTTCAAAACTTAGCTTACCCGTTGGCGTGACACAATTGCCTAATGGCGATTTGGTCGTTTCACAATATAGCGGGAATTTAACGCATATTAATGCAGCAGGTGTTCATAAACAGTTAGGTTCTAGCTTTAATCGACCTGGCGTGGGTATCGTAACTGTTTCTAACCGTTCAGTCGCCGTTATTGATAATGGTGCAGGGGCTGTTCGACTAGTGAATGTCGATACAGGGGAAACAAAACTGCTCGCTAGCAATTTAGGTGGGGCAGTAGCTTTAGCCTATTTTAAGCATCGTTATTATGTTGGAACTTGGAATGATGGCCAAGTACGTGTTTTTGATTAATTTCGAATTCACAAAAATGAGCTTCAATATTTACCAGTAAGATCAATACATTAAGGATGATTATCCCATCTTAATAACTCATCAATACGTTCATTGCGGGCGTTTTTGCTTAGTTTTTGAATAGTAGAGATAGATTGAGGATAATAACAGTTAACTTAGAAGTATGTTGGCTCATAGCCCCGTTCGCGAGACAGTTGCATACGCGAACGGGGCAATCACGTAAAACCTAAACCAGCCAATGACGGCTCGTTTTGTCTGCTCCATTGATCTGAAATTGATAATGGATTGCAGGAGCCAGAAAGTAGGATAGTTCCCATCGGCGACATTCATACTATAGCGAGCTGTCGCGGACATGGTGTGGAATATATTTCTATTTTAAGACCGCAATATCATGTTGTTATAGCGCGTTTCCAAGGTTTGATCGAACACCAAAACACTCTGTTTTTTGCATGGAAAGTGGAAAAACAGTTTGTGAGATACCAAAAGTCGGTGAAACGCTCAACTTCTGAAGGTCTTTTCTTGCTCTTATGGCTTATGACCTGTATAGCCAGAAGAAGGAATGTCTATTCATACGGGATTGATCTAATGTCTGTAGATATTAAAACGGTCAAACGTGTTGCTCGTCTGTCACGCATAGCAGTGAAAGATGATGAAGCAGAACGTATGGCCAGAGAACTAAATGCAATTTTAGGCTTTGTTGAGCAACTTGATGAAGTCGATGTTAATAATGTCGAGCCGTTGACCTCTGTTATACCTATGTCTTTGCGTACGCGCGAAGATGTTGTCACAGATGGCAATAAAGCCGCAGATATCGTGGCCAATGCACCATTAACGGAAGATCACTTTTTCCTTGTACCAAAAGTGATCGAGTAATGTACGATTTTTTGATTTTCGAGGCATGATTATGACTGATTTAACGAAGCTGACAATTGCCGAGGCTCGTGACGCTTTAAAACAGCGTGAAATCAAGGCAACAGAGTTGACTGATGCTTATCTTAAAGCAATTGAAGCGTCTAATCCCGCTATAAATGCGTATGTCGCTGTTACCGCCGATCATGCCCAAGAGATGGCAAAGGCATCGCAAAAACGCATTGATAATAATGAAATGGGTGCTCTTGAGGGTATCCCTCTTGGTATCAAAGACCTTTTTGCAACATATGACATCCATACACAGGCTTGTTCGCATATTCTTGATGGTTTTAAACCAAAATATGAGTCCACTGTTACGGCCAATTTATGGGCCGATGGTGCTGTCATGCTTGGTAAACTCAATATGGACGAGTTTGCAATGGGGTCTTCCAACGAGACATCACATTATGGTGCGGTTATCAATCCATGGCGTGCTGAAGGATCAGACAAGCAACTTGTACCGGGTGGTTCTTCTGGTGGTTCAGCAGCAGCCGTAGCAGCCCATTTATGCGCTGGTGCAACAGCAACTGATACTGGCGGTTCAATTCGCCAACCGGCAGCGTTTACTGGCACAGTTGGAATTAAACCGACCTATGGTCGTTGTTCACGTTGGGGGACAATTGCGTTTGCTTCATCTCTCGATCAAGCTGGTCCAATTGGCCGCGATGTCCGCGATTGTTCAATTCTGCTTAAATCTATGGCATCATTTGATGACAAGGATTCAACCTCTGTTGATGTTCCTGTGCCTGATTATGAAAGTTTCATAGGAAAATCAGTAAAAGGCATGAAAATCGGTATTCCAAAAGAATATCGTGTTGATGGAATGTCTGAAGAAATCTTGAACCTTTGGCAAAAGGGCATTGATTGGCTGAAAGATGCAGGTGCAGAAATAGTCAACATTTCGCTCCCTCATACAAAATATGCTTTACCAGCCTATTATATCGTAGCGCCTGCGGAAGCCTCCTCCAACTTGGCACGTTACGATGGTGTACGGTTCGGTCTGCGTGTACCGGGTAAAGATATTATTGAAATGTATGAAAATACGCGTTCTGAAGGATTTGGAAACGAAGTTAAGCGCCGTATATTGATAGGCACATATGTGTTATCTGCTGGTTATTATGATGCTTATTATCTCAAAGCACAAAAGGTCAGAACGCTTATCAAACAAGATTTTGATAATTGTTTTGATGCTGGAGTTGATGCGATATTAACGCCAGCAACACCGACACCAGCTTTTGGTATTGCCGACGAAAAACTGAAAAGTGATCCTGTGGCAATGTACCTTAATGATATTTTCACTGTGACCGTTAATATGGCTGGCTTACCGGGAATATCTTTGCCTGCAGGTCTTTCTTCAGATGGTTTGCCATTGGGACTTCAGCTTATTGGTAAACCTTTTGGCGAAGGCGAATTATTTCAGACAGCATATGTGATCGAACAGGCAGCTGGCAAGTTTTCACCTAAAAAATGGTGGTAACTTTATAGGTATAGCGCCAAACGGGGGCAATCCTGTTTGGTTGGCTTGGATGCCATACTTCTATAGCCAGATAGATCTATTCTCGTTCAGAGAGTGTTTAAAACAATATCATTTTAATAGTGCAACAATGTATTGTTGCACTATTTTTTTGACATCACTTAAAGATAAAAATAATTGAATTTTGCCGGCGATCTTGATGGGCAGCCTTTTCTGTACCAACCACCCAATTTATATCGCTTACTCCAGACTCTATATCAGCCGCCCAAATAGGCTTCTTTCACTCTTGGGTCATTCAGCATCTGTTTGCCTTCACCTTCAAGAATAATTTTTCCCACTTCAAGAATATAGGCATAATTTGCAATGGAGAGCGCAGCAAAAGCATTTTGCTCAATAAGCAAGACAGTTTTGCCCATTTCGTTAATCTTTCTGATAATCGAAAAAATCTCATTTACCAGAATAGGGGCAAGGCCTAGAGATGGTTCGTCCAACATTACAACTTCTGGATTGCTCATCAGAGCGCGACCAACAGCAAGCATCTGTTGTTCACCACCAGACATGGTTCCGCCAAGTTGTTTTGAACGTTCTTTCAATCTTGGAAATAAATCAAATATCCACTCGATATCACGTGCGATACCTGCTTTGTCTTTTCTGATATAAGCGCCCAATTGCAAGTTTTCGAGGACGGTAAGATGCGGCATAATCCGCCGTCCTTCAGGACTAAGTGCAATCCCTCTGCGCAAAATCTCTTCAGGTTGTTTGCCTAAAATTTCTTCTTCTTTATAGATTATTTCACCAGATACAGAGCGGTTTAATCCAGCGATGGAACGTACTGTACTGCTTTTTCCTGCACCATTTGCACCAATTAAGGTAACAATTGACCCCTGTTTGATGGACATTGTTAAACCTTGTACAGCTTTAATGGCACCATAGTGAACATGGAGATTTTTGATTTCAAGCAGATTCATGAAAGTTCTCCACCGAGATAAGCTTCAATGACTTTAGGATTATTGCGAATTTCCTCTGGGGTACCATCTGCAATTAACGCACCATATTCCAATACCCATATATGGTTACACAATCCCATAACGACGCGCATATCATGTTCGATCAGCAGGATTGTCAAATCGAATTCTTCGCGAATTCTAGCGATGAAACTTAACAGTTCTTGGCTTTCTTGCGGATTCATACCGGCAGCCGGTTCGTCGAGTAACAAAATCTTTGGCTTTGTAGCCAATGCGCGGGCAATTTCCAGCCGTCTCTGCGCGCCATAGGCCAAGGCTGTTGCTGGTTGGTCATAAAGATGATCAAGATGAACACGTTTTAGCAGATCCATAGCAGAATCACGAATTTGACGCTCTTCTTGAGCCGCGCTAGGTATATGCAGTGCACCAGCAAGCCATGAACTTTTTTGCCGCACATGAGCACCTACCATAACATTTTGTAGGACATTCAAGCCTGTAAACAATCTAATGTTCTGAAATGTTCGTGCTATGTGGCGTTTGCAAACAATATGGGGCGGAAGACCGGAAACGACCTTGCCATCAAGCTCGATAGTGCCAGATGTCGGTTTATAAAAACCCGAAATCATATTGAATACCGTGGTTTTTCCAGCACCATTTGGCCCGATAAGACCGGTAATACTACTACGTTCAATTTGCATATTGACGTCATTTACCGCGGTTAAACCGCCGAAGCGCATCGTTATGTTGTTAAGTGTCAAAATTGGATTGCTCATGATTCTTCTCCGCCTTTCGACACTGGCTGGCGCTTGAAAAAGCGATAGATGCCATTCCAAGAAAATTCGCGCGTTCCTAACAGGCCACTGCGCCAGAAAAGAATAATGGCCATGAGGAGTATTGAGAAAATAACCATACGTAAGCCTGGGATACCTGGTAGTTGCATAAATCCGAGATTAAGCGGCTGTTCAACGATACGCAGCCATTCTAGCAATACAGTTATAATGACGCTGCCAATAATGCTTCCCGTGATAGAACCTAAGCCACCAGCTACAACAATCATCAAAATATTGAATGTCAAAAGAAAGTTGAACATTTTAGGGTCAATTGTTGAAATGAGGGCAGCCATCATTGCTCCGCCAACTCCAGCAAAGAATGCACCAATGACAAATGATAAACAGCGATAGAAGAAAGTATTTATTCCCATTGTTTTCGCTGCAATTTCATCATCTCTGATTGCACAGAGCGCGTTGCCGGTATTGCTCCTCAACAACATAACAATGAAAATAACGGTAAAAGCTAACCAACCGTAATTCCACCATAAATTGCCATCTTGCGGTATGCCTTTTATTCCCAGTGAACCATTTGTAATGGGGGTTGCATTGGTTATGACCACACGAATAATTTCTGCAAATCCTAGCGTTGCTATTCCAAGATAGTCACCACCAAGGCGTAATACCGGAATTGCAATGAATAGACCAAGAAGTGCGGCACAAAGTCCACCAATGATAACCGCAAAAAAGAATGGTAACTGGAGATGTAATAGTGGACCAAAAATTGGCTCAAGGATCCACATCATTTCCTTTTGTTCGGGCGATAGCAATAAAATAGCACAAACATAGGCGCCAACAGCCATAAAACCAGCATGCCCCAGCGAAAACATACCAGTAAACCCATAGATGAGATTTAATGAGATAGCCAATATTGCATTGATGGCTATGAGATTTAAAATACGAACAGTGTAAGCATCAAAATTGCGTTCAGCATAAAAAAGAAAAGCAATCAGACACGCAATGCAAAGGAACGATAGAATGATTTGCGAGGACTTTGACATTAGATTTTCTCCTCGCTTTTTTTGCCCATAAGACCGGTTGGCATTACCAGCAAGATCATGATTAATAATATGAAAGCGAACGCATCACGATATCCTGATAGGGAAGGGAAAAATGCGATAATCATTATTTCAATAAACCCTAAGAGAAGCCCGCCTAACATCGCGCCCTCAACAGAACCAATTCCTCCAATTACCGCTGCTATAAAGGCCTTTAATCCAGGTATTACGCCCATATAAGGGTGAATTTGCGGATATCGTAATGCCCACATGATGCCGGCAATTGCCGCTAAAGCAGAGCCAAGACCGAAGGTAAAGGCGATAATTTTATCGACGGAAACCCCCATAAGTCTTGTGGTTTCGATATCACGGGAAATTGCCCGCATCGCAAGTCCTGGCTTTGTCTTATTGATTATCCATAACAACAAGACGACCAATACCAGAGAAACAATCGGCACTATTATTGCCATAGGAACAATACGGATAACACCGGTTGCATCAGCACCCAGATGCCATTGAATAGGTGTAACAAGAAAATCTGGTTGTTTCACGCTTTTGGGAACACCAGTGAAAAGCACTGTTGCCAAATTTTCAATCAGAAAGGACATACCAATTGCGCTGATTAACGCAGAAATACGGGGGGCATCACGTAAAGGTCTATAAGCAATACGATCGACTGCAATGCCGCCAGCGCTGGTTACAAACACAGCAAAGCAGACAGCCAAAATCCAAATAGGTGTAAAGTCTTGCGGTGAAATCAGCGCATAATAGGCTAACGCCAATACGAGTATAGCAAAAATAATGCCCCAATAGGATTTTATCTGTTTTTTGAAGCCGATAAATACAGAGTAATAGACCAGAACAGCCAATAATATAAGCAATACAGCTGCCCATGCAGGCATGAAGCTGATTGTCGAAAAGAATACAAAATAAGCACCCAACATAAAAATATCACCATGGGCGAAATTTATAAGCCGTAGGATGCCATAGACCATCGTATATCCGATGGCTATTAGCCCATATAGGGATCCTAATGCCAGAGCATTAAAAAAATGCTGGATGAACATTTCAGTGCTCATCTCGTACCTTTCTTTATTTATGCAATTAATAAAAGCCGGTCGAAAGTTATCATTCCGACCGGTATTGTATGTGATTTATAAATATCAACTTATAAAGCAGGTTTAACTTCGCCCAGATATACGCGCTTACCGTCTTTTATCTCGATCACACCAATTGGTATTTCTGGATTATGGTTTTGATCCATAGTCATAGGACCAAATGGTGTTTGAAAATCTTTTAATTTAGCAAGCTCTGCCGTGATTGCTTCACGGTCATCACTTCCAGCTTTTTCAATGGCTTCCATAAACATCATATAGGATGTGTATCCTAACACTGCATTCACATTAGGCGCTTTGTTAGGGAAGGTGGCTTTCCATTGTGTTGTAAATTCTTTTGCCGTTTCTGGCATATTCGGCATATTTTCATCATATGGGAAAGTGGTGTGTAAAAAGCCTTCTGCCGCTTTTCCACCAATAGTAACCGTTTCAGGATTATCCATTGCGTCGCCGCCCATGATACGGAATGTTGCTCCCAATTCACGGGCTTGCTTCATAATTATTGCGCCTTCGGCAAAATATGCCGGAATAAACAATACATCTGGTTGTTGCGCAATAATTTCAGTTAATGCTGCAGAAAAGTCCTGATCACCTGAGTTGTAATTGAGGTTAGCAACAACATCGCCACCCAATTTCTTGAACGAACTATTGAAATAATTTGCCAGACCGATAGCGTAATCGTTTGAAATGTCTTTTAAAATAGCAGCTTTTTTAGCATGCAATGTATTGAACGCATATGTGGCAGCACCCGCGCCTTGATAAGGATCCACAAAACATGCGCGGAAGTAGTATTTTTTTCCCTGTGTTACCAAAGGGTTTGTCGCGGAGGTCGCAACGGCTGGTGTTTTTGCTGGCTCAGAAACTTCACCGCCTGCAAGAGCAAGTGATGAACCATAGGTTCCAATAATACCTTGTACTTTATCCGAGGCCGTCAAACGCATCACAGCGTTTGCTGCTTCAACTTTGTCGGACTTGTTGTCGACAATTATCAGTTCAACTTTACGTCCCAAAACCTCTGGTTTCATTTTATTGGCAAGTTGAACACCTTCAAGTTCCAATTGTCCGCCAAAAGCATTCTGACCTGTAAGAGGAAGAAAAACTCCGATCTTAATAGGATCCGACGCATATGCGTTAACAGTGAATGCGGCTGCTGCCACCGCGGACGCAATTAGTTTTCTAAAAGCCATTTTTTATTGTTCCTCTCTTAAATTACAATGTAAAAATATTGTAATAGAACGTTAATAATATGATATGGCTTTTAGTACAAGTTTCGTTAGTCGATGAATAAATATAAAATCATCTTATACAATAGGTTTTTCTTTCTACCTTTAAGATAAGCGGTTACCACGTACCTGTATTTTTCATAGATAGCCAAGGTTCCTTTGGTTCAAGCTTTTCACCTTTTTGTAGAAGTTCGATAGAGATGCCATCGGGAGATTTTATAAAAGCCATATGACCATCACGTGGTGGTCGATTGATGACAATTCCCTGATCTACTAATTTCTGGCATGTTTCATAAATGTTATCAACTTCATAGGCTAAATGCCCAAAATTACGACCGCCGGTATAGTCTTCCGTATCCCAATTATAGGTTAGTTCAAGTTCTGGGGCGTGGGTTTCTTCCGCCGACTTGATGTCTTGTGGTGCGGCAAGATAAACAAGTGTAAACCGTCCACTTTCGTTTTCTGTGCGTCTTGTTTCTTTTAGACCAAATATTTTGCAGTAAAAATCAATTGATTTTTCAAGATCGTTCACACGAACCATAGTATGTAAATAACGCATTTTCGCCTCTCGTTTTATATCGCAGTGGAATGTAGCTTTTTTTGAGAAAGGTTCAACACTTCTGTCGATCATAAATAACGCACAATGATGTGTTGGGTTTTCGGCCTCAATTACAATATGGGGAAATCTAATAAGAGGACTTGCGCCCATGTGACAGAGCAATGTTTACTTGCAGCCAGAGAATCAATCGCTTTAACAGGACTATTTGGATTATGACGATTAAAGAAACATCAGAAAAAGATATTTCGTCTGAAGTTAGTTCTGAAACAACAGCAGCCGATGTTGCAGAAATTAGTGGCAGCATTAAATGGTTTGATGTGAGCAAAGGTTATGGCTTCATCGTTCCTGATATTGCCGGTGTTCCGGATATTCTATTGCACGTTACCGTTATGCGACGTGACGGCTTTCAAACAGCCTTGGAAGGTGCAAGGATTGTCTGTGTTGTTAAAAAAGGTGAACGCGGATTACAATGTATCCAAGTCAAGTCGATTGATTTGTCGACTGCTGTTCATCCATCCGAATTGCCAGCGCGTACACATGTTGTTGTCGTGCCAGAAAGTGGCTTGGAGCGCGCAATTGTAAAGTGGTTCAATAGGGATAAAGGCTTCGGCTTTTTAACAAGAGGCGAAGGTACGGAAGATATTTTTATCCATATGGAGACTTTGCGCCGTTTTGGATTGGCAGAATTGCGTCCTGGACAAGTTGTGCTTGTGCGCTTTGGAACAGGAGAAAAAGGGTTAATGGCTGCTGAAATTCATCCGGATATTGCCGCACCCTTTCCAACACATTAATCCATGCATTCGGGAGACGCTGTATCATTATAGGCTTTGAATTTTGATACAGTTGCAATCATTCGTATATATTAAGCTGCAAAAGACGAGGATATGAGACGATTTTTTCTGGTTGCATTTTGTTTCATGCTGATCGGTAATTTCAAGGCTTATGCGCAAGAACCAATGCTTTTGCCTGTTGATGCGCAACCGCTCACCATAAAAACCGGATTAGGTCAGATAACGTATGATGTGGAGATTGCTGTAACGCCTGAGCAAACAGAAGCAGGGTTGATGTTTAGGAAAAACTTCCCTGAAAATCGTGCGATGTTATTCAAGTTTGCATCGGAACGTGTTGTTTCAATGTGGATGGCGAATACGCCTTTGCCACTCGATATGCTTTTTCTCGACAAAAACGGTAAAATTGTTGCAATAACGGAGAACGCGCATCCATATTCTACGAGAATCATTTCTTCTCATGTGCCAGCATCTTTCACAATAGAGATAAATGCTGGTCAGGTTGCGGTTAAGAAAATTCAAAAAGGTCAAAGGGTCATTCACCCAGCTATTTGTGGTGAATGCAAGGTGGGTCAGTGATGAGTGCAGAAGACGTTCAATATTTCAATCATGATGGGTTTCGTTTAGCATTTCGTGAAGAAGGTGAGGGGGAACCGATCCTTTTGATTCACGGCTTTGCGTCATCTTCCAATGTCAACTGGTATGCACCGGGATGGTTCAGAGTTCTTAATGAAGCAGGATATCGGGTTATCGCAATTGATAATCGAGGACACGGATTTTCAGATAAAAGCCATGATCCGGCGGTTTACACGCCTGAAGCTATGGCTGGCGATGCCGCTGCTTTATTGGAACATTTGGGAATCAAAAAAGCACAAGTCATGGGATATTCTATGGGGGCCCGTATAAGCGCCTATATGTGCCTGTTGCATGGTTCATATGTAAACAGTGTCATATTTGGTGGTCTTGGCATTGGTATGGTAACCGGCGCTGGTAATTGGGAGCCAGTTGCGGAAGCTTTGTTGGCAGATGATATAAATCAAATTACCAATCCACGTGGTTTGATGTTCCGGAAATTTGCAGATCGTACAAAAAGCGACAAAAAGGCATTGGCTGCTTGTGTCATAACTTCGAAAAAAGAACTGACTGCGACGGAAGTACATGCTATTCGTCAACCTGCATTGGTAGCAGTAGGGACACTTGATGAGATTTCTGGTGAAGCCGAACCACTTGCTGCTTTATTGCCGAAAGGCGAAACGCTCATAATTCCAAATCGCGATCATATGTTGGCCGTTGGGGATCCTGTCTACAAAAAAGGTGTGATAGATTTTCTCTCCCGACATCCTATATGATGGCAACAGGCGTTATTGATTCCAATACGGAGGAAAGATTGTGTCTTGCACCGAACAGGAAGCAACACGGCGTAATCCGGAAACGCTTTGGCACGATATAAGGCAAGAAGCTTTATCTGCGAGCGAAGCTGATCCAGTGTTGGAATCGTTCTTTGCTGAATCCATTTTGAAATATGAGAGCCTTAGCGACATGATTGCCGGTCGTGTTGCCGCACGCCTTTGGACGCGTGAAATTAATGAAAATGCGCTTTACCAAATTTTCAGAGAGCAGATTGAGGGAATCGCGCAATTTGAAGAGCATGTAGCGGATGATATTGGTGCGGTTTTTTATCGTGATCCCGCATGTAATCGATACATTGAAGCAGTGTTATATTTAAAGGGCTTTTTGGCAATTCAGGCGCATCGTTTGGCACATGATTTATGGTTAAAAGGTAGGTGTGACCTCGCTTTGTTTCTACAGAGCCGTTCCTCATCAGTGTTTCAAACCGATATCCATCCTGCTGCACAATTTGGTCGCGGTATTTTTCTTGATCATGCCACGGGGCTTGTGGTTGGCGAAACAGCTGTTGTTGGTGACAATGTTTCGATGCTACAGGATGTTACCCTTGGCGGTACGGGAAAAGAATGTGGTGATCGCCACCCCAAAATAGCAAATGGTGTGTTGATTGGTGCGGGGGCCAAGATACTTGGCAATATAACTGTTGGCGCATGTGCGAAAATTGCTGCCTGTTCGGTTGTATTAAAGCCGGTGCCTGCCCATGTAACCGTGGCTGGAGTGCCAGCAAAAATAATTGGAAAGTTACATGAAGTTGAGCCAGCATTATGTATGGATCAATTGATTAATGAATAAAATAAAAAGCTGATTATCCTTTACAGACAGCGCAGCTTGTCTTATTTGCCCTAACACGAAAGACAATGATAGTTATTAGGAGATCGCTGTGAAGCCCGATGAAATCAAAAAACTAGATGGCTATTTTAAGCGCACATTTCAGAATCAGGCGTTACAAGTCAAGCCTCGCCCACGTAAAGATGACTCATGCGAGGTTTATCTAGGAGATGAGTTCCTTGGTGTCATTTATCGCGATGAAGATGAAGGAGAATTGTCTTATAACTTCTCGATGGCAATTCTCGATATTGATTTGGACTAATCTAAGTACTGTTTAATTTGGTCACATTATATATCTATTTTAAATCAGCTTTTTTGCTCTAAAGCTCGTATAGCCATTACGTGCGATAATGATATGATCGTGAATGGCTATACCAAGAGCATTTGCAACATCTTTAAGCATATGCGTCATTGAGATGTCTTCTCTTGACGGTGTTGGGTCACCTGACGGATGATTGTGAACCAGAATGAGTGCTGATGCGGAAAGTTGCAGTGCACGCCTTACCACTTCCCTTGGATAGACCGGTGTATGGTCAACTGTACCAATTTGCTGAATTTCGTCAGCTATAAGACCATTTTTCTTATCGAGAAATAAAATACGAAATTGCTCACGTGTTTCGTGTGCCATAGCTGCGCGACAATAAGCCAGCACTTTATCCCAAGAAGAGAAGATATCGCGTTTACGCAATTCCGATCTATTTACACGTTCACTAACGCCCGCGATGATTTTCAAATCGTGAGCAACAGCAGGACCACAGCCGGGAACTTCTTGCAGTAAATTAATATCTGCTCCCAAAACATCAGCAAGACTACCAAACCGGTTTAATAATGATTTTGCTAACTGTTTTGTGTCTGCACGTGGGATTGAGCGAAACAATAACAATTCAAGAAATTCATAATCTGCAAAACCGACACCATTGGTTTGAAAATATCGTTGCCTCAATCGCTCACGATGGCCTTTATGTTGTGAGGCAACAAGTTGTTTGGGTTCCACAGTCTTATTAGGCTTGGCTTGGTTTGTTGTTAATGCAAACAACGCTCTTTCGGCGAAAGCATTTTTATCGCTATCATCTTTAGCCATAATATGTTGTTCGCTTTCAGGAACCTATTGTAGGTACATAAAAGGTATTATTTTGTGAAAGTGTGAAGACTTCACATCCATCCTTAGTAACACCTAACGAATGCTCATATTGTGCTGATAATGATCTATCACGGGTTACGGCAGTCCAACCATCACTTAAGATTTTTACACCAGGCTTTCCTAAATTAATCATCGGTTCGATAGTGAAAATCATTCCTTCACGCAATTCCGGACCTTCACCCGGATTGCCATAATGAAGTACATTAGGCGCATCATGGAAAAGTTGTCCCAAACCATGCCCACAAAAATCACGTACAACCGAGCAGCGTTCTGATTCGGCATAACGTTGAATAACCGCACCAATATCGCCCATTGTGGCACCCGGTTTAACGGCAGCAATAGCACGCATGAGACATTCGTGCGTTACTTCAAGCAATCGTTCTGACGCGCGTTTTATAGGTCCAACAGGGTACATACGACTACTATCACCATGCCAACCGTTCAGTATGAATGTCACATCAACATTGACAATGTCGCCGGTATGAAGAGGCTTGTTATCAGGGATACCGTGGCACACAACATGGTTGATCGATGTGCAGCAAGAATTTGTATAACCGCGATAGTTAAGATCAGCCGGAAGAGCTCCACGATCTGCACCAAACGCAAACACAAAGTCATCAATTTCCTGTGTCGTAACACCCGGTTTGATAATATCAACCAAAGCATCCAGACACTCAGCGGCAAGTTTACCAATTTCCCGCATGCCGGCAAATGCTTCTTCATCGAAAATACGGATCTGACCGGTGTATTTTATGGGTGCATTTTTATAATTGATGTAACTAACCATCTGTCTAACTATTCTCTGTCTTTTAGCGAATGCTGAATATCGTTTCAGCTATTGTAATACCGAAATTGGTATCTTCTACTTTATTGTCTGCATTTAAGCGTAAATCAAGTGTCTGCGATTTATAACAGTTTATTATCTTAACAATAATAGCAACTGTGCGTGTAGTGATATGGTGTTTTTAAAATAGCACTTTTATGTGATCTTTTCGTTCAAGAATGAATGAGCAGTTTTCTCACCACGAACAAACTTTATTTATATCATCATGATTTTGGTAATGATCAAAATATTTGCCTAAAATATCACCGATTATTATCGATAAAACTTGAAAATATTCGATTTCTCTACACCTTTATGACATATAAAATTAATGTCATGCGTTATTTGGTGATAACGCCAAATACATCAAAGACATAATGATCATCAGAGTGCAGCGATAAGATCACCAATTGTCATATTTGCGCATAATATCATAGCAGTGGTAACAATAGCGACAGCCATAAGTGTTATGGTCGTTTTTGTCTGAATGTTCATAATTGATCCCCTTATTCGACGAATTGGTGATTTTCTTATTGATCTCAAAGATGACTGGATTTAGGCATCAACAAGGCAAATTCTCGTTCTTTTTAAGTAAGGTTAATTCGGAGGCGTTAAAATTTGCCAATCTTGGAATGCGTGAAATGAAATGAGTAAATGGTATGGCTGGAACTGATAGAAAACGTGAAAATTTGACTGGCGGGCCGGTTATTGTTTTGGTTGAACCTCAGTTGCCGGAAAATATTGGTATGGTTGCGCGGGCTATGGCCAATTTTGGTCTTTCAGAGTTAAGGCTTGTGAACCCTCGGGAAGAGTTTCCCAGTGAAAAAGCAATAGCAACTGCAAGCAAGGCAGATCATATCATTAACGCTACCAAAGTGTACGATACTTTGCGCGACGCTATTGCAGATATGAATTATGTTTTTGCTACAACGGCGCGTGAACGAGATGGTTTTAAGCCGGTAAGAAGTGCAGTGGAAGCGGCTGGAATTTTAAGAAAAAAGGATGATTCTGGATTAAAGACGGCTATCTTGTTTGGTCGTGAACGATGGGGATTGAATAATGACGAGATCAGTCTTGCTGATGAAATCGTGACTTTTCCGGTCAATCCGGCATTTTCATCGCTCAACATTGCGCAAGCTGTTTTATTGATGTCTTACGAGTGGATGAAATCGGGTCTAGCTCAAGAAACCGACACCGCATTTAGAAATGAACCGGCAGAGCCTGCAGATAAAGCATCGTTACACGGTTTGTTTAAACAATTGGAAGAGGCGTTGGACGTACGCGGATATTTCCGACCGAAGGAACGGAAATCGATAATGGCTGAAAATCTACGCTCCGTACTGACGCGGGCAGCATTTAGCGAGCCCGAAATACGGTTATTGCGGGGAGTAGTTTCATCGCTCGATCATTTTTCGCCAAAACTACCGCGCGGAGCAGGCGCACCAGATACGCGAAAAAGAATAAAAGACAGTGATAATGAAAATGAGTGAACGTCCCATATTGTTCTTTGATAGCGGTATTGGTGGTTTGACGGTACTGCGCGAAGCACGTATTTTTATACCTGATCGTCACTTCATTTATCTCGCCGATGATGCGGCTTTTCCTTATGGTGCGTGGGAAGAACGCGACTTAAAAAAACACATTATAGAACTTTTTGATACCTATCTGAATCAATATGATCCTGCATTGTGTGTTGTTGCGTGTAACACCGCGTCTACCTTGGTTCTGGATGATTTGCGCCGTGTATTTTCGTCAATACCGTTTGTCGGTACAGTTCCAGCGATTAAACCAGCGGCTGAACAAACGCGTTCAGGTTTGATATCGGTGCTCGCGACGCCAGGTACAGTAAAGCGCGCATATACACATGAACTCATCAATTCATTTGCTAGTAAATGTCATGTGGAGTTGGTGGGGAGTGCAAAACTTGCAGCATTTGCCGAGGATTATTTACGACGTACCCCTGTTGGTCTTGAGCGTGTGAAAGAGGAAATTGCGCCGTGCTTTATCGAGCGTGACGGAAAAAGAACAGATATTGTCGTGCTTGCGTGTACGCATTATCCTTTTCTTGTAAATTTGTTTCGCAAATGTGCGCCTTGGCCAGTGGATTGGATTGATCCCGCCGAAGCGATTGCAAAACGGGCCTTGTCACTATTGCCTGATGCTGATGAGGTTCATCAATTGGATCAACAGCTCGATGTAGCGCATTTCACGTCGCGTCGTAGCGATTACGCAACACGTAGATTACTGCATGGTTTTGGCCTTAAATGTGACTGGGTTGCTTGACTTCTATTTGCAACATAATTAAAAGCCTACCAACTGTTACTCGTTTTCGAGATACAGATAAACCAACGTGTCCCGTGAATATCTGCGCAATGCGTGCGCGAGTTATTCTGTCAGTCCCTGAATATGAGGGCAGAGGAGGGCGCGTTTCCCAGAAATTTCCATTTTGGAAATATCGTTTTGATTGAAAAGGAAATGCGATGAGCAAGCGCGAAACTACGAAATATAAAATTGACCGCCGTATGGGTGAAAACATCTGGGGGCGTCCAAAATCTCCAGTTAATCGCCGTGAATATGGTCCAGGTCAACACGGACAGCGTCGTAAAGGTAAACTTTCTGACTTTGGTACACAGTTGCGTGCTAAACAGAAGTTGAAAGGCTTTTATGGCGATATTTCTGAAAAGCAATTCCATAAAATTTATGAAGAAGCAGCTCGCCGCCGTGGTGATACAGGCGAAAACTTGATCGGCTTGTTGGAATCACGTCTTGATGCGATTGTTTATCGTTCAAAATTTGTGCCAACGGTTTTTGCTGCTCGTCAGTTTATCAACCATGGTCATGTCAATGTTAACGGACGCCGTACAAATATCCAGTCATATCGTTGCAAGCCAGGTGATGTGATTGAAGTGCGTGAAAAGTCAAAGCAATTGACAATGGTTCTTGAAGCTACCCAATTGGCAGAGCGTGATGTTCCTGACTACATCGATGTTGATCATAACAAGATGAAGGCAACTTACACACGTATCCCTGCATTCTCAGATGTTCCTTATGCAGTGCAAATGGAACCAAATCTGGTTGTCGAATTTTATTCACGTTAATCGTGCATTCTATTCAAATTTTGGACAGGGAGCCTTTTGGCTCCCTGTTTTCGTTTAGGGCTATAATTTGATCGTTAATGAGGGCTACAAGATGGATGAAATCAACGATAGTGACAACGCCGCCGATGGCTGCCATCCAATGTTTCTCAATGCTCCCAGAACAGTTGAATTTAATAAATTAAGAAAACGACTGTTACGCCATATGCGTCAAGCAATAGATGATTTTTCAATGGTAAAGCCAAATGAAAAATGGCTTGTTGCGCTTTCTGGCGGAAAAGATTCTTATGGCTTGTTAGCTTTGTTATTAGACCTGAAGTGGCGTGGCCTTTTGCCAGTAGACTTGTTGGCATGTAATTTGGATCAAGGCCAACCGGGATTTCCCAAAAATATATTGCCTGATTTTCTTAATAGCTACGACATACCTTTTCGTATTGAATATCAGGATACTTATTCAATCGTTACCGATAAATTGGATAATAATCAGACATATTGTTCTTTATGTTCCAGATTACGTCGTGGCAATCTTTATCGTATTGCGCGTGAAGAGGGGTGCTCTGCTCTCGTTTTAGGTCATCATCGAGATGATGTATTGGAAACATTTTTTATGAACTTGTTTCATGGTGGGCGCCTTGCTGGTATGCCCGGAAAATTGAAAAATGACGAAGGTGATCTTATGGTGTTGCGTCCGCTTATTTACGCAGCGGAAGAAGATCTTGCCAAATTTGCTGAAAATATGCGTTTTCCAATTATTCCCTGCAATTTATGTGGAAGCCAAGATGGTTTGCAACGTAACGCTATGAAGGCAATGTTAAGCGACATTGAAACAAGAATGCCGGGACGAAAAGATACAATGATAAGGGCGCTAACGAATGTGCGCCCTAGTCATTTATTGGATAGTAAACTGTTTGATTTTAACGCGCTTTAAGATGCAAGTTTAAAGCGCGTACAAAACAGTTTGATTGTATGGCGTTGATTACCTTATTTGTTTTTGGGTACCACAGTATTAAAGTTTGACTGCTTTACATCGGTAAATAAACGACCTTTTTCTGCGATAAGAACAAAGATAATTGCACCAATACTGAGGAAGAAATATCCGCCTGCAATGAGTGTTGTGTGTCCATTATATTGTTGTGCAATCATAATGCCTATGCCAGCGCTGATTGTTGTTTGTAAGAAACCGAATACCGATGATGCTGTTCCTGCAACTTTTCCAAGCGGTTCCATGGCTAAAGCGTTGAAATTTGCGCCCAAGCCGCCAAAAGAAAACATCAGCGTGATAAACAGAATCATGAAAAAGGTGAAAGGGGCTGCACCGCCTGCCATTGCAGACCAAATAAACCAAACAAAAGACGTGGCACAGAATATCAGCAGCAAACTATGGGATATTGTCCGCATGCCGAACCGGCCAACAAATAGTGAATTTAAAAAGGCGGAAAGTGCTTGAAATGCAGCAACCAGCGCAAATGCAGCAGGAAACCAAACACCTAAATGATAAATTCCGTCATAGATTTGTTGCGCGGTATTAAGCGTGCAAAACAGGCAACTAAGAATAAGTGAAAATGCCAGTGTGTAGCACAAGGCGACACGGTTTGAGATAACGATCCATAACCCCGTACCCACGGAAGAAAATGTCAGGGGTCTTTGTTCATACAAGGTTTCAGGAAGTCTAAAATAAACCCAAATTGTAATAATCAGGCCGGCAATACTCATAAAAATGAAAATTAGTTGCCAATGGCCAAATATCATTATGGTTTGCCCAATTGCAGGTGCGATAACAGGAATAACCATAAATACCATCATGGCAATCGACATGACTTCAGCCATTTTACGTCCACCATAAATATCACGAACGATCGATACGGTGAGAACACGTGTGGCGGCCGCTCCAACGCCTTGAATCGAACGTAATACCAGAAGGGCTGCAAAACTTGTTGAAAATGCACATGCTGCAGAGGTGATTATATAAAATATCAAACCAGCGATAATCGGTTTTCTACGTCCAAAACGATCACTGATTGGACCAAAAAATAATTGGGAAACACCAAAACCAACAAGATAACAAAAAATGATATAGTGCTGATCGTTGGCGCCAGTCATTTGTAAACTGTGCGACATATCGCTCATGGCCGGAAGCATAATATCAATAGCAATGGCGTTTGTTGCCATTAATGCGGCTATCATTGTTATGAACTCTTTGTAGCCAAGGCGTTTTTTTACAGACTCGATATGAGAAAGCTCGTCGTTTGTATGGGGCATGAAATCCTCATAATAAAAGTGCCGATACGACGATCGGCACCGTTATTCTAGTTAATACTGGATTAGTTTTTCTTTATGCAGTTTTTACTGCAATTCCGTTTTCTTCAAGAAGGGATTGAAGTTCGCCATTCTGGAACATTTCTCTGACAATATCACACCCTCCAATAAATTCCCCCTTTATATAAAGTTGCGGAATTGTTGGCCAATTTGAATAGTCTTTAATGGCTTGGCGTAATTCATCAGAGGTTAAAACATTGACGCCTTTATAGTCGAGACCCAAATAGTCCAAAATTTGTACGACTTGACCTGAAAATCCACATTGTGGAAATCCTGGAGTGCCTTTCATAAAGAGTACAATGTCATTTGACTTAACTTCATTATCAATAAAATCGCGCGCTGCGGTCATCTTATATCCTTCCATATTACAGCATTACTGCTGACTAAAAGCTCTTCCTTTATATAAAGGAAGACTTGAATGAAACCAAGCGCTACAAACAACAAAGAATCAATCTGGTACGCTTGTTTGCAATGCGAGTGCGTGTAACACACCGCCCATATTACCTTTTAACGCTTGATAGACCATTTGATGTTGCTGCACACGATTTTTTCCGCGAAAACTTTCTGCTACAACTTCCGCTGCGTAATGTTCTCCATCACCAGCTAGATCGCGAATTGTCACTTTGGCATCGGGGATACCTTCGCGAATGAGCGTTTCAATCGCATGTGCGTCCATTGCCATCGTGTAGTCTCCTGTCTTTTGTGGCCATCACTTACCTATAAAAAGCAATAGCGCTGAATTTAAGTTATTTATTGTCCATAAAATTAGGGAACCAATTTTCATATGCATCATGCAATGAGTCAACAGACAACTTGAACTGGTTTTCCACTTCCAAATAATCGCCTTCTACCTTACCAACAACCTGCAAATCAACTGATGATTGTTTGCCGGCTTCTATAACTTTTGGCAGTTTATGTGCGTTAACAGCGATAAGATAACGCGCTTGGTCTTCTCCAAATAGTTCTGCATGAGGAGGCGTTTGGCCTGTTAGTTGTGCCTTGATACCCTTTTTCGATTTTATGCTCATTTCGGCTAAAGCAAGCGCTAAACCACCATCGGAGAGATCATGGCAAGTTGTAATCATTCCCGTTTCAATCAAATGACGGACAAATTCACCGTTCTTTTTTTCCGTTGAAAGATCAACGTGCGGTGCGTCACCATCAGTTCTATTTAGAATATCACGTAAATAGATTGATTGTCCCAAATGCGAACCACAACCACCAACCAATATAATTGTGTCACCAGACTGCATGGCATCAATTCTTGCCATTTTGCTCCAGTCTTTCAACAGACCAACACCTGCCATTGTTGGTGTAGGAAGAATGCCTTCGCCATTGGTTTCGTTGTAGAGTGAAACATTGCCGGAGACAATTGGAAAATCCAGAGCCTTACAAGCTTCACCAATACCTTTGATAGCAAAAACGAGTTGACCCATAATTTCAGGTTTTTCAGGATTACCGAAATTAAGGTTATCGCTACAAGCAAGCGGTACAGCACCTGTGGCCGTAATATTACGCCAACATTCGGCAACAGCCTGTTTGCCACCTTCAAACGGGTCGGCCTTACAATAACGTGGTGTCACGTCAGATGAAAATGCCAAAGCTTTCTGTTTATGACCATCAACGCGGATAACGCCAGCATCACCCCCTGGGCAAACAAGACTATTTCCCTGAATTAGTGTGTCATATTGCTCATAGACCCAACGTCGCGAACTTTGATCGGCGGAGCCGACCAATTGGATAAGCGCTTGTCCTAAATCATCAACCTGTTTCACATCATTTGTAGATAATGCGGCAGCTTTAACGGGCTCTATCCAAGGGCGGTCATATTCAGGCGCCTCATCACCGAGTTCTTTTATTGGTAGATTAGCAACTTCTTTGCCATGTTGACAGACACGAAACCGTAAATCGTCCGTTGTTTTGCCAACAATTGCAAAATCCAATCCCCATTTATGGAATATAGCCTCAGCAGTGTCTTTTAATTCAGGTTTTAGGATCATTAACATCCGTTCCTGACTTTCAGACAACATCATTTCATAGGCTGACATATTTTCTTCGCGGATTGGGACGCAATCAAGATCAAGTTCTATTCCAAGATTGCCTTTTGCACCCATTTCTACAGCAGAACAGGTTAAACCAGCAGCCCCCATATCCTGAATGGCATTAACGGCGCCTGATGCCATCAGCTCCAAACAGGCTTCGAGCAGACATTTTTCTGTAAAAGGGTCACCAACTTGTACAGTAGGGCGCTTTTCCTCAATGGTGTCGTCAAACTCCGCAGATGCCATTGTTGCTCCGCCAACGCCATCTCTACCAGTTTTTGCACCGAGATAGACAACCGGTAAACCAACACCTTCAGCCTTGGAATAAAATAGTGAATTTGTTTTGGCAATTCCTGCGGCAAATGCATTTACCAATATGTTTCCATTATAGGATTTATCAAAATTGACTTCACCGCCAACAGTTGGCACACCAAATGCATTCCCATAGCCACCAACGCCTGACACAACGCCTGACACCAGATGCTTGGTTCTTGGGTGGTTAGGTTCACCAAATCTTAAAGCATTCATTGCTGCAACAGGACGCGCGCCCATTGTAAAAACATCGCGCAAAATACCGCCGACACCCGTCGCTGCACCTTGATAGGGCTCGATATAGGAGGGATGGTTGTGACTTTCCATTTTGAAAACGACACATTCACCATCACCAATATCAACGACACCAGCATTTTCACCAGGACCTTGTATGACACAGTCACCTTCGGTTGGCAGTGTTCGCAACCATTTTTTTGACGACTTGTATGAGCAATGCTCATTCCACATGGCAGAGAAAATACCAAGCTCTGTAAATGTCGGTTCACGGCCCACAAGTTCAAGAATACGGTCATATTCTTCAGGTTTTAAACCATGTGCGGCGATAATATCTGGCGTTATTGAAATGTCGTTATTCCCGCTCATTGGTTTCTACTCCAATTTGATATGATAATTAGCACTGGTTATCGCCTTTAACCCAACGATTCAAATTTTCTGCAATCGTATTACCGAGAGATGTAGCCATCAAAGGTCCATAGGCCGAAACTTTTGCTGGTGATCCTTGTGCTTCGACCACAAGTAATGGTTTGCCTGTCGGATCATTGTGAGGCAATACTAAAATTCGTGGACGACCTGAGTAGGATTGAAGTTCAGGTGCAAGGCCGTAACTTCTAAAGCTTGTGTTTCCTGATTTAAACCAACAACGATTCGCAGTCAGGGCAATATGTTCCATGGTTTTTAGTGCAGGTTGACTGCTTGCAAGCTCAATATTGGATGGAACTGTATCTTTGACACATCCAGAAAATGTCGCAGATGCAAAAAGCAGTGCAACGACTGATTTTATGAGTAACTTCATGCTGCAATTCCTAATGCGCCAGAAAAAAGAGCTCTACCGTCTGTCCCACCATGAGCTGGTTCAATAAGATTTTCAGGATGAGGCATCATTCCAAGAACATTGCCTTTTTCATTCACGATACCGGCAATATCATTTATTGAACCATTGGGATTGGTACCTTCTGCATAACGAAAGACGACTTGGCCATTCCCTTCCAATTTTGCAAGGGTATTTTCGTCTGCATAATAGTTACCGTCATGATGCGCTACAGGGCAACGTATAATTTGGTTTTGTTGGTAGTTACGCGTAAAAGCGGTTTTTGCGTTTGCGACTTGCAGCTTTACCTCGCGGCAAACAAATTTCAGCGACGTATTGCGCATAAGCACGCCGGGCAACAAACCAGCTTCAACCAAGATCTGAAAACCGTTACAAACGCCCATGACCATTACGCCCGCAGCGGCTTTTTCTGCTATTGCGCGCATAACAGGCATACGTGCAGCGATGGCACCACATCTGAGATAATCCCCATAGGAAAAACCACCAGGAATAACGATAAGGTCAACATTGGGTATCGTTGTTTCTGTTTGCCAAATTGTGATCGGTGCTGTGCCCGTTATTTGGTGCAAAGCACTAATCATATCGCGATCCCGATTTAATCCGGGTAATTGAATAACTGCTGCTTTCATGATTCAATCCAATTAGACAGGCAGATCAAACAAGATCTATATGGTAGTTTTCGATAACAGTATTGGCGAGCAACTTTTCACACATAGCTGTTAGTTGCTTTTTTGCCTCATCTTCCGACATGTTATCAAGAACGATATCAAAAACCTTGCCCTGTCTTACAGATTGAACACCTGCAAAATCCAAACTATCCAAGGCGCCGACAATGGCCTTTCCTTGTGGATCGAGAACCCCGTTTTTCAAAGTGACAGTAACACGCGCTTTCATTCTATTTTTCCTGCTTTGTTTGCCTGTACGGCAGAAAAGGTAAAGGCGGCTTAAAAGCCGCCTATCGATTATTTTACCAATGTTGGCCCTAATGGACGCTGCGGCTCATTTTCGTTCATGATGCCAAGGCGTTTTGCCACTTCTTGATAGGCTTCAATCAATCCACCCATATCACGGCGGAACCTATCTTTATCCATTTTTTCTTTCGTATTAATATCCCAGAGACGAGATGAATCCGGCGAAATTTCATCAGCCAAGACGATACGCATAATATCACCTTCCCAAAGGCGGCCAAATTCCATCTTGAAATCAACCAATTCAATTCCTACACCAATAAACAATCCCGTCAGGAAGTCATTGATACGGATTGCAAGTTGCATAATATCTTCAAGCTCTTGTGGGCTAGCCCAACCAAAGGCTGTGATATGTTCTTCTGACACCATAGGGTCATCAAGTTCATCTTTTTTATAGTAATATTCTATGATGGATTGTGGAAGTTGGGTTCCTTCCTCAATACCTAGACGCTTGGACAAAGACCCTGCAGCGATATTACGCACCACAACCTCAAGAGGAATAATTTCAACAGCTTTAATCAGCTGTTCGCGCATATTGATGCGCTTAATAAAGTGGGTTGGAATGCCGATTTTTGCCAGCTGGGTAAAGATGTATTCCGAAATACGGTTATTGAGGACACCTTTGCCATCTATAATCTCATGCTTTTTCGCGTTGAACGCGGTAGCATCGTCTTTAAAAAATTGAATATAAGTCCCTGGCTCCGGCCCCTCATAAAGAGTTTTAGCTTTGCCTTCATAAATGCGGTGGCGACGATTCATAGTGTTTGCCTACTATTCTTACAGGGTGAAATTTATATTATGCAATCACTACCTTAATTAAAGTAATTTCTCAATCACTGCTTCCTTGAACAGCGACAATTTTTCTGATTTGGAACAATTTATTTTCATTGTAATGGTGGGAAATAAAAACTTCGAAGTTTGCAGTCACGATTATTTCTAAAGAAGTTGACAATGAGGAGAGGGATTAAATGGATGGGATGAAAGAGCGGGAAGACGCTTTTGAAAAGAAATATGTATTAGATGAAGAGTTACGTTTCAAGGCAGATGCCCAGCGCAACCGTATGATTGGGGTTTGGGCTGCAGATCATTTGGGTAAAACCGGTGGCGAAGCAGAGGAATACGCGAAAGAAATCGTAAAATTGGCGTTTCTGCATGGCCGTGAAGATGATGTTGTTGAAAAAATTCTTCATGATTTTAATAATGCAAATAAATCTATTGATGAAAAAGAATTGCGTCAAACAATGGCAAAGATTCTAAAGGAATCATTTGTGCATTTGGAAGCGATCAATAAGTAATCAGAGAATTGTAGAAAATAATAAGAGATAATTTAAAGCCCAAAACTATACATTTTGGGCTTTTTATCAAAGGTTGGCTAGAAAATGGGAAAATACCATTAAGCCTTCCGGCCAAGGTCCATGACCGGACGCAACATTGATGTGGCCAGATTCGCCTGCATCTATAAACAATGATCCCCAGTCATGGGCAATCTTCTCT
>CALYQL010000013.1 GCA_945285915.1 uncultured Bartonella sp.
TTTGTTACGTCTTCGGCAAGGCGTGGATTGGAATTGCCGCAGAAAAGTTTCATGACTTGGCCTCAGAAATTGCATGGGAATTTTCTGCAGCGTTTTTAGCCTGTTGTCGAGAGATTGCAAGGGTTCAAGTAAAAACTCTGCTTTTTTTCTTGTAAGTGTTTTGTTTTTGCATCGTTGATGGGCAATTAAACACAATGAAAAAGGCTTATTTCGTTTTATTTGATGAAAAATGAAACAAATAGGCTAATATTTTGGCATAAATATTAGCCGGCTTTTTAAAAGTTAAGAACAGATTTATTTGTTATCCAGCATAATGACCGATATTTGCCGTCCATAATCTGCTTCATTGCGATGCGTTTTACGACGATAAGAAAAGAACCGCTTTTCATCTTCATAAGTGCATAAGTCGAGGCCATCAGCTTTAACCCCAGCTTGCTGTAAGCGGTGGTGAATAAACGCCCAAAGGTTGAAAAGATAGTGATCGGTTTTATCCGTTTGATGAAAAAAACGATCGAATGTATGATCTTCATTCAAAAAAGTTTGTCGGAATTCTTGGCTGACTTCATAATTTTTTGGTCCGATGCATGGACCAAGAGCTGCTGTAATATTGCGCCTTTCGGCACCCAATGTTTCCATTGTTGCTATGGTGTTTTCTATAACGCCACCTAATGCTCCACGCCAGCCTGCGTGTGCCGCCCCAATAACACCGGCATTATGATCGGCAAAAAGTACGGGTCCACAATCAGCAGTCAGTATACCAAGAGCCAAGTTGGGTTTATTGGTGACCAAGGCATCTGCTTTGGGTTTTTCACCAGAGAAAGGCTCATTTGCTACAATCGCTAGTGATGAGTGGACTTGGTAAACAGTTAAAAGGTTTGGAAGCGTTACGCCCATATAATCTGCCACAATGGTTCTATTTTGCAGCACATTTTCAGTTGTGTCATCGGATCCTTGTCCGACATTCAAACTTGCATATATGCCGGTCGATACACCACCTTCACGCGTAAAAAAGGCATGATTAATACCGTTATTCTTCAACTTTGACAGTTCTGACGAAAAAACCGGTGAAGCAGCATATGTCATAATAAATCCTATAATCGCCTTGTTATGCTCGGTTGAATTGCAACTTGACCCGAAATTTCCGCATTATGTGTTGTTATAAAATACCGGATCTATACCAGTGGTTTTGTCACTTAACGCAAATATTTTAAAGAGTTTCCCCATTTGGTCTGGGGCTGCCAGTCGGTTAACCTGCGTTTCTATGTCATTTTGCACATCCACGGTTTTACCATGGCCTAATTGACCAGCACGTTCAAGAAGCCCCATGCGTATCAAAAATTCACCTTGTTCTAAAATTGCGGTTTGGCAATTTTGTTGTTCGGCAATGACTTTTAATGATGAAAAGTCAACATGGCTTGTAAGGTCATGATGGCCAGGGGCTTCAAAAATATTTTTATATTGGTGGTGCGAAAGGGCTTGCAGTGTGTCGCCATAGGGAAGACCATCAGAACCATAGTCGATGATTAGGCCAGTACCACGATTTTTAGCAATATATTGGGCGATCTCTTCAACAAGATGATTACGGATTGGTGAAAACTCGAAAATACTTTCATCAGGCAAAGAATGGTATTTGGCTGGAAGTGCTTGGTCATCCAATTGGTTTCCGCCGAGAACAAAAGCGAATGTATCATCATGACCAATCGTGATTAAACGCTCATGCCATTTGCCATCAAGTTTTACAAATTGATTAATGGGCAATGCATCCAGCAATTCATTAGCAAACAATATGATTGGTTTATTTTGAATATTGGAAAAGGCAGAAAACCATTTTATCGAAATCTGATGATGCGTGAGCTTGATCTTCTGTTCTTCGATAAGACGTTGGCTGGTTTCTATCAAATTAACCTCGGCGGCATTCAAACAATCAGGCGCAAGCTTTTTGATCGTTCTTAAAACATCATCCATCAATGTGCCGCGGCCAGGTCCCATTTCACATAGGATAAAGTCCTTTGGTTGTTTGAGCGAAATCCAACTATTAATCACCCAAATACCGATAAGCTCACCAAACATCTGGCTGACTTCTGGTGCTGTTATAAAATCGCCCTCACGTCCAAACGGTTTTTTTGTTTGATAATAGCCATCTTTGGGATCACCAAGTGCCAGCATCATATATTGACTGACCGTGATAGGTCCCTGAAGCTTGATAATTTGACGAATTCTTGCTTCCAGATCGGACATGGGGCATTTCTCAGCCATTGTTAAATATTTTTATTTCTGATTGCACGGCTGATAGCGTAAATGCCAAAAATGACCATTGGTAGCGACAAAGCCATACCATAGGTAAAACCTGTGTTATCAAATATATTCTTGAACCATAGCGGATCTTCTTCTGGAACCCTGAACAGTTCGGAAACCATACGGGCAATGCCATAGCCCATAATAAATGTACCAGACACAATTCCTGGTTTGCGCAATGCCTTGAATGCGAAAATCAAAACCGCAAGCACAATGAATAGAATGACACCTTCCATGAGTGCTTCGTATAATTGGCTTGGGTGGCGGGGCAGGTAATCCGGATCGCGCGAGAAACATACAGCCCAAGCAACATTGGTTATATTGCCCCATAATTCCTGATTGATAAAATTACATATTCTAACAACACCCAAACCTACCGGTACGCCGGCTGCAATCGTGTCAAATGTGGTCCAGATACCAATGCGGTTTTTCAACGCAAACCAGACCATTGCTATGATTGTGCCGATAAGACCACCGTGAAAGGCCATACCGCCGTCCCAAACGGCAATTATTTCCGCGGGGTGAGAAAAATAATATTGCGGATCCCAAAACAACACCTGTCCGAGGCGTCCGCCGATGACAACCCCCATTGCCGCCCAAACAACAAAATCTCCCAGTTTTTGTGTTGTCATGGGAGGCGTTTCATTATGCCAGAGAGATTTGTTATTTAATAAAACTGTACCATACCACCATGCAAACAGGATACCAACAACATATCCCAGCCCGTACCAGTGAAGTGCTATTGGACCAATGTTTACAATTACAGGATTTAAAAAATCTGGAAAGGCGATAGCAGGACAAATGGGTAAATCGTTCATTGTTGAATATTTTTCCTATTTTTCAGCAAAGATGGCTGAGGACGGTTCCATGGTCAAGTCACAGTTTTATCAATTATCAAGATTGAATAGCATTTTTGCCTGAGCTTATTGTTAACGATCTTGATTATAATTGTTGGCGAGAAAGAAACCATGTCAAAGATTTGTAAAGCCGTGGAATTTTGCCGGTATCATATAATTTGAATGCTAGGGTGATATGAGGGTGATGCTGGAGCAATAGAACAATAATGCAGGGTAATGCGGGCGATATTTATAAAAAAATAGCATGGATCTTATATTGCAACCAAAAGCAGCTATCCAACTTTTGAAAAAATGTTCTATATAATGAAACTCGAACGATATTGAAAAAGGATAAGCGAAATGAGTAACGGACCTAACCGTGTTCTTGATGAACTTGCAAAACTGATGACCGACGCGGCAGGTGCTGCGCAAGGAATGCGTAAGGAGGCCGAAACAGCTTTTCGTGCTCAGGCTGAACGTATTTTGAATAAGATGGACGTTGTGCAAAGAGAAGAGTTCGAGGTTGTAAAAGAGATTGCAACCAAAGCAAGAACCGAAGTTGAAGAGTTAAAAAAACGCCTTGATGCTGTAGAGAATAAAGCTGGTGCATCATCTCAAGTGACACATTCGGGTGGTTCTTCGGATAAAGCTCAAAAATAATCCCCAATTTTTCGTGGCTGTGAATAAGTCAGAAAAATGCTTAAGACAGAGTCTGTTACAACGGATCGTGAATCTATTTTCGATCCGTTTTTTTATTCTTAAACAGTTTTTTAGAACAGGGGGGCTAGCACTCTGACTCTAGATCAATACACTGAAAACACAAGATGATTCGTATTCGGGCTAAGGTTTGTATTTGTAAAAAGCCTGATTATGTTTTCATTTAAGCTGTGCCGTTCGTGTTTATGCGTTTTCAGTTTAATGCGATTAATTTTGACCATAGTGGTAAACGCTGTGGTGGGGTTCTGCATTGGCACTTAAAGAGCATTATTAGGAGTTGGGGAATAAAATGAGGCTTGCCTTCGGCAATACGGAAAGAAAATCACACCCTGTCGATCTGATCGAGCAGGTTGCGGATATACATGATTGGTCTTTTGAGAGAACAGCGAAAGATGAAATAACAGTTAGTGTTGAAGGACGCTGGACAAATTATCATATCGCGTTTTCTTGGATGGAAGCGCAGGAAGCTTTGCATCTGTCTTGTGCCTTTGACATGACGGCTTCAAAAAGACGGCAAGAAGAAATTCGCCGTTTGCTTCTTTCTATCAATGAAAAACTGCTTATGGGTCATTTCGATTTTTGGGAAGACTGCGGTTCTGTCATTTATCGGCAGGCCCTGTTGCTTTCTGGTGGATTACATCCTTCTGATGCGCAGGTTGAAACCCTGTTGGTCAACGCATTGGAGATTTGTGAAACCTATTATAGCGCTTTCCAGATGGTCGCCTGGTCTTCTGTGTCTGCAGCACATTCTTTGCAATATTCGCTTTTTGAAACAATGGGAAATGCCTGATTTCTAAGGAGGACTTGAAATGTCCGAGATAGCATTCGATGATTTTTTGAAAGTAGATATTCGTGTTGGTAAAATCGTTGAAGCTAAGGCTTTTCCCGAGGCACGCAAGCCTGCCTATAAACTGAAAATAGATTTTGGCGGAGATATTGGCGTTAAGAGTTCGTCTGCGCAGATAACAGTGCATTATGATCTCAATGAACTTGTTGGACGTGAAGTCATTGCGGTGGTCAACTTTCCGCCACGCCAAATTGGCCCATTCATGTCTGAGGTGCTAACACTTGGCGTTCCCGATCAAGATGGCAATGTGGTGCTTCTAGCGCCGACAAAAGACGTGCCAATCGGCGCACGTATGTTTTGATCCATTTGACGGTAGTATGCCTATACCGAACCAATAGGTTATTTTTTATTATCGGGAAGAGTTGAACGTTTCGTTGAGGCGAGATCTTTCAACTCTTTTTCTGTCATGGATTGTTCCATTTTCTTAGAAGCACCTTTAAGCGCATTAACTGGTGTCTTGCCCCGTTTCGCTGAAAGGGCGGCGCCGGCTGCTTGCTGTTGTACTTTTGAACGTGCAGGCATTATGTTTCTCCTTTAAAACATTAAATATCTGAACAGCCTTTATTCAAATAAAAACAAAGGTTTTCAGGAATTCATCAATCTTAAAAGCGAAACGTTATTTGGCGATAGAAGGTTCCATTAAAGCGGCACTTCCACCTTTACGCGAAGTCCCCCAAGAGGACTATCGTCCAAAGTAATATTGCCGCCATGACTGCGTGCAATGTCTTGTGCAATCGAAAGCCCCAAACCAGTGCCGCTTGCGTCTTGATTTCTGGCTTCGTCCAAACGGAAGAAAGGCTTAAAGACCTCTTCTCGCATATTAACGGGTATACCGGGACCATCATCATCAACCGTTATGACAAGTTCATCCTCAGTATGCAGAATATTAACTTCAACTTTTTTAGCATAACGAAAGCCGTTCGATACAAGGTTGCCGATAAGGCGTGAAAAGGCTTTCGGTTTCAGTTGAACATGAGAAGACCCCTCAATGTGAAACGAGAAACCACGCTTGCGCAATTGGGCATCAGACGACAATTTTTGCATCAATGCCTCTAGGTCAAGATCTCCAGATTCTTCAGGACCTTCACCACGTGCAAAGGCAAGATAGCCTTCCAGCATATTTTGCATATCTGAAATATCCTGTTCCAGTGGTGTTGTATCGAAACTGCCACCAGCAAGCGCAAGTTGAAGCTTGAAGCGTGTCAAAATCGTTCGCAAATCATGGCTGACGCCCGAAAGCATCATTGTTCGTTGTTCAATCTGCCGTTCAATTCTTTTGCGCATACGAAGAAATGCAGTGCCAGCCAAGCGTACTTCTTCAGCGCCACGTGGATGAAAATCTTCAGGTAGCGGTCGTCCACGTCCAAAACTGTCAGCCGCTGCAGCCAATTGCTGGATAGGTTTAATTTGGTTGCGTAAAAAGAAAATAGCGATAATCAGCAATACAAGTGCCGTACCAATCATCCAGCTTAAGAATATTCCAGTATTGGATGCATAGGCTTGCGAGCGCATGGCAAACACTCTCAAAACGCTATTATCAAGGCGTATTCTTATTTCAACAAGGTCAGAATCACCAACCGTATCAATCCAAAATGGTCTGTTGATTTGTCGTGTGATTTCCTCACTCAAAAAATAGTCCAGAATGGCAAAGAAAGGCTTAGGGCCAGGAGGAGGTAAGGGATCAGGTGGAAGAATAGAAATATTTAATCCCATACGTTGTTGAGCAATACGGGTTATTTTTTCATAATTGTCATCTTGCGGGTAGGTTTCAAGAATATCAATGATCGCCGATATGTCATGGACCACAGCCGTTGATAAGCGCTCGGTGACCATTTGCCAATGACGTTCCATAAAAACATAGGCGATAACCGATTGCAGCAATACCATTGGTGCAATAATGATAATCAAAGACCGCGCATATAAGCGCTTTGGCATTCTATTTGCCAGCCAATGTGCGAAACTTTTAATTGGCGCGGCCATTTCTCATCCTATTCGATTGACAGTTTATAGCCAATACCACGCACTGTCTGTAACCAGACAGGATTGGCAGGATCTTTTTCTATTTTTCGCCGTAAACGGTTGATTTGCACATCAATCGTGCGTTCCCCAACGTCACCTTCACCGGTAGCAAGTTCATGGCGTGGGATGGTTATTCCAGCATGTGTTGCAAAAATAATCATTATTTCTTGCTCGCGGTCTGTGAGCTTGATGACTTCTCCAGCATTTTTTAATTCGCGTTTGGAAATTGAAAAAGTATAGGGGCCAAAAACAACCTGTTCGATTTTATTTTGGCTCGCAGGCATACCACGTCGCAAAATCGCATTAACCCGCAAAAGGAGCTCTCTCGGGTCAAATGGCTTTGGTAGATAATCATCAGCACCAGCTTCTAAGCCATCAATGCGGTTGTCTGTTTCCGACAAGGCGGTCAACATTAGTATAGGAACCGATTTTGTTTCACGAAGCGATCGAGTTAGGGATATTCCATTTTCTCCCGGCATCATCACATCTATAATCAACAAATCGAAATCTAAACCTAAAAGTTTTCGGCGCGCTTCATCTGCACTGGCGGCTACAGAAACGCGAAAACCATTTTGGACAAGAAATTGCGATAATAAACTACGAATACGTGTGTCATCATCGATTACCAATAAATGCGGAGCATCATCTGAAAAATTTTTGATTTGTTCTGTCATCATTTTAAAAAAGCCTATTATGCAATAAAGTTTATCGAAAGAATGTGGCACTGTCGAGTGATGTTGTCTTGTTTCCCGTTCTGCTTTATCTGTTAAGTTGAATAAGTTGCCAAAAATACTGTCATTTATTTTGATAACATAACGAGGCATAGAGAAAATAAGGCTTAGCCGTAAAAAGCACATGTACACTCATAGAAATCACAAGGAGGATTTGATGGGTAAGTTGGCCGCAGAAATTATACCTGTTACGCCGTTTCAACAGAATTGCACCCTTCTTTATGATAGTGAAAGTAAAGTTGGTGTTTTGATTGATCCCGGTGGAGAATGGCCGGTGATTGCCAAGGCCATTGAAGATAATGGCATAACAATTGAAGCGATTTGGATAACGCACGCCCATGTCGATCACGCCGGCGCTGCAATGCAAGCAAAAGAAGCACTTAATGTACCGATTTTAGGGTCGCATCACGCTGATAAACCACTTATGGATAGTCTAACTATCAAAGCTGCCGATTACCGTCTTCCTGATGTGCGAAATTGTGTGCCAGATCAATGGCTTGAAGAGGGCGATATTGTTACTTTTGGTGAGCATATTTTCCGTGTCTATCACACACCGGGGCACGCACCGGGACATGTTATCTATTTTAATAATGAAGCCCGATTGGCTATTGTTGGGGATGTGTTATTTCATAATTCAATTGGTAGAACAGATTTTCCGTTTTGTTCGCATGAAGATCTTATGCGCTCATTAAAAGAAAAAGTTCTGACATTGGGGGATGATGTGACATTTATCAGTGGTCATGGACCGATGAGCACTATTGGCGAAGAGCGGTTATATAACCAGTTTTTACAAGGGTTATGATTGTCATCTGTCAAACTGACAGAAATTGATATGTCTTATTGGTTCATAGATTGAACTTAATGTCGTGCACAGATTTGACTTGATGCGTCATATAAAAAATCGTTTCCGGTACAAAACCGGAAACGATATTATCTATTAAATTCAACTGTAGAACTTAGTTACAGAAATGGTCTAATCCATCAACACCGCGATAGGTTCCTGTGCGTGGATTGAATGACCGGTATTTGCTTGAGCAATACGAATGCCATGCTGGTGTCCACGGTTGATAAACCGGCTTATAGGCAGTTGGGCCTGATGGATAATAGGCGGGAGCTGGCGGGTAATAAGCTGGTGGTGGTGCCTGATAGATGACCTGTGGCTGTGATGGTTGAGACAAAGCGCTACCAATAATAGCACCTGCAGCCAAACCAACAACACCAGCTGTAACAGCTCTACCGCTGCCGTGATGATGGTGATGATGGTCACGGTAACGTGGACCGTCCCAATAACGTGGCCCTGGACCACCCCAGTGACGTGGGCCTGGCCCGTCCCAATGATCATGTGCTGATGCTGTTGCCAATGGTGCAGCAACTGTCATCGCAGAGATCGTTGAAAGCACCATTATTTTGATCAATTTATTCATGGCGCAACTCCTTTGGATTTGTTTCATGACAACAATTCTATTAGTTGAAAGATGAACGCAACCTGAATGATATAGTCATATTAATATAGTAAACACCAACTTAATAAGCTTTTTTGATCACATTATATATTCATGTGTAATAAAAAACCGGATCAATCGATCCGGTTTTTCAAAAACTCTAAAAGGAATTAGCTATTAGCCGATAACGGTAATGTTTACAGCTTTCGGGCCTTTGCCACGACGATCAGGTTCTGTGTCGAATGAAACTTTTTGTGCATCATTAAGACCTGTAAGACCAGAAGCTTGAACGGCTGAAATATGGACAAATATATCTGCGCCGCCATCATCAGGCTTAATGAAACCAAAACCCTTGTCATTGTTGAAAAACTTTACTTCACCGGTCTGAGCCATAGAATGTTTCCTTGTAGTCCACCTGAAAATCAGGTTTAATTTTTTAAAAAACCGCCTTACGCACCATACGCAAAACGGCACTATGCAGGCAGTTCTTGAAGTCTGGAAAGCACTCTATTTACCAGTTTTCACCGGCCCAAGACTTATAGCGGTCATGGCGCGCCTGTTAATGGTCTTCCAATGTTCGTAAAATGCCCGAACGAGGTGAGATTGCTTTAAAAACAAGAATTTGGCAAGTCTTTTCTTGTTGAAATTCTTTTATTTATTTAAAAAATACCGAATAGATTGTTTTAAATATTTCTACTAGCGAGACTTATTGCTAAAAAGAGTAGAAATATAAACGTATAAAATTCTGTTAGATTGTCAAAAAATAGCTATTTTTTCTATTCTTTACCGGCAAAATATTATATTTTTCTTGTTGTTAGGCGCTTAGAGCTACAAAGACAGGCATTGGGTGTGAATTGCAAAAAACTGTCAATTTCAAATATAACTCGCAATAGAAAATCCGTTATATTTCATTTTTCATGTAATGAACGCTTAACATTCAATCTATAAAGTCTATCGCCAGTGAATGCAGCCCATCTTAACACCCAAGCTGATAAGGATTCCGTGTAAGGCTTATTAAGAGCTGCATTGCTGACGATTATTGCACGCTATTTTTGTTGAAAAGAAGACAATTTGTAAGTTACCGACCAGGTCTTCCTGTTTTTCCCGGGCGACGGCGCTTGCGGGCAACTTCTACTGGATCTTCAAACGAACCAATACCGATACGTTCACGTTTGACCGGCTTTGCATCGTTACCTGCTGGAATTTCTGTCCGTTTGACTGTCATTTCGTCCAAGGTATTTTTACGGAATTTTCCAGATGTTGCGTCATTACGTAAAATGCCGACGTCCATATTGGGGCCCATATGATCTAGATCAGGTTTAGCAAATAGGCCTTTACCCTTTTTGACGCTATCCTCAATTGTTTTCTCAACATTGCGGGTTAACGGATCATCGGAAATAGCCAATTCCGTTTGTTGTAAACGCTTGATTTCGTCGCGCAACCGTGCTGCTTCCTCAAAGTCGAGATCGGCAGCAGCATCGCGCATGAGTTTTTCAAGATGTTGAATATGGGTGGTAAGATTATTACCAACCATATTTCCGTCATTTGCAAATTCGGAAATATCCGCCCGCACATGATCACGTTCGTAAACTGAATCAAGAATATCTGAGATATTCTTTTTCACACTTGATGGCGTGATATGATGTTCAATATTATAGGCTTGCTGTTTTTCGCGACGGCGTGATGTTTCGGCCAACGCCCGTTCCATAGAACCAGTTTTGTTGTCGGCGTATAATATAACACGGCCATCCACGTTACGTGCGGCACGCCCTATTGTCTGGATAAGGGACGTTTCAGAGCGTAAGAAACCTTCTTTATCGGCATCGAGAATTGCCACGAAACCACATTCAGGAATATCCAACCCTTCACGCAGCAAGTTGATACCAACTAGAACATCAAATGCACCAAGTCGTAAGTCACGGATAATTTCAATGCGTTCCAATGTATCAATATCGGAATGCATATAACGAACCCGCACACCTTGTTCATGAAGATATTCGGTCAAATCTTCTGCCATGCGTTTGGTGAGAACAGTGACAAGACTTCTATAACCTTGTTGTGCGGTTTTACGAATTTCTCCCAAAACATCATCAACCTGATTATGCGCAGGACGAATTTCCACCGGTGGATCGATAAGTCCAGTTGGACGAATAACCTGTTCGGCAAAGACACCGCCAGCTTGTTCCATTTCCCATGCACCAGGGGTGGCTGATACTGTGATGGTTTGAGGACGCATCGCGTCCCATTCCTCAAAACGCAAAGGTCGATTATCCATACATGATGGCAAACGGAACCCATATTCGGCCAATGTTGCCTTACGACGGAAATCGCCGCGATACATTCCACCGATTTGCGGAATCGTCACGTGACTTTCATCGGTGAAAATAATGGCATTGTCGGGAATATATTCGAACATGGTGGGTGGTGGTTCACCCGGTTGTCTGCCTGTAAGATAACGAGAATAATTTTCAATGCCGGCACAGCTACCCGTTGCTTCTAACATTTCGAGATCGAAAGTTGTGCGTTGTTCCAACCTTTGGGCTTCTAGTAAACGTCCAGCGCGATTAAGTTCATCAAGTCTGTCACGCAATTCGGCTTTGATGGATTTGATTGCCTGATTCAGGGTAGGGCGTGGCGTGACATAGTGTGAGTTTGCGTAAATTTTAACGGATTTCAAATCACCCGTCTTTTTACCTGTCAGAGGGTCAAATTCCGTGATTGTATCAATCTCATCACCAAATAAGGAAATGCGCCATGCGCGGTCTTCCAAGTGGGCGGGAAAGATTTCTATTGTATCTCCGCGAACACGGAATGAACCACGCACAAAGTTGATATCTTGACGGCGATATTGCTGCGCTACCAGATCAGCCAACAACTGGCGTTGGTCAAGCTTATCTCCAACCTGCATCTGGAATGTCATGGCAGTATAAGTTTCTACCGAACCAATACCATAGATACACGAGACAGAGGCCACAATAATCACATCATCACGTTCAAGAACAGCACGGGTCGCTGCGTGTCGCATGCGATCAATCTGTTCATTGATCGATGATTCTTTTTCTATATAAGTATCTGATCTTGGGACATAGGCTTCAGGTTGATAATAATCGTAATAGGATACGAAATATTCGACAGCATTATTTGGGAAAAAGCTCTTGAACTCGCCATAAAGCTGTGCAGCCAATGTCTTGTTTGGCGCAAGGATCAGAGCAGGTCTTTGCGTTTCTTCGATAACTTTCGCCATCGTATAAGTTTTACCAGAACCCGTCACACCCAATAAAACTTGTGTACGATCGCCACTTTTTATTCCTTCTACAAGGTCTTTTATAGCTGTTGGCTGGTCACCAGACGGCAAAAACGGTGTTTCCATTTTAAATGGAATGCCACCTTCCGATTTTTGAGGGCGCACGGGACGATGCGGTGTCCAAAGTTTACCATTCTTGAAAAGTGGGTTTCCTGACGCAATCAAAGCAGAAAGTGCCTCGACCGTTGCGGTTGCGCCGCTTGGTAATATGGAGGGTGCATCCTCCAGTCCGACATCAAGCCCCGCTACAGGGTTAAGGCCGGCTGCAGCGCGTTGTTTTGCGGTTGCTGCAGCACCAATTGATGTACCCCTCGACGTTCTAGCAGATTTTTTTGCCTGTGATGCAGGTTGCTGTGACTTTGCTGTATGCGACTTTGACTTGGATTGCTGCGGCTTCAACTCTTGTGATTTAAGCTTTTGGGGCTTTTTCGCGGCTTTTTCGGCCTCTTTGCCAATGCTTTCCGCCCAATCTGCAATAGTTCCGGTTAATGGAATACCATCTAAAGGCATTTGTGGGGCTTCCGAAAAGCCAGTTGCCGAAGTTTTCTCAGAACGCTTTTTTTTGGTGACTGTCATAGCCCATTATATGGGATATATGAAATAAATTGAAAGAGGAAATTCTCTGAAAACACCGTATAAACAACGAATTTCAGCAAGTTAATTAGATAAATGTAATTTTCTCTAAAGAAATTTACGAATAAACAAAAAATCTGACTGATAATGAAACCAGTCAGATCGTTTATATTTCCATTTTAATGCTTTTGCCGTGTTTCCAAGGTCATCAAAGTTGAAAACCATGCCTTTTAAGGAACAAGGCACCTTTTACGAATTAAGGCAGGCAGCAATTTCACAAAATATCAATTGCCTCCTGGTGAAGGCATATCACCTGGTGATGGCATACCAGAATCTCCACCATCATTATTGGAATTTGATGGCGCACTAGGTGATGGCATGTCCCCTGGAGATGGCATTTCAGCCTCGTGTTTTTGCTCCGGCTCATGTCGTGGCTCAGGGGCAGGCTGCGGTGCAGATGCATGCTGTTCACTTGGTGAAGGCATATCTCCCGGAGATGGCATCGGTGCTTCATGCCTCGGCTCAGGCTCATGTCTTACCGGCTGTGGTGGCGCCTCCCGTTCATGTCTAGTAGGGGCTTCTGACCGTACTGGTGGTGACGGCATCTCCTGTTGAGGTCTATATTGCGGCTCGTTTTTGTGCTGCGGCTCTGGTCTCGTTGGTGGAGATGGCATTTGTGGTTCAGGCTTGGAATGTTTTTTGCGGTCATGCTTATCTGTCCGGCGATTTCTATCATCATCCCAACGGTCGCGTCTGTCATTATCCCACCGATCACGCCGGTTGTTATCCCAACGATCACGTCTATCATCGTTCCAACCACGCGGAGGTGGCGGCGGTGGCGGACGGTTATGTCCGTCCCAACGTGGTGATCTATCACGATATTGGCGATAACGACGTGAATCATCATAATCGTCATCGTAATAATATCCACCACCGCTAACAATAGTGGACTGTGAGTAGGTTGGATATGTCTGGGTAGTTGAATAGCTTGGTTCTTCTGGATAGTCCGCATAAACCGGCGCGGAACCACTATTGGTTTTTGCTGTGGTTTTTGTAGTCTTTTTTACCGGGGTAGTCGCCTTTGGTTTTGCCGTGGTTGTTTTGGCTGTATTGTCTTTAGTACTACTTGCACTGCTTTTTAAAACCTCGGAAGGACTCTTATAAGTATTATACAATACTTCACTGGTACTAAAAGCAAAATAGCGCGCCGCAGCCCAACCAGTGCGGACATTATAACTGATTTGGCACCAACTTCCGCGGCATGACTGCACTTCCACTACTTGACCAGCTTCTATCGTGCCACGCAGGGCATAGTTTGTTCCCGGGCCTTCCCGGAAATTAATCTTGGCGGTTGCTATAGCTTGCGCCGCGTTTGATGCTGTCGAGGCCAATAGGAACGAGCCAAACAGCAAGGAACCCAGAATTTTTTTCATTGTTTCCTCAAGATAAACATTTCTATAGACCCTATAGAGAGTTATTAAGCAAAAGTCACAAAAAACGAAAGTGTTCCATGCGTTATTACCATTAAACTTTGTATCATTCGGAGATATTCTGTTATCTGACCTTGTTAATAATTCGCATGTGAATATCGGGAAAATAAAATTTTGAGTGAAAAATTTTGCTAATATGATATATGGTAACATATAAGACGGGTTCTGGGAGCAGTCCTAGAGGCCGTTTATTTTTATGCTTCTAAAAAATGCAGCAGGGAAGGAAAGGATACGACTATGGAAAAATATCCGATGACGACAGCAGGATACGCTCAGCTCAAGGAAGAGCTTCGTTGGCGTCAGCAAGACGAGCGTCCACGTATCATTGAGGCGATAGCAGAAGCACGCGCACATGGCGATCTTTCTGAAAACGCAGAATACCATGCCGCAAAAGAAGCACAAAGTCACAATGAAGGCCGTATCAATGAACTTGAGGACTATGTAACACGTGCAGAAGTCATTGATGTGGCAAAAATGTCGGGTGACAAGGTAAAGTTCGGTGCAACAGTCAAGCTGGTTGATGAAGATACCGAAGAAGAAAAAACCTATCAGATCGTTGGCGATCAGGAAGCAGATGTCAAGAAAGGCAAAATATCTATTTCCTCACCTATAGCACGTGCTTTGATTGGTAAACAGAAAGGTGACTCTATCGAGGTGAATGCACCCGGTGGAGCTCGTGGCTACGAGATTATCGCAATAGAATTTATTTGATTGGTTTAGCTATGCGTGTGCCCTTAGAGGATACAGAAATCATTGCACCAAACTTTAAGAAACGCCTATCGGGTGTTACTTCTACTATTGTGCAGCTTATTCCTCTACAAAGAAAAAAGGGTTTACGCATATCGACCTTAGGTCCAGGTTTGCCTGATACACTACCTTCTATCGGATTTGGTAGCTTGTTTGGCCTTTGGAAAAAACCTGAAAATCGACCATTTAGAATTTGGCATGCACGGCGTAATGTTGAAATGATTGCCGGCATTTTCATGCGTGATATTTTGCGTATGAAAATACGGCTTATTTTTACATCAGCTGCTCAGCGCCATCACAAGCCATTCACCAAATGGCTTATCAGACACATGGATAAGGTCATTGCAACCAGCGCCCGTTCTGGAGCTTTTTTGGAAGTTCCTTATCAGGTCATTATGCATGGCATTGATTTGGAACGGTTTACGCCGCCTGCTGTTGCTGACGATACATATGCTGCTACCAAACTTCCCGGCAAATTTGCAATTGGCTGCTTTGGTCGTGTCCGGCATCAAAAAGGCACTGACTTGTTTGTTGATGCAATGATTTCTCTTTTACCAAATTATCCTGATTGGACGGCTATTATAACAGGGCGAACCACTGCGGAACATCAGGAATTTGAACAGAAACTGCGACAAAAAATTGATAAAGCGGGTCTTAAAGACAGGATCCTTATTCTTGGTGAGGTGGATGATATACGCGTTTGGTATCGTCGGATCACTCTTTATGTCGCACCGTCGCGCAATGAAGGTTTTGGTTTAACACCTTTGGAGGCGATGGCATCTAAAACGGCGGTGGTTGCCAGTGATGCCGGTGCTTATCGTGAGCTTGTAAGTGAGGGAACAGGCACGGTTGTTCCAGCTGGTGATGGCGCTCAATTAACGGCTGCTATTGAACCTTATTTGGCTGATCCGGTCATGACAATGGCGGCTGGAGAAAAAGCTTTGCAACATGTACGGGCAAATTTTCCATTAGATAAAGAAGCAAGTGCTATTGGTGAGGTTTATCAAGCACTATTTGCAGATGCTCAAAAATAAACACGCTCAATAAAAGCGTTGAGAAGCGATGAGAATTGCAACGATCTTATAGCAAGAATTTATAAAATGAATGGCGGTTCGTCTTTAATAAGACGGATTGTTAAGGCTGTTCTGACTGAACCAACATTGGAAGCGGCGGTCAGTTGTTCGATAACAAAACTCTGAAAACTTTTTAAATCCGGTGCAACACAATGCAAGAGAAAATCTGATTCGCCAGAAACCATCCAAGCTTTTCTAACAAGAGGCCATTGATAGGCCATGGCTGCAAAACCGCGCAGATCTGCCTCGGACTGCCGATGCAGGCCAACAAAACAAAAGGCTACCAGATCCTGGCCAATTGTTGCACCATTCAGGATAGCTTGATAGCCTTTTATAATACCTTCTTGCTCTAGTCTTCTCACGCGCCGTAAACAGGGGGGCGCCGATATACCAACCTTTGAAGCAAGTTCAACATTGGTAATACGTCCGTCGATTTGCAATTCTTTGAGGATTTTCCAGTCGATTGAATCAAGGTCGGCTTTGATTTGCATGAGACTTTGCTTTGTATTCGTTCAGTTGATGTCTTGATCTATCACCGGAAAATAAAAACGTCACGCATTAAAACTATTTTCTCCAGAAAGCTGGTGTAAAAAGAATAATAACGGTCACAATTTCCAATCGACCAGCGAGCATGAGAAAACTTAAGATCCACAAGGCCCAGTCACCAACAGTAGAAAAATTACCGACAGGACCAATAGTATCGCCAAAACCCGGGCCAACATTTGATAATGCCGTAAGGGCGCCTGTAAAAGCCGATACAAAATCTAATCCAGTAATGACCAACAACATGGCGCCAATGACCAAAGTTGTCATATAGAGACACAAAAATAACAGCACTGTTTGCGCTATATCTCCTGAAACATCAGAACCGCCATAACGCACTTTCATAACCGTATTGGGGGATAAAAGGCGGGTAAGACTGACTTTGGTTAATCGCCATAAAATTATTAACCGGTTTATTTTTATACCACCAGAGGTTGAACCGGCACACCCGCCAATAAAAGATGCCAGAAAAAATACGCCCAATGCAAAGGGTCCCCAAAGAAGATAATCTTCTGCCACGTAACCTGTTGTAGTTATAACCGAGACAAAATGAAAAATGGCATCAAGAAAGGCGCGGTGAAAGCTGAAACCATAATGGAAGCGTAACCAGGTTGCCAATGAAAAGCTTGCTATGAGAATGATTGCCAGAAAAACAACCACCTGTGGATCAGCCAAGCGTTTGGAACGTTCTGGCAAAACCAATTTTACATATAAAATAAAGGGAAGTGCCGACAACAACATAAATATTGTTGCAATAATTAAAACGGATGGTGTTTGCGAAAAGTAACCAAGTGACGCATCATGGGTTGAAAAACCAGCCGTGGCAACTGTTGTCATGGCGTGGTTGACGGCATCAAACATTGTCATGCCAACTGCAAAATAAGACAACATACAAAGAAGTGTTAGTCCGAGATAGGCGATAATAATGCCGTTGGCGATTTGATTGACACGTGGAAGAACCTTTTCCGATCGATCAGACGATTCCATGTTGAATAGTCGAACACCACCGACGCGCAATGATGGCAATAATAGTAGTGCTAAAGCGATAAACCCGATGCCACCAATCCAGCAGAGTAACGAGCGCCACAGCAATATGCCGCGCGGAAGAGAATCAAGCCCTGTTAGAACAGTAGCGCCCGTTGTTGTGATCCCTGAGACGGCTTCAAATACTGCCGCAGCCAATGAAATGGGCAAATGGGAAAAATAAAGCGGCAATGCCCCGAGAAAACAACCAGTGAACCACAGACAGAAGGTCAGTAAAAACCCCAAACGCGCTGAAAACCTGCATACAGCGCCGCGCGTTGAAAGCAATATCAGTGTTGCAAGCATGATTGTTGTTGCGGCAGAACGGATAAAGACAACCCAATCGCTGTTTCCGGCGCGCAAATCAGCTAAAGCCGGCAACAACATGGTAATACCCATTATCAGCGCAAAACGGGCACAGACATTGCTAACAAAACGAAAAATGGCGAACCTCTAACCGAACAATAATAGCTTATTTAAAAACCAATTCTTTTTCTCTTATATGACCTTTTTTTCACCTTACAATCTTTAACTTTGTTATCCCACCCCTTACTTGCGAGATAAATGTAAACAGTATTGCGTATTGCCTTGAAAAAGCATGGCCAACACAATAAGTTCGATTAAACACTATAAAATGTATAACATTTTCCGACCATTTATCTATTATAGGAAAGAGGGTTCCTCTTATGTCTGAACGCCATACATCCGTTCTTATTGTTGGTTCAGGGCCGGCAGGCTATACGGCTGCAATTTATGCATCGCGCGCTATGTTAAAGCCGGTACTTGTAACGGGCTTGCAACAAGGGGGGCAGTTGACCATTACCGACGAGGTAGAAAATTATCCCGGTTTTATTGAACCTGTTCAAGGACCATGGCTGGTTGACCAGATGGCGAAACAAGCTGAAAAAATGGGTACGGAATTTGTGTATGACATTATTACACGCGCTGATCTATCCAAGCGACCTTTTACGCTTTATGGGGATTCAGGTGCTGTATATACGTGTGATGCTTTGATTATCGCAACCGGTGCGCAAGCACGATGGCTTGGTCTTGAAAGTGAGCAGACATTCATGGGTGGTGGTGTTTCTGCTTGCGCAACATGTGATGGCTTTTTCTATCGCGGAAAAGACGTGATTGTCGTGGGTGGTGGTAACACAGCTGTAGAGGAAGCACTTTATCTTTCACATTTGGCAAGATCGGTAACGGTTGTTCATCGACGGGATGCTTTTCGCGCTGAAAAAATTATGCAGGAACGCTTGCTGGCGCGTGAAAATGTAAAGGTAATCTGGAACCATGTCGTTGAAGAAATAGTTGGTAATCCAGCTAAGCCACCTATGGGGGCTACAGTGACAGGTGCGCGTCTGAAAGATGTAAATTCCGGTAATGAAATGTTATTGGAAGCACAAGGAATTTTTATTGCGATTGGCCATGCTCCGGCTGTAGATCTTTTCAATGGGCAGTTGCGGCAAAAACCAGGTGGCTATTTATGGACAGCACCCGATTCAACGGCAACAAGTATTGAGGGTGTTTTTGCTGCAGGTGACGTCGCTGATGATACATTTCGTCAGGCTGTGACGGCTGCTGGTCGGGGCTGTATGGCAGCACTCGAAGTCGAGCGTTTTCTTGATTTGGGAACGTTGCAAAAATAAACTCGTTTCGGGTGTATGATATATTATCAGAGTTGAATTGTTTGAAATGGCTCTGATTTGATTTTTCTGTGGTGTGTTGCCAAAAGCATCATTCCACAGAATAGCAAGTGGTGAATAAAGAGGAGTGAGAGACGTGGCTGCGCCTTTGGATTGGGATAAATTAAGAATTTTCCATGCAGCGGCAGAAGCAGGGTCTTTTACCCACGCAGCGCAAACGTTGCATATGTCCCAATCGGCTATTTCACGACAGGTTTCTGCTCTTGAACAGGATGTCGGAGTTCCTTTATTTCAACGCCATGCACGTGGACTTATCATGACGGAGCAGGGGGAGATTCTGTTTCGTACCGCGCATGATGTGCTGATGAAGCTTGAAAATGTCCGTTCCAAGTTAAGTGAAAGCCGTGAAAAACCTACTGGACATCTTTGTGTTACGACAACTTTCGGCATGGGGTCGGGGTGGCTTGCTGCGAGAATGCCGGAATTTCTCAATCTCTATCCTGATATTCAAATTCAACTATTGCTTGATGATGAGGAACTTGACTTAACAATGCGCCATGCCGATTGCGCATTGCGATTACGCCAGCCGCAGCAACCTGATTTGATTCAACGTCGGCTCTTTACGGTTCATATGCACGTTTATGCCTCGGCAAGTTACATTGCCAATTATGGTAAGCCTACGGAGCTGGAGGATTTGGATGATCACCGTATTATTTCATTTGGTGAGCCTGTTCCAAGTTATTTATCAGGGTTGAATTGGTTGGAATCAGCAGGAAGAAACGACGGTTCTGTTCGTGTTCCTACTTTGCAGATAAACAATGTTCTCTCAATCAAGAAGGCAACGCTTAACAATCTCGGTATTGCTGTTTTGCCGGATTATATCGTGAGTGAAAGCGATAATCTGATTAAACTATTTCCTGATGTTACTGAGATTCCATCATTTGATACGTTTTTCTGTTATCCTGATGCGTTGAAGAATTCGGCAAAATTGCACGCTTTTCGTGATTATATTTTTGCAAAAGCAAGAAACTGGTCATATTGAGCCTCTTGTATCACATATCCCAAATTAGCTGTTTTAGACAATTATCCATGGCGAAATTCCAAAGTCCAATCGGGTTTTAAGCGTTAGAGCTGTGTTAATCGCGGTTAAGCGATTCGATATGGGGTATGATTGCCGCATATCCCGTGGGATAATTTAACATATTTACGACTAAATGTTTCATTTTAGTACATATTGTATGTCTAATTTTTGTTCGAAAATTTAAGATGTAAAAATCGCGTTGTAGCTTCTATGCTTCCAAGTCATAGCTCATTTAAAATACTTTTAATAAGTGTTTGTTATTTAAGATTAAAATTAAATTTTTAAGAAGATTTCTAAAAAAAAATATAGTGAGCTATGCATATTGTGCATGGCTGGCTTGCTTAAAATTTGATTGTTTAATGCCTAAAAAAAATGCATAACCAGCTCATCTCAAGAGGACGTCTCCTCCCATTGCGTTTCTTGAGTGTTCCCCTCTGGAGGTTTTATCAGATTGACTTTAGTCTCTGAATACCTTCAAACTTTAGCCGGACATTTGTCCGGCTTTTTTTTTGCTTGTTTTTACTTTTATAAAGCTGCCGATGGCATTGCTATGATGATTAAGGCATCGGCAATATCTTACTATCGTTATTTTATGAACTGGAAGAACAGATAGTTTATCTTTCAATTGTATTTTTTAATTAATTGAAACACGGATAGTTGATTGCTTGATTGTTCTTGAAATTAAAAAAATAAAAATATCTGAAATGTATTGAATTATATGTTCAATGATCTTGGTATTTAAAATTTTATTCAAAATAGAAAACGATAAATCTATTGATTATCGAATTTATTATTCTTTGTGTGATGAAACAAAAACAAACTTCATTTGTTATTATTTTTAAAGCTAAATAACAAAAAACCGCCATGAAGGCGGTTTTGTTGATTAGTATTCTGACTGCAACTTATTTCAAGCTTGCACAGAAACGCTGAATACGTGAACAAGCTTCTTCAAGCAGTTTTTCAGATGTTGCATAAGAAATTCTGAATGCTGGTCCAAGACCGAATGCACTACCGTGAACCACAGCAACAGCTTCTGCTTGCAAAAGTTCAGAAACAAAATCTTCATCATTATTGATGACTTTGCCTTCAGGTGTCTTTTTACCAATCAATTTGGCACATGATGGATAAACATAGAACGCACCTTCCGGTGTTGGACAATCAATACCGGTAGCCTGATTCAACATGGAAACAACGAGGTCGCGGCGTGCCTGAAATATTGCCTTGTTCTTTGCAATAAAATCTTGTGGTCCATTCAATGCTTCCACGGCTGCCCATTGTGCAATAGAGCATGCGCCCGATGTCTGTTGGCTTTGTATGGTTTCCATAGCCTTAATAAGTTCTCGTGGACCACCAGCATAACCAATACGCCAACCCGTCATTGCGTAAGCTTTTGAAACACCATTAACAGTCAATGTTCTGTCATAAAGCTTTGGCTCTACACCGGCTGGGGTTGCAAATTTAAAGTTACCATAGGTCAAGTGTTCGTACATATCATCCGTCAAAATATGCACATGAGGATATTTTACCAACACATCTGTTAACTTCTTCAATTCATCATGGCTGTAAGCAGCACCGGATGGATTGCTTGGCGAATTGAAAATAAACCACTTTGTTTTTGGTGTGATAGCCGCTTCGAGATCTTCTGGCTGTAATTTGTAGTCAAATGCTGCCTTTGCATCGACAAATACCGGCGTACCATTATTCACGGCAACCATTTCTGGATAGCTTACCCAAAAAGGTGCAGGAATAATAACTTCATCACCTTTATCTAAGGATGCCATAAAGGCATTGAACAATATCTGTTTTCCGCCAGTTCCAACAATAATTTGGTCTATTGTGTAATCCAGATTATTTTCACGTTTGAATTTGGCGACTATTGCTTTGCGTAACTCAGGAATACCAGCAACTGGAGTATATTTCGTTTCACCGCGACGCATAGCCTCGATAGCAGCATTTTTTATATTCTCCGGTGTATCAAAATCCGGTTCTCCGGCACCAAGAGAAATAACATCTCGTCCTGCAGCTTTCAGGTCACGTGCTTTTTGTGCAACAGCAATAGTAGCAGACGGCTTGATACGTGAAAGCGTCTCGGCGATAAAAGCCATAATATCATCTCCTCAAATAATACTAGCAATAGGCAAATGTTTTAGATCTATTACCTTCAATTAAAAGGTATGTCGCAAGCGCATTGAAAGTGCAAGAAGTCTCTAATCAATTTCTTGTTGAGTGGTAGCAATAACGCTTACTGTTGTTTATCAATCCGTTCATAAATGGCATCAAAGCGTTTTTTGGCGACACCAGGCTGTTTGTGATCTCTATAGGACTGTGGCAAAGAAGCATCGCCAACTTTTACCAGCATTATCATGCCCATGGCATAATGGGGAATGCATTTAATGCCGTAATAGCCGGTCTTATCGAATTTTACTTCCAATTCTTCATCAATTTTACCTTTGAAAGGCGTTGCGCCTTCCGGAATCATATCATCAATACTTGCAGCATTATGACTTTTCTGTGTGGCAATAAACTTAATACTATCACCTGGTTTTATAGCGAGAAAATCAGGCTCGAAAACCATACTTCCAGAGGTTCCCCTATTAAGCATTTTTACTTCATAGGTTTCTGCATGAGCTAATGGAATAAATGAAATCATAAATAATAACGCTAAAAATTTTTTCATTTTTTATTATCCTCTTTAAGTAAACATGATGGTCTGTAATGTATTGATATAATACCATCATCATAATCGGTAATCATTGCCTTTGCATGAAAGATTTTTTCAATTAATTGGCTCGTCAACACGTCTTTTGGTGTTCCTATCGTGACAATTTGACCTTTATTGAGAACAACAATTCTATCACAAAACATTGCCGCGTGGTTAAGGTCATGCAAGGCGATCATTGTGGTCAGGCCAAGATTACGGACAAGACCAAGAATTTCCAATTGATGTCCAATATCCAAATGATTTGTCGGCTCGTCGAGAATAAGCGTTTGTGGTTCTTGTGCAAGCGCTCGTGCGATATGGATACGTTGTTTTTCACCACCCGACAGGCTGTTCCATAATCGGTTTTCAAAACCAGACAAATTGACTTTCTGTAAGGCATCTTTAAGTGTTTGTTCGTCTTGATCCGACCATAAAGAAAATAGTTTTTTATGGGGGAGGCGGCCAATTTCTATTGCATGGTACACCGTGATGTTTTCATAGGTGTCGCTTTGTTGATCGACGTAAGCAATGATCTTCGCCAATTGACGCCTTTTAATTTGTGAAAAGGGGGTCCCGTTAAATTCCACCGTGCCCGTTGTTGGCTCTACAAGACCAGCGAAGATTGAAAGTAGGGAGCTTTTACCAGCACCATTGGGGCCGATAATGCCTAAAACTTCATTATCATTGAGCTGTAACGAGACATCTTTAATGATTGTATGGCCATTTACTTCCAAATGCAGGTTTGAGCCGCTAATCACGATGAATGACCTTTCTGTCTTAGCAGCAAAACTGCAAATATTGGTGCGCCAATCAAAGCGGTAACAATACCAACCGGAAAAACTATTCCAGGAATAATGATACGAGAGATAATATCCGCAGCAATGAGAAATAAAGCCCCCATTAAGGCTGAAGCGGGAATGAGTCTTTGATGTTTTATTCCAACAATTAATCGGGCAGCGTGAGGCACAACAAGGCCAACAAAACTTATTGTCCCCATGATGGAAACCATAACAGCTGTTAGCAGTGCAACTGTGGTTATCAATATTATGCTGGTATATTTAACCGATATTCCCAATGATTTTGCCGAACGAGAACCGAAGACAAAAGCGTCGAGAACACGCGAAAAACTCAAAAATATCAAAAAGGCCAAAACAGTTATTGGAAAAGCCAGAGAAGCGTCACTCCATCTTGCGCCGGATAAATTGCCAATCATCCATGAAAATATATTGGCTCTTCCTTCAAGAGGGGTGAATATCATTAGGATCAAAGCGGATAGGGCGTTAAATAACATAGCACTTGCGATACCTGCCAGAATAATGGCGGTAGTATTTCGGCCAGAATAATAAGCAAGAAGGATTACAAACAGAAATGACAAAAGCCCACCGAATAAGGCGCCAGTTGATAGTGATAGAACACCAACGCTAAAGCCGAATGCTACAATCATAGCTGCACCTGCTCCAGCTCCCGACGATATTCCTAAAAGATAAGGCTCCGCTAATGGATTGCGTAACAAAGCTTGTAGGGCAACCCCACACATTGCAAGACCTGCTCCACAACAGGCACCAACGACAGCACGTGGGATGCGCCACAGCCAGATGACACGGCTGTTGAAAATATCAATATCATATCCCGCATGCCAAAGCTGATTGGCAATTGTTTTTAGAAAGTCGGAAAACGGAATAGGGGTTTCACCAATTGCCGCACCAGCAACAATTGCTGCTAGCAACACAAATATTGCTAGCAGAAAAATGCAAATGGTGCGGCATACTTTAGCAGACACTATTTATCCAACCCAAGTTTGACAATTGCATCTGCCAGCGTTTCAATGCCGTCGATTGTTCGCATAGTGGTATTCATGGATTGGACATCCATCACGACAAGTCGATTATTTTCCACCGCAGGCAATAATTTGGTAACGGGGTCATTTTTCAAATATTGTTCTTTTATCGCGACGTCATCGGCAGGAAAACGGCGTCTATCCATTTTTGCCAACACAATAATTGTAGGATTTTTCTTGACGATTGTTTCCCAGCCAACTGTCGGCCATTCGTAATTTGATTCAATAATGTTATTAATACCAAGAATGTTCATGATATAACCCGGAGCACCAAGATTGCCGGCAACATAGGGGTCTATATCCAAATCGGCACTTGAATACCAGAAAACTGCACTAATCTTGCCTTTTGGCAAACGTTGCACTTTTTCAATAGCGGCGTGTTCTCTATCTTTCAGTTCCTGAACAAGCTTTTTTCCGCGGTCTGGCACGTTGAAAATGACCGATAGTTCTGTAATCTCCTGATAGATCATGTCCATTGTAAACGGCTTACTGCGTAAACCATCACTTCCGGCCATATTGTCTTTCCCAACGCAATCTGCGGGTGCAGTATATACGGGAATACCAAATTCGTTGAATTGGTCATAGGTTGCAGAGCTACCTGCCGGTCCTATTACCCATTCTTGATGGCTTGCAACAAGATCAGGCTTTTCAGCAATTATACTTTCAAAGCTTGGTACATCGTGTGAAAGCACCTTGACTGTTTTGTTAACAGCCGAAAATTGTAGCAATACATCTGAATACCACAATGCCGTTCCCTTTACCTTGTCTGCCAAACCAAGTGCATACAATATTTCTGTTGTGTTTTGTCCAACAGAAACAACGCGCGTTGGTGCTTTTGTAAAGGTAATGTCGCGACCGCAATTTTTTAATGTTAACGGGTAACGTGTTTCTTCTGCTGTGACCGATTGTAAGGCGACAAAAGAAAAGCAAATAGCGATAAATGCGTTGGCAATAAGCTTGGATTTTTTCATAGTCATTATTTCAAACTTCTATATTGAGATGCAATTGTCTTATGCGCACAAGGGCCGCCTAAAAAGACCATTGCATATTTCAGGAAATCTTATGATCTTTTGGGAAATCAGATTGAATTATCTTGATTGTGCTTAAGGACTTGGCTGTTTTGCACATTGAAAACTGTCAAATCACCGGTTTGCGAATTGCAAACCAAAAAGTTAGTGTTTTGCGAATTGCAAACCGAAAAATTAAAGTTTTGCGGATTGCAAACCAAGAAATCAATGTTTTGCGGATTGCAAAACAATAGATCACTATATTCCAAACATAATTGAAGTTTGTTTGCGCCATTTCGGGCAAATGTAGAATTCTGCATTAATAATCTCCTCGCACCCACCGTGCTTTAGGTTTCTTTCTAACAAGGGCGTTTCCCTTTTTTGACGGCAGGTCTCCTGGCTCGCGATAAACACACCATCATCAACCTTCCCATGAAATATAGTGGCTTGGGCTTTTGCCCGTAGATGTGGTGCTAGCGCCTACAGTTGCGGGGGCAGCCACGGATAAAACTCCGATAAGGGTCAGTTTTCCCGTGTTCCCTATTATTCCTCTTAAGAGACATCTTAAGATGGAACCGTCTAGCGATATTTATAGGCAATTTCACGCCGATATCAAGCGGTGTTCAAGACGAGGAAATATTTTATGTGAACTGAAAGAAAGGAATGGCAATATGCTGAGCGACAAATGGCAATATGTTGACCGAAAATTTATGCCATAGAAAAAGCCCCATTCAAACGAACGGGGCTTAAAATATCAGAAACAGTCAACAAACTGCTTTAGTGTTTTACAACAAACGCATCCAACAAAGTAGATTTTGGCAACAAAGCGGATTTTGGGTTTATTGAAACAGAAATATTAGGCAGCAGCGAGATTGCCTGCTGCTGATTTGCCTGAACGACGATCCTGAACGATGTCGTAAGAAATTTTTTGACCTTCGTTAAGGGCGCGCATACCTGATTGTTCAACAGCAGAAATATGCACAAACACATCAGCGCCACCATCATCAGGTTGAATAAAGCCAAAACCTTTTGTTGTATTAAACCATTTAACTGTACCAGTAGACATAGGAAACTCCCTAAATAAATAATTGAAATCGACATATGTGATATGTCGACATGAGGTAGATCGAAATTTTGAAAGGGGAGTTTCGTATAAAGTGCTTTGCACAAAGGTAGAAAGTCGCGCAACCGAAAAATCGATATGCACCTCATTATATGTTCATATCAATAAAAGCAAGTATTATTCACATTAAATTTGCAAGACGTTCTTGCTTTTGCCATTTTGATTGCCGACACTAAATAAAATTATGATCGCGGCAGGATCAAGGTGTAAGAATGTGATTGTCGCATAGGGGTGGAAGTTATGGCCAAAGATGGCGGTGATAAAAACGGCACTATGGCAGAAAACCCAGTTGAAGCAACACCGGGTTTATTGCAGGAAGGTGTCGTCAAAAACACTGGCTTTTACCATCAGGCCAAGCTGCTTTATATTGCTTTTTGGCGGTCCCACACGCGCAATACGTTGATCGCTACCTTTATTGGTATTCTTGTTCTTATTATCCTGATTGGGCGTGGACAGCTACAAATCAATGAATGGACCAAAGATTTTTGGAACGCGATTAGCCGTAAGGATTTACACGAATTCATTTTCCAGCTTGGCGTATTTTTTGTCATAGCGTTGGTATTGCTGATCTTCAATATTATCCAAACTTTCCTCAATCAATATCTCAAGATGAAGTTGCGCGAGGGGTTGACGGACGATCTTATTAGCCAATGGATGAAGCCTAAACGTGCTTTCAGGCTGACAATGGCGGGTGAAGTTGGCGTCAATCCAGATCAGAAATTGCATGAAGATGCGCGCCATTTGGCAGAATCGACAGCAGATCTTGGAATAAATCTGCTGCAAGCGAGTGTTACGCTCATTATTTTTATCCCAACTTTATGGTCCACCACAGCAGGTTTTGTTTTCAGTTTTTCAGGCTACAGTTTCCCATTACCCGGTTATATGATCTGGGCCGTATTGCTTTATGTCAGTGGGGCATCTTTTCTGACATGGTTTGTTGCCAGAAATCTGGTTACAATAAATGCCAACCGCTATGCCCGAGAGGCCGATTTGCGTGCCGCATTGATGCATACCAATCGTTCTATTGATGCGATAACCCTAATGGGGGCGGAACGTGATGAAAAACATTATCTTGATGGTCGCGTCCAAAATGTTCTTGATGCGATATGGCACATTGTTGTTGCAACCACAAAATTGACAGGTATCACCGCAGGTTATGGTTGGGTCTCAAATGTTGCGCCCTATATCATTGCCTCACCAATCTATTTCGGCGGTGGCATTGACCTTGGTGGTTTGCAGGCAGCTGTGCAGGCATTCAATCAGGCACACCAATCATTAAGGTGGTTTGTTGACAATTACGGCGCTCTTGCTGACTGGCGTGCTACGATGCTGCGTGTTGCAACTTTTCGGCAGGCTGTCGTACAAATGGATGGTGTCGATCATTTGCGAATGGGGCATATTATTGTTAAAAACAATGATGCAGATGCCATGTCTTTCGATGATTTATGCATTCAAACAGCAACTGGTCATCTTACGATGAAACCAGCGAATGTTTTTATCAAGAAAGGGCAAAATACCCTTATTTATGCGCCGCAAGATGTCGATAAAACAATCCTTTATAATGCCTTGGCTGGTATGTGGCCTTGGGGCGAAGGTACGGTTGGATTGCCCAATGCGTCTTTGCCAAATTATATGCCGGATGCTCCTTATATTCCGCCAGGCACATTGCGCAAAGTGCTGCTTTATCCCGCAAAAGACGTAAAACCAACAGATGAAGAAATTAAACAGGCATTAGAAATAACCGGTCTTAGCGAATATTTTCCTGCTCTTGACGAAGAGGAGGTGGATTGGGAACGTCGTCTTAATGATGTGGAACGCCGTTCTCTGGCTTTTGCGCGGGTTTTACTTGTCAAACCAGAATGGATTGTCGCCAATCAAATAATGGACGGCATTGATGAAGAAATACGCAAACGAATTGCTTCCGTGGTATTCGAGCATTTGAAGGAAACGACTTTTGTTTATATCAGCCGGCGCAATGACGAGAGTTACCTTTTTGATATGACTGTCGAGGTTCAGTCTACCGCCAATAAAGAGGAAACAGAAACGGTAACTGGCAATTAGACAATGCTAGGCCAATAAACCGATAGGTAAAAGTGGTTGGTGTTATTACGCATCTGTTTAACGAACTGCTTGTTTGTTTAACACAGTGCTTGGTTGTTTGACGCACCACTTGCTTGTTAAATGCATAATTTAGTTGCACAATAAATTGGCTTTAATGCATCATCTTTTAAAAATAGCGGCGATATATCGAGTAACTGAGTGATAAATTCAAATAGCACCGAATATGCCGCTCTATCTTTATGAGATATTATCGCGCTTTTTAGATTTTTATCTACCAGCCCCAGAACATCAACCACCACGCATATACGATTGGAGTGGTAGCGAAAGCGAATAAAACAAACGCTATCAATTTCTGTAAAAGGCTTGAAGACGTATTTTTCAGGATACGGGCAGCAAGATAGAGACTCCAGATCGCAGTTCCGCCCAGAATTATGGCGCGGGCGTAAGAAAGCCACCAGAATGTAATTCCATCATACATCAACAATTTGACTGTTGTTGCAGTGAGACCCAAAAATAAACCTGCAGCCGCGAGCGGCAGGAATGCTTGTGCCAAATGAGAAAACAATGATGGTTTTTTGATAATAGATGCAATGATCCACAGCACGGCTGACAAAAACATACCGTAAATCAAACCACTGCCCAAAATATAACTGGTAACACAAAAGCCATCGAGCCAATTGAAACTATCATTATTGGCGGGGTGATTGGTCAAAATCCACCATGGTGCTGTGGGATCAAGAGGCCAGAAAATATTATGGGCAACCAACCAATCGGCCAATTTTTGTTTGAAGACAACAAACCAAGGGCTTACCGTCCAAGTAAATGCACCAATGGCAACACCAATCATACCAAATAGTAATAACCGTGTTTCCCATGGGTTATTGCTTTTATCGTCACCATAAACAACCACTTCTTCATTGACGGAACGTGGCATTAATGCCACGGCATCACGAAAACCGGCACAGCGCGCGCACATATGACAAGCAGAAACACCGTGAAGCTGGTGTATGTTAATCATAGGCGGACAATTGGGATTTTCTGGATGGCTACCATGAAATTCAGACCATTTTGCCTGATCGGTTTTAAATGAAATGGGTGCCAAACGCGATAAAAGATTGAAGACGCCATTTACCGGACAAAGATACCGACACCAAACGCGCGTACCTCTTCCGAAAAAATATCCGACGAGCATGGCTGCAGCCGTTGAGCCGCCGAGTATAAGAAGTGCAGCTTCTGCATAGTCGTAAACGCTGATAAGTTGCCCGTATAACGTCGTTAAGACAAAAGCCACGGCAGGCCAGCCACGCCATTTTAACCAACGCGGTATGGTTTTATTTCTGCCTATTGTGCGGCTGGTATATTCGGAAAGGGCGCCTTCCGGACAAAATACGCCGCACCAGAAACGTCCCATAACCAGCATAGATAGAATAACAAATGGCCACCAAATCCCCCAGAAAACAAATTGGGCAAATAATACAATATTGTCCAGAATATGGGCTTGCCTTGGAGGCAATGGCATGAAAGCAGGCACAAGTAACAAAAACAGATATATGGCTACAACACACCACTGGATGGATTGAATCACCTTTTTGTGGCGATGCATGACAGCGCCAAGATTATAAACAAAAGAGGTGATTATCTGCGACATGATGTCTGGTTTCTTCGTTGGTGGTTACGAGTGGGCGACAACGTTCTTTCTTGACTTTCGTGAACAAAGAACGATGGCAACAACCCAGTAAATTACCAATACAGCAACTTGCATGAATGACGGTTCCGCGTGATACCCCGTCAACCCTGTCAGCGTGCTATTATCAGGAATAAGCGAGCTGGTGCTCCATAATGGATCGTCCATAAAACTATATAACCATTCTGGCAAATCATAGGCAGAAATTTGAGCGGCAGCTTTATCAAAAGCTGTAACCAGAAGGCCACCACCTATCAGCAACAAGACAAATTCGCTTCCCAAGAAAAACCATTTCCAAGGAATGATTTTTGAAAATTTCTGGAGTGCCCAAAATGTTGCAAGTGCCAGTATAAAACCAAGAACACCGCCGAGAATGAACATACCAAGTGAAGAACCATTCTGTTGCGCGCCAACACCGGCTAGAAAAACAACAGTTTCAGACCCTTCACGCGCCACAGCTATCATAGCCAGAAGTAGAATGCCAAACCCACCGGAAGATTGCAGACTTTGTGCGGCTTCTTGTTCCAACACATGTTTCATGCCGCTACCATGCCTGTGCATCCAGACAATCATCTGCATGATAAGCAAAGCTGCCACAGCCATCATCGCAGTAAAGAACCATTCACCACCGGGCCCGGCAAACCAATTACCGGCAACCCAAAAAGCAATAGCCAAAAGCCCTGCGAGCAATAGACCTAAACCGGTACCAATCCAAAGACGGTTTCTAAGCGTCAAAAGGTTTTCGCGACGTAGCCATGTATAAAGAATACCAATGACAAGAAGTGCTTCTACACTTTCACGCCATACAATAAAAAGAGGTGCACCCATTTTGCGCGATCCTATTTAACCACAATATCGAAACCAGCCATATCCATATGAAATTCGTCGATAAAATGATAACTTCCTGCCTTTAAAGGATGAATAACAACAAAGGATTCAACCCCAGGACCAAGCACTTTTTCAACGCGCATGGATAGGTTCTCAAATTCCGCAGGGCCGCTACCAATATTTTTGACGGAAATTTTAAAGCGTTGTCCTTCCGGAACCTCTATTGATTGCGGATCAAACACACCGTCCTTAATCGTAATATTGTAGAGTGATAATGAATCGGCATTTGCGATTGCAGGAAAGATAAATAACAATAAAGCCAATATTATACGCATAGTCTTAGCCTTTTAAAAATCAGACCGGCTGGAGAGGTCATTCCGGCCGGTCTGCTATATAGGTTTACTTGTAACGGCATACCATCAAAAGTAAACCCTAACCCAATATTCTCGCTTTTATAACGAGCAATAAAACATAATTTGATGTTTTATTGTTTAGGAATGTATCAATTTGATATTCCCATTCGTGGAGAATTATTAGTAACCGCCTTTTTTACCTGTACCAGCATAAGTGAAGTCATATTCAACGACACACTTATCAAACCAAGGTGCAACACCTGTTTCTTTATCAACGTGGCGACCAAACATCGATTCTTTTGATGGAGGTAATACAGTAAATTTCAAGTGATATTTACCAGCGCCTTGCATCTTGATGTTTTCACCATAGTGAGGACCATCATTGGCAACCATTGGGTGGAAATGACCGCTCATTGGTTCTTTTGAACCTTCCTTGGTCAATTCGTAAGAAACTTGAAGATAAGGAGCCCATGAACCTTCAGGCAAACCGTTTTTGTTGTCTTCTGTCGCATGGATATCAGCTTCCAAATGGACATCCGATTTGGCGGCAGCAAGCATAATGCCTTCTGGTTCCATCTCGATAGGTTGGAGGTAAACAGCTGCAATTTCCAAACCACCACATTTTTGTGGTTCACCAATTGGATATTCCACTGCAAGGGCAGGGGTTGCCAACAAGGCACAAGAAGCTGCAGCCATAATAAATTTATTTAAGTGCATAATAGTTACCTCAATATCAAAAAACATGACTAGCAATATCATGTTTCGTCGATGCAAGGAAGTTAAATTTTTTAAAAAGGATAGTTGCACGCGATTGTGAGGGGAGGGGCGGATAGTGTTTGTTGAAGAGTTCTGAATGATATCTGTAAGGTAAGTTATTATTTAACTAAAAAGCGTGTTTTTCTTTAAAAAATCATGAAAATTCAGCCAATTTTTTGATTGCGGTTGTATTCGCATGGAAGTTTAATTGGCATGAAAGTTTGATTAGCGGTGCAGCCTTCTTCGCTTGTTAAATATCTCTGTTTTTTTAATTACCTTGGTTATTCGGATAATTTCCATCGTAGATGTAAAAGCATATCGGCGTGCATTAAAATGATTATTAAACACGATGTTTGAAACATATTTCTCCTATTAAGCGGATAGTATCTGCCACTTTTAGCATTGCAGTATTGGCTGCACGTAAAAAAGGACATTTCCAGCGCTGAGCTAACCTTTTACAAAAGCCAATATAGCCAGCAATTATTGTTGTGGCGCAAAGGGTAATGAGCATAAAGGGCTTATGAGAATAGATAATAGACAGTCTCTATCCTTCGAGAAATGCAGCTATTTTAGCAAACCGTAATTACGTATTATGACAATAGATACTCGCTTCCAGCATTGTTCGCTATTTGAGATTGCGGCAGTGACTGTTTGACGGCAATCTTTGTTAAAAATATCAGTTTAAGCACAGCGGATTTTCGTATTTTTCAATGCAAGGTATAAATTTTTCAAGATGTAAAAAAGCTACGGCGTAAATCTATGTCGTAGCTTTCAATAGTATATAACTGCAAATATTAAACAGTGTATTCTTGTAATGGGCGCACCTGAATGGTGCCGGCTCTTAACGCTTCAATTGCTTCTGCAACAGATTCAGCGCCAGACATTGTGGTATAATAAGGCACTTTTTGCATCAATGCAGCTCGACGCAGTGATTTTGAATCCGAGATTGCACTTGCAGTATCTGTTGTATTGAAGACAATTTGAACCTGACGGTTACGAATAGCATCTTCAATATGAGGACGCCCTTCCAGAACCTTATTAATCTTGTCGGCTTTTATACCATGTTCGGCAAGAAATTTCTGTGTTCCGGTTGTTGCAAGTATTTTAAAGCCGAGTTTGGCCAATCTCTTTACCGGTTCAAGCACGCGAACTTTGTCATCGTCTTTAACTGAAACAAACAGAGTTCCTTCGTGCGGAAGATCGTTTCCAGCTCCAAGCTGGGCTTTTGCAAAAGCCAAGGCAAAATCATAGTCCAACCCCATAACTTCACCGGTAGACCGCATTTCTGGCCCCAACAAAGTATCAACACCTTGGAAGCGGGCGAATGGGAATACCGCTTCTTTGACAGCAATATGCGGTTTTGCCTGTGTTTTTGGCAAACCACCATAACTATCAAGTGCAGCGGATAATTTATCACCAGACATAATTCGCGCGGCAACTTTAGCAATAGGTCGTCCAACCGTTTTTGCAACAAAAGGCACGGTGCGAGACGCGCGCGGATTGACTTCCAACACGTAAATAACGCCGTCTTTTACAGCGTATTGAACATTCATCAAACCACCGACATGTAATGCTTTTGCAAGTTCGATTGTTTGACGTTTTAGCTCCTCAACGATTTCAGGCGATAGGGTATGAACAGGAAGAGAGCAGGCTGAGTCACCAGAGTGGATACCAGCTTCTTCGATATGTTCCATAATACCAGCGACAAATGTATCTTCACCATCACATAGACAATCGACATCAACCTCAATTGCATTGGTAAGATATGTATCAAACAGAAGTGGATTTTTACCAAGCAATGTATTGATTTGGCCAGTTTTGTCGTTTGGATAATGTGCCTTGATCTCTTCTGGAACCAGTTCAGGAACAGTATCCAAAAGATAGGATTGTAGACCGCGCTCATCATGAATGATTTGCATGGCTCGACCACCCAAAACATAAGAAGGACGCACAACAAGAGGGAACCCTAAATCCTTGGCGACAAGACGTGCCTGTTCAACCGAATAGGCAATGCCGTTTTTAGGCTGGGTCAAATCAAGTTTAATCAGTAATTTCTGGAAACGGTCGCGGTCTTCTGCAAGGTCAATAGCATCAGGTGACGTGCCAAGAATTGGAATACCGGATTTTTCCAGTGATGAAGCCAGTTTCAATGGTGTTTGCCCACCGAATTGGACAATAACACCAACAAGCTCGCCATTTTCTTTTTCTGCTTCCAATATTGATAAAACATCTTCTGCAGTTAGCGGCTCAAAATATAATCTGTCAGACGTATCATAGTCTGTTGAAACCGTTTCTGGATTACAGTTGACCATGATGGCTTCATATCCAGCATCATGCAGTGCGAAGGCAGCATGACAACAACAATAGTCAAATTCAATACCTTGACCGATACGGTTTGGACCGCCACCCAAAATGACAACTTTCTTACGGTCTGAAACATGGGCTTCAGAGCGCAGCTCACCTGCAAACGGTACCTCATAGGTGGAATACATATAGGCTGTTGGTGAGGCAAATTCTGCTGCACATGTATCAACGCGTTTGAACACTGGTTTTACGCCAAGATCATGACGGATTTGGGTAACATCATCTGTTTCAAGCCCAGTCAAGCTGCCAAGGCGAGCGTCGGAAAATCCCATAGCTTTGAGCATGCGGAAATTTTCGGCATCCTTTGGTAAGCCATGTTCGCGGATCCGATGCTCCATATCAATAATTGATGCAATCTGCTCCAGAAACCATGGATCAATTTTGCTGATCTGATGGATTTCATTCAAAGGCATGCCCATACGCATAGCCTGTGCAACGTACCGCAAGCGATCGGGCGTTGGTGTGCCGATAGCAGCACGGATAGCATTTTTCTCGTCACCTTCTGCGTGCTCAGGAATTGTAATTTCATCAAGACCTGTCAGCCCCGTTTCCAAACCACGCAATGCCTTTTGCAAGGATTCTTGGAAAGTACGGCCAATAGCCATAACTTCACCGACAGATTTCATTGCTGTTGTTAAGGTATGTGAAGCACCAGGAAATTTTTCAAAGGCAAAACGTGGAATCTTGGTTACAATATAATCGATTGATGGCTCGAAAGAAGCAGGTGTGGCACCACCGGTAATGTCGTTTTCTAATTCATCCAAAGTATAGCCGACAGCCAATTTGGCCGCGACCTTGGCAATAGGAAAACCAGTTGCTTTGGAGGCTAGAGCTGATGAACGCGAAACTCTCGGGTTCATCTCGATAACAATTAAGCGGCCATTTTCAGGATTAACTGCAAATTGCACATTGGAACCGCCTGTTTCAACGCCAATCTCACGTAACACGGCAATAGAAGCGTTACGCATAATCTGATATTCTTTATCCGTAAGTGTCAGTGCTGGTGCCACTGTAATCGAGTCACCAGTATGAACGCCCATTGGATCAAGATTTTCGATCGAACAAATAATAATGCAGTTGTCCTTCTTATCGCGGACAACTTCCATTTCAAATTCTTTCCAGCCTAGAACACTTTCTTCTATCAGCACTTCCGTGGTTGGCGAAGCCTCAAGGCCACGTTCGATAATTTCATAGAATTCAGACCGGTTATAGGCAATACCACCACCTGTACCGCCTAAGGTAAAGGAGGGACGAATGATTGCAGGCAGGCCAACAAAATCCAAGGCTTGTCCAGCCTTGCCCGTCGCATGGGCGATATAACGTTGCTTGCGGTCACCAGCACCAAGATGCCATTCTTCTTCCAGTTTTTCTAAGGCTTTATCCAGTGCCTCACCAGAAAGCTCTGCCTTGAGTTTTTCACACATGGCGTCATGGCGTTTGCGATCTTCGTCTTTTATTTCCGTTGCATTGGCCAGCATCGACTTTGGTGTTTCAAGACCAATTTTAGCCATCGCTTCACGGAATAATGCGCGGTCTTCGGCTTTATCGATTGCTGTAGCGTCCGCACCAATCATTTCAACATTGTATCGTTCAAGCACACCCATTCTTTTTAGCGAAAGGGCGGTATTAAGCGCTGTCTGCCCACCCATTGTCGGCAATAGGGCATCTGGCCGCTCACGTGCAATGATTTTGGCCACAACCTCAGGGGTTATCGGTTCAATATAGGTTGCGTCGGCCAGATCTGGATCGGTCATAATTGTTGCCGGATTGGAATTGACCAGAATAATCCGGTATCCTTCTTCTTTCAGTGCCTTACAGGCCTGTGTACCGGAATAGTCAAATTCGCATGCCTGACCGATAACAATAGGACCCGCACCGATGATGAGGATGGATTTTATATCTGTGCGTTTTGGCATGGTTTTTTCCTATAGCAAACACCCGCGCGGATAAAAACCGGCAGGTTGAACGTTTCAATTTTCAAGGCTAAGCTTGCCTTATAGGTAAAGTTGCAGAGAAAGTAACCCCTAAAAATAATCTTTTCTGTCATTTTTTATATTTAATCACAGCTCAATCTCTTCTCTTAAGGTTTTTGACCTTTATATGCTTAACAGCAGGTTTCAGTTAAGAGGGCAAAATCCATGCGCTGGGAAGGTCGTCGACAGAGTGACAATATAGAAGACGAACGCGGGCAGCAGGGACCATCAGATCCCGTTTTTCGTACAGGTTTTAGCGGCATTGGTCTTAGCCTTTTATCGCGCGGCGGGATAAAGGGTATCGTTATTCTGGTTATTATATTTATCGGATTGAATTTTTTTGGATTTAATCCGTCTCGATTTTTGTTTGGTGATGGAGCATTGGTTCGGGATAATGCCACACCCAACACGGCAGCGCAGCACCAACCTTTGGATACGAATGATCGGCGTAGCCGTTTTATTGCAACTATATTGGCTGAAACAGAAGATACTTGGGGCGAAATATTCGCCCAACATAATGCAAAATATAAACCACCAATATTGGTGCGTTATTCGGGCACAACACGTTCTGCTTGTGGTCTTGCATCGGCCGCAGTAGGGCCCTTTTATTGTCCTGCAGATGAAAAATTATATCTTGATGATCGTTTTTTCGACCAACTTAGTAACCAGTTTAAAGCACCGGGAGAATTTGCTCAGGCTTATGTTATTGCTCATGAGGTAGGTCATCATATTCAGAATTTGACTGGCACACTTGCCGCAGCAGACCGGCAACGCGCGCATCTTAACACTTCAGCGTCCAATGCGTTATCTGTTAAGACAGAGTTGCAAGCAGATTGTTATGCTGGCATCTGGGCGCATTCCACCGAGCAAAAAGGCTTGTTGGATAATGGTGATATCGATTCTGCCCTTAATGCAGCCGCAAAAATTGGTGATGATACATTACAAAGACAAACCCAAGGCTATGTTGTTCCTGATAGTTTTACACATGGAACATCCGCGCAACGTGTCAATGCCTTTAAGCAGGGCTATCAATCTGGACAAATGGAGGTATGCAGTACCTTATAACTCTTGGATTATTTTCCGGTCATTTCACGGTAAAACGCATGATGCATATCTAATTGGCTGACACAATTTTAATGTTGTAAGTTAGTTTAATGTCGTAAGTTAGAATCGGCGTATTTATTGCCATCTACGTTTATTATGACAATACGCGCATATTGTTACATTGGCTAGAGTTTCCAAGCCTATTTAAGCTGTTGAATGTGGTTTCCAATTTATGGACGAAATCGTTTACCCGATATAGTACCGCTATTTCATATTGCTTGTGGTTTTACACTTTCATTGATGCTGAGATGGCAATATAGCCTAGGCTCATTTTATAAATTGGATGAAGATAATGGCACCCGCCTTGGATACAAAATTTGTCCGTAAAGGACTGGTTCTTGTTTTTATAACCTTGTTGTTGGATATTATCGGAATTGCCATAATTGTACCGGTTATGCCGGAATATCTTAGCCAATTGACCGGTGATGATATCAGTAAAGCTTCTGTAGATGGTGGCATCTTGCTCATGGTTTATTCCACGATGCAGTTTCTATTTGCCCCTTTTATTGGCAATCTTTCCGATCGGTTCGGGCGCAGACCCATTCTCCTATTATCCATCATTACTTTTGCGGTGGATAATTTGATTTGTGCCGTGGCGTGGAGCTATTCCATGTTGTTCATCGGCCGCATTCTCGCCGGCATTAGTGGTGCAAGTTTTTCAACCTGTTCTGCTTATCTTGCAGATATTTCCGATGATAAAACACGAACACGCAACTTCGGCTTAATCGGAATAGCATTTGGTGTGGGATTTCTGCTCGGCCCACTTATCGGCGGAATATTGGGAGAATGGGGGCCGCGCTTGCCATTCTATTTTTCGGCTGGATTATCTTTTATCAATTTTCTGTTTGCTATGTTCATGTTGCCTGAAACACTTGAACCGTCCCTGCGTCGTCGTTTTGATATAAAAAGAGCAAATCCATTGGGCGCAGTCATGCAGCTTCGCCATTATCCAACAGTATTATGGGTTTCATTGGCCTTTTTCCTCTATTGGCTAGCGGAAGCCGTTTGGCCATCAACATTGGCTTTTGTTGCTAAAGAACGGTATGATTGGAGTGAGTTTTCAATCGGCTTCGCCTATGCTGTCTTTGGTGTAGGGCAAAGTTTGGTTATGGGGATCCTGTTACCCTATATTGCCAAGCGCTGGAGTAATTGGCGCATTTCAATGGTGGGGTTGTGCTTTGCGCTGGTTGGTATGGTTGGCTATACCTTTGCGATCGAAGGGTGGATGATTTACGCCGTTTTTGCTTTTACCATGCCAGAATATATCGCCCATGTGCCAATGCGCTCAATTGCTTCTGCGCAGGTTCCAGCTAATGCACAAGGTGAGTTACAAGGTGCTTTAACCTCGCTGACCTCGATTACTTCTATGATTGGACCGGTATTTTATACGTCATTCTTCAGTTATTTTACCAGTGATAATGCGCCGTTCAAGTTTTTGGGGGCGCCCTATGCCGCAGCATTTTTTGTTCTATTGGCAGCAACACTGGTTTTTGCATTTTGTGTGCGTGAGGACAAAAAGCCTAACTGCAAAACACTGTTAGACACGGCAAAAGATGAATAGCGAATTTGTTTTACAAATATAAATCTTCGTTAGCATCGCATAAATTTGTGACGGCGTATGCTACATAAATTGCAGCCACATACATTTGCGGTAGCGTAAGCGACATAAATGGCAGTCGAATAAATGGCAGCCACATAGATAGCGGTCGCAGATTGCTAAAAAACCCGCCATAGGGCGGGTTTTATGATAAGGCCAAGCGGCTTTATAATTTATACTGCCTATTTGATATTTTATGCAGCCTGTTTGTGCTTGCGTATAAGCTCAGCAAAACGCTGAAAAAGATAATGGCTATCTTGTGGACCTGGGGAAGCTTCAGGATGGTGTTGCACTGAAAATACCGGCTTTCCTGATACTTTAATGCCACAATTGGAACCATCAAACAGTGAGATATGGGTTTCTTCCACGCCATTTGGCAAGCTATCGGTATCAACAGCAAAACCATGGTTCATGGAAACAATTTCCACCTTGCCAGTTTCTTTGTCTTTTACTGGGTGGTTGGCGCCATGATGACCTTGGTGCATTTTAACTGTCTTTGCACCCATAGCCAATGCAAGCATCTGGTGGCCGAGACAAATACCAAATAATGGTATGCCAGTTTCAACCAATTTGCGGATAGTGGGAACGGCATATTCTGCTGTCGCAGCAGGGTCGCCTGGGCCGTTTGACAGAAAAACCCCATCGGGATTGAGTGCCAAAATATCTTCAGCACTTGTTTTTGCCGGTACAACCGTCACACGGGCGTTAAGGCCAGCAAGCAAGCGCAAGATATTGCGTTTTACACCATAATCAATTGCAACAATATGGATATCCTGTTTGGTTTCTTCACCATAACCCTCATTCCATACCCATGGTATCTGTTTCCATTCGGATGATTGCCCAGATGTGACATCTTTGGCAAGATCAAGACCTACCAAACCGCTCCACTTCCGTGCGCGTTCTTTAAGTGCTGCAATATCGAACTGACCATTTTTATCATGGGCGATAACAGCATTTGCCAAGCCCTTTTCACGGATAAGTGCGGTTAGTGCGCGTGTATCAATGCCAGATAAAGCGATGATGCCGCGTGCTTTCAACCATTGATCCAAACCTTCGGAAGCGCGGTAGTTTGATGGGTGGGTGATGTCGGCTTTGAAAACAGCACCAACAGCCCCATGGCGTTGAGCAGGATTTAAATCCTCAATATCTTCATTATTTGTGCCGACATTTCCAATGTGAGGAAAAGTGAATGTAACAATTTGTCCAGTATAGGACGGATCGGTAAGAATTTCTTCATAGCCTGTCAAAGCAGTGTTGAAGCATACTTCCGCTTCTACGGCACCTGTTGCTCCTAAACCTTTGCCCTCAATTACAGTGCCGTCTGCTAATACTAAGAGCGCGGTGGGTTTTGTTGTTCCCCAAGGTGAAGTCGTTTTTGCGGTATCAGTCATGGCTTGCTCTCAATTAAAATCTCGATTTAACAATGCGTGCTTATTGATCTCAAGCAAAAGCAGCAGATAACTTTCATCTGCTCAGCAATTGTGTTTCCAATATACGGCTAAGGTTTGTGATATAGGAGCTTTAAGCCATAAGGTAAAGGGTAGATACTGCTTTTCCATGGCTTTTACCGATAATTTTTGGCAAATTGCATTGCAGAATTGATATCTATTTTGTACATGAGGGCGTATTACAACAAGGAGCAGAAAATATCATGTTGCGTGATGATATAAACAATGCATTGAAAACAGCTATGAAGGAACAAGATAAAGCGCGTCTTTCAACGCTTCGCCTTATCAATGCAGCCGTCAAGGATCGTGATATTGCTAATAGAGGTGAAGGTAAAGCAGCTGTTGATGATACAGAGCTGCAATCTATCCTCGCCCGTATGATAAAACAGCGTGAAGAATCGGCAAAAATGTATGATGAAGGTGGGCGGCCAGAATTGTCTGCGGCTGAACGCGCTGAAATCGAAATCATTCGTGAATTTTTGCCGCGCCAACTTGACGATGCCGAAGTGGAAAAAGCCATTGCTGATGCTGTTGAAGCCACGCAAGCCGAAAGTCTACGTGATATGGGCAAAGTGATGGCCTGGCTTAAAGAACGTTATAACGGGCAGATTGATTTTTCAAAAGTAGGCGCAATTGTGCGTGAGAAATTGAAATAGAAGATCATTTGAAAAAATGACTGATAACAAAAGGCACCTTGCGGGTGCCTTTATTTTTATAATCTTTTGGGATTTTTATCGTCTTGCGTGGTTCAACCACGAATAAGGCGGCCAAGCCATATTAAGATACACGCGCCGATAAAACCAGAAATTAGATATCCAAACGCACCAGCAAAGCTTACCCCGAAAAGTCCCAAGAGGAAGCTTGCCAATGATGCCCCTACAATGCCGAGGATAATATTTAAAATTAGCCCCGTATTGCTTTTCATAAAAGTTTTAGCGGCCCAACCTGCCAAGCCGCCAATGATAATGGCAGCTATCCAACCAACGCTTGCATCTTCCATGAGATCTCCTTTGCGCATATTTGGTTCTGTTCACAATTGGATAATTGCGAGTGTTTCAATCAGAGATTAAATTTAGTGCGGATAAGGTGGATATCAAGTGGTCACATTTGTCTGCTGGCGGCTCTAATTGCCCTATCAAGCTTTACCGTATTTGAAAGGCTAGCTTTATGTTTAATGCGCTGTCATTGGGCGTATAGCTGAGACTGCTGCATATTAATGGTGTGGCAGAAAGCAAAAGGTTAACTGCGTTTATAGACAATTGTTGGAATCATAAACAAGAATGGTTAAATACGGTTGGAATTTTAACAGTCATAGCGAGAGCTGATGCGATTTTCGCCCGATTTACTTGACGAGATTCGTGCACGGTTACCCATTTCCACGGTTATCGGGCAGAGGATGACTTTTGACCCTAAAAAAAGTAACCCATCAAGAGGTGATTTTTGGGGGTGTTGTCCTTTTCATGGCGAGAAAACCCCCAGTTTTCATTGTGAGGATAGAAAAGGGCGGTACCACTGTTTCGGTTGCGGTGTCAGTGGCGATATTTTTACGTTCATTTGTGAGTTGGATGGTATTCCTTTTCCGGAAACGGTTGAACGTCTTGCCAGTCAGGCTGGCGTTAGAATGCCGGCACGCGATGTAGAAAGCGAAAAACGGGAAAAAGTAAAAGCCGATCTCTATAGCGTTATGGCAATGGCCGCGGATTTTTTTGCCAAATCGTTACAGGGCGATGAAGGTAGTTTTGCGCGTAGCTATCTTAACCAAAGGCAAATGACACAGGCGCTTGGCAAGCGTTTTGGCATTGGTTATGCGCCAGATCAGCGCACTGCCTTAAAGGACGCGCTGATTGCGCGCGATATTTCTGTTCAACAGATGGAAGAATGTGGATTGGTTGTCTCGAATGAAGATATGCCCACTCCCTATGACCGGTTCAGAAATCGCATCATGTTTCCGATTGAGGACTTACGCGGCAGAATAGTTGCCTTTGGTGGGCGGGCTTTGGAAAAAAATGTGCGGGCAAAATATTTGAACAGCCCCGAAACCATTTTATTTCATAAAGGCAAGATGCTTTATAATGCGCGCCGCGCACGTACAGCCAGTCAACCTTCGCAAGGCAATCCGGCGCGACCAATATATATTGTCGAGGGCTATATGGACGTCATAGCTCTAGCAAAAGCAGGTGTTGAGACGGCTGTGGCGCCGCTTGGTACGGCTTTGACCGAAGATCAAATCACTTTGTTATGGCGCATGGGGCCAGATCCAGTCTTTTGTTTTGATGGCGATGATGCAGGCGTTCATGCGGCATTTCGCGCGGCAGAACGCATTTTGCCTTTATTAAGGGCAGGGGTTTCTGCAAGCTTTGTTCTGTTGCCAGATGGAAAAGATCCCGATGATATTGTAAAAAGTGGTGGCTCTGAAGCCGTTCAGGCAGAACTTGCAAAAACTATTCCGTTAGCAGAGCTTTTGTGGCTCAAAAATACAAATGGACGGACATTTTCCACGCCTGAAGAGCGCGCTGGTCTTGAACGGGACTTAAAACAATCCATCTTTACGATAAAAGATGAAAGCCTGCGCCATTATTATCTGCAAGATATGCGGGAAAGATTACGTAATTTCTTTCGTCCAACTTTTAATAACAATTTTTCTGGCAAGAATAACTTTTCCAGTAAGTATCGTGCCGGTAATAAGCGGGGCAATGACTATGGCGGTGGGCCAAGCAGCAGTCTGGCCAATTCAAACCTTGTGCGTCATACCGCAAATTTTATTCCGCTGCGGGAAGCTGCAATATTGATGACTTTGGCGTGCCATCCCGAGCTATGGTACGAAGATTTCGAAACTCTGGCAAAACTTGAGCTGGAAAATGTATCCCTTATCGGCTTACATCGCGCAATGCTTGAGATCATGGGGGAATGGCAGCCTAATGATGCTGAGGCAATGATGCAATTGTTAGGCAGTAAAGGGCAAGGGGAGATTCTTAAGCAAATTCGTGAGCTTTTGCTAAAAACCGGAATGCGCAGCGCTTTTGCCGAAGCACCGATTGAAGATGCCCGTGAAGCATTAAAACAAGCTGTATACTTGCATCTTCGCGCACATAACCTACATAAACGGTTACGCGATATAGAAGCTCAGCTTCTGGAGAAACCGGATAGCGAGATTTTTACTTTATTGCGTGATGTCAAAACAGAGCTTGAACGGACAGAGGCCGTTGAGGCTTTGATTGAAGGATTCGGTCGTTGGGAAGACAACGAATCGAATCAGAATGAGCCGAATAGTAATAAATGATTCGCTTTTTTTGCGCGAATCAGCCACGAAAGCCCAAGCGGGCAATGGTGACAGGCAAAAAAATCAGTTTAAGGACGCATGAAAGACACATGTTTGATTTAACCAATGGGTGAATTTTGCTTGGGTTAGTCAGAAAGTGGCAAACGATTAAGCGTAGGAAAATTGTTATAGCGGCAGAATTGGAGCGTAGTTTGGTGGCTTGTAACGGGTTATCGTGGATAGAATGCTCAAAAGTTAATCCTTTTTAAAAATAGTTAGCCTTAGAAGGCTGGCTTGGGAAAAGCCTAAATTAGTGGCGGGTTTAGTAAAAGTTACAGAAAATGCAGAACGCGATCTGTTCTAAATGTAACTGAGCGGAGTTAAGACGGAATGGCAACAAAGGTAAAACAGACAGAAAATGCAGAGACCGAACGCGAAGTCAGTAGTGATGGTCCTCTTTTAGATCTGTCCGATGATGTCGTAAAGAAAATGATCAAGGTCGCAAAAAAACGCGGCTTTGTAACAATGGACGAGCTTAATGCAGTTCTTCCATCAGAAGAAGTAACTTCCGAACAGATAGAAGACACCATGGCGATGCTTTCCGACATGGGTATCAATGTTGTGGAAGACGACGAGGAAGCCGAGGCTGATTCCGAAGGTGAAGAGGAAGAGACCGTTGAAGGTGGTGACCTTGTTGAAGCTGGTGGACGCGCGCTCGCTACGACAACAAAACGTGAGGTTGGCGATCGTACAGACGACCCTGTGCGTATGTATTTGCGTGAAATGGGGGCTGTTGAGCTACTTTCTCGTGAAGGTGAAATAGCCATTGCAAAACGCATAGAAGCTGGTCGCGAAACGATGATTGCTGGCTTATGCGAAAGTCCATTGACCTTTCAGGCTCTTATTATTTGGCGTGAAGAGTTGAATGAGCAGCGGATTTTGTTGCGTGAAATCATTGATCTTGAAACGACTTATGCCGGACCTGAGGCAAGGCAAGCGCCCATTATTGAGCGCGTGGAAGAGATAAAACCAAAGGACGAAGCACTACGCCGCCCATCACATGATGACGACGACATAACAAATGTCGGCGGTGATATGGGTGAGGTTGAAGATGATGACGAAGATGATGAGGCCAACTTATCATTGGCCGCAATGGAAAATGAACTTCGCCCACAGGTAATGGAAACACTTGATTTTATTGCGGACACTTATGTGAAACTGCGTAAATTGCAGGATCAGCACGTTGAAAGCAGTCTTGCAGACCATGATGACGGTGCGCTTTCGCCAGAGCAACGCAAGACCTATAAAAAGCTTAAGGAAGATCTTGTAAAATCGGTTAAGTCTCTGTCACTCAACCAAAACCGTATCGAAGCATTGGTTGAGCAGCTTTATGATATTAACAAACGCCTTGTGAAAAATGAGGGTAAGTTAAAACGCTTGGCAGATTCCTATGGTGTTCGCCATGACGAATTCCTGAAAGAATACCAGGGGCGTGAAATGGACGCCGACTGGGTCAATTATATCTCAGCCTTGAAGGGTCATGGTTGGAAAGAATTTGCCACACGCGAGGTAAAATCAATTCAGGATTTGCGTATTGAGATTCAATCGCTGGCACAAGAAACAGCAATCTCTATTGGTGAGTTCCGCCGTATCGTCAATCAGGTACAAAAAGGCGAAAGAGAAGCCGCCATTGCTAAAAAAGAAATGGTTGAAGCCAATCTTAGATTGGTTATCTCTATTGCCAAGAAATACACCAATCGCGGTTTGCAGTTCCTTGATCTTATTCAGGAAGGCAATATTGGCTTGATGAAGGCGGTTGATAAATTTGAATATCGCCGTGGCTATAAATTCTCGACCTATGCAACATGGTGGATACGTCAGGCTATTACGCGTTCAATCGCCGATCAGGCGCGGACAATTCGTATTCCGGTGCATATGATTGAAACAATCAATAAGATTGTTCGTACATCACGTCAGATGTTGCATGAGATTGGTCGTGAACCGACACCGGAAGAATTGTCGGAAAAGCTTGCTATGCCACTTGAAAAAGTGCGTAAAGTTCTGAAAATTGCTAAAGAACCAATTTCATTGGAAACACCAGTGGGTGATGAAGATGATTCACATTTGGGCGATTTTATTGAAGATAAAAATGCACTTCTGCCAATTGATGCTGCTATTCAGGCTAACTTGCGTGATACAACCACGCGTGTTCTAGCGTCCTTAACACCACGTGAAGAGCGTGTTTTGCGTATGCGTTTCGGAATTGGTATGAATACGGACCATACATTGGAAGAAGTTGGTCAGCAGTTTTCTGTTACGCGTGAACGTATCAGACAGATTGAAGCAAAGGCATTGCGTAAGCTCAAACACCCAAGTCGGTCTCGCAAGTTAAGAAGCTTTCTTGACTCATAAGATTGGGAAGAGACGCAATTTTACAGATTGCGTCTTTTTATTTTTAATGGGGCAGGGAAACTCAAATGTCTTTTTTTAAGAAGCTGTTTGGCAAAACAGATAATAAGCAATCGGATAATTCCAGTAATGATAATGCTGAAATCGAATATCAAGGCTTTATGATAAGGGCGACCCCTTATGAAAATGAGGGGCAATTGCAAAGTTGTGGCGTTATCTCGAAAACGATTGATGGTGCTTTGAAGCAACACAGATTTATCAGGGCTGATCGCTTTACCAATATGAATGACGCGGTGACAATGGTTCACATCAAAGCGCGCCAAATCATTGATGAGCAGGGTGAACGTATCTTTGATAATTGAATTGAACTGTATAATTTGGTTCAAGTCTTACGATAAGTGATGAAAGCTATCAATTTAAAAGCATGGAAATATTTTTATGTGCTGCTTGCTGTTGAAAAGGGGCATTGACATTTTATGACAGCAGAAATGCCGTTTTGGAAAACAAAAAGACTTGAGCAACTTACAAATGCTGAGTGGGAAAGCTTGTGTGACGGCTGTGGTCTTTGTTGTCTTCATAAGCTTGAGGATGAAGATACTGGCGAGATATATGCAACGAGTGTTGCGTGCAAACTGTTGAATGCAGAAACATGCCAATGTGCTGACTATCCCAACCGCAAATCTATTGTGCCAGATTGTATCAGGCTGGATATTAAAACAATTCGGTCGGTTCGCTGGTTGCCAAAAACCTGCGCCTATAAGCTGATAGATCAGGGAAAAGATCTTGAATGGTGGCATCCTCTTGTATCGGGAAACGCCAAAACGGTGCATGAAGCGCATATATCAGCACGCGATAAAATTCGTATCCACGAAGATGCGTTGGAATCTGATGAAGATTATCTAAACTATCTAGAGGGTCCAATAAACGCAGATTAAACCAGCCCATAATAGTTATGCAATATAGGCTGGCTTGCGAGCAAAATTGGCTTAAAACCATTGGTCACGAGAATTTACCACGTCCCTTGATTACGATTTTAGCACAAGAACAATCGCATTGGGATTATTGGTCAATGGCAAATATGACGGTTACATTGACACGATATGCAAGTTCGCCTGAAGAGAGATGTGTTGGTGCTTCATAATCATATTGTGATCTGCTTGCTAGACGAGAACCAAAACCACTACTGCCAGCGTCTTCATTAATCGAGATAATGGATCCCAATTTAATATTTGCAGCTTGTGCCAAAGTATTTGCTTGGTCGATTGCTTTAGCGACAGCTTTTTTACGTGCCTCTGTATAATAAGGGGTTTGGTCTGCATTAATAAATGTTACGCCACTAATGGCTGTTGCACCAGCTTCCAAAGCGTTATCTAACGTACTACCAGCTTTGTTGATATCTCTGATATTGACGGAAAGGTAATTATAAATTCTGAAATTGGCATCGACTGGTTTTTTGCCTTTTTCATTTTTCTCAACAGGCGACAAGGAGAGATTTAAGGTTTGGAGGTCACGTTGTTCAATACCATTCTTTTTTAAAGTATTGATAACATTATTCATTGCTTTATTGCTGTTCTCAAGCGCGGATTGCGCTGTTTTTCCGTAATTTATGACAGCAAGATTTAATGATGCCATATCTGGTTCGGCAAATGCCTCACCGGTTGCGGTAACTGTGATAGACGGTTGTTTTGTTGCACCACCTTCGGCATAAGCAGTAAGCGGCATGATGCCAAAAGTAAGCCCCAAAGTAATACCCATTAAAGGTTTAACGACAGCAATGTTACGAACTGAAAAGGTAGACATTTTAGAACCAATCCCGAAATTTAATCTATTGCTTGCTTAACGAAATAGAGTGAGAAAAATAAGACAAAAGTGACCATTTGATAGTTTTTTTCAAAAAAGGTGGATAAGTTGGACATGAGGTACTTGTGTCATGATAAAAATTAGGCTATTGGACGGGCACCGTGGGGCCTGTAGCTCAATTGGTTAGAGCCGGCGGCTCATAACCGCTTGGTTGGGGGTTCGAGTCCCTCCGGGCCCACCACATTTTTCTTCCTATTAAGGAAGCTTTTCCCTATTATAGTCATCATTACCTTACCGTTTAATATCAATGTTATTCGGCGGTTTACTGCGTCTAATTGATGGTTGATCGGTAACTGTGTGGCGAAAATGATTTCTATGTTGAAAAACATGAAGAGTATCAGCCAACAATGTTTTCACGCCGTGACAGAGATGATCGGTTCAGCAAAGATAAAAACGTTCGCGTCTTTCATCTTGTCATATCGTCTGTGCGATGCAGTCGTTTGTGCGCTGAATATAAGATGGATAGGACTTTGTTGAAACAACTGCTGTTGGTTTGAATTGTTGCTTTCCACTCAATGCGGTGATTGTTTTATGTTTGCGATAAATTTTTCGATAAATAAGGCGTGCTTTGAAATAAGGGTTATCTGAATTTGATAGTGACGATTTCAAAACTAAAAGGATTTAAGAACGCGAATCTTGAAGATTGTCAGTTTAGATTTATCCATAATTGCAGTTTTATCGATGGTTGATGTTATCCTGTATCGTGATTTTTACCCATCAATTTAGATGGCATGACAATTCTCTAGAACCCCAACAAATAACTAAAGTATTTTTCTCAATTCCCTCAATAGCATCATACATATTGCCTAAACATTATGTTGAACGGCAATATGCTTGCCCTTGAAGAAAAATGTTCATACCATACCTTCAAACTAACCGGTTCATCTGCCTAATAATCAAAACAAAGGTTTTCCGGTTTAATCAGGAGGTATAATCCCATGAAATTGAATGATCAAAGCTTGTTAAAAGATAAATGTCTTATTGATGGCAAATGGCAAGCAGCGGAAGACAATGCAAGGATTGCCGTTACCAATCCAGCAGATGGCGAAATAGTAGGGTATGTACCTTCTTTAACGGCAAAGCAGATTGAAGGTGCTATAAACGCATCAGAAAAAGCATTCAAATCATGGCGTGCATTACCTGCGGCAAAACGTTCTGCTTTATTGCGTAAGTGGTTTGATTTGATGATTGAATATGCGGATGATCTTGCCATGATTATGACCTGTGAGCAGGGCAAGCCGCTTAAAGAGGCGCGTGGTGAAATTCTTTATGCTGCATCTTTTGTTGAATGGTTTGCAGAAGAAGCAAAGCGCGCCTATGGTGATACTATTCCTTCACCGCAGGTCAACCAGCGCATCACGGTTATAAAACAGCCAATTGGTGTGACGGCGGCTATAACCCCGTGGAACTTTCCTGCTGCAATGATTACCCGTAAGGCGGCACCAGCATTGGCGGCAGGCTGTACAATGATTGTGCGTCCGGCAAGTTTAACGCCATTAACAGCTTTGGCACTTGGAGAGTTGGCGCAAAAAGCTGGCATACCGGCAGGCGTATTACAGATTGTTACTGGCAAATCGTCCAGCATCGGTAAAGTTTTGACCGAAAGTCAAATTGTACGCAAACTGTCTTTTACAGGCTCAACTGAAGTTGGGCGGGCGCTTATGGCAGAATGCGCCCCGACTATTAAGCGTATATCACTTGAATTGGGGGGAAACGCGCCCTTCATCGTATTTGATGATGCTGACCTTGACGCTGCTGTTAAAGGAGCAATTGCCTGCAAATATCGTAATGCAGGACAAACATGTGTTTGCGCCAACCGTATTTTGGTACAATCTGGTGTTTATGATGCATTTACTAAAAAGTTGAAACAGGCTGTGCAAGCTTTAAAAGTGGGCAACGGCATAGATTCAACAACAGATATAGGACCATTGATTGAAGAAAGTGCTCTTAAGAAAGTTGATGAACATATTGCTGATGCCGTAGAAAAAGGTGGTAAATTGGTTCTCGGTGGAAAAAGGTTGGGGGGATTATTTTACGAACCAACCATCATGACCAATATCACATCAGATATGCGTTTTGCACGTGAAGAAACATTTGGTCCAGTTGCACCACTCTTTAAATTCGATAGTGAAAGCGAAGCAATAGAAATGGCCAATGACACAATTTTTGGTCTTGCAGCCTATTTCTATACTCGCGATTTTGCCCGTGCTGTCAGGGTGAGTGAAGCATTGGAATATGGTATGGTTGGTCACAACACAGGTCTTATTTCCAATGAGGTGGCGCCATTTGGTGGTGTTAAACAGTCTGGCATTGGACGAGAGGGGTCAAAGTACGGCATCGAAGAATATATGGAAACGAAATATATTTGTGATGCTTTAGACTAGACGGGATAGGAAAATGACACCCTTATGCTGACTGCATGTCACACGCAGTTAAATGCATGATGTAAACTTGGGAGCGGATTCATGCAGGCTTTTTGTTTTAATTCGGTACCGTCTGTCACTGTTGAATGGGGTGGGGCGCGCCATTTAGGCGAATTTATCGATCGGTATTATGATGGACGCAGGGTTCTTATTGTAACCGATGAAAGCCTCCATAAAAGTGGTATTTTAGAACCAGCAAAAATTTCGTTGGAAAGCAATGGTTTCAAGGTCGTTGTCTTCGATCAAGTTGTTACCAATCCAACTGAAATTATGGCTCTTGATTGCGCAAATAAAGCAAGGGCAGCAGGTGCCAACATCGTTATTGGCTTTGGTGGCGGCTCGTCGATGGATGTGGCAAAAATAACAGCCGTACTATTGGCATCGGATCAAAAGCTGAAAGATATTTATGGGCAAGATAATATAACGAGTAAAAGGCTGCCGCTTGTGCAAATTCCTACCACGGCTGGGCCAGGTTCGGAAGCAACCAATGTTTCTGTTCTGACAGTGGGGGCGGCAACCAGAATGGGTGTTGTTGCACAACAACTGTTTGCCGATAGGGTTTTGCTTGATGGTGAACTGACAATTGGTTTGCCGCGCGATCAAACGGCAGCAACGGGCATTGATGCTATGGTGCACGCGATTGAAGCTTATACTGGTAAGATCAAGAAAAATCCTGTTTCAGATGCTTTTGCGTGTGAAGGCTTAAAGCTTCTGGCAGATAACATTGTATCGACCTATGAAGATGGGAATAATAAAGACGCCCGTGAAGCGATGCTGCTTGGTGCGCATATGGCTGGGCAAGCCTTTGCCAATTCGCCGGTTGGAGCCGTTCATGCATTGGCACATCCTCTTTGTAGCCATTATCACTTGCCGCATAGTTTGGCGAACACACTTATGCTGGTACCTGTTTTAAGATTTAACCAGCAAGCTGCTGAAAAATATTATGCCCAATTGGCAAATATATTGGGTGTGGGCGGGCAACAGACTATCGCGCAGCAATCTGAAGCATTTATAACTTTTATTGAAACAATCATGCAAAGAACAGATGTTCCACGTCATCTAGCCGATGTTGGCGTGGCATATGACAGTTTGCCTGTGCTTGCAACCGATGCGGTCAAGCAAACGCGCTTGCTCGTTAATAATCCGATAAATGTCACCGAAACGGACGCCTTGGAACTTTATAGGCAAGCTTATTAAAAACTTATAGAATAGCTTGAATATTGGTGCGCCCAATCGGGTTTTCAGGATAAAAACCGTAACAATAAGTGGGCTAAATGATAAATAGCTAAATGCTATTTTATAGGTTGATTATTTTGGCGAATGCATTGGTTCTCTTGCGCTAAAATGTAACTTGCTCATCACTCTGTCATCTTTATCAAATGAATTTATACGCAATGTCATTTGGCACTTGTTACTGGTGCCATGACTAAGCCATCTTAAAGATTAAAAGCCATTTCTAACGCACTTCAACCGGCACAGTTAATGAGCCATTCCAACCATCAGGTGGGGTGGGAATAGGGCTAGATTTACGAACGATTTGCAATGCCAGTGCGTCAATTGACGGGTCACCCGAGGAACGGGATGTGCGAGCGCTGGTTATATTACCCTGCTTGTCAAAGCTGAATGTAACGTAAGACGATGATTTGCTTGGCGCACCTGGTCTTTTGGTTCTTGCTGCAACAAAGGCGATGCGTCTTTGAACCTTGTTTTGCCATGAAGCAACCAAATGCCCGTCACTACCAAATTGTCTATTGGTTGTAGGTGCTGCAAATGTTGGGCCGTTCTTGGCGGCAATCTGTGGACCTTTTGCCTTCTGCGTCTGGTCTGCCTTTTTTACGTCCTTTTTCGGATCCGCTTTTTTAGGCTCGACTTTTTTGACCTTTTTTACTTCCTTAGGAGGTAGAGGCTTTTTAACCTCTTCAACCATTTCAGACTTTTGCGGTTCAGGCTGTGGTTCTGGTTGGGGCTCTACCTTTTCAGGTTCATCTTGAACAACTTCTTTGGGTTGATCTTCAACCTTTTCTTCAACTTTCTCTTGCTTGACAGTTTCTTCCTGAATATCTTCCGATACGTCTTCAATGTCAGGAGCCATCGGCTCTTCTGCAAACTCAAGCATAATTGCCTCTTGCCCACCCATGACAGCGTTTCTGTCATTTTGTAGTGCAGCCGCAAGAAGGCCAACACCGGCATGCATACCGAGTGCTATTATGGCTGCGCCAATCCATAAAGCGATATGACTTGGCTCTTTTGTTTGTGTCAGCATCATTTTGTGTCGCCGCGTAGAAGACCCGTTAAACTGTATTTTCAGCCTTTTAAAACTGTAATTTTAAAAGCCATAAAATTTAAAAGATTGAATGAAAGTCGTAATTTTTATCTCTAAAAACAATCAGTTGTCCGTGTTACTCATTGCTATAACACATCGCTTTCTGCTTGTTTATCATGATTATTGAATTACGTTTTCATAAAGCCTTTCGTCATTTTTCATGGATTATTATGAGAGAGATTAGGAAATTTCCAATCAAACCCATTATAGTCCAATCAAAATCATTATAATTATCCATACCAATCATGCGAATGAATGATAATCATTCTATCTATGAAGAATTAGACCAATATCCAATCATCACACAATTCATGATATTTTTTGTCAACTTAAATATTTTGCGACACTTGTCAAGTTTATTCAAAAATACTTTTTGGCTATTATGTATTTAAAAAATACAATAAATACAGTGTGTTATATGATTATTTTAAAAGTCTAATGAAAAAAATAAGGATTTATCCTCATATTTCTAAAAATATTTTCATGGCGTTTACCGAAAGTAGCGGAAAACGACTGTCTTATAAGCTTTAGCAGGACGCAAACTGTACATCAGTTTTAAAGCAACAAACCTGATTGAAAAATAGGTTCGCTTAAAATAGGCTAGAGTAAAACCGGACATGATAAAATCACATCCGATTAAAATTAAACCGGATTAATGGCGTTGCCGATGGTTTTCTAAGAAGCGCTCACAAATTCTATAACAACACCAGATGTAAAATCAGGTGATAGAGCAAGGCTATGTTGTGGTGTTTCAAGAAAATCAACTTTGTTTTCTGTGAGCACCGATTTTGTTTTCTCCAAATTTTCGACCAAGATCGATAATGCTGCATAAGCATTTTGCGGTGTCTTTGTAAGATCAAAAGATGGATATTTTTCTTGAATGGCTTTATCGGTTAGCACCAGAATATCGGCCGATGCTTTGCCAGTATGAATTCTAATTGCATCATGTTCTTTTGTAATATCACTATCGGCAAAAAGCCGCGCATAGGCTTTGGCTGTATTTTCTGGCGATTGTGATATGATGCTTATGGCAGCTATTCCCAAAGCGCCATTTTCATGATGAAGCGATTCCGGACGCCAGACCAATTGTTTTGTATTATGCTGACACATAAAAACAATGCCATTAGGAACTTCGCTTTTATCAAAAGACAAAGTGTTAAACGAAGCAATGCCTTCTTGACCATCGGGTAAGGGGAGCGGACGTGAAAAATGTGCAATATCGCTTACATGAAAACCAAGCTTTAGCAGTTCTTGCCGCGCAGATGTTGCACTGTCGATACGTCCGGCAATGGCATAAAGCCCTTCGCCGTATTGGGATAGTTGTTCGCGTTTATCACGATTTGCTGGAGTATTTTCAACAATACCCAACAATTCAACATAATCATTGGCGAACATTATTGTATAATTCGCGCTACCTTGATCTTTACTGTGCAAGCCTTTGGGAGACAGTGTAAACCCTAGTCGGGCATAATGTCTGGCACTTTTGTCCAAAGTGTTTACGAGTATAAAACAATGATCTATGCCTTGTATTGGGTGGCTCATGTGAAAAATCCAATGGTAAAAATTAACAGCTGCTAACAGTCTATTATATTTGATTTGCCTTTATATCTGATTTTCCATTGTGTTTTCGAGTGGCATATTTTTGCCATTGATAAGAATAATAATACAATTTTTTATATTAACTGGGTTTATTGATTAATTATTTCCGAACATAACAAAACATCTCTCTATATATAATATGTATTTCTTATAGATCGTAAAATTGTAATTCTTTTTGTTTTTTAAGATTCGTCTATCTTAAAAGTCTTTATTGATAAACTTGCATTATAATATTTTCAAAAATAAAAGGGAAAAAGTTTTTAATTAAATCAATAATTGGGAAAATAAATTTTAAATTTCGGCAAAGTGTAACAGAGTCATATGTTCTTAAAAAAATGGGGAAGCTTTATCCTTTTCGCAACAGATAGGATCGGAGTAATCCCTATGCCCATAAAACCTTTTTTTAGATCGTTCATTCTTGCCAGCGCTGTATTAGGCGGAATTTCACTGCCGATGGTTTGGGCTAAAGCTGACCAACCAGCAACTGGTGGAACGCTTGTTTACCTTGATAAGCAGGTACATACCAACCTTTATCCGCCGCTGGCCGGCACATATACGAATGGCGGTATTCTTAACCAGATAACAGACCGTTTGACATGGCAAAATCCGAAGACTTTGGAAATTGAGCCTTGGCTTGCCCAGTCATGGGAAATCAATGATGATAAAACAATTTACACATTCAAATTGCGTCAAGGTGTAACATTTTCAGATGGTACACCCCTTGATGCCGCAATTGTGGCCAAAAATTTTGACACATATGGCAAGGGCAACAAGGATTTAAGACAACCCATTTCGGAAGTTGTCAATAATTATGACCATAGTGAAGTTGTCGACCCGCAAACTGTCAGATTTTATTTCAAACATTCTTCGCCAGGTTTTTTGCAGGCAACATCGACCATCAATTCCGGAATTGTTTCGGCAAAAACATTGGCATTGTCTTTTGACCAGATGGGAGACGCAACAAAAATTGTTGGCAGTGGACCATTTGTGATTGAAAGTGAGACATTGGGCAAGCAAATCGTGTTTAAGGCGCGCAAGGATTATAACTGGGCGCCTAAAAACTTAACCCATCAGGGCAGAGCTTATCTTGATGAGATGAAATATCTCACAGTACCAGAAGACAGTGTGCGGATCGGCGCTTTAATTGCAGGACAAGCCAATTTTATTCGCCAATTGCAAGCTTATGACGAGGCGAGGGTAAAGAGTTCTGGCAATATTGTTTATTCTGTGGGGACACGCGGTATCAATAATTCTATTATCTTCCGGCCAGATAATCCTTTGGTTGCCGATTTGAAGGTGCGTCAGGCTTTGGTTAGCGCAACAGATAGGCCAGAAATTCTAAAAACCCTTTATTCGTCCAATTACCCATTGGCCACCTCACTTATGGCGCATAATGCTTTCGGCTATTCCGATCAGAGTGCAAAACTGAAATTTGATCTGGAAAAAGCCAAAGCACTGCTCGATGAAGCAGGTTGGAAAATTGGTGAAGACGGTGTTCGTACCAAAGATGGTCAGAAACTGGTTTTAACGGCTTATGAAGCAATACAGCAGCCACAAAGCAAGGCAATGTTACAGCTCATTGCACAGCAATGGAAACGTGTTGGTGTGACGCTTAATGTGAAAACCTTTGATGGCTCGCATTCGGTTATTGATAATCTGGATCCACAAAAAACGCCAGTTATGCCGCATATGGTGGGGCGTGCCGATGCCGATGTCTTGAAGAGTTTGTTTTATCCGAAAAATCGTGATGCGCTGCTACAAAAAGGTGGTTTGAGCGATAAGGTCAAAAGTTTTGTCGATGATAATCTCAACCATCAATTGGAGCAGATTTCGATAGAAACCTCGCCAGATAAGCGCAACTCATTATTAATTGAGGCAACAAATTACATTCTCGATCAAGCTTATGCCATTCCCATTTTTGAAGAACCACAAGTCTATGGCGGTTCACCCAAGGTCAAGAATGTCGAGTTTGAATCAGTCGGTCGTCCAAGCTTTTACAATACATGGATTGGCCAATAGGTAAGAGTTTTACAACGAAAAATCAGCTCTAGCAGGCGTCTATAACGTGATATGCGATGAGACGCCTGCCTTATCGGGATTTTGAATTGTATGGTCTATCCCTTGTCTATGACGAATTTTTCAGCCCCCAAACGTCCAAACCGTTCAATGCTCGCGCATTCAACGTCAGATCATTCAACTGACATGACGCCTTATTTTACTTCAATGTTTTGCTAATTTGCAGGATTATAGACATGCTTCGTAACAGCCTTTTTCGCCTTTTGCAGGCCGTTATTGTTCTTTGGGTTGCCTTTACCGGAACATTTATATTGTTACAGGTCATGCCAGGCGATGCAGTCCTTCTCAAATTCCTTAATCCAGAATATGGCCTCAATGCGCAACAGATTGCTGAGCTGCGTTCTACCTATGGCATTGATGCACCGCTCATTGTGCAATATTTCAAAACATTAAGTAACTTCCTCAAAGGGGATTTTGGCTATTCTGTCCAAGCGGGCGTACCGGTGCTTAGCCTTATTACAACCAATTTACCGGCAACCTTAAAACTCGCTGGCTGCAGTTTTGTGGCCGCTGTTATCTTAGCCTTTATCATTGCGTTTATCGCCTCATTTGCACCTTTCCAATGGTTGAAGAATTTTATACAGGCGCTACCCGGTTTATTTTTGGCTATTCCTTTGTTTTGGCTGGGAATTATTCTGGTGCAGATCTTTTCATTCTATTTGGGCTGGGTGTCAGTGATTGTTCCAGGTCCAATCGAAGCAATGGTTTTGCCAGTGGCTGCATTGGCCATTCCGATATCTGCACCATTGGCGCAAATCCTTATGCGCTCGCTTGATGAGATAGAAACGCGACCCTTTGTTATGGTGTTGCAAGCCAAAGGGGCATCAAGATTTCGGATATTGTGGGGACATTGTTTGCGTAATGCCGCTTTGCCTGTGCTTACAATAGCGGGATTGCTATTTGGCGAATTGATTAGCGGTGCGGTTGTAACGGAAACAGTTTTTGGCTTGAACGGCATTGGTAAAATTACCGAGCAGGCTGTGCGCTCACAAGATGTCAGTGTTTTACAATCAATAGTTGTAATTTCGGCGGCGGCCTTTGTCTGCATTAATTTGGTTATTGACCTATTATTTCCACTGATTGATCCAAAATTAAAGATAGGAAAGGGGAGGGCATAATGAGTAAGAACGTGTCTTTAACAGCCCTTGATGTGACCCCAAAACTGCGTTTAACAGGAACTCGCAGAATACGTTTTGGATTGGTTCTAGCAATTATTATTGTCGTAACAGCATTGGCCTTTGTGGTTATGCCACAGCTTTTCACCTCTTATAGCCCCATTGATGAAGTGGGTGAGCATATGAGCGCGCCTAGCATGCAACATTGGTTGGGAACCGATGAGCTTGGACGCGATCTTTATGCCCGTATAGTTTACGGGGCCGTTCACTCATTAACTGGTGCATTGGCGGCTGTTTTGTTTGGCTTTGTTGTCGGTGGTTTGCTTGGGCTTGTTTCAGGTAGTGCCGGTAGTTTCATTGATTTGGTGATTATGCGTTTTGTCGATGTTCTTCTGGCTATACCATCATTGCTATTGTCATTGAGTATCATAACACTTCTAGGTTTTGGTAGTGTTCAGGTGGCATTGGCTGTGGGGGTTACTTCGGTTGCCGGCTTTGCGCGCCTTTCCCGTGCGGAAGTGGCACGTATCAAAAACCTTGAATATATCGAGGCAGCCTATGGCTCTGGTGCAACCTTCATCAAGGTGCTGTACCGGCACATATTGCCAAATGCTCTTTATACCATTGTTGGTTATGCTGCGTTGCAATTTGGGCATGCGCTATTACAAATCGCGACATTGGGTTTTCTAGGATATGGCGTGCAACCACCAACGCCTGAATGGGGCTTGTTAATTGCAGAGGGTCGAAACTACATCGCAACAGGCTGGTGGCTTACTGTAATGCCAGGACTATTTGTTATCGTGCTTGTTGTTGCCTTTCATCGCATAAGCCGCGCATTAATCGGGAAGAATGTATGATGGAACAGCCACTTCTTTCAGTCGAAAATGTTTCTGTCGCCTATTATGATAATGGAAGATGGAGCCCTGTGACGCATGATGTAACGTTTTCGTTGCATAGCGGAGAATCGATTGCTTTGGTCGGCGAATCTGGTTCAGGAAAAACCACGACGGCGCAGGCAATATTAGGATTATTGCCCGATAACGCTCGGAAAGTGGCTGGCCGTGTGCTGCTTAACGGACAGGATTTGAGTCATTGGTCGCAAACGCGTTTGCAGCATATAAGGGGTAAGGTTATGAGCCTTATTCCGCAGGATCCAACCTCTTCACTTGATCCGCTGATGAAGGTAGGAAACCAGATTGCTGAAGTGTTTCGTATTCATAATGCATTGCCTTCCAGTCAAATCCGCACACGTGTCATCGAATTGTTGGAAGAAGTTGGCTTGAATGAGCCAGAAAGACGAGCCAACCAATATCCGCATGAATTATCGGGGGGAATGAAACAACGCGTTCTTATTGCAATGGCTATAGCCTTAAAACCGCAATTAATCATTGCCGATGAGCCGACATCAGCGCTTGATGTTACCGTTCAAAAACGCATACTCGATCTTATTGGCGATATTAAACAGGAATATGGCGCGTCATTGTTGATGGTAACCCATGATCTTGGCGTTGCATCTGACCGTGCCGACAAAATAATTGTTATGCAACAAGGTCGTATTCAAGAGATAGGCGACAGTCAGGCAGTCTTGTCGTGCCCACAATCTGCTTATACAAAAAAGCTTGTTGCAAATGACCCGTCATTGACATTTGCAGTACCGCGCAAACCACTGGAACATAGTGATAAGTTTCTTGTCGAGGTTGATAATCTTGCAATAGATTATTCTGGAGCGAAGAAATTTCGCGCTGTCGAAAATCTTTCTTTTCGCGTTCAACGTGGCACAACACATGCCATTGTTGGAGAATCTGGTTCTGGTAAAACCAGCACAATAAGAGCTTTGTGCGGATTTATAAAACCAAGTGCCGGTCGTATTGTGGTTGATGGCACAGATATGGTCAATTTGAAGGGAGAAAAGTTGCGTCATTTCAGGCGCCGTATCCAGTTGGTCTATCAAAATCCTTTTTCTTCGCTTGATCCACATTATACCATTGGTAAAATCATTGAGGAGCCGTTGTTGAATTATCAACACGATGATGCGGCCAGTCGTCGTGCTCGTGTCTTGGATTTGTTGGATCAAGTGGAATTGCCAAAGTCTGTTTTTGATCGCAAACCACGTAGCCTTTCTGGCGGTCAGAGACAGCGTGTTGCTATTGCACGCGCGCTGGTGCTTGATCCTGAAGTTCTTGTGCTAGATGAAGCGGTATCAGCGCTTGATGTAACCGTGCAGGCGCAAATTCTGACATTGTTGGATCGTTTGCAACGCGACAAATCTTTGACCTATATTTTTGTCAGTCACGATTTATCCGTGGTGCGACAAATATCCGATACTGTAAGTGTGTTAAAAAATGGCCATTTGGTTGAAAGTGGCACGGTCGAGGAAATATTTACCTATCCCAAAAGGGCTTATACGCGCGATCTTATTTCAGCAATTCCGGGTAAAGCAAATGCGCTTCATCATTCTCTGCTCGGGGCTCAACTTTAATGAGGACATCAAGGTAAAGCTGCAAGGGGTTGCAATAAGATATGACTACTATCAAGCACTGTTTTGCAGTGTTGAAATCAAGTGGTTTATGTTTTTAAGTGATTTTAGTTCGCATGATAACAGCTGAAAATGCGTGATGTTATTCAATGGCTTGAACACCTCAAACATCAAAGCGGTTTAACAGGACTGTGGTCATGTCATCCACAAGCCTAGTGAAGCTTTGTTAAGGGTCGCAGTTGGCAAGCATAAGTCAGTCGATTGGCTTAAGTCAGTTAATTGGCAAAGCCTGTTGATTGGCAAAGTGCCAGTCGATTGTCGTAAGGCTGGTTTGTATAAGGCTAGTCAGCATTGACAGAGTTGTTGATGGACATAAGTCCTTTGGCTGGCATAGGTTTGTTGATGGGAATTATAGTTCAACAAATACGCGATCAGGTACTGGTTAGTTTGCACGGATTGAACGGGTAAATTCTCTACAACGATCACTTGTTGGATTGTCAAACACCTGTTCTGGTGTGCCTTCTTCTTCGACACGCCCTTGGTGTAAAAACATGACACGGCTTGAAACATTGCGTGCGAACCGCATTTCGTGGGTTACAAGCAGCATGGTGCGCCCTTCATCAGCAAGTTGCTGGATGACCCTTAACACTTCACCGACAAGCTCCGGATCTAGCGCAGATGTCGGTTCGTCAAACAACATAACAGCTGGTTCGACACATAATGCACGTGCTATTGCAACGCGTTGTTGTTGTCCGCCAGAAAGATGGCTGGGATAGGCATCACGTTTGTCATAGAGACCAACTTTTTCTAACAATGCGAGAGCTTTTGTTTGCGCATCTTTCTTAGGCATTTTGTGAACGTGAACCGGCGCTTCCATGACATTTTGCAACACAGTCATATGAGGCCAGAGATTGAAATTTTGAAAAACCATACCAAGGCCACGCCGCACGCGCTCAATCTGTTTGCTGTCTGCTGGTATCTGCTGGCCTTTTCTATTTGTTTTTAGCTTTATTTCTTCGCCATTGATTATAAACTGCCCACGATCGGGTGTTTCAAGAAAATTAATACAGCGTAGAAAAGTGCTTTTGCCAGAACCGGAAGCACCGATGATAGAGATAACATCACCACGGTGCGCATCGAGGGATATGCCTTTCAACACGTCCTGCGAGCCAAATTTCTTATGCACGTCTTTTATCGAGAGTGTGAGTGGTGGCGTATCTGTCATTTGAAAAATTACCCAAGGTTTTTCTCAACATTACCATTTTGTAGCACCCAAGAAACAAAAAAATGTTGAACGGCCTTTTATACTGACAGTTTTCTGGCATGAAGTATTCCAATTATGAACTAGCGTTTTTCAGGTAAAGTGTATGAACACACAAACCGTGCAATGGTCTTGCCCACAAATGGGGGTGCCTGAAAATATTATGAAATGAGGAGTTTCTTCCATATTTTTTGCCATATCATTTAAAGAAAAACTATCACTGGTCAGCAAACTATATGACTTAACAGAAACAAGAACAATAAACGACAAAAAGGCCGACCAGTATTAACTGGCCGGCCTGTTGTTATGAGTATTATTCAAGATCTGTCTTATTATTGTGTATTAGCTTGATAGCCGTATCAATGATGGATACGCCGAGTGCCCCGCAAAGAAATCCAGCAAGACCGATAATTTTGTCGGGCATGACATAGCTCTTGTCAACAAGATCAAATTTATCAAGTATGTGAAGTATGGCTTGGGCAGCCAATTCTGCCCCGTAAATTGCACATAAGGCACCGCCGAGCCATTCGGCAATGCGTTGTGTCCAATTCTTTATGGGACCATGAATTTGGTAGACAAATGCGCCAAGCGCACCTGCAAGCCCCGTCAAAATAACATAAAGACTGTAAGCAAGCCAATCTGGTGGAATATTTTTTTGTGGCATAATGTTCAATGTTTCTGTTCATGTCACAATCAATTATTGTTTCGGTCCTTTGGTGAAATAGAACACTGCTGTGTGACAACTGTCTTGGCTTTCACCAAAGGTCATATAAAAATCAATCGTGAATGGATTGGTATTATATCTGTATAGATTTTGATTGTTTTGGCATGAGATGACCGCATTGTGCGGTATTATTTTTATTGTTAGGTTGCATTCAATGCGGCTTGAATGTGGCAATTGCTGCGTGGCGGTAATTGGCAAGCAATGGCGTGGGGCATCTACCGTGTTTGCTCACGTAAGCGTACAACAAAAAAACAAATGCCAGTAGCAGCCGCTGCAACCATAATGGCGGCTAATGCCCATTGGAACGGACCAGAACCGGTAGCAATACCGGTAAGTCCAGAGGCTGCACTAATAACAGGTCCTACTACTTCGGGTTTTAAAACTGCATTGTGTTTTAACGGCTGTGGTGTTTCATAACTTGATGATACAAAGGAACCCTTTGCCCACAAACCCGCTTCAGCAGAACGGCGGTTAACAAGACCTTGCACCCTTTTGCCTCCATCATTAACCCATTTCATGAGTTCGGAAGGGACTGCGCTGTAATCACCTTTGTTGAGTTTTTTAAGCAAAGTCGATTTTTTAAAAGCGCTGATACCAACATTATAGCAAAAGGATACAAGTGCTGAAAACTGGTTGTCAGACAATTTGACTGTGACAGATGTTTCGACAGCCTTTTCATATAAAGCGAGATCATTGATGAGGATCTCTTCGGCTTTTTCTTCGGTAATTTTCAAATCTTTATAAGGCTTTGGCAATCCCGCGGCTGCCGTATGTCCGTAACCAATTGTCCAGACACCGCCTGTGTCTTGATAGGCTTTTGTCCGTAACCCTTCCCATTGTTTGATGGAATTAAGGCCGGTTTGGTCTATTTTTCGTGTCATGACTAACTTTCACATAATAAAAAACCTCGCCGGAGCGAGGTTGATATTTACAATTTACAAGTGGAACCGACTAAAGTTTCCAACGATGAAACACTATCAGCTTTTCTGTTTCCATGGTGGAATGCAAAAATTGGTTCTTGAAAATATATTGCCAGTTATAAGGGGTGGCAATTAACAGGGATTAGGCCAGTTAAGTTCAGCGAAAACAGCTTTGGCAGACGTAATATCTTTAGCCGTGCCAATTTTGCTTTTTGTTTCAAGGCGCGTTGCTTCAATGGCTGCACCGATTTGCTGCCAAATTGCATAGGCATGTGTCACGGTTTCAGCAACTTCAATTAAGGAGTTGCCATCAATGCCTAAGCTCGCCTTTAAGAGAAGATAATCATCTTCCTTTGGTGCAAGTACTTCATCTGTTGATTTCTGGTGTGCGATATATTTCTTCGAATAGTCGGTCGCTTGGTTGACTTTTTCTTGATAGGTCATTGATTGGCCAACACCGTCGGTGATGTATTTCAACCGCTCATTTTCAGCGGCTTTATCGACTTCAGCTTGCAATTCCAGCTTCACTTCATCAAGTGTTTTTGGGAACAGTTTCAACCCAAACGGTTCAATGACTTCTGCAAGTGCTGCATCGGATTGTTGACCTTGCGCATCTTTCGGCCAAGGTGTTGGCAAGTAACCCGATGCCTGCCATTTTATAAATGCGTCATCTTCTGAATTAATAATCGCCTGTTTTGCACTTGAGTAAATACGCCCGTTTTCAGCGATCCAATACCAGTTTGTTGGTGTATATTGCATGATTTGTCCTTTAGCTTGCGATGCCGCCTGATCCAACCCAAGGCCCGCGCGTGCCAGGGAATATGTTGGTACCAGCCCCCCATGTATTGATAATTCCGTTGTCAATGGCGGTGTAAGACATACTGTCCGGTACGCCAATAAAAGTGACGACAGCACTGGCAACTGAAACGTTGGAACATTTTTCACATACAAAAGTTGCCCAAGAGGCTTTTGCATCTTTATAGGTAATTGTTAATGGGGTTTTGCCATTGGTATCGTAATATCCAAGGCCAAGATTACCACAGGATGTGGCATGAAAAATAACGGATCCGCTGCCCGATACCGTCATATCTCCATAAAGATCGATAGAACCACCATAACACGCAACTGCCTGTGAGTTGGAAGCATTACCCATCATGATATCGCAATTATAAATTTTGATGGTTCCTTGTGTGGTGGCAATAGTATCGTATAGCCCTGCTAAGGTCATATCCGCGATATCGACTTGTGTGCCAAAAAATGTACTGCAAGCATTTTTAACTGGCTTGTTGGGATCTGTTGCGAAGACACGAACAGATTTCTTATCTCCGTTCAACGATTTAATGACCCAGTTGGCTACCATAGAGTTTGGGACAAAAAAGCCATCATACGTTCCAGGTGAGACTCTGATTGTTACAGTCCCGGTTGTCATATAACGGTTGTTGATTGCGTCGATGGCACCCTGAATAGTCCGGAAGCCTTCAGCAGGAGACGTACTGAAACCGGTATTGGTATCATTGCCATTTGGACCAATGACATAAAAAGTGTCGGTTGGGGGTTGTGTAAGCTTGGAATAGCGCCGATCCATCGACAACATTGTTGGATCTAAACGGAAGCGTGATCCATCAAATACGAGGAATAATAAATCATTTGGCTGGAAGTCACCGGCACGGACAGCTTCACCAGTTTGATTGTAAACAATTGGAATGGGTCCCAGATTGTTAATATTCAGCGTAGGGTTTGATTCATTTTTGTATTTGACTTTCAATACGATAGGAAAACCAGCCACAAGTGATTTGATTGGTAAATCCAATGTTCCTGTTATTGTTTGACCATCCCCATCAGCAACAACATAATTGCGGCTTCCATCGCGCATGGCATAGGCTGTGTCGTCAATCACAGTCCATTTCTTACTATCGGTGGGAGCGGCGGTATTATTATCAACCAGCGAAACATAGTTTTTTTCTTCAATCCCATCTTTATACCGGACAAATGCCCCTTTGGGATATGCAATAGGTGTTCCTCCATTGACACTTGCGTCGTAGAACCAAGGTGTTGCATATAATTGATATTGCTGGATATTGCTGGTGATATCATGATGAAGCTGGTTCATCTTGTCGCGTTCAATGCGTTTTGCCTGCGGGTCGGTTGCGGGGTTTCTTTCATAGTCAAAACCATAACCTTCAGCATAACTTATGTTGCCGCCTGGCTCCACGTCGTCTGGCACAGACGTTTTGTCACCGGTTGCCGCAAAGGGATACCGGATGAATTTGGGTAAATTCATTTTAAATCCTTAAATGTGAAAATTGCTGTTTTTAAAATTGAGGTAATAAGGCTTGAAGCCGAAACTATCCGTTGGATTGATAAGAATTTTGCGTTTTACACCGGCAGGCCGCGGCAGTAGGTCGAATTGTTCTAACACCAACAAGGTTTGGCTGGATGGCATGACATCGAATATGTAAGTCATTGTCATATCCAGCCCATCAATCACATAGGCGTGTCCTTTGAACAATGCTTTCAACATTGCATTGACCTCACTGACACTACCGCGAGATATAAGCTGGTAATATCGCAGCTTTAAAATGAGCCTTTTTTGCTCAATATTTAATGCAAAAACGGTATCGCCGTTGCGCCCAAAATTTGTTCCGAAGTGATAGTCGGAACCTGCCCAATCGGAAAAATTCCCGTTATATGAACCAAAGCCCCATACTGGTCGCTCACCGCTTCCTTCAATGCCGATTGCAAGTGGAATGTCGAGAATGATTGCCCAGACCGATAAGCCAAAATCATTTGCTGTATCAAGATTGAAAATATCATAAAACCAATCGTTCCAAAACCGGCTTTGTTTCTTTTCATACCAAGCATTTTTTTGTTCAATAAGTGCTTGTAAATGTTTTGCATCGTCATATTGCCAAAGCAGTGATTGTTTGAGGTCGACAGAAAAGTCAAATTTCTGGATATTTGTCATGTTATTGTCACCTCAATTGCACCGGGCAATAACACAGCAATTTCATTGACAGCTATTTTGATTTCATTGGTCGAATAATTTTGCCCGTCTTTAGAAACCTGTAAACTGCTGACATAGAGCGCTGGCATATTACGGTTAATCGCTCCGGCGAGCTCAAAAGGTGAAACATCGCCACCAACCACAAAGCCTTGCTCATCCTGCATATCGCCATTTGCATAGGCTGTCATTGCTTCACGCACAACAAGAGCCGGATCAGGTGAAGATTTGATATTGCGAATTGTCACTTTTGCCCAGATGGAAACTGGTTTTGGTCGGTCAAAACTGACGGGATAAGTTTGGCCACTGAATGGTTCAGTAACATTTATTGTTATATTACCATTCCATGCACACCCCAAACTTTTCTTATTGAGAAGTTGTCTTGCAATATCTTCATCGCGTCCCCCATCAACACAGGCATAAACAGAATGGGGTTTGAGTGTGATACTATCGACTGTGAGGGGTGTATTTTCGACATTTTCTATAAATGAAAGAGATTTTATACCTTTTACCTTTGTCGCATCATAAAGGCCAGAAATAATGGCTTCTGGCAAGCTGACGCCTTGCAAGGCCAATGTCTTTTTGCGACGAAGCCTTGCGGCATGATCGCTTTCTTCTGCGCATCCTATTTCTGCTGGTTGGGGATTTGTTACGGTTTCAAGACCTAAAACGGGTGTTATAATCGTGTTGAGCGCGTAAGAGGGAACAGCAATAGGACCGTTTTCAATAGCCTGAAATGTTCCAGAAGCTTGGCCTTTTTCATTTAATATTACCGAACTGGTCAATTCAAAAATGGCACCGTTTTCTTGTACGCCAACTTGTGTTCCTTCAGGCACAATAGTACCGGCACGACCTGACAAGGCAACATTGTATAAAACCGACGGTTTGGCAGCCACACGATAACCACCCGTCAAAGCCCATATAGCATCCAGAAAAATACCACCTGCAATATTGGGATTAATTTGGTTTGCCAGAGCGGCATTGTTTTTTATGATAGCATCGCGCGCTTTTGTTTCTGCCGTAATCAATACACCTTGCGGCGTTTCCGGTGACACATCGAGATCTCGCCCAAAAGCATTGCGAAACTCTTCTCTGACATTTTCCAAAGTCTCGGCTGTATCGGGTACAATCGTACCATTATTGGTGATATATTGATAATCAGCCATAAATTTCACCTGTTCCGTAGATTGTTTTGATAACAGCGGCGTATTTCATTGTGTCGCCATCGCGCCATGTCGAAAGCGATTGTAATGATGTAACTTCAGGTATCTGTTTGAGCCGTGCGCGATAGGCAACTTCCCATGCCGTTAAATTTGCGCTGCCTTGCCAAACTGTTTGAAAATCGGGTAAGCCTTGTTTTTTGGCATAAATCATTTCCCCAAGAATAGCCTGCGCTGCATGGGTACAAATTGCCATAACCGCCTGAAGATTATCGACTAATGCAAGCTTACGGTTATTGCCGATTATGAGATCATTATGCTGGTCTACCGCAAATGAACGTGTCATTAGGCTTCTCCATTCGGTTTACCAGAATAACCATCGCCGGATTTTACACGTTCATGCCGGTGTTTTTCAAAAGACAGGCCATTAACGCCGAAAATACCGGCCTCGACGTGAAGTTGTCCTTTTATGGTAACATTGCCGGAAAACTCGGTTTCAGGTGCGTGAATTGTAACTTTTTCTGCGCTGGTAATCGTTAGCTCGGCACTGCCTAAAGATATTTTTACGCTGCCATCTGTGTTGCCTATGACGGTATTTTCCATATCCTCATCAGCAATATTCCATTGTTTCAGCGAGTCTGGGAAAAACATACCATTGGAAAAAGAATGCATACGATTGGTATTGGGGGGCTGCTCGTCGTAACCGCTTTGTTCGATAAGGCTGATGTCACGATCTCCTGCCATAACCCAACCGACATCGCCCGCTTTAATCGGAAAAGACATGATGGCACCATTGGTGCCAAAGCGATAGGCGGGGATACTGGCAATCGGCGCCCGTGAAATGACTTGCCCATCTGTGCCTTGTACCTTTGCTAAGGGCTGTATTTTTACACGATTGGTTTTCCTGTCATAGTCAATAACACGTGCGGGCATCATGCCATCGGTATTTTGTGCATGCTTTTTCATGGCATGGCGTAACAATCCCTCCAGTGAACCATTATCAGCAGGATCAATGGAAGGTTTTGTATTTCTTGTAACCATTTCGTTAATGTCTCTTTGCTTCTGCCGTGTAATACCAAGGGGTGTCGCGCGAAGATAAGTCGAAACTCAGTTTGTATATTTCGTATGAGCCATTCACAGCCGGATTAAGTTCGCTTTTTACAATGAGTTCGCCACCGATAACCGTTTCATTATCAAACAGAAATTGCACCTTTATTCCCTGTTCGGTAATTTCCGGAATGCCAATCATGCCGGTATCCTTGGTCAATAAACGGCTGTGGTTTTTACGTGGTTTATTGATGTCTTTAACAACAAGAACCTCATCATCAATAAAGGCATTAACGCCGCCTGCTTCGGAAAGCTGGTTGACCTGTTTCAAGGCTCCACCCGTGAAAGCGTAGTTGGAGATATTTTTATCGGTTGCTTCAAATTCTAGCCCGACACCTGCATCGTCAGCGGCCATTTTGGATATTTCCGATAAGGGCTGTTGGGCTTTGCCAGAACGGGCAACAAGATTGCCTTTGACATATGAACCTGTTCGTGCTTCCAGCGTTAAACCAATATCAGGTGGCTGCGAAGGCGAGGCCGATGTTATGTCCCCGACAAATAGCTGCGTTAATCCTGTGCTTTGTCGTCCAGCTTCTACAATAATGCGTTTGCGGCTGCGGTTTTCGTTAAACGGACTTGTTTCTGTTAAAAGATAGTTGCGTGTTTCTCGCGCCAAATTGAATATTTCAACACGGCAGGAATTTTCAATCGGGTTGGCACTTTTATCGCCAGAGGCAGTGATATGAAGCCCTTCATAACGCTTCATCACACCATCAATTTCAACGGAAACAGCAAGCCGACGGAAATCTATTTTATCCATTGTTAACGCCTTTCTGTTGTCGCAAAGACATGATTTCTTCTGGCGTGAGGTATATAAGCTGTTGGGTTTTGCCGAATTTCTGCCAATCAGGCAGATCATCATCTTCGGTTTGTAAAATAAAATTCCCACATTCCAATCGCGGATAAGCAATGATTGGCTGGTTGGGCAAAATACGTTCGCCTGTGACAAGGGGCGTATTATCACAGGTGATGTCAGCAATCATAATGCCGTTTGCCAGTTTTATATGAAAGGTAAAACGCTTGGATAGCAACTGTGTAGAAAATGATTGATTTGGAACATCCAATAAATTCAACGTTAACATAATCAGCCTGTGTTAAATGAAGTTTTGATAGGCTTCTTTTGCTTTTGTTTGTGCGTGAGAGCCAGTGGACATGGATTGTAGAGAACCGCGTTTGATTGTTGACGTATCAGAGGCATTGCCAACATCGGATTGGCTTAAACTACCTTGTTCTGGTGATACAAACCGCGCTTCCTCTAGCTTTAAACTTACGGCAATAACATCCCAATAATCGGTTGTTTCTTCATGCGGTAGGGCGGTTATCACCATATTGGGGTAAGTGTGCGTTTTTGTCTGTATGGTCAGCAAACGGCCTTCTTCGTAAGCGGCACGCATTTCTGAATGTGTATCGCGGAAGTCTTTGATAAAAATCATCTGGATTTCTATTGAAATAGGGTCAATAACCAAATGATCGGTAATCGTCGAACCATCTTCCAAAGTGTGTTGTGGCATACGTGCCTGATCGTTTACCTTAAGGTTTAACGGTCTTGCATAAGGAAAACATTGGCTAATGCCATCGCTTTCCATAATAAAAACCCTATCGGCAGCCGAAGTTGGGCCAACAAGCGCAATAGCAGCTTGCTCAAGCCGAGCAATAAAATTCGACATTACGGATTTCCTTGATAAGAGTAGGGATTATTTTAATTAAAAGAATAGTAAAATATTACATTAATTATAATATTTTTTATTTTATTTAAAAAAGAAGTTTTATCGTTTAGTTATTCTTCAAAAAAGTGAAGTTGTTATACTATTTACCACGCGCCCATATTTAGAAAAACAATTTCATTTTATATCAGTCGATAGTCTTTCGATCAAAATTTGTTAAAACTGTTTGTGTGATTTGAGTGGCTGCAACTTGTATGTTAGAAAAATTTTTTCTATGACTGAGCTTTATCTTTGGCAAAAATATACAGGGGGTAACTTGTAATGCTAAAACGCTTATTAATATTGGCAACAGCTTTAACCGTGACAATGACCTCGGCTTCTGCCCAGATGAGCGTTGAAGATAAAGAACGCAAGTATCTCACCACTTTTCTATCGGCATCTGCCGTTAGCTATCTTATGGGTAGCCAGAATACCTATCAATTTTTAACAGTTTCCCGACCGATCAACGCAGAAACTGTTGCTGCAGAATTCGGCGATAACGAGATCGCTGCTTATAAAAAATATAAAGATCAAAATCTTTATGTTGCAGGTGTCGTTGGAAAAATCCGCCAATCGGGTTCTAACACTATAGAGCTGGCATTTATAACGCCACATGTCGAGGGCGTGGTTTTATTGGCCAATTTCGATATGATGTCTTCAGATCAGATAGCTGAATATCACGTTGGACAACCAATTTCGTTAACCTGTGGTGGTGGTATCGTAAGAGAAGAGAACCCTACGTTAAAACGTTGTACTGTGGCACCACCAGTTACAAAAATTGCCCAGAAAACTGGTGAATATATCGCCCAGACCTTCCTTTCGGGCAGCGCGATAGATGACATGGTAAAAAGCAATGATGATATGCCACTGCCAATCTATTTGTTTATATTAAAATATGCAGCAGCAAAAATGCCGGACGATTCACCTTGTTTTAATTTTGATACATTTGCCAAATGTGACTCTAGTAAATACATTAACAAGTCACTGCTTATGAGTAAGGGCTTCGCCGAATCTTATCAATCGGGAAAAGAAAAATATCATTTGCCAGATTATAATTGGAACAAATAAACGTTTTCTTTTTCTAGTTAGTTTGGCTCTTAACTGAAAAGACTAAGTGTTGGGTAAAGCATATATTCTGTTACTTTATTGACCTGTTAAAGTAAAAACGGGTAATGCTATAGAGTTAGATTGGCAGAATTGTCTTTAGCGATAAGCTTGATAGACAATTCTGCTGTTTTATTGGTTGATTTTACTTATTATACGTGATTGTGCTGGCGTTAGTATACCTGATAGCGCAGGCGATAATGCCATATTTAGAGCATTATAAATTTTTAAGCCGTGGATTTTTCAGAGAATTGAAATGCTAAAACGCCTTGTAATACCTTTTCTATCAATTTTAATCACTGTCTCTCCGGCGCTTGCTGACATGAATTTACAGGAAAAAGAATTCAAGGCAATTAACACATATTTAGCCTTTCAAATAAAGCAAAGTACTGATGACCAATCCGAATTAAAATTCTCTAATCTTACCGAACATCCCCTTAAACAAATTTCGTCAGGGACATTGATGTCGGATTTTAGAACGAACTTTTTCAAGGCCAAAAAACAATACTTAAATTCACGGTGGAGCGTGCATATCACCGTTGTAAGAGTTGAGAAAAGCAGCTCTTCTTTAAAAATTATAGCAGACGGTGATGTGAGCAGAAATGATGAGTTTTACGCTATCGTCAATGATAATTTCAGAGACATGGAAAATACCTTAACCCTTGATGACAGGATTGATCTTGATTGCAAAATTGATTTGCATGAGGATATTCCTTTTGCCTCGGATTGTATTCCCGTAGAACGCTCTATGACCGTGGACGAACAACAAGCAGAAAAAATTACCAAGGCATTTTTAGCCGGAAAAAATATTGAGAATTATATCTCTATCAAAGGAACTAATAAAAACGCTGCCGGAAAGCTGTTCTATTATAAATACGCAGCAAAATATCTGCCAGATAATTCGCCATGCCTATCGTGGGAAACATTTAAACAGTGTGATTACAACTCAATTCTACCAAACAAGGGAAACTTGGATAGCTTGACCGAATATCTGGAAGATTACAAGCGCTCGAAAGATTTCTACCATCTACCATAAACAATTGAACGAAAACATTATCCTAACTTGAAATTGCTTTATCAATTGAGCAGTTTTACAGTCCATGAATGTCTATATAGCTATAGTCACCATCTTAAAGATTTGGTTGTAAGGAATAGAATAATAGATTTGTTGGTTTTCGTATTTCGTTTTGTGATTTGTTTACGATCTTACGTATCTTTCGCGTAAAATTGGAGGTTATTTATACATTTCACTGTGATCAATTACGTTTATTCAAGCACATTTCATTGTTTAAGACTTGCTAAAAAGATCACAATTTTTCATATTTCCCAAAAATGGGAGATTGTAATGTTTAAAAGCCTGATAACCTCGGTGATTGTTTCTTTGGTAACTTTTTCAACTGCATCAGCAAAGATGAGTTTGGAAGAAAAAGAGTTCAAAGCTATTAATGCATTTGTGGCTATGCAGATTTATTTGGCCAAAACAGATCAAGCTCTCTTTAAATTTGACAACCTCGATGACATTAAACTTGTTGAATATCAAGCGCAGCAGATTGCTGATGAGTTTTATGAAAATGAAATCGCTGCCGAAAAAAAATATAAAGGTGTTCCATTAATAATTAATGGGAAAGTCGACCATGTTACGAAGATTTCAAATTATATTAGCGTTTCATATAATACGCGTAATGATGACCATGGTAATATGTCAGCTATGTTAGACAAACGATTTGAGAATGTCGCAGCAAATTTTACCAAGGGTAGCAATATATCATTGGCGTGTGGGGGGATCATTGAGGACATAATTCCTTCCGCTTATAAGTGTTATCCAAAAGAATGGGTGCTTTTTGCGGAGGACAGACAAGCTGAGAAAATAACGAATAGTTTTTTAAAAGGCGAGGTTATCGATCAATATATGAAAGCAAAGGATGGTCACAAACCAGCACCTGCACAATTGTTTTTTTATAAATTCGCAGCAAGATATTTACCAGATAATTCACCATGTCTTTCATGGGAAAAATATGAAGCATGCGATTATCAGCCTATCTTGCCCAATAATGGCAAACTAAGTGGTGTAAAAGAATACCGGGACGCGTATTTTCAATCTCAAGATTTTTATCATTTGCCGTAAATTAACGCATTACAGAGTCATCGGTGTCAGCAATTGCTTTTCTTATTTCATATGTTTGTCGATCAGTTAGTTTCTGACCAATATCTTCTACAGGTTTGTTGGTGTTTACAGTGATATGTGTCTCCCCCCAGTAACATTTGTTCGTCATTGATTGTATCTCGTTTGGTTTACGACCTAACGTATGGTTCGTGTAAAAATAGAAGATCATTTATACATTTCATTGTGAACAATCACGTTTATTCAAACACATTTTTATTGTTTAAGACTTGCTAAAAAGCCCACAATTTTTCATATTTTGCAAAAATGGGAGATTGTAATGTTTAAAAGCCTGATAACTTCGGTGATTGTTTCTTTAGTAACTTTCTCATCTGCTTCAGCACAGAGCTTGAATGAAGAAAAAG
>CALYQL010000014.1 GCA_945285915.1 uncultured Bartonella sp.
TCCCTGATTAGGCTCGTGGGCCTTTTCATATGGCGCCCACCTACGTTGTAGGTTCCCGGGATCAAAACCTTTCCATCGGTCGCCGCGGATCGCTCCAATTTAGTCGTGTGATATTAAGTTAAGACACCTTTGTTTCTTTAAAAAGGAAATGTACTTGAGTTTTATTATCTTCACATTTCGCATTCATAGGTTGCGAGTGTATTTTTCATTCTAGGGATGTGAAGTAATATCTTTTAAAACTGAAGAAATGTACATGATTGTAGTGATTTTAAATCAAACGATCACATTAAATTACTGTTTTGCGCTGGTAACAAACAATATATCACATTGTAAAGTTCAAATTATTTCAATGAGTTTTGAGCAGTGGCAATGACGGATAAAAAATCAATACGTTTAGAAGCGCTTTCTCTCCGAGACAGTCTTACGCCGGCAGTCCGATCTCACATTGCCCAAAAAATAGTAGATTATATTGATGTTTTAGTAGCGCAAATTTCAGGAAATATAATTGCGGGATTTTGGCCGATTCGCTCTGAAATTGATCCGCGTCCACTCATGAATGCATTGAGAAATAAAGGCTATTCATTGGCCTTACCGGCGATAATGAATAAAGAAGAGATGATTTTCCGCACATTTAATGACGAAGCAGATCTTATTGAGATGGGATTAGGAACGCTTGGTCCATCAGCCAATTGTTCTGTAGTTGAACCATCAGCTTTATTGGTGCCGCTTGCTGCTTTTGACAATTGCGGCAATAGGATTGGTTATGGAGCTGGATATTATGATCGGGTAGTACACAAAATGATTGCTCGTGGTAACAAACCTGATTTGATAGGTCTTGGCTTTGACTGTCAACAAGTTCAATCAATACCAGCAGAACCATACGATCAACCTTTAGCAATGATGTTAACGGAAAGTGGTTTGCGGAATTTTCAAAAATATGATTAGAACAAAATATGAGATTTTTGTTTTTAGGCGATATTGTTGGTAAAACTGGACGCACGGCGGTTTATGATAAGCTACCGGGTTTGATAGAAAATCTGCGTTTAGATTTTGTGGTCATCAATGGTGAAAATGCGGCATCTGGGTTTGGTATTACCGAGCGAATTTATAACGAAATATTAGATGCTGGCGCAGACGTTGTTACAACAGGAAACCATGCTTTTGATCAGAAGGAAACGCTCAATTATGCAAATCATTCTGATCGTTTTCTAAGACCAGCTAATTTCCCACGTGGAACAGCTGGTAAGGGATCTGGAATATATATTGCTAAAAATGGCGCACGCGTACTTGTTGCAAATGTTATGGGACGTGTTTTTATGCATCCCGATCTTGATGACCCGTTTGAGGCCGCTGAGAAAATTGTTGGAGACTGTCCTTTAGGCGAACAAGCTGACGCTATAATTTTTGATTTTCATGCAGAAGCGACTAGTGAAAAGCAATGCTTTGGTCATTTCTTGGACGGTCGTGCCAGTGTTGTCGTGGGAACGCATACCCATGTACCTACTGCAGATGCTCATATTCTTAATGGTGGCACCGCATATATGTCTGATGCTGGTATGTGCGGTGATTATGATTCGTCACTTGGTATGGATAAGGAAGAACCACTCAATCGTTTTGTGACAAAGGTACCACGTGGGCGATATGAACCAGCTCATGGGCCAGCCACAATATGCGGATTAGCGGTCGAGATTTCTGATCGAACAGGCTTGGCTGAAAAGGTATCGCCGTTACGTCTTGGACCATTGTTGCAAGAAATTATGCCAGATTTTTGGTGAGTTTTAGCGCATCTCTTTACCTTTTAGCCAGTTTTCCGTATAAGACGTTCATTCTGATTTTTTTGAAATGCTTTCCGATAAGGGTATGCAGGTATGCGTTGCCGTTATCGAACAACCTCGAAAGGTGAGCCATGGCAGGCCATTCACAATTTAAGAACATTATGCATCGTAAAGGTCGTCAAGATGCCGTCCGTTCAAAGATGTTTTCTAAACTTGCTCGCGAAATTACTGTTGCTGCCAAGCAAGGAACACCTGATCCTGCAATGAATCCACGTTTAAGATTGGCTGTTCAAAATGCTAGAGCCCAGTCTATGCCTAAAGATAATATCGAACGGGCTATCAAGAAAGCTTCAGGTGGGGATTCTGAGAACTATGAAGAAGTACGTTATGAAGGTTACGGCCCTGCAGGTGTGGCCGTTATTGTTGAAGCTTTGACCGATAATAGAAACCGTACTGCTTCAAATGTTCGTGCTGCATTTACAAAATCTGGTGGTGCTTTAGGTGAAACTGGTTCTGTAGGCTTTATGTTCAACCGCGTTGGTGAAATCGTCTATAAGTTAGAAGTTGGTGACGCTGACAAAGTAATGGAAGCAGCTATTGAAGCTGGTGCTGATGATGTCCAGTCTGATGATGAGGAACATGTCATTATCTGTGCTTTTGAAAATATTGGTGAAGTTTCAAAGGCATTGGAAGCATCTTTGGGCGAAGCCGAATCAGTTAAAACTGTTTGGAAGCCAACGACTGGTACACCAGTTGATCAGGAAAAAGCAGAATCTGTTTTGCGGTTGATTTCAACGCTTGAAGACGATGATGATGTACAGAACGTTTACGCAAACTTGGAAGTAAGCGATGAAGTTCTAGCAAAGTTATCAAACGAATAGATTTGATATCTTTCTGTAATTTCAATGTTTTAAAGCCGGTTCTTATGGAGCCGGCTTTTTTAGTGTCATTTATTTTTTGTTTTAATCAAGGGAAATAAAAGACTGAAGCTAACTTTTATGGACATTCAGCACCATGAACTGCTTAATTAAGCATCTCAAATTATTATTCTTGGTACGTGATATAAAAAACCCGCCCAAAGGCGGGTTTTAAACTAAATTTTGAATAATTTTATAAGCCGAGATTACCAAAGCGGTTTTTGAATTTGGATACACGACCACCACGGTCAACAAGAGTCTGAGATCCGCCAGTCCATGCTGGATGTGTCGTTGGATCGATATCAAGATTCATTGTATCACCTTCTTTACCCCATGTTGAACGGGTAAAGTATTCGGTACCATCTGTCATCACAACCTTAATAGTGTGGTAATCTGGATGAATATCAGCTTTCATAACGCAAACTTCCTGCTTTTAACTGTAACGAACGGCTATTTAATGCATTTTCATGATGCGATCCGTTCATCTATTTGATAAACAAAGCCCGGTATTAGCCGGAATTCGACAAAAATCTGGCTTTGCCTATACATCAGCATGAACAATAGTACAAGGGTGCAATCGAATATGGATAAGCATAGCGGTACGGAAAATGTCAGAAAAATGCCATCTGAACAACCGAAACGCAATTTACGTCCTTTATCAGCGTTACAACCATATATTTTTCGGTATAAAAAATTGGCATTAGCAGCAGCTATATCACTCATTGTTGCTGCTCTGGTGATGTTGGCACTACCCATTGCTATTCGTCGTATGCTTGATCATGGTTTTACCGCCAGTGATGGCGCAATGATCAATTCCTATTTCGGCGTATTATTTCTTCTTGCAGGAATTTTAGCGGCTGCTTCGGCAGGGCGTTATTATTCGGTGATTACTCTTGGCGAGCATGTTGTTGCAGATCTTCGACGTGATGTATTTGCTCATATTATTAGTTTATCGCCAGAGTTTTTTGATAAATCACGGTCAGGTGAAATTATTTCACGCTTATCTGCTGATACAACGCAGGTTAAATCAGCTGTTGGTGCGACTGCATCTGTTGCTTTGCGTAATATCATAATGGCTGTAGGTGCTGTCATTATGATGATAGTTACCAGCCCGAAGCTATCGGCAATGGTTCTTGTCGCTATTCCTATTGTTGTTATACCGCTTATTGTATTTGGTCGTAAGGTTCGTGCACGTACCCGCAAAGCCCAGGATCGTCTTGCTGACGCAACAGCATTAGCTTCTGAACAGGTTGGTGCAATTCGAACAATACAAGCGTTTACAGCTGAGAAAATTGTTAATGATCGCTTTTCACGATTAATAGAACGTGCATTTCAATCGGCCAGAGGATCTATTTTATCGCGTGCGGGATTGACAGCTTTTGCGATATTTCTCGTTTTCGGTAGTGTTGTTGCTGTTTTGTGGATTGGTTCCAACGATGTTTTAGACAAAACCATGACAGCAGGCACATTAGGACAATTTGTTCTTTACGCTGTTTTTGGTGCAAGTGCTTTTGGCCAATTATCTGAAGTTGGTGCAGAATTAGCGCAGGCTGCTGGTGCTGCTGAAAGGTTGGCAGAACTTCTCTTGGAAAAAACAACCATTAGTGTTCCTGCTTTACCAAAGAATATGCCAATCCCTGCAAAAGGGGCTGTTGCTTTTAATCACATTGATTTCGCATACCCTACACGTCTGTCACAACCAGTCTTGCATGATCTAAGTTTTACTGTAAATCCTGGAGAGACAGTCGCGTTTGTAGGGCCATCGGGCGCTGGTAAAAGCACAATATTTTCTCTTTTATTGCGGTTTTATGATCCTCAAAAAGGAACAATCTGTTTTGATGGTCTTCCGGTTTCACAGGTTGATCTCCATGAATTGCGTTCTCGTATAGCGTATGTGCCTCAAGATGTAGCTATTTTTGATGGCTCGTTACGAGATAACATTGCTTTTGGAAACACGAATGTTGAGGATGCCAATATTGAAGCCGCCGCGCAGGCAGCTCATGCATTGGATTTCATTCATGCTTTAAAAGATGGCTTTGATACTCAAGTTGGTGAACGCGGTGTAACACTATCCGGTGGGCAGAAGCAGCGTGTCGCTATTGCACGGGCAATTTTACGCGATGCGCCTCTCTTACTTCTTGATGAAGCAACATCTGCACTTGATGCGGAAAGTGAAATGCTCGTTCAAAAAGCGCTCGAACGTTTAATGGAAAATCGTACAACATTAGTTATTGCGCATAGACTGGCAACAGTTTTGAAGGCTGATCGCATCATTGTTCTGGATAAAGGGATGATAGCAGAAGAAGGGACACATGATGAACTTGTGGCCCGAGATGGATTATATGCGCGTCTCGCTAAATTGCAGTTTTCGAATTAAACATTTGAATGGATAAATTTAAAATGGCTCGTATACATCAAGTGCCGCGTATAGACGGCGCATCTGGATGGTATGAAACGGCACCGGATCACGATGCCAAACTTGGTAATCCACTAATCGGCGAAAAAGAATTTGATTTTGTAATTATTGGCGCCGGATTTATAGGGTTATCATTGGCGCATAGATTAGCTGAACGCCTACCAGATGTAACAATTGCAATATTAGATGCTTTAAAGGTTGGCCAAGGCACATCTGGTCGTAACGCTGGTTTTATTATCGATGTACCACATAATGTCGATGGTGGTAAAACCGAACCGGAGCATGATCGAAAATTATTCAAATTAAACAATTTTGCAATTCAACATTTGTCAGACTTTAAAGATAGATTTGGCATATTATGTGATTGGCACAATGCTGGCAAATATATGGCAGCGCATGAAACGACAAATCTCAAAGGGCTTGATCATTTTGTAAAACAACTCACTGCAGATGGGTTTGAATATGAGGATATTTGTGGAGAGACGTTAAATAAAAGACTAGGAACGTCTTATTACCAACGGGCTATTTATACGAAGGGCAATGTCTTAGTTAATCCCGCTGCTTTGATACGCGGAATTGCGAAAGCTCTTCCTCCATCCGTTTCGCTCTATGAAAATAGTGCAGTCACAGAGATCAATTATGGCTCTAGACATACAATCAAAACTTCTAACGGCGTTATAAAAGCTAAGTTTGTCATTCAGGCAGGCAATATATTTAATAGTGAATTTGGATATTTGAAAAATCGTTTGGCGCCTGTTTATACATATGCCAGCCTCACTAAGCCGTTGAGTGAGAAAGAGGTACAACAATATTTTTCTGATGTCGTCCCTTGGGGAATCACATCGGCTCATCCAGCAGGTACTACGGTGCGTTATACGGCTGATAAACGGATATTTATTCGCAATATATTGCGTTTTGCTCCATCATTGACAACAAACGAGATGGATTTAAAATTAGCATTCAATCAACACCGCAAGTCTTTTGAAAACCGGTTTCCGCAGCTTTCCCATATTGAATTTAACTATACTTGGGGTGGAATGATCGCAGTTACTCTTAATCAGAATTCTGTTTTTAAACAACCAGCTGACAATATTTTTATATTGAACGGTTGTAATGGTGTTGGTCTCGCTAAGGGAACTTATCTTGGATATTACGCGGCAGACTGTATCTGCGGCGATGATAATGAAAATATTCGTTTTATTAAAGAAAATAGCCATCCTAGCTTTATCGTTCCTGATCCTATTCGGTCAATGGTTGCGCGATATAGATTAAGGAAAGAACAGCAAATTGCAGGTGGGGATATCTAGTTACAATGTATTAAGCTTTCCGAATGATTAATCCGGAAAGCTTTCATATTCATTGTTCTTGACTAATATTGAAGAGGTTAATTTGCCTTAAATGGGTTTTTTAACCGTCTTCATCAATGCGCCGTGAACAAACTCATTACCTGCTATGATATTTTTCTTTGCGAAAATATCCTGTCCGCCATCTTTATCAGAAACAAAACCACCGGCTTCACGTACCATCAGTAGTCCAGCGGCCATATCCCAAGGTTGCAGATTATCTTCCCAGAAACCATCGAGACGACCAGCGGCAACGTAAGCGAGGTCTATAGCGGCTGCACCCATACGTCTAATGCCTGCAACTTCAGCCATTACATTGCGTAATTCAACAAGGTATTGTCCATGATGTCCACGCCCTAGATGTGGTATACCTGTACCGATTACACAATCTTCAAGCTTGCGCCGGTTGGCTACGCGCATGCGTCGGTCGTTTAGAAATACACCGCCGCCGCGTTCAGCCGTGAACAATTCATCAAGGGCAGGGTTATAGATCACGCCCGCAACGATTTGTCCTTGCCTCTCCATTGCGATGGAAACACCAAAAAAAGGTATGCCATGGAGAAAATTGGTTGTCCCATCAAGTGGGTCGACAATAAAACGGTGTTGAGTATCGCTACCGATAATCTCGCCAGATTCTTCCATGAGAAAGCCGTAATCAGGGCGAGCTTTCATCAGTTCATTCTTGACAATATCTTCGGCTTTACGATCAGCCTGACTGACATAGTCAGCAGGCCCCTTCAAAGAAACTTGCAGATTTTGTACTTCACCATAATCACGGGCAAGGGAACGGCCAGCTTTCATAGCCGCTTGCACCATGACATTCATTATCGCAGAACGCGCCATTAACTTAACCTTTTAATCTGCACGACGCAGATAAATGAGTTCATTTGTGTCAACCACAACCCGTTCACCTGAAGAAATAAACGGCGGAACGAGTATGCGGATACCATTTTCTAAAACAGCAGGTTTATAGGAGGATGCTGCTGTTTGTCCTTTAACAACTGGATCGGCTTCAGTTATTGTTAGCGTTACCTGATCCGGTAGATCTATACCAATTGGCTTTTCTTCATAAAGTTCAACTGTTACAGTCATACCATCTTGCAGAAAAGCAGCACGTTCACCAACAAAATCTTTTTGCAGCTCGAGTTGTGCAAACGTTTCTGAATCCATGAAAACCAGTGTATCACCTTGTTCATATAAGAACGTGTAGTCTTTTTGTTCAAGTCTGACTTTTTCAACTGTTTCGGCTGCACGGAAGCGTTCGTTAAGTTTGGTGCCATCAAGAAGGTTTTTCAGTTCAACCTGGTTGAAGGCGCCACCTTTTCCAGGCTTAACAGCATTGCATTTAACAGCTACCCAAAGGCTACCGTTGTGTTCGATAACATTACCCGGGCGGATTTCATTACCATTAATCTTCATATTTTTGGTCCAATATTTGATTATTTCTGGATAAGGACATCGGCAGGACGTCCTGCATTAGCGTTTCAAGACCATAAAAATCGTCCGGAAGCAAGGGGATACGTAAAATTTAAAGTGTTGGTATGAGTTGAGCAGCCTTTTTACGTGCCTCATTCAATTGTTCGTCAGACATACCTTCCAACATCGATTCTAGATCTGGAGCTTCCATGTTTGCTTGTTTGGCAACCATATACCATGCTGCGGCCATTACTGTATCGCCATCTGTTCCGATACCATCTCGATAAAGTCTTGCCAAATTAATCTGTGCTGGAGCAATCATTTTACTGGCATCAAACCGTAAAAGGTTGAATGCTCCTTGATAGTCTCGAGGTCCACCTCTTCCTTCTATCATCCATTTAGCAAGCATAATTTGCGCTGGTACATGGTCTTTTGCCGATGCTGCTTCTAATAATTTTCTCGCACTATTATCATCTTTGGGACGTTTTGGTGTTCCATGTGCTAATATTTGGCTAGCTGCAAATGCAGCGTCCGGATCGCCCAATGCTGCGCCTTTTAAGAAATAGGCCAATCCAATTTCCAAAGCATCATCGCCGCGTGTTTTGTTCATAACAAGTTGGCCATAGTAAAAGAATGCCTCGGGCACTTTGGCCTCCATGGCTTTCCTCACATATTCTTCGCCTTCCGCTTGATCTTTTTTGACATAGTTACCGTTAAAAACCATAAGACCATACCGTAACTCGGCTTGTGGGTCGCCTTGTTTTGCGGCGCGTCCAAACCACAATGCAGCTCTGGCACCATCAAGTGTTACAGCATAACCTTCTGTATACATACGCCCAAGCAAAGTTTGTGCTGTAGGATCACCACTTTCAGCTCTTTTTAAAGCCTCAAGAAATGCCGTCATGTAGTTACCAGCATTATAATTATCATATGCGCTGTCATAGTCACCAGGCTTCAGGAAATCATTCTTGCCATCTTGTTGTGTTGTTGTTGGTTTTGAACTTCTTTCAGAAACTTTTGGGGAAACATCATTTGCAGCATAAGTTGATAACGGAATAAACATAGAAAAAGATAAGGCGATACTTGCAATGACTTTCATTCATGTCGCTCCATCTCAATACTATCATTTTCATCTATGATATTAATGAGCTGATTGGTGATTTCTATAGGCGTCGACGAATTGAAAAGAACATCTTCAACAGAAATAAAATCAGCACCAGTATCCAATGTTTGTTTAAAAGTCTCTACGCTAGCACCGGCTTGAACTATCGCAGGGATTTCCATCACCTCGGCCCACCAAGTGCCGAGTAATATATTACGTGGGTGTGGTTCTGGCTTTTTATCTGCTCCTAATTTTCCAAACATTAGATAATCAGGTTCAAATTCACCACTAACCATTGCACTATGTTTATCACGAAGATTACCATAACCAACACTCATCGAATCACGCCGTTTTCCAAGCGCCGTTTGTAAATCTTCAACTTTTCCTTCAAGATGAATACCATCAGCTTGAATGCGACCAGCAATACGACTGTCATTTGCAATCAGAAAAGCAATACCGTTGGATTGAATGGGTTCTATCAGACGTTCAGAAACTTTCTGCAAATTGGCTTCATCATTTTCCGAATCATACATAATGATACTGGCAAAATGACCAAGAATTAGTGCATCAACTAGCTGATTGTTATCTATTTCGCGGTGCGTATCGAGCGTCATAATCAGTTTTGGTTTAATACGGTTTGTTTGTTCATTCATGCTACAATCTTACGTATACAAAAAGGACGAATTAGGGCAAATTATCATGCCAGTCCTAACCATTTCTTACAATGATTTCAGTGTGGAAAAAAATGTGATCGCCACTAAATGCAATTTCGACTCCATTTTTGATATAGATAAGACTAATAGACAAACAAAGAATTTATTAAAGAATTGCATATGCCGAATAAGGGCTGGTGAAACATGAACCAAATGATGATGTCCAAACGGGATACCCGTATTGATGTTTTCCGTGCTCTGGCATTGCTAACGATTTTTATAAACCATATTCCTGGGACAATTTATGAGTGGTTTACTCATAAACATTTCGGTTTTTCAGATTCTGCGGAAGCATTTGTTCTTATATCAGGTATTGCTGTTGGGCTGGCATATGGAAGTAAATTTATTGGAGAAAATCGTTTAGCAATCTCGTTAAAGCTTTTGCGGCGTTCTGTAACATTATATTCTGCGCATATATTGACTACTCTTATTAGTTTGGCAATTTTTATCGCTGCGGCAACATTTCTCCATCATCCAGAATTTTTGCGCGTTAATAATATTCCACCTTTATTAAAAGATCCTGCCCAATCAATATTGGGTTTGGTAACCCTTGGGCATCAGCTTGGCTATAACAATATCCTATCGCTTTATTTGGTATTGATGATTGGGGCCCCAGCCATGCTATACCTTGCAAATAAATCGATGAAAACTTTGTTGTTGATATCTGTTGTGCTTTACATTGTTGCAGGATACTTTGGATTAGCACCTCATAATTATCCAACAGAAGGTGTATGGTTTCTTAACCCACTTTCATGGCAATTACTTTTTGTTATTGGAATTGTTGCGACAATTCATATCAAAAAGGGCGGCAAATTGCCTTCCCACCCATTATTATTGGTTTTCGCGATTGGCTATCTCGTTGTTTCCTTATTCTGGGTGCGGTTCAATCTTTGGTGGATTGACCCGACAATGGGACTACCAAGCACGTTAACAGGTTTTAATAAGACTTTTTTATCCTTGCCTCGGTTGCTGCATATTTTAGCTTTGGCATATGTTGTCGTGATGATACCGCAAATAAATCACTTGGCACATCTCTCCTCTATGCATCCACTTGCCATTCTAGGAAAACATAGCTTACCTGTTTTTATTACTGGTACTTTGCTTGCAATGGTGGGACAAGTTTTGAAGGCAGTGAATGCAGGTGGACTTTATTATGATACGTTATTGATGACTACTGGCATCGTTATCCAATTTGCTGTTGCCTACTATTTTGAATGGGTAAAAATTGCTTCTAAACCTGTTGCTACACCAGCAACACTAGAAAATAAAAGTTATGAAGCAGTACAGGCATCTCAAAAACTCAAGGCCCGTGTTGCTGATAGGGTTTGGCAAAAAGCATAATCATCTGACGCCGCAACCATTTGGCGCCGCCATTCTGTTGCGACGTTAACCTTGGACTTAGGATTATATTGCGCAACCCTATTTGATTATGCAATTTACTATCTGCGAGATACAAACGGTTATCGGGAACCTTGAGTGACCGGTAATCGTTTGTTTCGTAAGTAAAGTGAGTTGGAGTAAAACGGGTGAATCCGCAAGGGTTTTATAGTGATAACACAATCGTCATGTTCGAGCATGAAGCCTTCGATAATGTTTTTACGCGTCTTTATGACGAGGGAATGACATTAATAGAAGAGACAGCTTCTTATATCGATGGTGATGGAAAGATTGCTTCACGCAAACTTTCAGGAGAAGCGTCATCCCTTTACGCTAGCGAAGCTATGAGAATGAGTACCCGATTAATGCAAGTTGCATCATGGTTGCTGCTCTTTCGCGCTGCACGAGACAAAGAAATGTCTCATGAACAGATTAATCAAGAAAAAGCCAAAGTATGTTTGAGTACGCCATCGCTTGGTGAACACAATGCGCATTGGAGTGAATTGCCAGATGCTTTTCGCCAATTAGTAGGTTTGTCTTTGCGTTTAGAAGAACGTGTTCGCCATATGGATCGAGACATAGAAAAGGCTTCATTTCCTAATAATAATGACAAAAATTCTGTGAGTGAACAAATGGAGCGGTTAAAGGCTGCTTTTTCAAACGATTAACTCAATATTTATTTTGTTTCTCTTTTGTTCACATTTTACTATTCAGTGATACCGAAAACCTTTATGCTCAATCCATGGCAGAAGCGATTCGTATAATAGGGATAGACCCAGGTTTGAGACATACCGGTTGGGGTGTCATTGAGACATTAGGCAATAATCTGAAATTTATTGCTGCCGGCACGGTTCGATCTAATGATAAATGTGATCTGGCATCAAGACTTTCGCAGCTCTATGAAGGACTTTGTGGAGTACTCCATCAGTTTATGCCGGCCGAAGCTGCAGTTGAACAGACATTTGTCAATAAGGATGCCACGGCAACTTTGAAGCTTGGTCAAGCACGTGGAATTGCTTTATTGGCACCCGCCCAAGCAGGTCTACCAGTTGCTGAGTATGCGCCAAACTCGATCAAAAAAGCGGTTATTGGTGTCGGTCATGGGGAAAAGCAACAAATTCATATGATGGTGAAAGTATTAATGCCACGTGCAAGTTTTGATACAAGTGATGCAGCTGATGCGTTGGCTATTGCTATTTGCCATGCACATAACCGAAATAGTCTTTCTCTTCGTTTAAAGGCTTTGGCATGATTGGAAAATTAAAAGGTATCATTGACGAGATTGATGATGATTATATGATCATTGATGTCAATGGAGTTGGGTATGTTGTATTTGCCTCACCGCGCGTTCTGGGGGCTTTACCATCTGTAGGTGAAGGCATTGTCCTTTATATTGAAACTCAAGTTCGCGATGATGCTATAAAGTTCTTTGGTTTTACCACAAAAATTGAGCAAGAGTGGTTTCGGCTCTTACAGAATGTTCAAGGCGTTGGTGCTAAAGTAGCATTGGCATTATTGGGTACTTTGTCACCATCGGAATTAGCAAATGCAATCGCACTACGTGATGTTGCTATGATCAGTCGTGCACCTGGCATTGGCAAAAAAGTTGCTGAGCGTATTGTCACAGAATTGAAGAACAAAACACCTGCATCAAGTGTCTCTACCGATAGTACAATCCAGTTCAAACAAGAGTTGGGGGATGGACTTGCATCTCAGGCGATTACTGATGCAATTTCGGCATTATCAAATTTGGGTTACTCGCGTGATCATGCAGCTAATGCAGTGGCCGCAGCGTTGCGCTTGGCTGGTAGTGGTGCAGATTCTGCAACGCTTATTCGGTTTGGTTTAAAAGAACTTTCAAGGTAATTTGGCGCTATGGATGAAAAGATACGCCTTCTATCAGCGGAAAAACGCGTTGAAGATATTGAAATGTCGTTGCGCCCACAACGTCTTGATGACTTTGTAGGACAAGAGGCAGTTCGTGCGAATTTAAAAGTTTTTATTGAAGCTGCAAAAAATCGCAATGAAGCTTTGGACCATGTTTTATTTGTTGGACCACCAGGACTTGGTAAAACGACACTAGCACAAATCATGGCAAAAGAACTTGGTGTAAATTTTCATTCAACATCAGGACCAGTAATAGCTAAAGCAGGCGATCTTGCTGCATTATTGACAAATCTAGAAGAACGCGATGTTCTTTTTATCGATGAAATTCATCGATTAAGTCCAGCTGTTGAAGAAATCCTTTATCCCGCTATGGAAGATTTCCAACTCGATCTGATTATTGGAGAAGGGCCTGCTGCCCGATCAGTTAAGATAGATTTGGCAAAATTTACTCTTGTGGCTGCGACTACAAGGCTTGGCCTTTTAACAACACCTTTACGTGATAGATTTGGCATTCCTATACGACTTAATTTCTATACCGTTGAAGAGCTTGAATATATCATTCGTCGTGGTGCGCATATACTTCATATGCCAATTGCACCGGATGGAGCTCGTGAAATAGCCAGACGTGCGAGAGGTACACCACGTATTGCGGGACGTTTATTACGTAGAGTGAGAGATTTTGCATCAGTTGCAGGTACTGATACGATAGATAGAAAAATTGCAGATGAGGCGTTATCTCGGCTTGAGGTTGATAATCTTGGATTAGATCAGTTGGATAGAAGATATCTCGGCATGATAGCAGAAAATTTTGGAGGTGGTCCTGTTGGTATCGAGACTATAGCAGCAGGTCTTTCTGAACCACGCGATGCGATTGAAGATATTATTGAACCCTATCTCATCCAACAAGGTTTCATACAAAGGACACCGCGTGGGCGCGTGATGACGGCTAAAGCATGGAGTCATATGGGGTTAACAGCACCACAAACGAAAACAGATCAACAGTTTGGTCTTTTTGGAGAGCAAGATGATTGATAAAGTGCCGTTTTGTGGTGAGATTAATAACGGTGTTCACCGTTTGATTGCGCGTATATATTTTGCAGATACAGACTTTTCTGGCGTTGTTTATCACGGGCGATATTTAGAGTTTTTAGAACGAGGAAGAACAGAATTTTTACGAGTAAGTGGCATCCATCATGCTGAGTTAGCTTCTGGATTAAGCGGCGAAAAACTAGCTTGGGTTGTGCGTAAAATGCAAATTGAATTCCTCAAGCCTGCTCATATTGATGATATCTTATTTATTGATACACAGATCGAAAAAATTAGTGGTGCACGCATTTTAATGAAGCAAACTATTCAATGTGATGTGAAATTACTTATTTCGGCAAATGTTGAAGCTGCGTTAATAAACAATGAAGGACGTCCAAGACGTTTTCCGACAAGTTTTATAACAAAATGGCATAATGTTTCTGAATAGAGAAATAATACGCCAGCTACTTTTCATTTGTTAAAAACTAAATGAAACAAATTTAAAAATGATTTTGAACAAAACTTACTGTTTTAGAATTTTGCGATATTAATAAGCCAAAGCTTGTTTTGTTAATGTTTTTATAAAGAATTTTTCAATGATTACTAAAAATTAACTATGGAACTCTAAATATCGTAGGGAATCAAAAGCATCAGGATTCAAGTTCTAGCCTTTGTTTCACCAAATTTAAACGTCATAAGGTTATTGTAAAGATAGAAGCTTTGTAACTTCATCAGCATGGCTTTAAGTGTTTTATATTGAATAGAGTTTCGCTTAAGACCGCCCGGTTAGCTACCGGGCGTTTGGATTCAGGGATGAATAAACTATGCCGGGAATAGAGCTAGCAAGTCCAGAGTCAGTAGGAATCTGGAGCCTGTTTATGCAGGCTAATTGGGTGGTAAAAGCGGTTATGATTGGCTTGTTGTTGGCCTCTGTGTGGAGTTGGGCCATTATCATCGATAAGTTAATTTCATACGCAAGAATCAGACATGCCATGAATCGTTTTGAACAGGTGTTCTGGTCAGGACAGTCTTTGGAAGAACTCTACCGCACTTTGAATGATCGTCGCGTATATGGAATGGGTGCTATTTTTATCGCCGCTATGCGTGAATGGAAAAAATCGCTTGAAAAAGGCGCTAGATCCCCATTGGGACTACAAAGTAGAATAGATAAAGCTATGGATGTAGCGCTGGCGCGTGAGAGTGAGCGAATGGAAGCTCGGTTGGGCTTTTTGGCAACTGTTGGATCTGCTGGTCCGTTTATCGGTCTATTTGGAACAGTTGTTGGTATTATGAGTTCTTTCCAATCAATTGCCGCTTCCAAAAACACGTCGCTTGCTGTTGTGGCACCAGGTATTGCAGAGGCATTGCTTGCTACATCGATAGGTCTTCTTGCAGCTATTCCAGCAGTTATAGCATTTAACAAACTTTCAGGTGATGCTGGTAAAATAACAGCACGTATGGAAGGTTTTGCTGACGAATTTTCAGCTATTCTTTCACGTCAGATCGATGAAAAGCTGACACAAAGACAGTCACTCTAAGGAGACCTGCGATGGGTATGGCTTTGGGCTCAGGTGGTTCATCGAGGCGTCGAGGACGTCGTTCAGGAGGTTCGCGTCGTGGTTTGATGAGTGATATCAACGTAACACCATTTGTTGACGTGATGCTTGTGCTGCTTATCATATTTATGGTTTCAGCTCCGTTGCTTGTTAATGGTGTGCCGCTCGATTTGCCGAAGACGCAGGCAGGCCCAGTTAATACAGATACAAAACCGTTAACGGTTTCGATTGACGATCAAGGGCGGTTGGCTGTTAATGAAGAGTATTACAATAATGCTGATGAAGTTATAGCCAAACTAAAAGCTGTAACAGACACGGGTGGCGATGCATCGAAACAACGTATTTTTGTACGGGGTGCAAAGACTGTAGAATATCAAAAAATTCTAGATCTTTTGGCAACAATACAAAAAGCAGGCTTTACCAATGTTGCATTGGCAAGTCTGCCACAACAGTAACGGCGATAGACTGTGTTATGAAAGTAGGTCTGGCAACATCAATAGCAGCACATGCTTTGGTCTTAACGTGGGGATTGATCAGTCTTTCCTCGCCGACCAAATTCGATGCTGAGCTGACTGAGGCTTTGCCGGTATCTTTGGCGCCTATTGCCGATGAAACATCCATTCAAAAAGGCGATTTAACTGCACCTAAAGCTGAGAAAGCTGCTCCAAAACCGACTACAAAACCAGTAGAAAAGCCTGATGCACAAATTGTTGGTGACGGCAAAGTTGATACTGACGCTCCATTGAAACCAAAAGAAAAAGATCGCGAGGTTGATTCAACACCAGTCCCGTCTGGAGATCCTAAAGCTGATCCTATACCTGTTCCGCCAACTAAAACACCGGAAACAAAACCACAAGATCTTCCTAAACCTGAAGAAAAGCCGAAAGTAGAAGAGCCTAAAAAACAAGAGGAAACAAAAAAAGAGGATAAGGCTGAGCCTAAACCGGCGGAAAATCCAGACGCAACAGAACCGGCTGAACAGCCGAAAAGGGATCCTTTGCCGACCCTTCCTGATAAAGCTCCGCTTCCGACAGCCAAACCAAAACCTGCTGAAGCAAAACCAGCAACAAAGCCAAAAGGCGAAGAAAGTATTGATGACGTTTTGGCAATGAACCAAAAAGCGCTTATCGATAAAACACGCACTTCAGGTGGAGGTGCTGCGCGCTCATCGGGGCCGGCTGCGTTTGGAGGCAAAAAGAACATTGGTAATGGTCAAGATGTAACACAAACACTCGTTAACGTTGCAACGAGTTGCATTACCAAAAACCTTAAACTTGCCGCTCTTGGTGGCGGTGTTGCAGGCGAAAATCCTGTTGCTGAAGCAAAGTTTAAACTTAATGAGCAGGGGATGGTTGTAGGTGACCCGGTCGTTACGGGTGTTAGCGGTAATCCGAATAAATTGGAACTTCTCATAAACCAAACACGGGCTGCAGTTTATGCCTGTCAACCATATGAAGATTTGCCACGTGATCAATTCGATAAATGGGGGCAGGGATTTGACTTGCTGATTAACCCGTTTAACAACTAAAGAAATTTAAATTAGTAATTTTATTGTAGTGTCACAATAAAATTATAATAAAAACTGCCGAAGGCGATGGAAAGAAAATGGTTTTTCCTATGTTTGAGAACAAGAAACGACTTTATATACTTATGTTGATATCAATGATGTTTTCATTGATATTTGGACAGAGTGCTTATGCTCAATTGAAGGGTACAGTGACATCAGCCGATTTTAATCCTATTCCTATTGCCGTGACTGATTTTCTTTCTGGCGACCAGATGGGACAACAAATCTCTGCAGTGGTAACAGCTGATCTGGAGCGGTCAGGTCTGTTTAAGCCAATTGACAAATCATCTTTTTTAGAACGCATTTCCAATCCTGATGTTCAGCCACGTTTTAATGATTGGCAACAAATTGGAGCACAAGGTTTAGCTACTGGACGCGTTACGAAAGAGGGAGATGGTCGTTTACGCGTTGAATTTCGCCTGTGGGATGTATATGGCGGAAAACAGTTAGAGGGACGTCAGTTTTACGCCACACCTCAAACATGGCGGCGTATAGCTCATATCATCGCTGATGCTATTTATACAAAAATGACCGGTGAAAAAGGTTATTTTGACACGCGCATCGTCTTTGTGGATGAAACAGGGCCTGCCAATGCAAGGGTTAAACGCCTTGCCATCATGGATCAAGATGGTGCAAATCTAACCTACCTATCTAATGGTCGTGAGTTAGTTTTGACGCCACGTTTTTCTCCCAGCAAGCAGGAAATTACCTATATGGCTTACTCGGGGAATAATGTTCCGAAAGTTTATTTGCAGCAAATCGAAATGGGGCAACGTGAGCTGGTCGGAACCTTTCCAAATATGACAATTGCGCCGCGATTTTCACCCGATGGGCAAAAAGTTATCATGAGTTTGTTGCAAGATAATGGTAGTGCAAATCTATATACCATGGATTTGAGGTCTCGTGCTACAACGCGTCTTACAACGACCTCAGCAATCGATACGTCTGCATCATTTTCACCGGATGGAACACAAATCGTTTTTGAATCTGACCGTGGCGGTAAACCACAGATTTATGTGATGAACACGGATGGTAGCAATCAGCATCGTATCTCATTCGGTGATGGCAGCTATTCTACTCCAGTATGGTCCCCGCGCGGTGACTACATTGCATTTACCAAACAATCACAAGGCCAGTTTTCTATTGGCGTTATGAAACCTGACGGTCAAGGAGAACGTCTATTAACATCAGGCTTCCATAACGAAGGTCCAACTTGGGCACCAAATGGTCGTGTTATCATGTTTTTCCGGCAAAATCAGGGACAGGCGCCTAAACTGTACACGATCGACATTACCGGTCGCAATGAACGTCAATTGCCAACTCCAAATGGTGCTTCTGATCCTGCATGGTCACCATTGCTTGACTAGTTTTGTACAGGTACATTTTTTGAGTTTTAAATATCGAGAAAGTAAGAAGATATTGGATATTTAAACAATAAATATATAAATGCTTTCAACAAAAATATAAAAAGCGGCTTTATTGCCGCTTTTTTGCTATAAGAATGCGTTTAGCTATTGGACATCAAATAGATTTGGGTTTAATTTGAATGAGTTCTGCCGTTTTTCCGCTATTATGAGCGAGCAACCGGCAGTTTATAATTTCTTCAAAAGAAGTAATAGGTAATGAAAAATTAACTATGCGTGTTGAGAGCCTATTAATCAAAATGGATTAAAAGCACCTCCATCAAACGCTAACTTTAAGGAGTCTCGGCACATGGGCCGTATCCAGAAACTTGCTCGCAATCCGCTTGCTATAGCACTCGTCCTTTCGCTAACTCTCGCTGGCTGCTCGAATAAACACGGCCTGAACGACCCGAATGCGTTGGGACTTAACAATGCAAAACCTGGTTCACCACAAGATTTTACTGTAAATGTTGGTGATCGTGTATTCTTTGATCTTGATTCATCAAGTATTCGCGCTGACGCTCAACAAACATTGGCTCGTCAAGCACAATGGTTGAATCGTTATTCACAGTATACAATCACGGTTGAAGGTCATGCCGACGAACGTGGTACACGCGAATATAACATCGCTCTTGGTCAACGTCGTGCAGTTGCTGCTCGTGACTATCTTGTATCTCAAGGTGTTGCAGCTAACCGTATGAGAACTATTTCTTATGGTAAGGAACGTCCTGTTGCAGTTTGCGATGCACCACAATGTTGGAACCAGAATCGTCGTGCTGTGACTGTGCTTAATAACGCACAGTAATTGACTTCCCAGTTTTAAAAACGGCCCTTTGGGCCGTTTTTTTTGTGACAAATTTCTGCCGAAGTCTGTCGTTAAGGCGGAATTCTAGCATCAATATAAGGATACTGTCATGCATCTTGATATACGCTCTCATTATACTATGCGTTCTTTAAAACGCAGTTTGATTGCTACCATTATGATGCCGTTTCTTTGCGTTGGTATATCCGTACCTTCCCATAGTGCACCGACAGATCAAGGCGGTTCTGGATTCTTAGGAAATTTATTTTCTCACGACAGCAATAAGTCTGTAAAAATAGAAAAGATTCAACTTGCAGCTGGTGCCGATAGTCGTGTGACTGACCTTCAACAACAGGTGCGTGAATTAACCGGAAAAGTAGAAGAGCTTAACTTTATGGTTCTGCAAATGCAGGAGCAAATACGACAATTGCAGGGGGGAACCGGTAATTCTTCACAGCAGTCCGCGCAATCTGAACCAGTTTCTCAACCTAAGCAGCCTACGTCCTCGTTGCCGTCACCTTCTGAAACAAATACGGCATCTAAAGGTATGGGCGCAGCATCTACGCCTTCATCTGTGGCAGAAGACGGAAACGGATCGAACAATGTCAAAAACGGAATTGATCAGAAAGAAGCACCAAAAGATTTAGGATCAATAAGTTTCGATAAAAATGGAAATGTGTTGAACGGTTCTGTTAATGCTGACGCAGAGCAAGGTTCAGCCAATTCAAATGTATCACCCACAGAAGTTCCGAAAACAGCAACCTCTGCTGAGCTTTATAATCTTGGATATAAAGATATTTTATCTGGTAATTATAGTGCAGCAGAGTCTGTTTTCCGGGCGTTCCAAGAAAGATATCCTAAGGATCCGCAGATTGCAGACGCAACTTTCTGGCTAGGAGAATCACTTTTTGGACAAAAGCGTTATCGTGAAGCAGCTCAAGTTTATATTGATGTTCAGCGTAATTATAAAGATTCACCACGTGGTCCAGAAAACTTGTTGAAGCTCGGAATGAGTATGTCTCGCCTTGATGAACAGAAAGTGGCTTGCGCAACTTTTGCGGAAGTGACAAAACGCTACAAAACTGTAGATCCTGCAGTCCTGAAACGAGTAAAAGACGAGCAAAGCCGTAACAAGTGTCAACAGTAAATTCTGAAGAACTTTTTAACAAAACAGATTTCTCTGATTGTAAAGTCGTCATAGCTGCTGTCTCTGGCGGCGGCGATTCATTGGCGTTATTATTTTTACTGCGTGATTATCTGAGTAAGTTAGAAAGTGCGCCCAAACTTCTCGTGGTAACGGTTGATCATCAGCTAAGACCGGAATCTGCAGCGGAAGCAGAAAAGGTTTCTGCATTATGTGATAAGCTTGGTATCGATCATAAAACTGTTTGCTGGGCTGATTCTAAACCACAAACTGCGCTTTCTCATGAAGCACGCATTGCGCGCTATGGATTGTTGATTTCACAAGCAGAACGAATTGGCGCTACTGTTATAATGACAGGTCATACGTTAAATGATCAGGCAGAAACATATGAAATGCGTTTATCTCGTGGCAGCCGCAGAGGTTTGGCCTGTATGCCACGCGAATCACTATTGATGCGCAAAATTCGGCTGATTCGTCCATTGTTAAAAGTGAAGCGTGAAGAGTTACGCGAATATTTGCGTTCAATTGGACAGGAATGGATCGATGATCCAACAAATGAGAATGTACATTATGAACGTGTGCGTATACGGAAGCGACTAAAAGATGAAGATATTGATGTCATAGAACAGAAAGTTGAACAGGCAGCACTTCAGCGGCGCGCGCAATCACAATCGGCAGCACAACTCGTACAACAACTCGATATCACAATGCAACACGCGCTATGCACAGTGAAAGAACCGTCGAAGGATTTAATAAATCATCCTGATTATGCTTTCACTATAGGTGCCTTTGCTGCAATTATTGGTGGAGCTCAAACGCTAGCTACCGACAAGCAGGTTGATTACCTTAAAGAACAATTATTGAAGTCTCACGCTGCACTGTACCGTTTTACTTTATTAGGTGCGATCATTGAAAAGAGCGGTAAAAATATTAGGCTTTGGCGTGAAGCACGAAATCAAACATGCAGCGTGATTGCTCCTCATTTATCCAATATATGGGATGGTCGGTATCGGATTGACAATCATTCAGAAAATGCAGTGCGTGTGGGAGTTCCTTCAATTAGTGATATTAAAACACTGGCAGAAACTGCAGGACTTGACCAAAAAAAGATTCACTTTCTTTCATTACAAACAGCCTTAGCTATTTTTAGCCGATCAGGCGTTGATATTCCTGCGTTAACCGGAAAACTAATCTATGCAGAAAATACTGCATGTCGTCGTTTTATGCGTCCTTTCGGTTGGTTGGTTTCATCTGATGACTATCCACTTTTTGATGTTTTATCTCCATTTTTTGAAGCTTTTTTATCAACCGATAAAAGTGACAATGAAAAAACCTAACAGAATTACGATGAAAAGCTGTCATGATGCCTTGGCAAGGGCAAAACAAGCACATATGTTACAGCTGAATTTGTTTAAGCAAGCGTAATTGATCGAATGGACCTAATATGAATCCGAATTATCGTTCCTTCATCGTGTGGGGGATCATCGCATTATTGCTGATTACCTTATTCTCTCTTTTTAATGGTAGCAGCCAACAAGGTGGTACAGGCGAAGTATCCTATTCCGATTTTTTAAGGCGAATAGATAACAATGATATTAAAACTGTTACTATTCAGGGACAACGGTTAACCGGTATTACAGGGGATAATAAGACAGTATTATCTTATGCCCCTGAAGATCCAGGTCTTGTCGCACGTCTTGAAAGCAAGAATGTGAATGTTAAAGCGCAGCCCGAAAGCACGGGCAACAGCACATTCATGAATCTACTGTTTTCACTCTTGCCTGTTGTTATTCTTATTGGTGTATGGATATTTTTTATGCGCCAGATGCAGGGTGGCTCACGCGGGGCTATGGGTTTTGGAAAATCAAAAGCCAAATTGCTCACAGAAGCGCATGGGCGTGTAACGTTCCAAGATGTTGCTGGTGTTGATGAAGCCAAACAAGATTTGCAAGAAATCGTTGAATTTCTACGTGAACCACAAAAATTTCAACGGCTTGGTGGTCGTATTCCTCGTGGTGTGCTTCTTGTTGGCCCTCCAGGAACAGGTAAAACGCTGCTTGCACGTTCTGTTGCCGGCGAAGCAAATGTACCATTCTTTACCATATCTGGTTCTGACTTTGTGGAAATGTTTGTTGGCGTGGGCGCTAGCCGTGTTCGTGATATGTTTGAACAAGCTAAAAAAAATGCGCCATGTATCATTTTCATTGATGAAATAGATGCCGTCGGACGTCATCGTGGTGCTGGCTTTGGCGGTGGTAACGATGAACGCGAACAAACGCTTAACCAGTTGTTGGTTGAAATGGATGGTTTTGAACCTAATGAAAGCATTATTTTGATTGCAGCAACAAACCGTCCAGACGTTTTAGACCCAGCACTTTTACGTCCTGGTCGCTTTGATAGACAGGTTGTTGTGCCAAATCCCGATGTTGCTGGCCGTGAGCAGATCTTAAAAGTGCATGTCCGCAATGTTCCGCTTGCTCCGAATGTTGATCTTAAGGTTGTTGCAAGGGGTACACCGGGGTTTTCAGGTGCAGATTTGATGAATCTTGTCAATGAAGCTGCGTTGATGGCTGCACGACGTGACAAACGTCTAGTTACAATGCAAGAATTTGAGGACGCAAAAGATAAAGTTATGATGGGGGCGGAGCGCCGTTCATCAGCTATGACACAACAGGAAAAAGAACTGACGGCTTTTCACGAAGCTGGGCATGCTATTATTGCTATCAATGTTCCTGCGGCTGATCCAGTGCATAAGGCTACTATCGTTCCACGTGGACGTGCATTGGGTATGGTTATGCAATTGCCAGAAGGTGATCGTTACTCGATAAGCTATCGCTATATGATTTCACGTTTGGCAATTATGATGGGTGGGCGTGTAGCTGAAGAGCTAAAATACGGTAAAGATAACATCACCGCCGGTGCATCATCAGATATAGAACAGGCAACGAAACTCGCTCGTGCCATGGTTACACGGTGGGGCTTTTCCGACGCATTGGGTAAAGTCACTTACGGTGAAAATCAGGAAGATTCCTATCAAGGGGGTGGCCAAGGACAACCAGTATCTGAAGAGACGGCACGTGTTATTGATGCGGAAATCCGTCGTTTGACAGATGAGGCTTATAAGACTGCCAAACAGATTATCACAAGTAAAAAGAAACAATGGACGGCATTGGCCGAAGGTCTCCTTGAATACGAGACTTTAACAGGGGCTGAAATTCAGGAAGTTATCGCCGGTAAAGCTCCATCAAGGGATATGGGGAACGATTCGGCTACACCTCATGTTTCGAGTGTTCCAAAAACCGGTCGTTCATCGTCTAAAACAAGAATATCATCAAAACTGACTGATAATGAAAAAGTCATAAAAACTGACAATGATATAACAAAAGTTGAAGATGCTAATGATAAGTCTGAAACAAAAACAGTAAAGGCATTATCTAAAGTTAAAAAATCAACGACAAAAATTACGAAATCAGAAAATGATGAATCTGATGGTGTTTCTAAAAAAGGTGACTAATATTCCTTTTTAGATGGGAAATAAGGCGGCCTGTTAACCAAGGCCGCTTTTTTTATGCCAGTAAGGTTGCCCATTGTATTTCGAAAAGTGTATTCACCAAATACACGTATAATGACTTGTCTTATTAATTGATCTTCTGTTTAAACATCAAATAATTAGGTATGCTGTCTGTCGTCAGCTGGGATATAATAAAGCATTGTTAAAAAGGAAAAACAAATGGTGCGAAAGTATTTTGGGACAGATGGAATCAGAGGAAAAGCCAATACGTTCCCTATGACTGCGGAAATAGCAATGAAAGTTGGTATGGCTGTTGGTATTCTTTTTCGTAACCAAGGAAGACGGGGAAGAGTTGTAATAGGCAAGGATACACGCCTATCGGGATATATGATTGAAAACGCAATGGTTGCTGGCTTTACTGCGGCTGGCATGGAAGTTTTCCTTCTGGGACCTATTCCTACCCCTGCGGTTGCAATGCTTTGTCGGTCATTGCGTGCTGATGTGGGTGTTATGATATCAGCGTCTCATAATCCCTTTTATGACAATGGTATTAAGCTATTTGGACCAGATGGATTTAAGCTTTCCGATGATATCGAACAAAAAATAGAAAAGTTGGTTGATTCGGATATGTCTGGAGAATTAGCGAGACAGTCCGAGGTTGGTCGAGCAAAACGTGTTGAAGGCGATATCTATCGTTATATTGAGTTTGCTAAAAGAACATTACCCCGTGATGTTCGGTTGGAGGGTATGCGCATTGTTATCGACTGCGCAAATGGAGCAGCCTATAAAGCAGCACCTTTAGCCCTATGGGAACTCGGTGCAGAAGTAATTACAATTAATGATACACCAAGTGGAACTAACATTAATGAAGATTGCGGTTCTACGCATCCTGTATCACTCATGCGAAAGGTTCATGAAGTGCGTGCTGATGCTGGCATCGCACTCGATGGTGATGGTGACCGAGTTGTTATGGTGGACGAGACAGGCACGGTTATCGATGGAGACCAGTTGATGGCTGTTGTTGCAGATCAGTGGCATGAAAGTGGACGTCTTCGTGGCGGTGGAATTGTTGCGACAGTCATGTCAAATCTTGGCTTGGAAAGATTTCTTGCCAAAAAGGGACTGACTATGGCGAGAACTAAGGTGGGAGATCGTTATGTCGTTGAATATATGCGTCAGCATGGATTTAATGTAGGTGGTGAGCAATCAGGACATATTGTGCTTTCAGATTATGGTACAACAGGTGATGGTCTGGTTTCTGCACTACAGATACTTGGATGCGCAAAGGAAACACAATTACCAATGAGTGAATTGTGTCATCGTTTTGAACCTGTGCCACAATTGCTTAAAAATGTTCATATATCTGGCGGAAAACCACTTGAAGATGCTCATGTGAAAGATGTGATCAAAAACGCCGAGAAGCAACTAGGTAAAGCAGGGCGGCTCGTCATTAGACCATCTGGAACAGAGCCATTGATTCGAGTCATGGCCGAAGGTGATGACCCTCGTCTTATCGAGAAACTCGTTGATGAAATAGTCGATTCGATCGTTCAAGTTCGTGATGCCGTTTAAAAAATAAAGACATTATGCAATGAGCAGCCATTAGCTGGCTGCTTTTTTTTGTAGCAAATATATAGTTAAAAAATATGGTTAAGAACGTCTTAACCAATAGTGATTAGAGAAGGTCTCATGAGACATATGGCATTAATGCTATAATTTTGATGAGGCTATTATGAAATCGCATTTAGGGCTTACTATCATTGCCTTGTTACTATCTGTTGATGTAACAATAGCTTCGGATATTGACCTTGATAAAGTGCCTGAGGTTGCTGTTACAACCCACAATAATACAGCCTATCTTAAGGCTTATGTGGGCGGCGCAATTGCAGATGTCGATAAGCTTAAAACATCTGATGATGCGAATATGACTTCTTCATATCGTTGGAAAAGCAAGAGTAATCTTGATAATGCTTTTTGGGGTGGAATAGGCTTAGGATATCATTTGAATGATCTGTTACGCTTTGATGGAACAGCTGAATATCGCTCAAAAAACACGTTAACCGGCTGGCAAACAAATGCCTTAGAGCAGCGTAAATACCAAGGTGACGTATCTTCATTCGTTATGATGGGAAATGCTTATATTGATCTAATGACCGTACGTAATGTGACACCTTATATTGGTGCAGGTATTGGTGCTTCAGCAAATCGTGTTTCCAATTTTAGAATGAATTCATCAACACAATATTATAATGTTGCATCAAATACGAATTGGGATTTTGCTTGGTCGGTTCATACGGGCGTAGGAGTTAAACTTACCCAAAAACTAATTCTTGATGTGGGATATAGTTATTCTGATTTGGGAGATGCAAAATCAGGAACGACGATCGAAAATCAAAATCATATCAATGTTAATCATTTAACATCTCATGATATTAAAGTCGGTTTACGCTATTCATTTAAATAAACTTGGATCATGAAAAAGCCGGTTTTGATTCCGGCTTTTATGTCTTATTTCTGGGGTTCTAGGAGTCTTGTTTTTTGTGATCAGCTTGACGAAGTATCAACGCAGCTATCCCTATCAGCGGTAGAGCTATGCCTAAGATTTTTTTATTGCCCAAAATAGCAGGAATAGCAGCAACAGCTGACGCTACCAACAAATTGCTGCGTTCATCATTCATTTGCTTTTTGTAAACTCTACGTCGTCTATTGGCAATTAATCTGCCAATGAGCAAAGCCAATAAAGCTACAATAAACCAGAACCCGCAAATTATAGATGCAGCCCAAACGGGTGGCGTTATCCATGTCAGCATTATAAAAGCAATGATGCATAGAAAAACTAATGCAAAAAATAAGGCGATTCCAACAATAGCATAACAAATTGCCTGATCACGCGTAGACTTGACAGCTGTTTTGACGCTGCCATTTGCTATACCACCAATGAGAGGCGCCAGAAGCCGCAGCATTTTTTAACGCCGAATTAACATAGCAAGAAGAAAACCAACGCCTGCCGCAACTGCAAGACTTGCTACAGGTTTTTCGCGTAGACAATCATTAATCTGACTACCCATGTCATTGAATTTTTCTTTAGCTTGAGAAATCACTTCTTCTCCATTAGCCTTGGCTGATGCGTAAAGCTGCTCTGCTTGTCCTTTGGCTTGCGCCATTTTTTCGGAACTAAAATTGCTTAATTGGTCTGTAACACTTGAAAGTTCTTTTTTTAATTCTTGAATTTGTGCTTCAAGATCTTTTTCTGTAGCTGTTGGGGTTTCTTTGGCCATTGAATTATCTCCTACTAAATATTTAAAAGTGCAAAGCTTTAGTTTTACTTCGATCTAATATTTACATAGGAATACAAAATTTTTTTTCCAGCGTTGTAATAAGTCTAATGGTAAATTTGATATAGCAGTAAAAAATTATTTTATCCTTTTAAGGAGAATATATTTGATAAACTTTGATAAACGTCAATTTTTACAACAGCTTTTTAATGAAGCTGTTCAGGCCGCTGACCCTATTTCAAAAATGCGGCAATACCTTCCACCTCGTCCTAAAGGTCGCACTATCGTTGTAGGAGCGGGTAAAGGTGTAGCCCAGATGGCAGTGACACTTGAACACCTTTGGAATGAAGCCGGATATGGCGAGTTGCAAGGTGCCGTTGTGACCCGATATGGGTATAGTGTAAAAACAACATCAATAGAGGTTTTTGAAGCATCGCATCCAATACCAGATCAAAATGGACTTAAAGGCGCATTGCGATTGATAGAACTATTGAAAGACCTCAGAGAGGACGATCTAGTCATTGCTCTTATTTGTGGTGGTGGATCTGCGTTATTACCAGCACCACTTGACGGACTGACATTAGACGATGAAATTTCGCTTAACGAGGCTTTATTAAAAAGCGGTGCTCCTATAGGAGCCATGAATACAATTAGGAAACACTTGTCTCGTATCAAAGGTGGCCGTTTAGCCGCAATGGCTGCTCCAGCTCGAGTCGTTAGTTTTATTGTTTCAGATATACCAGGTGATATAATTTCTCAGGTGGCATCAGGGCCTACTGTTCCAGATAAATCTACGCGTTTTCACGCATTAGATTATATTCGCCAATATAATATCGTCCTACCACCAAATATTATAAATATACTGAACAGTTCTGTTGCCAATGCGCCATTGCCAGAAGATCCAGTCTTTAAAAATAACGAGGTTTATGTCGTTGCGTCTGCAGCACAATCGCTTGAAGCATCCGCTCGTTATGCTCGTTCTCAAGGCGTTGATGCTGTAATTTTATCTGATAGTATCGAGGGGGAAGCAAAAGACATAGCTATGATGCATGCAGCGATTGCTCGCCATACATCTCATAGGAACGAACCTTTTAAAAAACCTGTCGTCATTCTTTCGGGAGGAGAAACCACAGTCACAATAAAAGAACTATGCGGTAAAGGTGGACGTAACAGCGAATTTTTGTTGTCTTTCGCGATCGCTATCAATGGAGAAGAAAATATTTGCGCTTTAGCTGCTGACACAGACGGTATCGATGGTAGTGAAAATAATGCTGGTGCATTTTGTGATGGTAACACATTTATGGCAATGAAAGCTAAAGGCTATGACCCAACAAGTTTTTTGATGAAACATGATGCGTGGACGGCCTTTCATGGCATTGATAGTCTTTTTGTCACTGGCCCCACAGGCACAAATATTAATGATTTCCGAGCAATATTTGTCGAATAAATGTAAAAACATTGATTTTGTATAAAATAAGCAGTTTGTTATAAAACATGACTTGATTAATCATATTAAAATTTGTTAATAAAACCCAATTGATTAAAGTTTGGAAGGCAGGGCAATGTTACGATTTTCCCAGAAACTCGCAGTCAGTTTGGTTTTAATGACAGCCTCAGGTCGATATGCCTTGGCTCAGGCAAATGCTCCTCAAGGTGATGGACAAGCTGCAGCACAGGCAATCAATTCTGGTGCAGAGGTAACAGTTCAAACTGTTTCAACAGCTGCCACTACAGCACCCAGTGCAGCGGAAAAGGTTATGGCATCCATACCTCATGACCTTTCGCCAATTGGCATGTTTCTATCAGCTGATTGGGTCGTAAAAGCTGTTATGATGGGATTGGCGTTAGCGTCAGTTGCAACATGGACAATTTTTATCGTGAAAATGATAGAGATTTCAACTGCGAAGCGTCGAGCACGTGCGGCTTTAAAAGCTGTAAATCAATCCGGGAGCCTTTCAGAACTTGAACTTGCTATAAAAACCGAGAAAGGGACGGAACCTCTTCTTGTGGATGCTGCCGTTATTGAGGTGCAGGCATCAATATCTGCTATTGATGCAGCAGGAAATGAAGGGTTGAAAGAACGTTTGAACTCAGTTCTATCTCGTATTGTTTCGGTAGCTGGACGCCGTATCGCTTTTGGGACTGGTCCTCTTGCGACAATAGGTGCAATTGGTCCATTTGTTGGGCTATTCGGTACCGTGTGGGGAATTATGAATTCCTTTATTGGTATCTCTCAAGCACAAACAACGAATCTTGCTGTTGTCGCACCTGGTATCGCTGAAGCCTTGCTTGCAACAGCGATTGGTCTTATCGCCGCGGTACCTGCTGTTATTATTTACAACGTGTTTGCACGCCTGATAACAGGCTATCGTCAACAGTTGGTAGACGTTTCTTCGGGCATAGAACGGCTTGTTAGTCGTGACCTTGATTTCCGTAAGGTTAGCCGTCAAGCAACTTCACGTCCTAACTTATCGATTGCTGCGGAGTAAATCTAATGGCTGCCAAACTCGGCGATATCGATAATGAAGAACTTGATGTTAATCACGATATAAATGTTACGCCATTTATCGATGTTATTCTTGTTCTTCTGATAATTTTTATGGTGGCTGCACCCTTGGCAACGAGTGATATACCAGTGCAATTGCCTACATCTGCAACACCAGCGCAACCTAAGCCAGATAAACCGGTTTATGTGACCTTACAAAAAGACCAGTCTCTTTATGTGGGTGAAGATAAAATCTCAATGGATAGTCTGAAAGGTACACTTGATAGACTGACTTCTGGCAACCACGATACGAAAATTTTTATTCGGGGTGATGAAGGTGTTGAATATAGCGGAATTATGAAACTGCTTAATGAACTACGTGCATCTGGTTATGTCAAAATAGGTCTTGTAGGACTCGAAAAAACACCTGCTGCACAATAACATTGTGTTTTTATTCATGTAGTGTTGGATAAGCTCCATTTTCTGGTTATAGATAACCAGTATCTCAATGGAGTTTATCTACGGCATGCCACGTAATAAAAAGTTTGAAGGTGATATGACCGAAGTCGGTCATATGCGTACACCACCATTTGTTAAGCTTCCTGATATTAATATGTTATTTGAGGAGCGGAGCAAAAGATTTACTGAATTAGCACCAACTAGCCCAGTTAAAGACTATATTGATTTTTTAGTTGATTTTACCGAAGCACAACAATTTGTTTGTAATCGTTTTTCTGACAGTGACTTACCCATTTTTGATCAGGAAAAAGCATCAAATTTTTCAATGCCTCCATTGGATAGACAAACAATTATTGCGCAGCCAGTTTTTGGGGAAATTATCAACGAATTTTTGAATGAGCTTAGTCGACGAAAATTGACTGAAGCAAGTTTAATAGCTCTTGAAGAAACACGAGCAAATCGTTCATCTTGGCAAAGTTGGGCTACTAACGTTATAAGACAAACATTGCCGCAAGAGAGCCTTGCACAACATATTTATATAACTGGCGCGTTACAAATTATAATGACGCTTGCCTCAGCCAAGCTTGAGGAGAAGAAGCTCAAGCCTTTAGATGGTAATCTATGTCCAGCATGTGGTGGCACGCATTCTAGCACAATAGTGGTTGGATGGCCTTCTTCTGAAGGAATAAGATTTTGTTCCTGTCTTTATTGCGGTACATTGTGGCGGTATGTACGAATTAAATGCACATTTTGTGAGTCAACAGGTGGGATCACTTTTCGGGAAATAGAGGGAGGTCCAGGTACGATATTGGCTGAGACGTGCCAATCATGCCACCGATATTGTAAACAAATGGATCATCAAAAAGATAGCCACTTCGATGTGTTTTCCGATGATATTGGTTCACTTGCTTTGGATCTTCTTATGCAAGAAGATGGTTCATTTAAACGAGGTGCTTTTAATCCCTTTTTGATAGGTTATTGATCGTGATAGATTTCTCCATACTTCCATCAGTCGATTCTATTTTGCGTGAAAAAGCAGCAAGTGAGGCCGAGGTTACATTTGGTCATAGTGCTACAATTGACGCGATACGGGCAACACTGGCAGATGAAAGAATACTGTTAAAAACTGGTCATATTGCGCGTAGTGGAGAAATATTGGCAATGATCGCATTAGAGCGATTGCGGTCTGAAGCTATTTCATCATTACGTCCGGTATTTAATTTAACGGGAACGATATTGCATACCAATTTTGGGCGTGCGCAACTGCCTGAAGCTGCAATTATCGCGGCAATGAATGCTATGCGAAATGCTGTTTCGCTTGAATATGACTTAGAAATTGGAGACCGCGGAGAACGAGACGATCATCTTCGTGCTTTGATTTGCGAGTTGACCGGTGCTGAAGATGCAACTTTAGTCAATAATAACGCTGCAGCTGTTCTTCTCGTGTTAAACACTCTTTCTGGTAATGGTAAGTCCAGCGTAATTTCTCGTGGCGAGCTAATTGAGATTGGGGGGGCTTTCCGTATGCCTGATATTATGGAAAGCGCCGGTTGTCGGTTGGTTGAGGTTGGCACGACAAATCGCACCCATTTAAAAGATTATGAGAAAGCGATTGATGATGAAACCGCTTTATTGCTGAAAGTTCATACTTCGAATTATCGAATAGAAGGTTTCACAAGTTCTGTTACGACCCATGAATTATCCGATCTTGCACACAGAAATGGTGTGTTATTGGTTGAAGATTTAGGTTCAGGTACATTATTGAATTTGGAAAATTATGGACTGCCGCATGAACCGACTGTACAGGAGGTTATTAAAGCGGGTGCTGATATCGTAACATTCTCGGGAGATAAGTTGCTGGGTGGTGTGCAAGCTGGTTTTATAATCGGCAACGCTGATATCATTTCGTCTATTAATAAGAATCCAATGAAACGCAGTTTACGTGTTGATAAAATAAGGCTTGCTGCGTTGGATGCTGTATTAAGGTTGTATCGTAATGAAGAAAAGCGCAACCAAACCATACCAACGTTATATTATTTATCTCGTACACAAAATGATATTGCGCAACAAGCTGCAGATTTATGTGGCAAAATCAATCGTATTTTTGCACCTAATTATCATGTGGAGATTTGTCCTTGTGTTAGTCAGGTTGGTTCAGGGGCAGTGCCAGCAGAAACATTGCCAAGTTATGGTATAGCAATAAGTTTAGTTGATCCTTCGATGTCACTAATAGCACTTGCTTATCAGCTGCGGCAGCTTCCTAAACCAGTGATCGGACGTATTCATGGAAATCGTATAGTCTTTGACCTTCGCTGCCTTACCGAAAACGATGACTTTATTCGTAATCTTGATAGACTTTCATTATGATTATAGGAACAGCTGGACATATTGACCACGGTAAGACAACTCTCGTCAGAGCATTGACGGGGGTGGATACCGACCGGTTACCTCAGGAAAAGCAACGCGGTATCACGATAGAACTAGGGTTTGCCTACCAAACATTAAAAAATGGTCAGCGAATAGGCTTTGTTGATGTTCCGGGTCATGAGAAACTTATTCATACCATGCTTACGGGCGTTGGTAGCATTGATTATGTCATGCTTGTTGTCGCGGCCGATGACGGAATTATGCCGCAAACGAGAGAGCATCTTGATATCTTGAAGTTGCTCGATGTTCGTTATGGCTTGGTTGTTATTACGCGTATTGATCTTGTTGATAATAATCGCCTCAACGCATTGGAAGATGAGTTAAAATATTTTCTAAAAGGTTCTTTTTTGGAAAATGCTTCAATATATCGCGTTTCCAGTTTAACTGGGGAAGGTATTTCAGCGTTAAAAGATGAAATTGAACTTGCGGCTGAAACCTATGAAAAACGTGTTTCAAATGGTCGCTTCCGTCATGCAATAGATCGAAGCTTTATAATTGCGGGTGCTGGAACAGTTGTGACTGGCACAGTCATGTCAGGAAAAGCTACAAAAAATACTGTTATGACTGTTGCACCCAACCATTTAACAACGCGATTACGCACAATTCACGTGCAAGATCAAGATGCTCAAGTGGCACATACAGGTGATCGCGCTGCGTTAAATCTTGTTGGTGATGGTGTAGGCAAAGATACCATCAAGCGTGGCATGATGGTTATCGATCCTTTTTTGGATAAACCTACGCAACGCTTTGATGTTGAGCTTACTGTGTTATCGAGTGAAATAAAGCCCCTTAAGCAATGGTTTCCAGTTCACTTCCATCATGGTTCTCAAGAAACCAATGCTAGGCTTGTATTCCTCACGCAAGAAGTCATGAAAGCTGGTGATAAAGCATTTGTGCAGATAGTTTCTGATAAACCAATTATAGCTGTCACTGGCGATCATTTTATAATCCGTGATACTTCTGCTAGTCGAACAATTGGTGGTGGAATTATTATTGATCCACAAGCACCAGAGCGACATCGTAGGAATGCAGTACGATTGAAATTTCTGCAGGCAATGCAGAAGAGAGATCATCATTCAGCACTATCGGACCTATTAGATATTCCGCCCTATGGGATTGATTGGTTGTCTTTTTGTCAGGCGCGAAATCTTACTGAAAAAGAGGCAGAAACTCTTCTTCAAGAAGGAAATTTTTCTGTTTTACATAACGGTAAAAACCATTTTGTAATGCGATTAGCTGAGCAACAGCGTTTGCAGAAATCAGTTATTGAATATTTAGAGAAATTTCATTTATCGGATCCGGATCTTTATGGAGTAGGTTTAGAAAAACTTAGACGAGATATTGCACCTGACATTCGTGCACCATTTTTTCGTGATCTGTTACAGCATGAAATTAATGCTGGATTATTAAAAACGAGAGGTGCATGGGTTGGATTAGCGACACATGAAGCTAAGCTCTCTGATGCCGATGAGAAGATTTGGCAGCTTGTTTATGAAATTTTGATTGGTGAAGAACGCTTTCGTCCACCCCGTACACGTGATTTTGCGAATAAATTTTCCATCGATGAAGGATATATGCGCCAAATCTTGAAGTCTTCAGCAAGGATGGGGCGGGTGTACGAGGTTGCACAGGATTATTTTTTTCCTCGTGAAGTTCTGTCTGAAGTTATAGATGTTATGAAAAAAATAGCTTTGGTCAAAACAAACGGTGAATTCGTAGCGGCTGACTTACGCGATCACCTGGATAATGGACGAAAAGTTGCAATTTTAATGTTGGAATTTTTTGATCGCCATGGTGTTACAATTCGTAAAGGGGACATACGCCGTCTTAATCCCCACAGACTTGATTTGTTTAGTGATAGTTAAGCTTGCAGTTTTCTATTAAAAGTCTCATAAGAAAATCGGAAGGGCTATTCATCCGGTGATGAATGCGGCCTTCAAAGCCGTAAGGGGCCGTGAGACGGTCTTTCATGGGTTCGACTCCCATGCTCTTCCGCCACTAGATCATTTTTGTGATGCTTATTTCCAGACTACTCTTAAATATATTATCTGCAAACAATTCTAAAAGCATAGTCTTCGAATACGCTTCCTAAAAAAAACGGGCTTTCGCCCGTTAAAATCAATTTTTTGCAAGAATAAAACAACGATATTTAAGCTTCTTCCTCAGCAGCTTTTTCTACCTTCGGCTTTACTGTTCTGCGACGACGTGGCTTTTTTTCTGTTGCTTCTGGTAATTGTTCATCATCTGTTTGATGATTTTCAGTTATTGCTTCTTCGGCTGAATTATTTGTTTCATCTGTTTCTTCATTATCAGATTCTGTAGCATCAGTGTTTGTATTTGATGCCATACGACGACGAGGTACGCGACGCGCCCGTCTTGGCTCACGTGGTTCTTCAGAAGTTATACCATTATCAACAAGAGCAATTTCCGCAGGCACACCATCAATCTCGGGTTGTGGGCCATTTCCATTGACATCTTGTTCGTCATTTGTTTCTGACATCTCCACAGCAGAATTTTCATCATCTTCGTCAATAAACTCATCACGTTGAACAGGTTGAGGCATTTGTGCCTGTGCAGCTAAAATGATGCGTACATAATGTTCAGCATGTTGAAGATAGTTTTCAGCCATAACACGATCACCAGATGCCTGAGCATCACGTGCCAACGCGGTATATTTATCGGCGATATGTTGTGCATTGCCACGAATTTTGACTTCTGGCCCATTGCTTTCATAATTACGGGAAAGTGGATTGGGACCGCGACGGTTATTATTATTGTTATTACGTCCGCGAATGCGCCTATTTTGTTGTGGCCTCATAATATTCTCTTTTGGATATGTTGTTTTGTTATGTTTAATGAATATCCGGTTTATTTCCAGATAAAGGATAAACCGGCCCGCAACGCCGTTATCCAATTTTTGATCATGCCTGTTGATATCCCATCAAGCTCAAATCAATTTTTTTGAAAATCGTAACAGTAGACGGAAAGGGTAAAAACCAATGCTCCGTAGCAAACCTACCGACGCCGCCGAACCTAAACATGTTCGCTTTAAATGCCAAGCTTTTTTTTAAAAAAAAACGTTATAAACTCAAGAAAAAACATATTTTTTTAAAAATACGAATATATGGGCATTTTTGTTGTATTCGGGCAGATTAGGCATCTGGTTATCTGCCCAATTCAACATTAAAACAAAACTGCATAGTTCGCAGGTGGGGTAAAAAACGAATCAGTCCTCGACAATAATCTTAGGCTTTCCTTCTTTTACTTCTCCAATAATGGATGCCAATGGATAGCCATTTTTTCTGGCATAATGAGCTATATTTTCTGCATCTTCAGGAGTAACAGAAAGAAGCAAGCCTCCTGACGTTTGCGGATCCGTTAAAAGATTACGTTTATAATCGGGAAAATTATCAGGTAGAACAATATGTTCACCATAACTATCCCAATTTCTATGTGATGCGCCCGTAAAATAACCTTCTTTTGCAAGTGCTTCAGCGTTTTTTAAAAATGGTAGCTTTGAATAGTGGATGACAATTTCCAAGTTCGATCCTCGAGCCATTTCAAGCCCGTGGCCAAGAATACCAAATCCAGTGACATCTGTCATGGCATGTACATTATCATTATTTCCAAACTCTGTGCCAATCTTATTAAGAAGCGTCATGGATGACACCATTTCTAGGTAGGCAGTAGATGAAAGCTTATCCTTCTTAAAAGCGTGGGAATAAACACCTATGCCGAGACCTTTAAGCAGTATCAACTTGTCACCGTTACGTGCTTTGGCATTCAAGCGAATCTGATGCTTTTTACATATACCGATGACAGCAAGTCCATAAACAGGCTCAGGATTATCGATAGAGTGCCCGCCTGCTACGGCTATGCCTGCTGCTGCAGCTTTTTCTCTACCACCTTTCAAAATTTCACCAACAATGGCAGGGTCAATTTTGTCTATAGGCATGCCAAGTATCGCGAGAGCCATAATTGGCTTTCCACCCATGGCATAAATATCTGAAATAGCATTTGTCGCGGCTATACGTCCAAAAGTGTTAGGGTCATCCACCATGGGCATAAAAAAATCAGTTGTGGCAATAACGCACGTATCATTATCCAGTTCATAAATTGCAGCATCATCACTCGTTTCAGTGCCTACTAATAAATGCTCGAATGGACCAAAATCTGGTTGATTTTTGAGCATTTTTTGTAAAACGGAGGGTGCCAGTTTGCAACCGCATCCCCCACCGTGAGCAAGACTTGTCAACCGGAAGGGTGTCATCAGAATTTCCTTTTGTTGTTATTCAACTAATTTTATCAATATTAGACGACTTTATTAGTCATCGAATTGTGACCACAAATAATGCAAGATTCATCCTCTAGGGGATTGCTTTATGTTGATTTGCGATACATAACGCCCACGATCGCAGAAAATTATGATCAAATCAACAGGCTGCACTAGATAATTGAGAAAGGTGTAGCTTGACTGTCATTACAGACAGATATGTTGTAAAATGAGATATGATGTTTTGATAAATAGGTGATGGAAAAAACTATTTTCAGATCGCATAATCATGAAATATTAGAGGGATGCTTTATGAATATCGAGATCTCGCGTCGTACCTTTTTGAAGGGTGCCGGAGCGGGTTTAGGCGCAACAGCGTTGGGAGCGCTTGGGTTTGGTTCCGCTGAGGCAGCTGTTGCTTCAGCAATAAAACCATTTAAGCTTGCTTCCACCATTCAAACGCGACAAACCTGTACCTATTGTTCCGTTGCATGCGGTATTATCCTTTATTCAAAAGGAAAGCTTGAAGACGGTAGTGCTAAAGTTGTTCATGTTGAAGGGGACGTTGATCACCCAACCAATCATGGTACGTTGTGTCCGAAGGGCGCAGCACTGCTTGATACAATCCATGCGAAAACACGGTTAACCAAACCAAAGGTTCGTAGGCCAGGTTCAGATCATTTCGAAGAAACGACGTGGGACGAAGCACTCGACAAGATTGCTCGCTACATGAAAGATGATCGTGATGCCAATTTCATCCAAAAAAATGAAAAGGGTCAAACCGTTAATCGTTGGTTAACTACTGGATTTCTTGCCGCATCCGCTGCAACGAATGAAACCGCTTTCGCAACGTATAAAGTTGTGCGTTCAAGCGGTATGTTGATATTCGATAACCAAGCGCGTGTCTGACACGGCCCTACGGTGTCCAGTCTGGGCCCAACATTTGGTCGTGGTGCAATGACAAACCCTTGGACAGATATCCGTGCAACGGATCTGGCCATTATTATGGGTGGTAATGCAGCAGAAGCGCATCCTTGCGGTTTTAAATGGGTAACATATGCTAAAGAGCATCGTGGTGCAAAGCTGATTGTTGTTGATCCTCGGTTTACAAGATCGGCATCAGTGGCGGATTTTTATGCGCCAATTCGGCAAGGTTCTGATATTGCGTTTTTATCTGGTGTTATCAATTACTGCATTAGTCATGACAAGGTACAATATGACTATGTAAAACACTTCACTAACGCTGGTCTGATCGTCAATGAAGGCTTTGAGTTCAAAGATGGTCTATTTACCGGTTACGATGAAGCAAAACGTGATTATGATCGTTCAACATGGACTTACCAAATAGGTGAGGACGGTTATGCTTTGTCTGACGAAACATTGCAGCATCCGCGTTGTGTATGGCAGCTTTTGAAAAAACATGTATCGGTTTACACGCCAGAGCTTGTTGAAAAAATCTGCGGTACACCAAAGGAGAAATTCCTTAAAATATGCGAGATGATTGCGGAGTGTTCCAGTCCTACCAAGAATATGACATCAATGTATGCTCTAGGGTGGACACAGCACTCTAAAGGCGCTCAAAATATCCGCACCATGTGTATGTTGCAGCTCATTTTGGGTAATGTCGGTGTGCGTGGTGGCGGTATCAATGCGCTTCGTGGACACTCGAACATTCAGGGGCTTACAGATATCGGTTTGATGTCAAACCTTATCCCTGGTTACATGAATATTCCGATGGAAAATGAGACAGATTTAAATACTTATCTGTCAAGTCGCAAATTTAAACCAATGCGTCCTAATCAGGTCAGCTATTGGCAGAATTACGACAAATTCTTCATTTCATTCATGAAATCGATGTGGGGTAAGGCTGCGACTAAAGAAAATGATTTCGCTTACGATTATCTGCCAAAGCTCGATATAGCAAATTATGACATCTTAAAAGCCGTCGATTTGATGGATCATAATAAGATGACAGGCTATTTCTGTCAGGGCTTCAATCCAGTTCTGGCGTTCCCAAATCGTAAGAAAGTCCAACGCGGTTTAGGAAAGCTGAAATATCTGGTTGTAATGGATCCTCTTGAGACAGAAACAGCTCATTTCTGGGAAAATCATGGCGATTTTAATGATGTAGATCCATCAACAATTCAAACTGAAGTTTTCCAACTGCCAACGAGCTGTTTTGCTGAAGATGAAGGTGCTGTTGTTAATTCTGGTAGATGGTTGCAATGGCACTGGGCGGGTCAAAATCCGCCGGGTGAAGCGAAACATGACACATGGATTATGGCTCAAATTTGGTTGAGATTGAAGAAGCTATACGAGAAAGAAGGTGGCGTATTCCCTGATCCTATTGTGAACTTGCATTGGCCATATAGGGATGAAAACGAGCCTGAGCCTGATGAGCTTGCAAAAGAAATGAATGGTTACGTGCTAGAGGATGTATATGATCCAAAAGACTCAACCAAGAAAATTCTTGAAAAAGGTAAGCAGGTTTCTGGGTTTGCAGCTCTGCGAAATGACGGTACAACAGCCGCTGGCTGCTGGATTTACGCAGGTAGTTTTACCGAAGACGGCAATATCATGGCAAGACGTGATAACACCGACTATGATGAAAGTGGTCTTTATCCTAAATGGACGTTTGCATGGCCGGCAAATCGCCGCATCCTTTATAACCGTGCATCAGCAGATCTTGATGGTAAAGCATGGGATGCAAATCGTAAGATTATCGAGTGGGATGGAACCAAGTGGACAGGCTTTGATATTCCTGATATTCCACCTGCTTCAAAACCACGCGATGTTGGTCCATTCATCATGAATGCTGAAGGAACAGGAAGACTCTTCTCTTTGGCAGGACTTCGTGACGGACCGTTCCCAACGCATTATGAGCCATTTGAATCGCCGATTGTTAACCCGATCGCACCTCATATACGTGGCAATCCTGTTGCGCGAATTTTTGCGGAAGATCTTGCCCAGTTGGGGAACAGTGATGAATATCCTTATGCGGCAACATCATATCGACTAACTGAGCATTTCCATTATTGGACGAAAAACAATCGAATCAATGCAGCATTGCAACCACAGTTTTTTGTCGAAATATCGGAAGAGCTAGCTGTAGAAAAAGGTGTAGTGAAAGGTGATTGGGTGAAAGTTTGGAATAAGCGTGGTCTAGTTTATGCCAAAGCGCTTGTTACAAAGCGCATTCGTCCGTTAATCTGTGATGGAAAACCGGTTCATGTGATTGGAATTCCATTGCATTGGGGCTTTATTGGAGCTGCCAAGAAAGGTTTTGGACCTAACTCCTTAACGCCATTTGTTGGTGACGCTAATTCGCAAACGCCTGAATTCAAAGCATTTTTGGTGAATATGGAAAAATCCGAGGCACCGGTTGATGCTGAAGGGAGGCCAGAAGCATAATGATTAATGTTAACCCTCCAACGCAAGATAAGATAGAACCGCAGATTGGTCCGGATGATTATATTCGGGCCTCTGCCTCTCAATTGCCAGAACCTAAACGTAAATTGGAAGAAGTTGCAAAACTCATTGACGTTTCACGTTGTATCGGTTGTAAAGCTTGCCAATCTGCTTGCTCGGAATGGAATGAATTGAGTCCGACAATTGGTGACAATGTTGGCGTTTATGATAACCCTCATGATTTGTCGCCGGACGCATTTACAGTCATGCGCTTTACGGAATGGGTTAACCCCGAAAACGATACGTTTGAATGGTTAATTCGTAAAGACGGCTGTATGCACTGCTCGGAGCCTGGATGTTTGGCATCATGCCCATCACCGGGAGCAATTGTTCAGTATTCTAATGGCGTTGTTGATTTTGTTCACGATAAGTGCATCGGTTGTGGGTATTGTATTAAAGGCTGTCCTTTTAACATCCCACGTGTTTCACAAGTTACACATAAAGCTTATAAATGCACGTTATGTTCAGATCGTATCGCTGTGGGACAAAAACCTGCATGTGCTAAGACCTGCCCAACAGAAGCCATTATGTTTGGCACAAAAGCAGAGTTGAAGGAACACGCAAAAGATCGCATCGAAGACCTAAAAAATCGTGGTTATAAAGATGCGGGACTTTATGATCCGCAAGGTGTCGGTGGTACCCATGTCATGTATGTGTTACATCATGCTGATAAACCGAGTATTTATGCCAACTTGCCAGATAATCCACGGATATCGCGAATTGTGAAAACGTGGAAGGGTGTTTCAAAATATTTGGGACTTGGTGCAATCGCGGCTGCTATCGCTGGAACAGCTGCTCATGCGCTGTTTATTGGCCAAACCAAAGTTACGAAACATGACGAAGAAAGAGCTGAGGAAAGCTTGGAGGATATTGAAAATGGCTCGTAAGCTTTACGAAAAAGGCGATCTTGTTCATAAAGGTGAGCCTATCATTGTCGATCGTTATACGACAGGTGCACGTATCAATCATTGGATCGGTGCCATATCGATGATACTTTTGGCTTTTACTGGTCTTATTATGTATTGGCCTCCACTTTTTCCTCTCGCTAATCTTATTGGTGGAGGGCAGGTTGTCCGAACCATCCATCCTTACCTTGGCGTGGTCATGTTTGTCAGTTTTTTTGGATTATTTTTCCGCTTTTGGCGATTAAATATCTGGGAAAACTCGGATCTTAAATGGATATTGGAAATCAAGGACGTCCTTAAAGGTGAAGAAGAAAATCTAACAATGATCGGAAAATATAATTTTGGTCAAAAATGTATTTTTTGGTCAATGTCCATTGGGCTTATTATTCTCATTGTAACAGGCTTTATTGTTTGGCATGCTTATTTTGCAACTTTTGTACCTATTCAATGGCAACGCTACGCTATATTGGCGCATTCAGTTGTTGCAATCTATCTTATTGCTGTTTGGTTGTTCCATGTTTACGCTGTTTACTGGATTGGCGGTTCTATGAGAGCAATGATTAAAGGCAAAGTAACGGGTGGTTTTGCATGGGCTCATCACCGTAAATGGTATATTGCCATGATTAAATCCAAACAGGTTAAAGATCGCTAATCATACATACGATAGCGATTTTAATAACAACAAAATTTAAAAGCCGTAATGCTATTGTAGTATTGCGGCTTTTGCTATTTATAGAATATTCAATTTTAGACTTGATGTAACCATATAGTGTTGCAACAAAGCTTCAACAAACTCTGAGTATCACTGCTATCCGTAAATGACAAAATTTACTTGTATTTGCAAGCAAGTGGATATGCCATTTGTTATAAGAATATTAATCAATGATGGCCGGTCGAACCAAAACCTTTTATGCCCCTAATTGTTTCTGTCAGGTTTTCTGTTTCGATAATTTGAACTTGAGGCGCAGGAGCGATTACTGCTTGAGCTACCCGCATTCCTCGAGTGATATGAAATGGTTCTTGTCCAAAATTAATCAATAAAACCTTTATTTCTCCGCGGTAGTCGCTATCAATTGTACCGGGTGTGTTGAGACATGTTATACCATGTTTAAATGCCAAACCTGATCGTGGACGAATCTGTGCTTCATATCCTTCTGGTAATTCAAAAATCAATCCAGTGGGTACCAAGATGCGCTGTCCTGGTTTCAGCACAATTTCCTCACCATCAGCTATAGCCGCTCTTAAATCCATACCAGCAGAGCCAGCTGTTTCATATGCTGGTAACGCAAGTCCGATAGAATGTTCGAGACGTCGAATAGCAAGTTGGGGAACTACTGGAAAACTGGACATAACCGACCCTTTATAAATGAAAATTTATCAATATTATATGTTTTCATAATGGCGCAAAGATAAAGTGACAAGGGTTAGTATGTATTTTCAAAGTATCATGCGCTGCCAATAAGAATGCCTGTTGCAAAAACTAGAGCTCCACCAACCACAACTTGTAATGCTGCACGCCAAAAAGGTGTTTCCATATATTTGTTTTGTATCCATGCAATGGCCCATAACTCAAAAAATACTACAATAAATGCAATTGCTACAGCAATATGGAAATTTGTGATGAGAAATGGTAAAGCATGGCCAAGTCCACCTAGGGATGTCATGACACCATTAGCTATCCCCCGTTTCAACGGCGAGCCTCGTCCGGTTAACCGGCCATCATCATGCGCCGCCTCGGTAAATCCCATGGAAATACCTGCACCTAAAGATGCCGATAGGCCGACAAGAAATGTTTGCCGTGTATCGCCGGTTGCAAAGGCTGCCGCAAAAATAGGGGCGAGTGTTGACACAGAACCGTCCATCAAACCCGCGAGTCCAGGTTGGATCCATGTTAACAATCTCTGTTTATGTTGGCGGGCGCGTTCTTGTTCAATCACAGACTGGGGCGTGTATTGTTTTTCTAATGATGCTGCAATATTTTCGTGTTGCTTTTCTTCTAACGCTAAGTCACCTAAAAGTTTTCTAGTTTCAGCATCACGTGCTCTTTCTGTCGCCCTCTCATAAAAAGAAGCTGACTGATCCTCCATTTTCGCGACGCATTCACGTACCTTGTCAATTCCCAAAGGACGTATGAGCCAATCGGGCTTTCGTTCGTAGAATCCACTAACGTGTTCTCTCCGTACTAGCGGTATGTGTTTTCCAAAGCGTTTTTCGAAAAGGGTGATAAGTCGATCCCTATGACGATGCTCCTCTTCAGCCATTTTTTCAAAGATTTTGGCTGTATCGGGAAAATCTTCTTTAAGCCCATCAGCATAGTTGAGATAGATGCGTTCATCATCTTCTTCAGATGAAATCGCAAGTGCCAGAATTTCTTTTTCACTTAACGAGGAAAATGGTTTGCGATAGGAATATGGAAAAAGTCGAGAAAACATCTGTGGTCCTTATTTTAGAATTATTCTAAATTAAATCTAAGTTGAATAATGTCAATTAATAATTGGGACAATTTTCCATAATTAATAGATTAAATAGTATAAAATATTCCCTTTCGCATCAACTTTTAACCAATGAATTGGGGCGAATGAGCCTCCATTGGCGAAAGACATGTTGCTATGCCTTACGAGCAATATAAATTGATTAGATAACATCAATATACGTTATCCAATATTTAACAAATTATCAAAAGCAAGTCGTAGGATCTTACCTTAGAGAAATAGTATTAATTATTTTATCACAAATATTTAAGCTGAAATCCACTGCTACACTGGAATATAAAATAAAAATTGATTCAAAAAATTTAAATTTGGACGCAATCCAATATAATCGGGTTATACTTCATATTCGAAGGATTCTGTTAACGAAGTATTCGCTGCATCATGACGAGGTCAAGCCATTGACCCTTCTTAATACCAACTTCTGGCATATGGCCAGTTGTTGTAAAACCAAAAGCCTTATGAAGTGCTATGGACGCTTTGTTGCCAGATTCAATGCCTGCGATAAGAACATGTATATTGTTAGACTCAGCATGATTGATCAACGCGCCAAGAAGCTTCCTTCCGATGCCTTTTCCACGCTCAGATTTTTCAATATATATCGAAATTTCAGCAGAAAAACGATACCCTTCAAAAGGTCTAAAAGGTCCATAGCTGGCATAACCACAAACCTTATTATTCTCTACTGCTACAAGAACCGGGTAACCCATTTCTTCTCTTGTTTTAAGCCAATCGCGGCGATTGTTTATATCAACCGTTTTTTCATTCCAGATAGCAAGCGTATTTAATACTGCATCGTTATAAATATCGGTTATGGCTTGTAAATCACGCTCGTCAGCGTTTCGTATGTTTATCATTTTATATTTCCACATGAAAATCTATTTATAGTGTAATACTTTTTTTAAACTTTAAAAGAGAAAGAAATAAATCAATATATATTATATATTTGGTAAAATATTATGAATATCTTCGATAGTGAAGCCTTTTTCGCGTAACGAGCGTAAACTCGTGTCATGATTGCTCTTGGAAAGCTTATTACCATCACTGTTATATATAAGATCATGATGGTAATAAATTGGTGTTGGGTAGCCTAAAATTTTTTGCAACAGACAATGGATTGACGTTGCTTCAAATAAATCTTTGCCGCGCACAACATGCGTTATATCTTGCAATGCATCATCAACAACTACAGATAAATGATAGCTGGTGTGGATATCTTTGCGCGCTATCATAACATCGCCCCAAAGTTCGGGATGAGCTTCGATTAACTTTGTCGTGTTATTATCGATCTCTAACCAATATAAATCTTGCCCGTAATTTTTCATCGCCAAATCCATATTAAGGCGCCAAGCGAATTGATCATTTTTATCTGGAGAATATAGAAAAGGTTGAAGATAACGTTCAATCGTTGGGTATAAAGGAGTGCCGTCAGGATCCACTGGGCAGTTATCGCGGTTAGCTGCAATTATTGCTTTCACCTCTCCACGGCTCATTCGAGTTGGATAGACCAACCCGAGTGAAATGAGCTTTTCTAAAGCATTTTGATATATAGAAAAATGCTCTGATTGCTTACGAAAGGGCGTTTCAAATGAGATTTCCAACCATTGAAGATCTTCGATAATTGCTCTTTCATAAGCTTCTGTACAGCGTGGCTGGTCAATGTCTTCTATTCGAAGCAGTAATTTTCCATCAAGTTTTTGAGAAAAATGAGCATTAACCAAAGCTGAATAAGCATGCCCCAAATGCAGGTAACCATTAGGGCTGGGGGCAAAACGTAAACGGGGTTGTGTGAAATTCAACATGCTTGTTTATGTTTTGGAATAAAGGCTCCTACAAAACCTAAAATCATTAAAAAGAAACAACAGATAGCGTTCCAACCAGCAAATGATAATCCTAAAAAATATCCGGCAGCAGTATCACAGCTAGGTGGTTTCTTGGAATTCAGATTTGCTAATAAATTATTTGCATCTACTGTAATTGCTGTTGCAGTTGCTGAACAATCCGTTGGTCCAGACCAAAATTTATATTCCGCACCAGCGTGATATATCGATAACCCTAGATTATACAACATCAGCAAGGCAAGGATAATAAAAATCAGTCTAACGATTATTCCTGAGATATGGCGGGCCAATAATGCAATCAAAAATATTGTAAGTGGGATACCGATATAATAGGCGATGCGCTCTTTTAAGCATAATTTACACGGCATATATCCGCCAATTATTTCAAATCCCAATGCTGTTAATATGGCAAAAACCATAACTAACAAAATCAACATGCCGATCCAAGTCTGGATTTTTTGGGGCAGAGCTTTTGTCAGTGCATTCGTAACCATCGGGCATAACCTTATAATATTAGTTTATACGCTATATAAACAACGATAATAATGATACAACCAATTCCGACGAGCCATTTCAGTCTTGGTAAAACGTATTCCAGCACTGTGGTTCCATATTTCCTTATAAGCCATGCCAAAAGATAGAATCGGGCGCTACGAGCGATTATGGCAGAAAGGATAAATATCCATATATTCATGCCAACAACGCCGGCAAGGATAGTGACAACCTTTATCGGTGGTAGATGTGATATGCCGGACGTAATCAATAAAAGCAGGATAATTTCCATGCTTGTATTGCTACGGAGCGCTTCAAAGGTTTCGTATTTGCCATAAAATTCTAAGACTGGCTTTGCAATTGCTTCATATGCAAAATGTCCTATCAACCAGCCAGCGATACCGCCTAACACTGAAAACAATGACGCAATAAAAGCGTAACGGTAGATTTTTTCTCGCTTGATAAGCGACATTGGGATAAAAAGCACATCGGCAGGGACAAGAAATACAGAGCTTTCGACAAAGGCAATGAGCGCTAGCCAATATTCGGCTGATTTCCTCCCTGCCAAAGAAATAGTCCAAGCGCCTAATCTTTTCAGCATCATTAAATCCCTTGTTTTCATCGTGTTTAGCGGTGGAAATCGACTTTATCCAGTGAATTGTATTATTTTTATAAGATTTTTTTTTAATATTGCTACGAAAAGGTTGACGAGAGGCATGATATTAATATAGTTCAGCAAATCCTGACACATAGTTTGTGTCCTCACTTCATCTATGCGGGTGTGGTGGAACTGGTAGACGCGCCAGACTCAAAATCTGGTTCCGAGAGGAGTGTCGGTTCGAGTCCGACCACCCGCACCAAAATCCGGTAATTAGTTTTATTAAATTACTGCAGCTTGCGGTTAGTTCATTATGGGGATTGTTATGTCGGCTTTGGATATTGTTATTTATCATAATCCCCGTTGTACCACATCTCGCAATGTTGTGGGGTTAGTCCGTGCTATGGGGTATGAACCACACATTATCGAATATCTGAAAACCCCACCAACAGCTGAAATGCTTTTATTGCTTGCCAATCGTGCTGGGGTTCCGATTCGGGAGTTTATTCGGACGAAAGAATCAAGTTACGAATCAGAAGGCCTCACCGATGAAACATTATCGGACGAAGTAATTGCAAAAAAAATGCATGAGCATCCTGAATTAATTAATCGCCCAATAGTGGTTTGCCCAAATGGGGCTGCATTGTGTCGTCCGGCTGAAAAAGTAACAGAATTACTAGTTTTACCCAAATAACAGAATTTTGAGGCTCTCTTTGCAGTTTTTAGCAGAAAAGCAAATAGGTAATTGTCGGTAGATGTCGATGTTACGTAAACTTTTCATTGTTTTAAAAGTGAAGTTTTCGAAACCTGTAACTGCTTCAAGTGAAGTGGATAGCAAAACCGAATCGGTTATTTTTTTACCTGATATTGCTTATGAAAAGCCTAATGGAACGATTATAGCTGGTATACAGGCTTGGGTATACCAAACTGGAAAACGGCGTTTTCTGGAACATATTTTAAAGTTTTTTTTGAAAATTGACAAAAAAGCATTAACCGCTTCACAACAAGAACAACTTGACGCACGTATGAGATTATTTGGTGTAAACTCAGCAAGCGGAAAAAAACTTATAATTACAAATGATGCCGGTCATGTACTTCAGATGCCGGAAACTGGAAAAAATGGGCGAAGTGAGATGCTAGCGCCTATCCATCTTCCAGATAGAGAACATATTTCAAATATTAATTTCCAACTGACTGATGATAATATACGTTGTGACGATGCTAATGTTACGGCAATCTATGCACCCTCACAAGGTTGGTCCATTATTTCAGATATTGACGATACAATTAAAGTTTCGTCCGTGGGAAATAAGAAAAAACTTCTCATCAATACATTTTTAGAAGATTTTGTTGCGGTTGAAAATATGGCCGCATTTTATTCTCATATGAATCGAGCAGGCGATATCGCATATCACTATGTTTCATCATCTCCCGTTGAATTATATCCTTTACTGAAAGAGTTCTTAATTTCAACTGGTTATCCGCTTGGCTCAATACATTTGAGAGAGGCAACAAATTGGAAAAACATTATATCATTTTCAAAAATATCTAAGAAACATAAATACACGAGCATTAAAAGAATATTGCAAGCCTACCCCAAGAGAAGCTTTTTATTGATCGGCGATTCAAGTGAAAATGACGCAGAAATCTATGCAGACTTTAAGCAGAATTTTCCGGACCAAGTTGTTGCGATCATTATTCGCAATGTTACACCTGATATTCCAGTCGCGGAAATCTGTCGTCCATTTTCCAACTTAGATAAAAGCGATTGGATTGTTACCCATTCCGTTGATGAAATGAAAAAATTTGTTGCTTCTATCAATTAACAATATCTAGTCACTAGCAATAATTACTGAAAATTTATAGTTCTCCTAGAATCAATTTATCAACCAATTCTGGAACAGTTCTGCTAGCAGGGCCATTAATGGCATGATCAAAAATACCTGAGTTAGCAGTATTACAGGTTAGATTAAGTTCAAAACATTTAGCGCCTGCAGCGTGCGCTAGTGAAACAAAACCAGCGGCAGGATATACCGTTCCAGAAGTACCAATTGATATAAAAATATCTGCTTTGTGGAGCGCTTGTTCTATTTCATTGATATGGTAGGGCATTTCACCAAACCAAACGATATCAGGTCGAAGCTGTCCTATCTGACTACAGTTCGGGCATACGCTGCCACTTGTTACATCATCACACCAAAAGCTTATTTCTTGACATGCAAGACAGATAACGTGATTCAATGTCCCATGCATATGAACCAGTTTCTTTGATCCAGCTCGTTCATGTAAATTATCGACATTCTGTGTTATAAGGAGAAAATCTCCACACCAGTGTTTTTCTAATTTAGCCAAAGCAATATGTGCTGCATTGGGAACGACTTTAGCAGCATCTTTTCTTCTTTCATTATAAAAAGAATTCACTAAGTCAGGATTTCTGGCAAAACCTTCTGGCGTTGCTACATCTTCTATCTGGTATTTATTCCAAGTCCCATCACTTCCACGAAATGTTTCAAGTCCTGACTCGGCAGAGATGCCAGCGCCCGTCAAAATAGCGATATTGTTTAATTTGCTCATTTATTACTCACCGCTTATAAGTTAGTTTTTCTTTTGCCAGAAATGTTTATTTTATGCATCGTTTATTTTGAAAAAAGGAATAGGTTGCTTGTCTCTGGATAGTGAAAGCAAAAAATCGCTTCGGCAGAAGGTCGAAGATGCGGACTTGGCATTGGCACTAAAGAAACGTGCTGATAACGATACGACATGGGCAGATGCCCAAATAGAATTGTCTGATGCACTGTTGGAATTGGCAGATGCTGAAGATAGTGATGAAAATGCCCTTGGATATTACAAGCAAGCAGCAGACGGTTTTAAAGAGGCATTGGAAGTTTATACATGTAAAACGGATTTAGCACGTTGGGGTGGGATAACCGTTTCATGTGTACGTTGCTTGCGCAACTTGTCTATTCGTGAAAATACGGCAATATCTGTTTTAAGGCTTAAACATTGTCTGACAATGTTAGATGATGTGTATCAGGCATTACCTGATAACAATAGTGCTGTTGATCGTGCGCTGGTATTAACTGAGAAAGGACATGTTCACCGTGCTCTAGCTGACATAGATTTAATAAGAGAACGGCATAAAAACCTAGAATGTGCATTAAATGCATTTGACAGTTCAGCCAGTATTTTGCGTCAAAAAGAAAACTTTCATTTTTGGTCGCTTGCTATTTCTGCCTCTGCATTTGTGTCAAGTGAACTTGCCCGTATGGAAACGGCAGATAAACTACAAGATGGTCTTAAACGTACGATTGAGCGGTTTGAGACTGCGCTGGCTTATTTTCAAGATAATGAGCAACCGCAAGATCTTTCTTATCTTTATTTTGAATTGGGAAGAGTTTTAACGCAACTCGCTACAATTGCCGACAAGGATGAGCAAAGACCGCTTTTGGAAAAAGCAATTGATGCTTTTGGAAAAGCTGGTTCGACGTTGAATGACGACATGAATGATAATGTATTTGTTCGACTACAAAATGAAACGGCTATGGCTCTTTCGCTTCTTGCGCAACAAAAAACAGATGCTGAAGCAATCGCACTATTGGAGAAGTCTGTCGCACTCTACAGGAATAATATCGAACGTATAGGTGAAGATGGAGATCCCGTTATTAAAGCGGTTCTTTATGGAAATCTGGGTAAAGATCTGACACAGATCGCAAATCTCATATCCGTACCGTCCCTGAGTTTAGAAAAAAGATATCAAGCAATTAACGCTTTGCGACACGCTATAGGTCGAGAGATAAAAAATGTTCGTATGCTCGATTGGCTTTCTTATTTTGTAGAGTTGGGTGCAGCTCTTCAAGCTGCTGGTAATTTAGAAGCAGGTGAGAAGCGTAATGATCTTTTTAGAGAAGCGATAAAATTATATACTGAAGCACTACAAGAAATTCCACAACCGCATAAAGGTGAACTTGTTATAAAGCTCTTACAATGGCGCGCGCTAGCGCGCGCTAATCTTGGGGAAAAGAACCATACCCAAGACGGTATGATACTTTTAAAACAAGCTGAACTTGATTTTCGTATGGCATTAGCGAAGCTTGACCAGAATGAAAATAAGCCTGACCTTTTTAGGTTGTATGTCAATCTTGCGCATTTACTTTACACAATGGCACGCCGTACAGATTCAGAAAAACCAGAGGTTTTATTGCAATCAGCTAACGATGCCGTTCTTGCTGCGCTTTCTATAAATGGCGACGATTTTGACCAAACGGATGATGAACATCTTGCAGCAATTAGTCATCGTGCTCTAATTTTGTGGCGATTAGGAAATATAAGTGGAGATGAGACACACTTTCTCATTGCGCAAAATATTTACGAAGAACTTATGAAAGCTCAGCTGTTACATCACAATCCAGAAAATTTGATGCGTGTCAAAAATAACTATGCTCATTTTCTCATGGATTGGTCGGATAAATTGTCTACAGCAGGAGCCGAACTATGTTTAGAAAAAACAACGAAACTGCTAGATGAGCTTCAAAAATTTGCGCAGGTTGAACAGGATGAGCAAGCACTTTGCGAATATAATGATATGCTTTTACAGGTCAAAGATAAGCAAAGTCATTTAACACGTAAATGGTGGCATAAGTTATGGCCGTTTAATAAGTGTAGAAAGGCTGCATAGATGTGCAGCCTTTAAAAAGTTACTTATAATTGTTCTAATCGGTGAATTGTACAACAACACCTGGTTTAACAATTTTAGCTAATTCTTGTGCATCCCAATTTGTTAACCGAATACAACCGTGACTTGATGTTTTCCCGATCCGCGAAGGATCAGGTGTGCCGTGAATTCCATAAGTCGGTTTTGATAATGCTATCCATACAGTTCCAACCGGACCATTAGGGCCAGGTGGAATTGTCAAGATTTGGTCATTGCTACCCTGTTTGAAATTGATCTTCGGATTGTAGGTATAATTTGGATTTAATGCTATGCGTTCCACCTGTACTGTGCCCGATGGAGAAGGATTATCGGTTGATCCTATTGTCGCTGGATAGGCAACAATCAACCGGCCTTCAGCATTATAGCCACGTACCTGTTTGCGCGCTTTATCTGCTATTACTCGAGCAACATTACCTCGTTTGGGAAGTTTCAAATTTGGAACTTTGATTGTTTCTCCAGCATGGGAAAAGCGAGCTCCTGGATTTAGTTGCTGTAGAAATGCTTCATCAATGTGAAATCTTTCTGCCAACATTTCTCGCACAGAGGTATAGGCCATAGCAGGCATTTGCGCTTTTTGAGCATAATCCGAAGGAATTGATGGAGCATAATATTGGTTGATATCATTTTCTGTAATTGTGTATTGCGTAAAAGCCGGTCCACCAGTTGCTTCAAGTGCTGAATCGAGCCGTGCCTTGTCATTAGGATCAATGAAGCGTCCACTAATTTCGCTTGCAGCTGCAGATGCTTTGTCGAAATTGCTTCCAACTAATCCATCGATTGCTCCTGGAGAAGATCCAATGCGATCCATCAGAATCTGAACTGCGGCAACAGTCTCTTTAGCCTGAGGAAGGCGAATAGCTGGTGCATTATCATTAGGGGTTCCATTTGATTGGTAAGCAGGTGCATTAGGCGCCTCTGGGACGTCACGATCATAGGGAGAACCGCTATCCATGGGGCCTTGATTCATAGTTCCTAATGGCGGTGGAGTTTCACCTTGTGGATAACTTGTCGGTTCTTCGACGCGAACAATATTTCCTCTCTCATCAACAAAAATGTGGCGTCCATATTGATCTTGATAAATATGTACTTGGTTATGGTTTCGCGGCATTTCACTCGGGTCATAAAGTTGTGCCAATTCAATAGCTTCATGCCCGTCTTTGCTTTCGTGTGCCCGAACGAAATCCATAGGGGCTGTTATGAGTGTTATTGTTACCGTGGAACAAAGAATGAGACGTGACATAGATGACCGTTATAAAACTGTTTTGAATAAAGGATGCTTAATACAATGGTAAGAACCATTATAGCAGCTAAAAGGCAGAAAAATGGTATATAAGGACTATCTTTTTATTATTATGAATTGACTACTTGTTTCTTAAAAAAATCATAAAACTATACGTGTCAAAATTTTGAAAATTCAAGATACCCTTAATAACAATGGGATAACTCAATTTTATAAATAAATTGAATAGAAACCTCTATCGGTGATTCTTTTCCCTATGGTGGCTCAGTGCAAAATAACTTAAAAAAGCATTTTAACACGGCTGTTTTGATAAAAGCAGTTTTTGTAAATTAATCAGGGATTGCAATATCTATGGTGCTGCGAGAGAGGATTGAACTCTCGACCTCTCCCTTACCAAGGGAGTGCTCTACCACTGAGCTACCGCAGCGAGAAAATCATTTTCGGGCGGGTTTTGCCACATTGTTTAAAAATTGGCAAGAAGGCAATTGTATTTACATGAAGAAAAATAGCATAGTTTTCATATGTCTGGAATTTTTTCCATGTTAGTGGTAAGCAAAAACTTCATCTTTAGTAATTTATAGGTTTGTGTCATGTCAGATACGACAGCTCAACAGCGCCGCAAGGAACGGCTTGCCAAACAATTGCGCGCTAATCTTGTGCGCCGCAAACAACAGGCGCGCGAGAGAGAAGAAGGCGGTTTTTTAAACGAACAACAGCAGAATACTGAAGAACACCCAGAGAAAACGTCAACATAAGTTCAATTGTGGTTTGATAACGTATTCCTATTTATAATTTTGAGAACGACTATCAAACTAAATAAACGCGGACTATTGTTGTCGATAATGAAAATGACAGAAAGGCTTTAAGAGATGGATCGTATCAAGATAGTTGGAGGGAACAGGTTAAATGGCATCATCCCTATTTCGGGTGCCAAGAATGCTGCCTTGCCACTTATGATAGCCTCTCTATTAACAGACGATACGCTAACTCTAGATAATGTGCCCCATCTTGCTGATGTTGAACAACTTATCAGAATATTAAGCAATCATGGTGTTGATTATTCTGTAAACGGCCGCCGTCAACATCAGGATGGGGCTTATTCCCGTACGGTGCATTTTACAGCTCGTAATATTGTAACAACACGTGCGCCGTATGAACTTGTATCAAAAATGCGGGCAAGCTTTTGGGTTATTGGTCCACTTATTGCGCGTATGGGGCAGGCCTGTGTTTCACTTCCGGGCGGTTGTGCAATTGGTACACGACCAGTTGATTTTATTTTACAAGGCTTAGAAGCTCTTGGTACGGAACTAAATATAGAAAACGGTTATGTTCATGCGCGCGCACCAAAAGGTTTGCAAGGGGCTGAGTACACTTTTCCAAAAGTAACGGTTGGTGGTACCCATGTTATGTTAATGGCAGCAAGTTTAGCCAAAGGACAAACAATATTGCATAACTCTGCATGTGAGCCTGAGGTTGTGAATCTCGCTGAATGCCTCAATGAAATGGGAGCAAAAATCAAAGGCGCTGGTACGCCAACAATTTCTATCGAAGGTGTCGATAGTTTGTCTGGGGCGCGTGTCAAAGTTATTTCTGACAGAATAGAAACTGGAACGTATGCCATGGCTGTTGCAATGACGGGTGGCGATGTGTTGTTGAAAGATGCACGTCCTGATTATTTACGTTCTGTGTTGGATACTTTGTCCAAAACAGGTCTTGAGATAAAAGAAAATGAAGAGGGAATTCGTGTTTCAAGAGATGGTCTGGATATTGTGCCAGTTGATATTGAAACACAACCATTCCCGGGATTTCCGACAGATTTGCAAGCCCAATTTATGGGGTTAATGACTCGTGCAAAGGGCATTTCTCATATCACGGAAACAATTTTTGAAAATCGTTTTATGCATGTGCAGGAACTTGCACGATTGGGAGCGCATATCTCATTGTCTGGTCAGACAGCAACAATTGAGGGTGTTGATGAATTACAGGGTGCGCAAGTTATGGCGACAGACCTGCGAGCTTCCGTGTCGTTGGTAATAGCGGCTCTGGCTGCTCGGGGAGAAACGACAGTCAATCGCGTATATCATCTTGATCGTGGATTTGAACGACTGGAAGAAAAGCTTTCAAATTGTGGTGCACAGATTGAACGTATTAGTGGTTAATGGCACTATAGGCGAATACCACTATAATATATAATGGTTGTTGCATGTAATTTGTTTACAACATCAGAATGGGGTGGGGCGATGCCGCTTTTAAAACTAATTGCTATGGATGACGAAGATCTTGAGATTTTTTCTGAGCATCTACAAGATTCAGTCATAAAAGTTAGTGATTTCGATTGGCGGTGTCGGGAAAATCGTTTTATCGCTCTGATGAATCGTTTTGCATGGGAAGAACAATTAAGTGGCGGTCTGGTTTCAAGACAAAAAGCTGGAGAACGTCGTCGATCGGCATTACGGTTTGATCGTGTTTTATCGGTAAAAACCCGTGGTTTTGACTTAAAAAAGAAAGATGATGTTTTATCACTGTTAACGATTCAATTTTTGCCAACAACGACTCCCGCTGGGATTGTAACACTTATTTTTTCAGGGGAAGCTGCAATTCGTCTGGAAGTTGAATGTATTGAAGCGCAATTGACTGATCTTGGTCCTGTTTGGCAGGCTAAGGCCAATCCAAAACACAAATAGATATTTATTGGGTGAGAAAATAATTATGGTTCAAGTTCTTCGTCAATCTGCAGATAATTTTGAAACAGAATTTAAAGCTTTTCTGGGATCAAAACGAGAAGTTTCGCAAAGTGTGGATGATACTGTACGGGCTATAATTCATAAAGTGCGAGAAGATGGCGATAAAGCACTTATCGATTATTCTATGAAATTTGATAGGGTTGATCTTTCTTCTATAGGCATTCAAGTCACAGAACAGGAAATTGACGAAGCTATAAGCAAAGTTGAATTGAAAACGTTGGAAGCTTTACAATTAGCTCATGATCGGATCTCTCTATATCATAAGAAACAATTGCCTCAAAATGAGAGTTTTACTGATCCTCTTGGTGTGGAACTGGGTTGGCGTTGGACGGCGGTCCAATCGGTTGGACTTTATGTTCCAGGAGGAACAGCAAGTTATCCTAGCTCAGTATTAATGAATGCAGTGCCAGCAAAGGTGGCAGGTGTAGAACGCATTGTAATGGTTGTTCCTGCTCCAGATGGAAAAATAAATCCTCTTGTGCTGGCTGCCGCAAAATTAGGTGGTGTTAACGAAATATACCGAGTAGGGGGAGCGCAAGCAATCGCTGCACTTGCTTATGGAACAGAGACAATTGATCCTGTTGTTAAAATCGTCGGTCCTGGAAATGCTTATGTGGCTGCTGCCAAAAGACAAGTTTTTGGTAAAGTCGGTATCGACATGATAGCGGGCCCATCAGAAGTTTTAGTGTTAGCAGATAAATACAATGACGCGGATTGGATAGCTGCTGATTTGCTAGCTCAAGCAGAACATGACACTGCAGCCCAATCGATCTTGATGACAGATGATGAGACCTTTGCTAATGCTGTTATGAATGCGGTCGATACGCAATTAAAAACTTTGTTACGAGGGCAAACGGCAGCCGCGAGTTGGCGCGATTTTGGGGCAGTTATTCTCGTTGATGATTTCCAGTCCGCTTTGCCTTTGGCCAATCGAATAGCTCCAGAACATATGGAACTGGCCGTTGAAAATCCTGATATATTGCTACCGGATATTAAAAATGCTGGTGCTATTTTTATAGGTCGTTATACGCCAGAAGTCATTGGTGATTATGTTGGTGGATCAAATCATGTATTGCCAACAGCTCGTTCTGCCCGTTTTTCATCTGGTTTATCAGTATTGGATTATATGAAGCGCAGCTCCATCTTAAAACTTGGGGCTGAACAATTGCGTGTCCTTGGTCCTGCAGCAATAGAACTTGCAAATGCTGAAGGCCTGCAAGCACATGGTCGATCCGTTGCTGTTCGGTTAAACCTTTAGGGGTAAAAATTTGCAAAATAGGCGACTGATTGATGTTGAACTAGATGAGACAATTGGGCGTTCTACGCCTGAAATTGAACATGAGCGCGCAGTAGCAATTTTTGACCTTATTGAAGAGAATAGTTTTATACCTGTTGGTGATACGGGAGATGGTCCATACCGTTTGAAATTGTCTCTCGTCGAAAAGCGTCTTGTATTTGATATTTTTCGAGAAGATGGAAAATGGGTGACAACCCATATTCTTTCTCTCACTCCATTCCGGAAGATCGTTAAGGACTACTACATGGTTTGTGATAGTTATTACGAAGCTATCCGTTCTGCGACGCCAACTAAAATTGAAGCAATTGATATGGGACGGCGGGGCTTGCATAATGATGGATCAAATACATTGCGTGAACGACTACATGGTAAAATTGATATAGATTTTAAAACTGCACGTCGGTTATTTACGTTACTATGTGTTTTATATTGGAAGGGATGAAATTGGTCGATTCTGAATATTCGGGCACTTGTCGTCCACAATCGGTACTTTATGTTTGCGGTAAAAATTCCATCCGTTCTCCTATAGCAGAAGCTTTAACACGAAAAATGTTTCCAGATATCTATGTTGCTTCCGCTGGGGTTGTTAAAGGCGAACGCGATCCCTTTGCAGCTTTTGTGATTTCAGAAGATGGTCTATCGCTTGACGCACATAATCCGCGCGGTTTGGAAGAATTGTCTGATGGTTTTTTTGATCTTGTAATTACACTGACACCTCAAGCACATCATGCTGTTCTCGATGAAATGCGTAGTTTTTCAGTTGAGGTTGAATATTGGCCGACGTCTGATCCAGCACTTACGATGGGATCCCGTGAGCAGATATTGGATGCATATCGTAATATTAGAGAAACCTTGAAACAAAGAATTTTTGAACGATTTAATCGTTAAATGCATTAAATATAGTCTTGTCTGTCAATCAGATGTTCACAAATGACTTAGAATGCGGTAGGTTCCGCCTCAATTCAACAGATGAACAAACACTCATTTGTTATATTTTGATCAAAATAAACAGTCTAGAAAATAGGTAATTTATGGCCAAAGAAGAAGTTTTGGAATTTTCCGGTGTTATTACGGAGCTTTTGCCCAATGCAATGTTTCGCGTAAAACTTGATAATGATCATGAAATAATTGCTCACACTGCAGGGCGCATGCGTAAAAATCGCATCCGTGTTCTCGCTGGAGATAAGGTCATGGTTGAGATGACCCCATATGATTTGACTAAAGGTAGGATTACTTATCGTTACAAATAAATTAGAAGGTTAGGGACTTAACATGCCAAACGAAAACAAAACGGCTAAGCCCAAGCTTATATTAGCTTCCGCTTCTCCGCGACGTTTGGCACTGCTTCATCAGATAGGCGTTGATCCCGATCATTTGCATCCTGCTGATATCGATGAAACTCCAAAGTTGCTCGAGCATCCTCGCTCTTTGGCAAAAAGATTATCAATCAGCAAGGCTGAGAAAACGGCCAAGGTGATGCATGATATTAATGACTTCCAGCAAGCTTTAATTCTGGCAGCTGATACTGTTGTTGCTGTCGGACGTACTATACTGCCGAAGCCAATTGATGAAAATGAAGCAAAAGAGTGTTTACGCCTTTTATCAGGACGTACTCATAAAGTTTATACCGGAATTTGCCTTATTAATGCTAAAGGCAGAAAACGTCATAAATTAGTCGAGACCCGCGTCAGATTTGATCGGTTGAATTCTAAGGTTATAGATGTGTATCTTGCTTCAAATGAGTGGCAAGGGAAAGCAGGTGGTTACGCCATACAGGGGCGTGCCGGCAGTTTTGTGTTGCAAATTGCGGGGTCTTACTCCAGTGTTGTAGGATTGCCTCTGGCAGAAACAGTTGAATTATTAACGTCACAAAATTATCCTGTTTATGAATATTGGTCTGACGGTGAAATTTGATCATGGGAAATTCAAACGATAACCCTCCCGAACAAACTGCAAAAATTTATCCCTTACGTTCGACACGTCCATGTCCAGAGTGTGGCAAACCTTCAACAAGGGAGTTTTACCCGTTTTGTTCGCCGCGTTGTCGTGCCATTGATCTTAACCGTTGGCTTTCAGGTAGCTATATCTTGCCTGGCAAACCATTCGATAATGCGGATGAGGAAGAATGAAAACAGTAAAGCCGGTCGCTATTTTTGATGCGGGTATTGGTTCTTATGCCATTGTAGATCTTTTGCATAAGAAACAACCCAAACGGGATATTATTTATTTCGCTGACCGAGCACATTTTCCTTATGGTAAAAAGTCTCCAGATGAGCTTGCCAACATCATGCGTATGACGATTAAACGTCTTATGGCATATGATCCGTCTGCAATTATTATTGCATCGAATGCACCCTCCATTATGGTTTTCGATCGTATAAAAAGTGATTGCCCTGTGCCTCTTTATGGGGTGTTCCCTCCACTAAAAGAAGCTGAAATGAAAAGCCATACGGGATCAGTCGCTATTATGGGGGTCGCGTCGATGGTTGAAAGCGCGATGGCGAGAGAATTTGTTGAAAAAAACAGTCGCGCGCCTGAAAAGGTAGCCTTAGTTAATGCGTCCCCTATGGTTGAGTTGGTAGAAAATGGCTCCTTTTTGTTTGATCCAGAAAAAACTCAAACAGCTGTTAATGAATTTATGGCTTTGTTATTGAAGAAATATCCGCAAGTGGATGTTTGCACATTATCAAGTACGCATTTGCCGTGGTTAAAGGCTTATTACGAAAAGGCTGCACCGCAATGTCTTTTCCTCGATCCTGCGGAAAGTATTATTTCTGCACTTGATGAAGGGCAATTGGGGAATGGTTATATACAAGGATTGGTCAGTGAAAGTGCTGAATATCAATTGGATGATTTTCACAAAATGCTCGATAAGCTCGGCGTTACAATCCCATTAGAAGTTATTTGAGATTAAAATAGTTTTTAATTTTCACGTATTTGTGTTTAGTGAAAAATGACTACACAAATATTTAATCACGTTCTCCTTTATCATTGATCTTGTGTTTTGTTTATTAAGCACCATATCAATTGCGGAACATGGCTTGCCTCATTGGGAGCCTGTGACTTCACAGCCTGTAATGCCATTTGGATTACGGGAAAAGGAGACATAAATGAATATAGAAAAATATACTGAACGGGTGCAAGGTTTTATACAATCCGCCCAAAATTATGCTTTATCATCAGATAATCAACAATTTGTTCCCGAACATCTTTTAAAAGTATTGCTCGATGACAATGAAGGGTTGTGTGCGTCGCTTATCCAAAAGGCAGGTGGCGATGTTAAAGATGCAAAAACAGCGTTGCAATCAGCGCTTTCGTCGTTACCAAAAGTTAGCGGTGGCAACGGTCAACTTTATATGTCGCAACCCTTGGCAAAGGTTTTTACTAAAGCAGAAGAATTGGCTGAAAAAGCTGGCGACAGTTTTGTAACAGTTGAACGTTTGTTGCAGGCTTTGGCAATGGAGCCAACGGCAAAAACATCGGAGATTCTGTCTAAAAGTGGTCTTACGCCAACAGCATTAAACAAGGCAATCAATGAAATGAGAAAAGGCAGAACAGCTGATTCGGCTAATGCTGAAGCACAATATGACGCACTTAAAAAATATGCTCGCGATCTTACTAAAGATGCACGTGAAGGCAAACTTGATCCTGTTATTGGACGGGATGAAGAGATCAGACGGACTATTCAAGTTCTTTCCAGACGTACAAAAAATAATCCGGTTCTTATAGGAGAACCAGGAGTTGGTAAAACAGCGATTGTTGAAGGTCTGGCGCTTCGCATTATTAATGGAGATGTACCGGAGACATTACGGGATAAGTCGCTTTTAGCGCTGGATATGGGCGCATTGATTGCAGGTGCAAAATATCGTGGTGAGTTTGAAGAGCGATTAAAAGCTGTTTTAACAGAAGTCCAAACAGCTAATGGTGAAATTATACTTTTCATCGATGAAATGCATACGCTTGTTGGAGCAGGTAAGTCAGATGGTGCGATGGATGCATCAAACTTATTGAAGCCAGCGCTCGCACGCGGTGAATTGCATTGTGTTGGGGCGACGACTCTTGAAGAATACAGGAAATACGTTGAAAAGGATGCTGCACTAGCTCGTCGGTTTCAACCAGTTTTCGTTGATGAACCAACAGTTGAAGATACCATTTCTATTTTACGTGGAATTAAGGAAAAATATGAACAACATCACAAAGTTCGTATTTCCGATTCTGCTCTTGTTGCTGCCGCAACTCTGTCCAACCGCTATATAACGGATAGATTTTTGCCTGATAAAGCGATTGACCTCATTGATGAATCTGCATCGCGTTTACGTATGCAGGTTGATTCAAAGCCCGAAGAACTTGATGAAATTGACCGTCGTATTATGCAATTAAAAATAGAGCGTGAGGCTCTTAAAGCAGAGACGGATCCTGCATCAAAGGATCGTTTGGAAAAGTTGGAAAATGAGTTGGTTGAACTTGAGGAGCAATCCAATGAAATTACTGCAAAATGGCAGGCAGAAAAACAAAAACTGGGTCATGCAGCAGAATTGAAGAAGCAATTGGAAGCTGCTCGTAACAATTTGGCAATTGCTCAGCGGAATGGTGAATATCAAAAAGCTGGTGAACTCTCCTACAGTATCATTCCACAATTAGAAAAGCAGTTGAGTGATTCGGAAAGTCAAGAAAACCATGGTTCGATCTTGGAGGAAACAGTTACTCCAGACCATGTTGCTCAAGTCGTTTCACGTTGGACTGGAATACCTGTTGATAGCATGTTGGAAGGCGAGCGAGAAAAACTGCTGAGGATGGAAGACGAACTTGCTAAACGTGTGATTGGGCAGGGCGAGGCAATTCAAGCCGTTTCTCGTGCTGTTCGTCGCGCACGTGCTGGTTTGCAGGATCCAAATCGACCTATTGGATCGTTCATTTTTCTGGGACCAACGGGTGTTGGTAAAACGGAACTGACCAAAGCACTGGCATCATTCCTATTTCAGGATGAAACCGCAATGGTACGTCTGGATATGTCTGAATACATGGAAAAGCATTCAGTTGCTCGTCTAATAGGTGCTCCTCCTGGCTATGTGGGGTACGAAGAGGGAGGTGCTTTGACCGAGGCAGTTCGGCGGCGTCCATATCAAGTCATCCTATTCGATGAAATCGAAAAAGCACATCCTGATGTGTTCAATGTTTTACTGCAAGTTCTTGACGATGGACGTTTGACTGATGGGCAAGGGCGTACAGTGGATTTCCGGAATACATTAATTATCATGACATCAAATTTAGGGGCGGAATATCTGACCGCTCTTGACGACAACGATGAGGCTGAAAAAGCTCGTGATGATGTTATGGCGGTGGTAAAAGCTGCTTTTAGACCGGAATTTCTTAATCGCGTGGATGAAATCATACTGTTCCATCGTCTGCATAGAAAAGAGATGGGTGCTATTGTTGATATTCAATTGCATCGTTTACAGTCGTTATTATCAGATAGAAAAATAAAACTTTCTATTGATGATCAGGCTCGCGAATTTCTGGCAGATAAGGGATATGATCCGGCTTATGGAGCACGGCCATTAAAACGGGTAATCCAGAGGGAAGTTCAAGATCCTTTGGCAGAGAGATTGCTTTTAGGTGATATATTGGATGGTTCTACGGTCAATATTTCAAGGAGTTCTGATAGGTTGGTCTTTACACCAACACCTATTCATCCTGTGGATGAAGTGTCAGGTGAGCCTGCAGCCCGTAAAGAAAATGACAGGAAAGATAATAACAGAAAATAATGAAAAGGCCGCTTTAAGCGGCCTTTTTTATTTCATTTATCTGCTTATCATTATTACTGAACAGCAGTGCCTTTTGCCGTTTCTTCAACGGGTTGTTTTGCATCGGGAGATGTATCGACTGTTATACCTGCTATCAAATGCCCGTTCCGATAATCATAAATTACAAGTTCGGTGTTTCCTTCGGGCGTCAAAGTTTCTAAAGCAATCATATCATTTGATAGACTTTGCGATAATATGCGCGTTCCCTGAGGCAGTGCTATAGAGCGTTTAATAAATTCTGGTACTGCAGGCTCAGGTTTTGCTTGTTCTGTATTCGCACTTGGTACGGGCGTCGTTTGGGCAGATTGGGTCTGTTCTGCAGGTGCTTTGTTAGATGATGTCGTAACCTTATAAATTACAGCGACTAACACAGCCAAAATAAGTACTATGGTTATACCGATTGATATGACCATCAACCGCATGAGTTTTCGTCTTACCCCTTCAACAGCAGGATCTAATGGTTGTTCTTGATAAGCTGGTTGTTGATTATAAGGATCTTGATATTCCAGATTTTCATAACCTGACTGATAATCATCGCGCATCACGAATTCTCCATTGATATTGGAAGGCATTTACGTGTTTCACGACAATGTTTCAATAAGAAATAATTTTTTTGCTTAGTGGTGAATCTTTTGTTACCAAATTCATATTTTCAAATGAAAAATATAAAAATTATAAAACAGAATAAATATCTAGAATAAATCGAAATAAGTATCAGGAAATGATAAGTTGTAAATTACTCCATCAGGAAAAATAATAAGATTTGCTTTTCCATTTACAGCGACAGGTACGATCTTTTCCAAGACAGTTCGTCCAAAGCATGCTTCTCCAACATTGTATACATTCTCTCTTGGAATGAAGTTTTCATTCCAGGAAATAATTAAATTTGTATTTCCGCTTTCATTAAAAATAATTTTACTAGATACAGTAATCTTTCCACTCGACTGAGACAAAGCTCCATAGTTTATCGAATTTGAAATAAGTTCGTGTAAGGCTAAACCTATATGAAGCGCTGCATTCGGGAAAAGGTAAGGATCAGCACCAACGATACGAAAGTTTTCGCTGTCTTTGCCCAAATGTCCAGATGCTTGTGTTAATACAAGCTCTCTAAATTGGGCTCCTCGCCAATCTGAATCTGTTACCAAATCTTGTGAGTGAGAAATCGATTGAATCCGTCCCTGAAATTTCTTTAAAAATGTAATAATCGAATCAGCATGTCTAGCCGTCTGACTGGCTATGCTTTGTATGATTGCTAGTAAATTTTTTGATCTGTGACTGACTTCTCGTAATAAAATTTTCAACATTTGCTCACGACGGCGCAACTCTGAGATATTTATGCCTGTCGTGATTATGCCGATTATTTTCCCCTGATTATCGCGATGGCAGTCGATAGACAGTTTATACCAAACTCCCTTATTCGAATCATGCTCCAAGCGTGTTTCAACGATTTGCATTTTTCCAGTTGTGAGCGCGTTCGATTTGATAGATTTCATACTCTCAACTAGGCTGCCTGAGAAAAAATCACTATCCGTGCATCCTAAATACCATTTATTCTGTAATATCTTGGGTAAATTTTCAGCCCATTGATAAATGAGATCCGTTGTCTGATATAATATGAAAATATCTGCCCCATGGATTGCTTGTAACAATGCACTTAATCGCGATTGATCAAAACAGTCGGCAGCTTGAGAACCCGCTACCATAATACACCAATAACCCTTCTTTATGCAGCTTTCACTGCATTTTCTTGAAAAAATAGTGCTTGTGAAATAAGTGCTTTAACCATGTCCGGGTTAAAAGGTTTGGTGACGAGAAATGTTGGCTCAGGACGTTCACCAGTTAATAAACGTTCTGGAAATGCGGTAATGAATATCACTGGAACAGTGGAAGTTTTTAAGATGTCATTTACCGCGTCGATACCTGAACTATTATCTGCAAGTTGAATGTCAGCCAAAACCATGCCTGGTTTTTCTTGATTAAAAATTGCTACAGCTTCATTTTGTGTGCGAGCTATACCAACAACTTGATGACCTAAACTTTCTACCATTTGCTCGATATCTAAAGCGATTAACGGTTCATCTTCAATTATAAGGATCCTTGTTGCCACTTGTTCTGAAATATCCCGCGAAGCCTCATTCAAAAGCTCTCTGAACTCTTGTGCACTCAAATTCATTACTTCCATGGCTTCCTGATCGGTGAAACCTTCCACTGCTATTAGTAAAAAACATTGGCGTGCCTTGGGGGTAAGATACGATAGCTTGGCTTTAGTTGTTTGTTCTATACCAAACTGGGGCATGGGATCAGCAATATTGGGTGTTGTCTGATCAAATAACATGCAAAATAAACGGTAAACACTTATCCTATCATTCGATAGATTAGGATAAATCGAAATATCAGCAATAAGAGCTTCTAGCATCGCAGCAACGTATGCATCACCAGAAATTTGCGAACCAGTAACAGCTCGAGCAAAGCGCCTCAAATATGGAAGATGAGGTGCAATACGTGTAGATAACGACATAAAAAACTCCTTTTGCCCCTTAAAGTGTGTCAGCCAATGTATTAACTTTTCAGTGACAAAGAAGTTCCACCAATAAGGAACTTTTTATTCTTTTATTCATTAACTAAAAACGGGTAATAAACTTGATCATTCGATACGAAACGATTAAATAAATAATAATAAGGGGCTAAAAATGGACGATAGCACTGAAAAACACTGTACCGTAACAATCGGTTCAGATGATGATCTGCTTGGTTCCAATAGTGAAATAGCGGTTAAATTAAAACAGTTTTATGCAGCTATTCAAGAAGAGAAACTGCCAGATACTATTCTAGATCTTCTTGAAAAACTGGATGAGGCTGAGCAAGAAAGCCAAGACCCGAATGGGAAGAGTATAACCGCTCATGAACGAAAGCCATCTAGATTTTAAATGTGAACTTTTATCGGTTTTACCGGCTTTACGAGCTTTTGCCGTTTCTTTATCTGGGCAACATGATAGAGCCGATGATCTGGTGCAGGATACAATTATGAAAGCTTGGGCCAAGCAAGATAGTTTTCAGCTTGGTACAAATATGAAAGCTTGGCTCTTTACTATTTTACGTAATGAATTCTACAGCCAAATGCGAAAGAGGGGTAGGGAAGTACAAGATACGGATGGTGTGTTTGCAGAAAATATGGCTGTTCATCCCTCGCAATACGGTTCTCTTGATTTGCAAGATTTCAAAAAGGCTCTTGATGTTTTACCTCCGGATCAGAGAGAGGCTATTATTCTTATTGGTGCTTCTGGTTTTTCTTATGAAGATACAGCTGAAATTTGTGGCTGTGCTGTTGGTACGGTTAAGAGTCGTGTAAGTCGCGCAAGAAATCGCCTACAAGAGTTACTAGGTGTCAAAGGTGAATCAGATTACGGACCAGACTTATATTCCGCCGGTGCAACTATGCGCTCATTCAATCTTTAATTAAAGAATCAAACAAACATCATAAAAGATTTAAGTAATTAAGTACCTTTATCTGGTTGTGGCGATGCCGCCGCTAATTTTTGATCACCTTGACCACTCAACAACGAGTTTATCCTGTCACGTTCACGTTTAAATGCTTCAAGATCTTTCCCGTGTAAGCCTTTGCTGTCAGGAAGCCGAATACGCATTGGATCAACTTTTGTACCGTTAACAATTACTTCAAAATGGCAGTGAGGACCTGTTGCTAGTCCACTTGAACCAACATAGCCAATAACTTGTCCTTGGTGCACTTTTGCACCAGTTTTAATTCCAGAAGCAAATCCACTTTGGTGAGCATAAGATGTTACATAACCATTTGCATGACGAATCTCAATTTGGTTACCATAACCACGTGCGATTCCAGCTTTTGTCACAATACCATCGCCAACTGCTATGATAGGAGAGCCTCTCGGTGCACTCCAATCAACTCCTGTATGCATTCTTACATAACCAAGAACGGGATGTTTCCGTGGTCCAAAGGGCGATCGGAATAATCCATTAGGTACGGGTTTGCGGAGAAGAAATTGTTTTGAGCTTCGTCCTTCCGAATCATAATAGTCAACAGTACTGTCACCAGAGCGGAAGCGATAATATTTCCGTGTAACACCATTAAAAGTCGCACTTACAAAACGAACTTCCGGTTCTGTTGTGTCTTTTCCATCTTTTTCAGGAATGGCATAAAAAACTTCTAAAGTATCATTAGGCGTTACTTTACTTTGCAAATCAAGATCATTTGCAAATACACGAATCAACTGTTGGGCTGTTTCGATCGGCATATCGTAACTGAGTACCGAACGATATATGGCATCATAAACTGTTGGGAGATTAGATGTATTAATGTGTGTAACCGGAACCCCACCTTCAAAGGCTGTTTTTAAAACAGGTGTCATTTCTGGCTCTGTACTTTTTACAAATTCATTTTTGTCATTCAAGGCGATCGAAAGCACATGGCGCATACCATGGTAAATACTTGCTCTCACCAAGTGGTCACCACTTGGTGTTTTAGATTCAATACCGATTCTTAAAACACTGCCACTGTTTAAACTATCAGAGCCACCAATTGTTGTTAAAGCAGCGGCTAGTTTTTCAGCATCATCGCCACCGTAATTAGCTTCATCAAGGGCATCAATAATTTTCTCGGTTTTTCTGAATGGTATGATATCCTCAGCGTACCCTTCAGAACCGTCATCAGTCGTTATACGTGGTGAAATGCTGACGTTTTCCTGTGTTATACGAACATCTGGAGGTTCAGAAAACTTCACCGATCCGAAATGTCCAAATTGCGCAGGATCAATATAATGAAGAGCAGCGACACGTGTAATATTATCACCTAAAACGAAACCAGCTGTTTGAATATTCTTTTCAGCCTCATCTGCAGAAATTGCGTCAGTATCATCATGCTTCATCAAGGTTGTAGAAAAAGCGACATTGTGTAATGTAATCTCTGTTTCAACCTTTGTACCATATATTTGTAAACTCGTTTCTGTTGTTTCATCTTGTTTGATGGGCTGGTTAGCAAAAATAGTTAAGGCATTAAATGGTGGATATTTTATATTGGTTTGACGATCTTCAGCCAAAGCCATTCGTACCAATTCAAATGGCTGTGTTCGGATAACTTCTTTTTCGCCCTGCTTTTGCATGATTGATAAATCGAATCGTTGCCGCGCATCAAAATTCTTTCGGGGCACAACCTGGGCTATACGATCCCCTTTTTTTCCATCTGCCTCTTCTGCTTCTACAGATGGTAGCTCGTTATTGCTCAAAAGTTGAGGTGGCGTTGCAAGCTGTTCACGTCCGTTCAAGGCTACAAACAACGCGACACCCATTAATGTGCAAGACGTTACAGCAGTTAATATAGTACCAGCCAGCCAACGCGCGGAAATTTGCCGACGATCTGGAGGCCTACGCCCCTCAGCTAATAGGGGAGGTTCATCTCCTAGATCTAAAATAAGATGTTGATCGTCTCGCATCAGCTCTGCAACTACTATTTTTAGTTAAACGAAAGTCGCACTTATAAACTTAAATGCGTATGTCGGTAAAAACTACAAATGGAATGCAGTTGTTACAATTGGAATTTGCCATAGGAAACCCAAAAAGAAAAGCGCCTCGCACTTACATCTAATATGTTTATCAATGACCCCATATTATTTAGACGTGCATTGCGGCGTGTTTATGTCAGGCAAAAATCCAACGAATCTCGGTCTTTTAGGACGCCTTTGAAAAAAAAATCGAAAAAAGTGCAATTTTTTTTAGAAAGGGTGTTGACTCTTT
>CALYQL010000015.1 GCA_945285915.1 uncultured Bartonella sp.
GGTGTTTTGCATGAGTTTTCGTCTATCCCGGGTGTTAGAGAAGACGTTACGGATATCATTTTGAATATTAAAGAAATCGCTATCCGTATGGAAGGCGAGGGTCCAAAGCGTATGGTTGTACGTAAAGAAGGCCCAGGTGTTGTTACCGCTGGTGATATTCAGACAGTTGGCGATGTAGAAATTTTAAATCCCGAACATGTAATTTGTACACTGGATCAGGGTGCAGAAATTCGCATGGAGTTTACTGTTAATAACGGTAAAGGGTATGTTCCGGCAGAGCGTAATCGTGCAGAAGATGCACCTATTGGGCTTATCCCAGTTGATAGTCTTTATTCGCCGGTTCGTAAGGTGTCATACAAGATCGAGAACACTCGTGAAGGGCAAGTTCTTGACTATGATAAATTGACATTGACAATTGAAACGAATGGCGCGGTTTCTGGTGAAGATGCAGTTGCTTTTGCAGCTCGTATTCTTCAGGATCAGCTGTCCGTGTTTGTTAATTTTGAAGAACCACAGAAGGAAGCTCCACAGGAACAAGTTTCAGAGCTTGCTTTCAATCCGGCTCTTCTCAAGAAAGTGGACGAATTGGAACTTTCTGTTCGTTCAGCAAATTGTTTGAAAAACGACAATATTGTTTATATTGGGGATCTAATTCAGAAAACCGAAGCCGAAATGCTACGGACACCGAATTTTGGTCGCAAATCACTGAACGAAATCAAGGAAGTTCTTGCATCTATGGGACTTCACCTTGGTATGGAAATACCAGCTTGGCCGCCTGAAAATATCGACGACCTTGCTAAACGCTATGAAGATCAATACTGAGTTTAAGAATTAAGGAGAAGGCTCATGCGCCACGGAAAATCAGGCCGCAAGCTGAACCGCACTGCAAGTCACCGTAAAGCAATGTTTGCTAATATGGCAACATCGTTGATCGAGCACGAGCAGATCGTGACGACGCTTCCAAAGGCTAAGGAAATTCGCCCAATCGTTGAGAAACTTGTTACACTTGGAAAACGCGGCGGATTGCATGCACGTAGACAAGTTATTTCTGCTATTCGTGACGAAAAACAAGCAGCTAAATTGTTTGACACATTGGCTCCTAGATATGCCACACGTAACGGCGGCTATATTCGCATTATGAAAGCCGGCTTCCGTGCAGGCGACAACGCACCATTGGCTGTTGTCGAGTTCGTTGATCGTGATGTAAACGCTAAGGGTGCAGCTGATCGTGCTCGCGTTGAAGCAGAAGCAAAAGCTGCAGACGCTGCATAAGTTTAGCTGACTAGTTTTAGTTAGTTTTAAGCCCGCCTTTGCGCGGGCTTTTTCGTGCGTAAAACCGGATTTTTGCGTGAATAGTTAAACAGGTGATATAGCAGTTCGGAACAATCTATTGGGGCAGATGGTAATGAATGACCGGTCTATTAGGCGTCATGAATATCTCTGAAACTGCAAGAAATCTTTCGCCGGCTTATTGAAAAGCAATACTGCTTAAATTCTGTCAATGTAATTGGTATGTTTCGTCAGGGTATTATACCGTTTCTCGGTAATGATGATCTGGGGCTGAGGACCGATATTGAGTTAACATTGTGAATATGCTGGTGGATTAATGGCTTGATCTTGAAACCATGCATTTCACAGAGAGGTGCTTAGGCGTTCGTTTCTGAATTGGATCCAAAAATATCGCGACATAGCAATGAAGTTTAGTTTTTTGCTATGGTTCTGTAGAGTGGCATCTGACTGACGTTTTATGTGATATATTAATTGTTCAGGTTGAATGTTTTTGTTAAAGATTTGGTTTTGAAGGGGTGTTCATTCGGCTTGGTTGCAATCACGGTTGCTATCCACTTATACATGGCGTGCCGGAATATTATTAGGGTGGTTTTTGGGATTGATACCTTGGAACAACACATTGAAGCACAGAAGACTAGGTTATGTTTTGATGTAAATCTATCGATAGCTATGCACTTCGACATTCCTATTTTTTCTTGCTGAGGAATTTAACAAAACAAATAAAATCAATCTCGCTTTGTTTGGGAAGATCAAAAATTGACCATGCTGAGCCTTTAAAACACTGAGATGTGATTTATTTCCGTTACCATATCTTTATGTTGTCAAAATCAAACATAACAAAGAAGTAATGTGACTGCTTACATAATTTTTAAGTATAATATGTGTCGCTAAAAGCTGACGGATATTGAGGAACAACAATGAAAAAATCTATTTGGACAATTATAGTTTGCGGCCTTTTTGCGCTATCATTCCCAATAGGGGGGCAAGCAGATGTTCCGCAATCTCAAACAGAAATTAAACTAACTTTTGCTCCGTTGGTAAAAAAGACGGTTCCATCGGTTGTCAATGTTTATGCAGCGCGAAAAGTACCTGCGCGCTCTCCATTTCAAGGTGATCCATTCTTTGATCAATTTTTTGGTCGTTCAATGCCGGATAGACCAACTCGCAAACAATCGTCGTTAGGATCTGGTGTTATTGTTGATGCTAGCGGCCTTATCGTAACCAACTATCATGTTATTCGTGACGCTGATGAAATAAAAGTTTCACTTTCAGACGGTCGAGAATTTGAAAGTACGGTCATGCTTAAGGATGAAGCGACTGATATTGCTGTGTTGAAGATTACACCAAAAGGAGCGCCTTTTTCTGTTTTATCACTTGGGGATTCGGATTCCGTTGAAGTAGGGGATCTCGTTTTGGCAGTAGGCAATCCATTTGGTGTTGGTCAAACTGTTACAAGCGGCATAGTTTCGGCTCAAGCACGTACCCGAGTTGGAATATCTGACTTCGACTTTTTTATTCAAACTGATGCAGCAATTAATCCCGGTAATTCAGGTGGTGCACTCATTGATATGAAGGGTGAACTTATTGGCATTAATACAGCGATTTATTCTCGTTCGGGTGGATCTGTGGGTATCGGTTTTGCAATACCAGCAAATCTTGTAAAAGCAGTAATTGATGCGGTTAAACGGGGAGATAAAACGTTTGACGCGCCATATGTGGGGGCATCATTTCAAACGGTCACTGCAGATGTCGCTGAGGGACTGGGTATGGAGCAACCTTACGGTGCGCTCGTAACTGATATTGAACAAAATAGCCCGGCTGAAAAAGCAGGACTGAAAATTGGCGATGTTATCTTAAAAGCACAAAATGTGAGGATAGATAATCCAGACAGTCTTGGTTATCGGTTGATGACGACCGGAATTGGTCATAATCTCAACTTGGAATATTTAAGAAACGGAAAAGTTGAAAAAACAGCAATTTTATTGACAGCGATACCTGAAAATCAGCTTATGAAACCTGAAAAAATAGACGGCAATAATCCGTTCTCAGGCATTGAGGTAACAAACCTAATTCCACAAAATACACGACGTTTTCACCTTTCACCAGATACAAAGGGTATTGTTGTGATTGACGTCGATAGCAATAGTAACGCATTTGGTGTATTTCAAGCTGGTGATGTTATTCACGCAGTGAATGGAAAGGTGATACAAAACGTTTCCGATTTGAAATCTATTTTGTCCAAATCTCAACCTCGCATTTGGCAATTGGAGTTTGAACGCAACGGTGTATTGATCCGGCAATTTGTGCGCTAGAGAGGTGTATTTTTGAGTAGTGATTTATTCTCCGGTACACCGGATCCAAAGATTGAAAGCACACGTCCATTAGCAGAACGGATGCGTCCCCATTGTCTTAATGATGTGATTGGTCAGGAACATCTGACTGGTGAAGATGGTGCTTTAACTAGAATGATTGCCTCAGGCTCGATAGGTTCAATGATTTTCTGGGGGCCACCCGGCACAGGTAAAACGACAGTTGCGCGTTTGTTAGCCAATGAAACAAAGTTGGCGTTTGAGCAAGTGTCGGCCATTTTTACTGGGGTAGCGGAGTTAAAAAAGGTATTTGAAAGTGCTCGTGCGCGGCAAATGTCCGGAAAACAAACTCTATTGTTTGTTGATGAGATTCATCGTTTCAACCGCGCACAACAGGATAGTTTTTTGCCTGTGATGGAGGATGGCACAGTCATATTGGTAGGAGCCACAACTGAAAATCCTTCATTTGAATTAAATGCTGCTCTTTTATCACGCTCGAGAGTTTTGACTTTCCATTCGTTAAATGAAGATAGTTTATTGCTTCTTTTAAGGCGTACAGAAAAAATTGAGAATCGGAATCTTCCCGTTGATGATAATGCGCGCAAACTATTAGTACGCATGGCCGATGGTGATGGGCGTGCAGTGTTAACATTGGCCGAGGAAATTTGGCGCTCTGCAAGGGTTGATGAAATATTCACGCCTAATACCCTACAGAAGGTTATTCAGCGGCGCGCGGCGATCTATGATAAAGGGCAAGATGGCCATTACAATTTGATATCGGCTTTACACAAATCGGTACGTGGATCAGATCCTGATGCAGCTTTATACTATTTTTGCCGCATGTTGGATGCGGGAGAAAATCCGCACTATATAGGAAGACGCCTTGTTCGTATGGCCGTTGAGGATATTGGTATGGCTGATCCTCAAGCTTTGGTTATATGCAATGCTGCAAAGGATGCATATGATTACCTTGGTTCACCAGAGGGAGAATTGGCATTGGCGCAAGCTTGTATTTATGTTGCAACAGCCCCTAAATCCAACGCTGCATATATGGCATTTAATACGGCAATGCGCGCTGCACGTGAAAATGGTTCGCTTTTGCCACCAAAACACATACTCAATGCTCCAACCAAATTAATGAAGCAAGAAGGTTATAATGAAGGATATCGTTATGATCATGATGAACCAGATGCTTTTTCTGGTCAGGAATATTTTCCGGATAAAATGGGGCATAAACAGTTTTATGCCCCACCAGAGCGTGGTTTTGAAAGAGAAATAAAAAAACGTTTGGAATGGTGGGCAAGATTGCGTAAGGAGCGCCAAAGCAAACATTAAATTGGTTTGCCTTGAAAGTGACAATTTAGTTTTGGAATGCAAGGTTTCAAAATAACAATAATCTCCATTTGGAGATTCTACAGTTCTTTAAAGTGGAGAAAACAGACTATGTTGAAAAAGTTAGGCATACTCGTCCTGTCCGGAAGCTTTTTGGCAGCATGTACAACAACTAATCCGTATACCGGCGAAACTCAGGTTTCAAAAACGGCTAGTGGTGCAACAATTGGTGCCGTTGCAGGTGCATTAGGTGGGCTTATGGTTGGTGGTTCAAGCCGCGCCCAAAGAAATGCAGTCCTCATTGGTGCTGGTGTTGGTGCTCTTGGTGGTGGACTTATTGGCAATTATATGGATCGTCAGGAAGCTGAACTTCGTGCGCAACTTCAGGGAACGGGTGTTTCTGTCACACGCTATGGCGACCAAATTCGGTTGAATATGCCAGGTAATATCACATTCAATACAGATCAGGATGCTGTTAGACAGCAATTCTACCCAGTTCTCAATTCTGTAGCTATTGTGTTGAAAAAGTTTAACAAGTCTTTGGTTGATGTGGGCGGTTTCACAGATTCAACCGGAAGTTTGCAACATAACCAAGATTTGTCGCAACGCCGCGCATTGTCAGTTGCTAATTACCTGAATAGTCAGGGCATTGATGGAAGACGTCTATCCGTTCAAGGATATGGTCCAGCCAATCCGATTGCTTCAAACGGAACAGCAGAAGGACGTTCGCAAAACCGCCGCGTAGAAATCCAGATTTCACCACTGCGTGAAAATGGTTACTGATTCACATCGCTTAAAAGTTTAATTGGAAACGCCGCTATATGCGGCGTTTTTTATTGTGTACCAAATCAAACATCGTGAACAATAAAAGAACAAAAATGAAAAACGTTTTAAAAATAGTATGTTAGGTGTCTTGCAATATAGGAACAAATAGTGTACAAAATAGTTACGTAAAACTGGCTATATTTGCTTCAAGTCATAGAAAAGGTTAGTGTAAGATGGCTCAGAATACATTGCGACTCGTTGAGGATAAAACAGTGGATAAATCAAAAGCTCTGGATGCCGCACTTTCCCAGATAGAACGCTCGTTTGGCAAAGGCTCGATTATGCGTCTTGGCGAAAACAAGCAGGTAGTAGAAATTGAGACAATACCAACAGGTTCATTATCGCTTGATATTGCCCTTGGTGTCGGTGGATTGCCAAAAGGGCGTATAGTAGAAATTTATGGGCCTGAAAGTTCAGGTAAAACAACTTTGGCACTCCATACGGTTGCAGAGGCTCAAAAACGCGGTGGCATTTGTGCTTTTATTGATGCTGAACATGCCTTGGATCCAGTTTATGCCCGTAAACTTGGTGTTGATTTAGAAAATCTTTTGATTTCACAACCTGATACTGGTGAACAAGCATTGGAAATAACCGATACGCTTGTTCGCTCCGGTGCTGTTGATGTTTTGGTTGTTGACTCTGTTGCTGCCCTTACACCGCGTGCGGAAATTGAAGGGGAAATGGGCGATAATCTTCCAGGTTTGCAAGCACGACTAATGAGCCAAGCTTTGAGAAAGTTGACTGCGTCGATATCTCGTTCGAATTGTATGGTGATATTTATCAACCAAATTCGTATGAAAATTGGTGTTATGTTTGGTTCTCCTGAGACGACAACAGGCGGAAATGCCTTGAAATTTTATGCTTCTGTTCGTTTGGATATCCGCCGCATTGGCTCGATTAAAGATCGTGATGAGGTTGTTGGTAATCAAACACGTGTAAAAGTGGTAAAAAACAAGCTTGCTCCTCCATTCAAGCAAGTTGAATTTGATATCATGTATGGTGAAGGCATTTCCAAACTTGGTGAGCTTATTGATTTAGGCGTAAAAGTTGGTGTTGTTGAAAAATCTGGTGCATGGTTTTCATATAATTCGCAGCGTCTCGGGCAGGGGCGTGAAAATGCAAAACAGTTTTTGCGCGATAATAAAGAAGTTGCAGAAGAAATTGAAACGGCATTGCGTCAGAATGCTGGTTTAATTGCTGCAGAGCTTTTGGAAAATGGCGGACCTGATGCTGAAGAAGAGAGCGAAGCTGTTTAAATAAATTTAGTTGGAAGCTGAATTGTAGGCCATTGCGATGCGATCATTGCGGTGGCCTATTTTTATTAAAACTATTGTTTGGATGTAAAATTGGAACGGTTTTACAAGCTATCTGATAACGTAGTTACAGTGTGTGTCAATTAAAGCAGTTTAATGAACTGTAGATACTAAGAATTACCAGAAAAATGAGTTCCCAGAATTGATTATTTGCTCTAAAAGACAGAAATAAATAGTCTAATTCCGACAGACCAATTTAGGTTCTACGGGTAATGTAGGTGTCAAGTATGAATAGCGTTAATGAGATCCGGTCGACTTTTCTGGATTATTTTCATCGTAATGGACATGAAATAGTTTCTTCCAGTCCATTAGTTCCTCGTAACGATCCAACATTGATGTTTACCAATGCGGGTATGGTTCAATTTAAAAATGTTTTTACAGGTCTTGAACAGCGCCCGTATAAACGAGCTACGACAGCACAAAAATGCGTTCGTGCAGGCGGTAAACACAATGATCTCGACAATGTCGGATATACAGCGCGCCATCATACATTTTTTGAAATGCTGGGGAATTTTTCGTTCGGTGACTATTTCAAGGAAGAGGCAATTTCATTTGCATGGAATTTGCTGACGAAAGAATTCTGCTTGCCAAAAGAAAAGCTGCTCGTAACAGTTTATCATGAAGATGATGATGCAGCTGAACTGTGGAAAAAAATAGCTGGTTTAACAAACGATAAAATCATTCGTATTTCCACCAATGATAATTTTTGGGCAATGGGGGACACCGGACCTTGTGGTCCTTGTTCAGAAATTTTCTATGACCATGGCGATAAAATCTGGGGTGGTGTTCCGGGAAGTGCAGAGGAAGACGGCGATCGTTATATCGAAATCTGGAATTTGGTGTTCATGCAATATGAACAGATTACCAAGGAAACCAGACAAAATCTTCCACGTCCTTCGATTGATACTGGCATGGGTTTGGAACGTATTGCAGCGGTATTGCAAGGTGTTCACGACAATTATGATATTGATTTATTCAAGACGCTTATTCACGCTTCGGAAGATGCAACAGGTGTAAAAGCAGAAGGCGAATTTGTTGCTAGCCACCGCGTTATTGCCGACCACTTGCGTTCATCGGCATTCTTGATTGCAGATGGTGTATTGCCTTCAAATGAAGGTCGTGGATATGTGTTGCGGCGTATTATGCGGCGTGCAATGCGTCATGCGCAATTACTTGGAGCAAAAGAACCACTTATGTGGCGTCTATTGCCAACTTTAACACGCGAAATGGGGCAAGCCTATCCAGAATTATTAAGAGCTGAAGCCTTAATTTCTGAAACGCTGCGCCTTGAGGAAACACGGTTTAGAAAAACCTTAGAACGTGGGCTTAATCTGCTCAATGAAGCCAGCCAAGATTTACAATCTGGCGATCAGTTGGATGGTGAAGTTGCTTTCAAACTCTATGACACCTATGGTTTTCCGCTTGATTTGACACAAGACGCTCTGCGTCGTCGCGATATTACGGTTGATACCGAAGCTTTTGATAAGGCTATGGAACGGCAAAAGGCTGAAGCGCGTGCAAACTGGGCAGGATCAGGAGAAGAAGCGACTGAAACAATATGGTTTGAGGTGCGCGATAAAGTAGGCGCCACAGAGTTTCTTGGTTACGAAACAGAAAAAGCTGAAGCTGTCATAACCGCTATTGTTAAAGATGGTAAACTTGTCGATCACTTGAATGACGGCGAAAAAGGTATCCTTGTTGTCAATCAAACACCTTTTTATGGTGAATCTGGTGGTCAGCTTGGTGACACAGGAACGATTGTTGGTGAAAAGACAAAGTTTGAAGTGGATGATACGCAGAAAAAAGGAAACGGCGTTTTCATTCATATTGGTGTCGTAACTTCAGGGAAAATGGCTGTAGGGGATGCCGTTGAATTAAATGTCGATCATAAACGGCGTAAAAAAATTCGCGCAAACCACTCCGCTACCCATTTGCTTCATGAAGCTCTACGTGAGACGTTAGGAACGCATGTTGCACAAAAAGGCTCTTTGGTTTCACCTGACCGTTTACGCTTCGACTTTTCTCATCCAAAGCCAATGACAAAAGATGAATTGAAAAAAGTTGAAGATCTGGCCAATGAAATCGTCTTACAAAACGCGCCAGTGTCTACGAGATTAATGGCGGTAGATGACGCTATAGCAGAAGGTGCTATGGCATTGTTTGGTGAAAAATATGGCGAAGAGGTTCGCGTTGTTTCTATGGGCGAACGCGTTGACCCTGAAAGCACGGTCAATCACGCTTGGTCATTAGAGTTATGTGGCGGTACGCACGTAAAACGCACGGGCGACATTGGTATTATTCGTATACTATCAGAAAGTGCAGTTGCGGCAGGTGTCCGCCGAATAGAAGCGTTAACTGGTGATGCCGCACGTCATTATCTCGATGAGCAAGATGAGCGTTATCACGAAGTTGCTTCTATATTGAAAACAACACCTCAAGATGCGTTGGAACGTATCCATGCATTGGTGGAAGAACGCCGTAAGCTTGAAAAAGAACTATCTGATGCGAGAAAACAGTTGGCATTAGGTGGCGGAGCTTCTGGTGCGAGTGACAATGAAGTTGAGACGATTAATGGAATTTCTTTAATCGCTAAAGTTGTTCATGGTGTTTCGCCGAAAGACCTTAAACCACTGGCAGATGCTGGAAAGACAAAAATTGGCAGCGGCGTTGTTGTTTTCATTGGTATTTCCGAAGAAGATAATAAAGCAAGCGCGGTCGTTGGTGTAACTGACGATTTAACACAGCGTTTCAACGCGGTAGAACTGGTTAAGGTGCTATCCGAGGCGTTAGGTGGCAAAGGTGGCGGCGGTCGTCCCGACATGGCGCAGGCCGGAGGACCAGATGGTAGCAAGGCCGAAGAGGCACTTGAGCACTTAAGAGCTAAATTGAAATAATATTAGTAGACAAAAAGAGCGGGCATGATAGCCCGCTTTTTTATTAGCGGCTTGGCTAAATTTTACGAAACTCAATGATATTGTTATTTTTGACGTTAATAGGGCTTGAACAATTATAATTCCGCCAGCTTTCAATAAAACAGTAAGCTATCCATCTGTTTTAGCCAATTCATCGAAGCTTCCTTGCTTAATAGTGTGGAACTGATGAGAACAGCATAACAGTGGCAAGGAGAAAGAGGCGGTTGATAACTTAAGAGCCAAATCGCGATAATATCAGTAGGTAAAAAAGCGGGCATAATAGCCCACTTTTTTATTAGGACTTGGCTAAATTTTCAGGAAACTCAATAATATTGTCATTTTTGACATTAGCAGGCGCATGGTCAATAATAAGTCCGCCAGCTTTCAATAAAGCGGTAAACCGTCCACCTTTTTCGGCCAATTCGTCAAAGCTTCCTTGTTCAACAATGTGACCATGGTCCATAAACAGCACAATATCAGCATTCCGGACTGTGGATAAGCGGTGAGCTATGATGATGGTTGTACGGTTTTGACTGACTGTATCAATTGCTTCTTTTACGCGTGCTTCAGTTTCGACATCGAGAGCGCTTGTCGCTTCATCAAGCACAAGTATTGGAGAGTTTTTAAGCACTGCTCTGGCAATTGCTAACCTTTGGCGTTCGCCACCTGAAAGTAGTGAGCCACGTTCGCCAACTTTGGTATCGTAACCATTGCTTTTTGCCATAATAAAGTCTGTTGCAGCTGCAGCTTTTGCGGCCTCATAGAGTTCATCTTCAGAAGCATCGGGACGGCCTATGCTGATGTTTTCTCTAATTGTACGGTTAAACAGTCCTGCATCTTGAAAAACTGTTGCCATAGCGTGACGAAGTGACTCACGGTTGACTGTTCTTGTATCAACACCGTCAATTGTAATGTGTCCTGCTGCAGGATCATAAATGCGCTGCAATAGATTTATGAGTGTTGTTTTACCTGCGCCTGTAGGACCAACAATAGCAGCGGTTTGCCCTGGTTTAATATCAAAGCAGATATCGTATACGCCTTGGCCTGTGTTGGAAAACTCATAAGTTACATGATCAAAGCAAATTTCGCCTTTGACATTTGTCAGCGATGGAAGGTTCGTTGGTTCGGCGGCCGCTATAGTAGAATCCATCATTTCATAGAAAGCATCCAACCTTGCTCGGTTAGAACCAATAAGATTGATAAAATTACTAATCTGGTCGAGTTGCCCTATCATCATCTGTGAGAAAAATACGAATGCGACAACGTCACCGATATTAAGAATGCCTTTGCTGACAAGATATGCCCCGAGCACGATAACAACGATAACCGTAATCGTGGACGCCATACGGTTAAGACCGGCAGCAAGAGCCCACCAGTTTAAAACTGGATATTGTGCTTTGAGTACATTTTGTGTGTTTCTTTTTACACGAGCACTTTCCTCGTCACCGCGATTATAGCTCTGCACAACGGAAACATTGGAAATAGAATCAGTGACATGCTCAAATAATTCAAGGTGGTATTTCTCGACAGATTCTTGCCCATTTTTAGTTTTTGACATCACCAAACGAGCAATCATGACATAAATAATACCAAGCGACACCAATACAATTGACAAACGGTAATCTGTCCAGATGGCAACGGTTAGCAGGATGACAAGCTGGATCATTGAAGCGAGATGTTGTCGCATGAATTCCAGCCACATTGTGAACATGGATTCACAAGCACGCAGCATCGTGTGTAAGGCATTAGAGGTGCCAATTTTTTGGTGCCATGACAAAGGCATATTAATAATGCGCTGATACGCTTCGCTTAGAACCCCTAAACGCCTGCGATGTGCCAGCCTATCGGCACCGCGGTCCACCATGACAGTCGCAATAATGCTGAACATACCAAGACCGGTCCATAGAGCGAGATAGGGAATAACATTGGTAAAAGCGTCACCTGCAGAAAATGTCGTGCCTTGCGAAACGGCTTGGGCGGTTGATGACAAGTCATCAACAATCCAACCAAAAATCTTAGGGATAAAAACCTGAATTGCTGCCATCGCAATATTGGCTGCGCAAATGATGAAGACAGTCTTCTTTTCTGTCATCAAGTAGCTGACTGCGCGAGTGTAAGTTTTAAACAGCGACACGCTGATACCTCCGATGTCACAATTGTCCCAAGGGGATTATTCACAAAACTTATCAGATCTTTATATTGTTTATGTAATATAAGCTACTGTTAGATTTATGACGGTATAAGGCACTTTTCGCAACTGATTGTAACGGAGTGTGATAAAGCATATCGCTTTTGCCTTTTGTAAATGTTAGACGGTGCGCCAAGGAGATTATAATGGCTGGTGTTGAAATAAAAAAAGTAGATGCAGATGAACACAGCATGCGCATCGATCGTTGGTTTAAGGTACATTATCCGGGATTGGGCTTTGGCCATTTACAAAAATTATTGCGTTCGGGACAGATACGTGTTGATGGCGGCAGGGTCAAATCCGATACGCGGTTGGAACAGGGACAATCCATTCGTGTTCCACCTTTGCCAGTCGATGAAAAGGGGACTGTTCCGCTAACGGGAAAGACAATTCGAGGACAGGATGATTCTGATGTTCTTCGTCAAATGCTGCTTTATGAAGATGAAAAGATATTCGTCTTTAATAAACCGGCAGGTCTCGCAGTGCAGGGCGGTTCTGGGGTAAATAGGCATGTGGACGGTATGCTTGAAGTTTGGCGCAACAAAAAAGGTGAAAAACCCCGTTTGGTTCATAGACTCGACAGAGATACATCAGGCGTGCTTGTTGTTGCGCGGACTAGGGGGGCGGCACAATCCCTGACGGCAGCCTTTAGAGAACGAGAGACGAAGAAGACTTATTGGGCGCTGGTTCGTGGCGTACCAAAAAAACGTGAAGACAAAATCTCTACATGGCTGGTCAAGGAAGCAACACCAGACGGAGATAAGATGCGAGTCTGCCAGCACGGCGAACCGGATTCCGATCATGCTGTATCCCACTATAGAGTGATCGATACGCGAGGACAGATCTTATCTTGGCTAGAGATGGAACCTTATACAGGGCGTACCCATCAATTGCGTGTACATGCGGCCTATATCGATCATCCGATTATCGGCGATCCTAAATATTTTTTCGCTGATACCAACTGGCAATTACCAGGGGGAATACAAAACAGATTGCATTTGCATGCAAGGCGCATTCGCATTCCGAAACCTACAGGTGGTATATTGGATATTGTTGCGCCACTTCCACCGCACATGGTGCAGAGCTTTAATCTATTAGCCTTCGATGAAGCTGATGGAGATCAGGATTAATGCAACAGAAATTGCGGCTTGTGCTGTTTGATTGTGATGGAACTTTGGTTGATAGTGCGTTGGTCATACAAAACGCTATGAATAATGTGTTCGACAAATTTTCTTATAAAACGCCAAGTTTTGATGAGATACGGAATATTATTGGTCTGTCATTGGATGTCGCAATCTCTCGCCTATTACAACGTCCTGTTGATGACGAAATTAACGCTATGGTTAGCAGTTTCAAACAAAACTTCTCGAATAGAATTGACGATATACCACTGCAAGAACCGCTTTTTCCGGGTATCAGCGATCTGTTAGCAAAACTGGAACTCAGGGAAGACCTCCTGCTTGGTGTGGTTACGGGAAAGTCTCGCCGTGGTATTGATAAAATATGCGATGCTTACAAATTGAAGTGCTTTGTCACACTTAAGACAGCAGATGATTGCCCGTCGAAACCAAATCCGGCAATGGTATTGGAAAGTTGTAGCGAAACAGGGGTTTTGCCCGCTGATACTTATGTGGTTGGTGATACCCTATATGATATGCAAATGGCAAAACAGGCGGGCGCAAGAGCCATAGGTGTATCTTGGGGATATCATACGACAGATGCATTAAAGCAAGCTGGAGCTGAAGTCGTTTTAAATGAGCCAGTAAAACTGTTATATTTATTGGGAATAGAAGACAATGCGTGAAATTCTTGAAAATCTTGACACGGATAATGAAGATTACGATCCAATAAAAAAAGCACAAATATTAGCAAAAAGGGAATTACCTAAAAAGTTCTATCAGTTGGCTGATGTCACGGAGAAAGAAAACGGGTTTGCTGTCGTATTGGATGGAAAGGTCGTAAAAACGCCTGCACGCAATGAGTTGGTGTTACCTAACCACGAGTTGGCACAACTTGTAGTGGACGAATTCAATTTACAGAATGTGGTGATTGATCCTGCGAAAATGCCGGTAACGCGGCTTGCCAATACAATCTTGGACAGTATTGCAGCCAATCCTGATGCAGTACGCGATGATATAAAAAACTTTATTGCCCATGATATGTTATTCTATCGGGCGGATACACCACGAGAATTGGCAGACAGACAAAACACACAATGGAATCCCATATTGGATTGGGCGCACAAAAAGTTCAACGCGCCTTTTATATTAACAGAAGGTGTAATTCACATTGAGCAGCCGAAATCTTCGCTCCAATCGATCGGCAATTTTTTGGATAAAATCTCATCACCCTACAGTCTTGCTGCTCTCCATTCGATGACAACGTTGAGTGGTTCTGCTCTGTTGGCATTGGCAGTGTTCTGCAAGGAAATTGATCTCGATAATGCTTGGAAATTAGCGCATCTGGATGAAGATTGGACCATTGAGCATTGGGGTGAAGATCGCGAAGCGCTTAGCCGAAGAGAATATTACAAAACAAATTTTGATGCAGCTGCTGCGATCGTTGCAGCGATTAATGAGAATATTCCACAATGAACATTGTTTATCTATTCAAATCGCTTATCTAAAAGGAGACCTTTGTACTGGTTTATATATAATCGGTCGGGTGCTTTAGTTCGAGGAGAATGTTTTTATGATGAATGTAATTTATAAAACAGCTGCAACCGCACATGGTGGAAGAGAAGGTAATGTTCGTTCGGATGATGGCGCACTTGATGCTGTTCTCGTAAAACCACGTGAAATGGGTGGCAACGGCACAGTTGGACTTAATCCTGAAACTTTATTTGCGGCAGGTTATGCCGCCTGCTTTGAATCTGCCACAAGATTTGCCGCGTCAAAAGCTGGACTTAAAGTTTTAGATGGAAGTTTTGTTAAGGCTGAAGTTGAAATCGGACCAAGAAAAGAGGGCGGTTTCGAGCTTGCTGTTGTGTTAAACGTTCATATGGAAGGCTTGGATAAGCAGCAAACCGAAATGGTTGCCCAGACTGCACATAATGAAATTTGTCCATATTCACATGCAACACGTGGCAATATAAACGTTACATTGAATATCATCTAAGATAGAAAGCCGCCCAATCCTAAGTTTTTCAATCGGACTATTGATTGGAAGAGCCATGGGGCTTTCCACTTTATATTTTTACGCCTGCCTCAAGGAATTATCCTCCTAAATAAAGAGACAGGCGTTTTATCGATCCGATTAAATTGTCGGGTTAATTTACGTTGGATACTTCTGGCATACTTAATTTAATTTTTTCAAAGCCCGGAAATAATTCTGTCATGGTGCTTAAAGTCGTGGCATCGTCTCCTCTTACGAAATACCATTGATTATTATCCAAAATCGCAACCAACTCACCTTTAACACGCTTTTTGTCTTGGTTATTGGCTGTGATAATAAATTCTGATGGAATAACAAAATAAGGTGTACCATCATTAAATTCGCCAGAGCGTTTTCGAGACTGGGATATCGTAATTTTGTCGACCTTATATGTAGCGGCCAATTGTTTCATTTGATCTACCATTATCTGGCGAAACTGGTCTTTTGAAACTTTGGATTGTTCAGCAAGTTTTTCGAGAATGCGTGGTGGAATTGCGTTTAATACCACATCGAAATTTGCAGTTTGAAGCGCCGTTGCATAGGCTTGTGTTGAATCCGATAATAATTTGATTTCTGCATTTGTGGCTGGCCGTGCATTAGCCGCAATACCAGTACCAGCAAGAAGTGAGAAACTTAAAAAAAGGGAATAAATGCGTCGCATGTGCTACCTTCAATAACTGACATTTCGCGTGTATCGAAAGCCCATGCTAGAAGCAAAGAATGACATGAAAAAGGCAATTTTTGCATATGCACAAAAAAGGGGGCCGAAGCCCCCAGATTTATTTTATTAGACTGAATAATACATATCGAATTCAACTGGATGCGGGGTCATTTCGTAACGCATAACTTCCTGCATTTTCAATTCGATGAAAGAATCGATCTGATCATCATCAAATACATCGCCAGCCTTCAAGAAGGCGCGGTCTTTATCCAATTCTTGTAGAGCTTCACGCAAGCTACCGGATACGGTAGGAATTTTCTTCAATTCTTTTGGAGGAAGATCATAAAGATCCTTATCCATTGCTTCGCCTGGATGGATTTTGTTTTTAATACCATCAAGACCAGCCATCAAAATGGCAGAGAAGCCAAGATAAGGATTGGCTGTTGCGTCAGGGAAGCGGATTTCCACACGTTTTGAATTTGGTGAAGAACCGAAAGGAATACGGCAAGAGGCCGAGCGGTTACGTGCTGAATAGGCAAGTAATACAGGTGCTTCATAACCAGGAACAAGACGCTTGTATGAGTTTGTTGATGGGTTGGTAAATGCGTTGATTGCTTTGGCGTGTTTAATAATACCACCAATGAAGAATAAGCATGTCTCTGAAAGTCCAGCATATTCATTGCCAGCAAATGTTGGTTTACCGTCTTTCCATATTGACATGTGAACATGCATTCCCGATCCATTATCACCGAAAATTGGTTTCGGCATGAATGTAGCGGTTTTTCCATATGTGTTGGCAACTTGATGCACAGCATATTTGAAAATTTGCATCTTGTCGGCTTCGCGAACAAGCGTATCAAAACGAATACCAAGCTCATGTTGGGCAGCAGCAACTTCGTGGTGATGTTTTTCAACACGAACACCCATATCGGTGAGAGCAGTCAACATTTCAGAGCGAATGTCTTGGCAAGAATCGATTGGAGGAACAGGGAAGTAGCCACCTTTTACACGTGGACGATGGCCAAGATTGCCTGTTTCGTATTCTGTGTCATCATTTGATGGCAATTCGCTAGAATCAAGTTTGAAACCTGTATTGTATGGATCCACTTTGTAACGAACATCATCAAAAATAAAGAATTCAGCTTCTGGGCCAACATTGACAGTATCGCCGATACCCAATGACTTCAAATAAGCTTCAGCTTTTTTAGCTGTCGAACGTGGATCACGATTATAGGATTCACCTGAAATAGGATCGAGCACATCGCACAGTAAAACAAGTGTTGATTGAGCGAAAAAAGGATCAATGTGGGCGGTTGTTGGATCTGGCATGAGAACCATGTCCGATTCATTGATAGCTTTCCAACCAGCGATTGAAGATCCGTCAAACATAACGCCGTCAGCAAATGTATCCTCGCTGATTTCAGCAATATCCATCGTTACATGCTGTAGTTTGCCCTTTGGATCACTAAAACGTAGATCGACAAAGCGAATGTCGTTGTCCTTTATTTGTTTCAGGACATCTGATGCAGTTGTCATATTATATTTCCTTATTAAACTAAGATAACCATTACATAGAATGAAATAATTTCAAGCTTAGATATTCAGACTGACTAATCTAAATTGCATCTACGCCTGTTTCGCCAGTACGAATGCGGATAACCTCCTCAACAGATGAAACAAAAATTTTTCCGTCGCCAATGCGTCCTGTTTGAGCGGCTTTTCGGATTGCGTCAATTGCTGGTTCTACGGTTTCATCAGCAACAATAATTTCTATTTTCACTTTAGGTAAAAAATCTACCACATATTCTGCACCGCGGTAGAGCTCGGTATGTCCTTTTTGGCGGCCAAAACCTTTTGCTTCAATGACAGTAATGCCTTGTAGGCCAACTTCTTGGAGTGCTTCCTTTACTTCATCAAGCTTGAATGGCTTGATGACTGCTTCGATCTTTTTCATGTTGAAATTGCCTCCGACGTTAGTGTTCAGCCTGCTAGTGGCCTCAACAATATCTAAAGCATGAAACATGCCAATTGAAATATCTGTTTAAAAAAAATGCAAAATAATGAACAATTCAATATATTGATTGTTAATATTCACTAACAAATAATGAAAAACAATATAATCTCGTTGTGAAAGCGTTTTGTGGTGGTTGTATTATGAGCGATTTGATTAAAAAATATGCAACTAATAGGTTGTGTGATAGTGATCTTCCATTCGAGTTGCTCACGCCAAAAGAAATGGGAAAGGCCGATCAATTAGCGGTCATAAACGGAGGGTATGAAAGCTATCGTTTGATGTTAAATGCGGCACAGGCGGTAGGAAATGTCATTTTAGAAAAATACCAGAATGCGCAACGTGTTGCTGTCATCTGCGGACCAGGTAATAATGGTGGTGATGGTTATGCTGTTGCTGAATTTTTGAAGACGAGAGGATATCAAGCAATATGCTTTTCTTTTGGTCAACCTCGTATTGGCAGTGATGCACATAAAGCATTTGTAGATTGGAGCGGTGCAACGCTCAATATTGATGCGCTGGTTTTTAGTGAATTCGATCTCATTGTTGATGCGCTTTATGGGGCAGGGCTTGATCGTGGTCTCGACGAGAAAACAAAAGCTTTGGTGAAAAAGATAAATGCATCTGGAGTGCCTGTTATTGCGATTGATTTACCATCTGGTATTTTGGGGAGCGATGGCTTGGTTCATACAGTTGCCGTCAACGCAACCTATACGGTGACTTTTTTCAGGCTGAAACCAGGGCATGTCTGTTATCCCGCAAGAGCGTATTGTGGAGATATTATTTTGCGAGATATTGGCATAAAGCCCGATGTGTTGAAGGATATCTGTCCCAATACTAGCGTGAATTTGCCAAAAATGTGGCTGAGTGATTGGCCCGTTCTTGAATATGATATGCATAAATATAGTAAAGGGCATGTTGCTGTTTTTTCTGGTCCAGCAATAATGACAGGTGCTGCTCGGTTAGCGGCATATGCCGCAGCACGTAGCGGAGCAGGTCTTGTCACAATTCTTTCACCGCAAGACGCTTTGTCCGTTCATGAAAGTCATCTTACAAGCGTCATGTTAAAAGAAATGGGGTCAGACGCAAATGTGCTGTCTTTTTTTCAGCAAAGAAAAGTAAAAACGGCAGTGCTTGGACCTGGTTTTGGGGCGATGGATAGAGCTTTTACTCTCATTAAAACCATTCTTACAAAGCAGGATTGTATCGAGACAATCGTGCTTGATGCCGACGCATTAACGGCTATAGCCAACAAAACTGATGAAATATTCGAGCTTATCAGGCAGTCGACGGTGAAAGTTGTATTAACCCCGCATGAAGGTGAATTTAGACGCATTTTTCCTGACATTGCATCAAAGTCGAATTATCCCCGTATTGATAAAGCGCGGGAAGCAGCCTTAAAAAGTGGGGCAATTGTTGTTTATAAGGGTGCTGATAGCATGATAGCATCACCTGACGGTCGATTATCTATAACAGTTAACGGTACACCATTTTTAGCAACTGCCGGCTCTGGCGACGTTCTCTCAGGAATATTGGGAGGTCTTTTGGTACAAGATATGCCGGCGTATGAGGCTGTATGTGCAGGTAACTGGATACATGCAGAATGTGGGCGACAGGCTGGCATTGGGGCAATAGCCGATGATTTGATAGTGCAAATCCCGTCAATATTGCAGAATTTGCTATGTGGCTAAATTGTCACGTTATAAAGTTAGATTATAAGACCGTCTTTTTTTGCCTTCCATTATGCGCAAACTGACGCATATCATGGAACAAATCATAAATTCTCTAAATCACCCCGCATGGAGTTTTTAGCATGAAAATAAAAACATTATTGGCTGGCTCAGTTGCTGCCATTGTTATCTCGAATGCATCTTATGCCGCTGATGTAGTGGTTGCCGAGCCTGAACCAGTAGAATATGTCCGTGTATGTGACGCATTTGGTGAGGGATATTTTTATATTCCGGGTACAGAAACCTGTATGCGTGTAGGTGGATATATTCGTACCGATTTGAAAGGCGGCGATAACGTTTACGCCTACAAAGGTTCAAAGGATCGTGACACCTATAGCTGGCGAGCTCGTGGCGAATTGCGTTTTCAAACAGCAAGTGAAACAGAGCTTGGTACACTTCGCACTCTTGTAGAGTTGCGTAACCAATGGGACGATGGCCATGATACACTAAGTGGGCAAGCGCATTTTGCTTATATCGAGTTGGGTGGTTTACGCGTTGGTGTAGATGAATCTATTTTTTGGCATTGGACTGGCTATCTTGGAAAAGTGTTGAATGACGATGTTGTTGACCCAGGAATGTTCCAGCGTACCAATGTTTTGAGCTACACATTTAGCGCATCTAACGGATTTTCTGCTATTATCGGCGTGGAACAAGGTACTGATGGCGGAAGTGATAATCAGGGTGATAATTATTACCTCAAAAGCCTCGGTAAACGCGTTGGACCAAATTTCGGTATTGCTGATCGTTATGCGGATGACGTTCGTCGTTTCCACAGTGGTAGTAAAATTGACGATTATACACCAAACGTTCTATTCGGTGCCAAATACGTACAGGGCTGGGGCTCAATTGCCGCAGTTGGTGCGTATGATGCCCAATGGGATGAATGGGCAGCTAAGTTACGCGTAAATCTTAATGTAACAGACCAATTATCTGTTTGGGTTATGGGCGGTTATAAAACCAACGATGATTATTACGCTTATGATAGCGATTATAACAAAGCTCATCCGAATAGAAAACATGACTCATACTACCGTATGCACACGAGTCAGTATGGTGATTGGGGCGGTGACTGGGCTGTTTGGGGCGGAACAACGTTTAAGGCAACCAAAAAAGCATCATTCAATTCTCAGCTAACCTATGATGATACCGATGTATTTAGTGCGTCAGTCAACATGGCTTATGAATTGGTGCCTGGTTTGATAGTAACGCCAGAAGTTTCATATCTTAACTATGGTAATGACAAAAAATGGGCTGATGGTTCCAAGGTTACATTCCATGGTGATAGTGCCGTTCAAGGTATGTTGCGTATGCAGCGTAATTTCTAAGAACGGAAACGCATTTATTAAATGGTTTTGTAATGGCGGCTTATGCCGCCATTATTATATTCAACGTACGATAATGATTGGCACGACTTTCCGGGATAGAGGTCATCGCTATTATATAAACGTGAACGCTATAACTTGCTCAGCAACAATGCTGAACAAGTGTTTAATAGAAAAATAGCCTCTATTGAGATCGCTATTTATGATATCGTTATTTTCGATATTTCAATGCATTACTTGGCTTTTGCTTGTGGACGGCGTTCAAGAAGCTCTTTCAAAAAGCGTCCGGTGTATGACCGTTCAACTTTTACGATATCTTCAGGTCTACCAGCTGCAACGATCTCACCGCCACCGTCACCACCTTCTGGTCCCAAATCGATAATCCAATCTGCTGTTTTGATAACTTCAAGATTATGTTCAATAACCGCTACCGTATTACCTTGATCGACCAACTCATGTAAGACTTCCAATAGTTTTGCTACATCATGAAAATGTAGACCTGTTGTTGGCTCGTCCAGAATATATAAAGTTCTTCCTGTCGCTTTTCTGGAAAGTTCTTTTGCAAGTTTTACGCGTTGCGCTTCACCACCGGAAAGTGTCGTAGCTTGTTGCCCGACTTTAATGTATCCAAGGCCAACTTTCACCAGAGTATCCATTTTATCGCGAATTGCTGGAACGGCTTGGAAGAATTCTGCAGCTTCTTCAACAGTCATATCCAATACGTCTGCAATGGATTTGCCTTTGAAAGTAACTTCAAGCGTTTCTCTATTATATCGTTTTCCGTGACAAACGTCGCAAGTTACATAAACATCAGGTAAAAAGTGCATCTCTATCTTGATAACACCATCTCCCTGACACGCTTCGCATCGTCCACCTTTTACGTTGAAAGAAAAACGTCCCGGTTGATAACCTCTGGCTTTTGCTTCCGGTAACCCAGCAAACCAGTCCCGAATAGGGGTAAAAGCACCTGTATATGTCGCCGGATTAGAGCGCGGCGTACGACCAATTGGGGACTGATCAATATCAATCACCTTATCGAGTTGTTCTAAACCATCAATTTTGTCATGTTCGGCAGGATGTTCACGACTACCCATGATGCGTCGGGATGCTGCTTTAAACAGCGTTTCAATCAGGAATGTTGATTTGCCGCCGCCGGATACACCCGTCACACATGTAAATGTACCCAATGGTATATCTGCGTTGATATTTTTCAGATTGTTTCCACGTGCACCAACAACCCTTAATTTGCGTGTTTTTGAAATCTTTCGTCTTTCCGCAGGAATGGGGACAAACTTTTTTCCTGACAAATACTGACCGGTTAATGATGCCGGATCATTCATAATGTCACTTGGACTACCTTGCGCAATGACATTTCCACCATGCACACCTGCGGCAGGTCCAATATCAACGACATAATCTGCTGTTAAAATAGCATCTTCGTCGTGTTCTACGACAATAACGGTATTTCCTAAGTCGCGTAAATGATGCAGTGTCTCTAGTAATCGGGCATTATCACGTTGGTGAAGACCAATTGAAGGTTCGTCCAAAACATAAAGAACCCCTGTAAGACCAGAACCAATTTGGGAAGCAAGCCGGATACGTTGACTTTCACCACCTGACAATGTGCCGGAATTACGCGATAGAGCAAGATATTCGAGCCCCACATCGTTTAGGAATTTCAATCTTTCGCGGATTTCCTTTAAGATACGCGCAGCTATATTACGTTGTTTATCAGTGAAACTCTTATCCACCTCGGCAAACCATTGATCTGCTTTTGAAATCGACATTTCAGAAACTTCACCAATGTGCAATTTATTGATTTTGACTGCCAAGGCTTCGGGTTTTAAACGATACCCTTTACAAGCTGGACATGGCGATGAAGACATATAGCGTTCAATTTCTTCACGCGACCAAGCGGAATCTGTTTCTTTCCAGCGACGTTCCATATTTGGTATGACGCCTTCAAAACTTTTTGTCGCGGAATAAGATCTCATGCCATCATTGTAGGTAAAGGTTATTTCACGTTTTCCCGTGCCATACAGAATAGCTTTACGTGCTTCTTCGGACAAATCTTTCCACTTGTCTGTCAGTTTAAAATCATAAGCTTTTCCTAAAGCTTCTAAAGTTTGATTGTAATAGGGCGAGGAAGACTTTGCCCATGGTGCGATAGCGCCTGCTTTTAAAGTGGTATTTTCATCAGGAACAACCATTGTTGGGTCTATAGCTTGCAATGCACCTAAACCATCGCACGAGGGGCATGCGCCAAATGGGTTGTTGAATGAAAATAATCTTGGTTCAATTTCTGGGATCGTAAAGCCAGACACAGGACAGGCAAATTTCTCCGAAAAAATCAAACGTTCATGTGTTTCGTTTTTTGATTTATTCGCAGCACCGCCTGAAGTCTCATTGGCAGGAAGTGGCTTATCAGCCAGTTCTGCAATTGCAAGGCCATCAGCAAGATGCAGACATGTCTCTAAACTATCTGCCAATCTGGCTGATAAATCATCACGCACGACAACACGGTCAACAACAACATCAATATCGTGTTTGTATTTTTTATTCAGTTCAGGAACATCTGCAATTTCGTAAAAGATGCCATCAACTTTAACTCTTTGAAATCCCTTTTTCTGAAGTTCAGCGAGTTCTTTTTTATATTCACCTTTTCGACCACGAACCAAGGGTGCCATAATATAAAGGCGTGTACCTTCCGGCAAAGCCATAACCCGATCAACCATCTGGCTGACGGTTTGACTTTCAATCGGTAATCCTGTTGCTGGAGAATATGGTATACCAACGCGTGCAAACAACAATCTCATATAGTCATGGATCTCGGTGACTGTACCTACGGTTGAGCGTGGATTGCGGCTGGTAGTTTTTTGTTCGATCGATATTGCGGGTGATAACCCGTCAATCTGATCGACATCAGGCTTTTGCATCATTTCCAGAAATTGTCTGGCATAAGACGATAAGCTTTCTACATATCGACGTTGTCCTTCAGCGTAGATTGTATCAAATGCAAGAGATGATTTTCCTGATCCAGAAAGGCCTGTCATAACGATCAGTTTATCGCGTGGCAAATCTAGATCGATGTTTTTCAAATTGTGCTGACGCGCACCGCGTATGGAAATAAACTTCTGCTCAGACATATTCAACCTTGTAAGGTTAGGAACAAAAATGGAACACTTGCATTCAAATAGGTGAGATTGTAAAGAAATGCAATGGGTTCAATCATCGCAGCCTATATGATAATGACGTTAGTGCTGTGGAAAGTCACAAAATATGGAAAACTTTAGTTCTGTGGAAAGTAAAAAAATTGGACAGCTTTTTCCGTATATGGACTTAAAAGACTATATGATAAGGTTGTTTTATCATAACTATGCTGATGGTACAGATTTGGAGTTATAATAATGGCAGGTAGCGTAAATAAAGTTATTCTGATCGGCAATGTTGGTGCAGATCCGGAGATACGTCGTATGAATTCTGGCGATCAGGTGGCAACTTTACGTATTGCAACATCTGATACTTGGCGTGATCGCAACACAGGCGAACGTCGCGAGCGTACCGAATGGCATAGCGTTGTCATTTTTAACGAAAACTTGGTAAAAGTTGTTGAGCAATATGTGAAAAAAGGTGCAAAGCTTTACATAGAAGGTCAATTGCAAACGCGTAAATGGCAGGATCAAAATGGTCTTGATCGCTACACCACAGAAATTGTACTCCAGAAATATCGTGGTGAATTGCAAATGCTTGATAGTCGCGGTGAAGGAGGCGGTCGCGCTTCAATTAATGATCAATCAGGTAATTATAACACGGCTTCGAGCAATTACGGCGGCAGTTCAGCGCAGGGAGATAATGCGCAAACTGGCGGCAACTTTTCTCGTGAACTCGATGATGATGTGCCATTTTGATAAAATTCGTCCAAGAATAAAACAATATTCTACAATGAGCAATTCTATCGGTAACAGATAGAGTTGCTTTTTTATTGATAAACAAGGCATTGTATTAATTAGAAAATAAATGGAATAGGTAAGTTTGTTTTATCTTAAGGTTTAAGTGCGATCATGCTAACCTGTTTTTGAGATAAACAATAAAGGCATGCGACAGATAGAATGTCTCATGCCTTCTTTTGTACTGACGTGCCTAACTGTTATTAAATAAAGCCATAAGGCTCGCTAATAGCAGTAACGTGACAAGAAACTCACAAATTAAACAATGTGATAATACCATTGACCACGAATTGGACGGCGAGAGCTGCAAGAATAACGCCGAAAAGTCGTGTTAGAATTGATCTACCAGTTTCACCAAGCAATTTATCAATAGGGTGGGCGGCCATCATAAAGCCATAACAGACGATAACAGAAGCCAAAATAACAAAGGCAGAAACAATTGTGCCAAGAAAACCAGGATTTTTGTTGGCCATCAAAATGGTTGCTGAAATTGCGCCTGGGCCAGCAATCATTGGCAAAGCAAGAGGAAAAGCAGCAATATTGTGAATATGATCTTTGGTAACAGCAGTTTTTGCTGTTTTTTCTTTGCGTTCTGCCCGTTTTGCAAAAATCATTTCAAAAGCGATAGCAAAAAGCAGTATTCCACCAGCAATCTGGAATGCACCAAGCGAAATTCCCAAGCCGCTTAATATAGCGCCACCAAATAAAGCAAATGCAATGAGGATGATAAAAGATATAACGCTTGCTGCAATAGCTGTTGAACGACGCTGTGCTTGTGTCATACCCTGGGTGAGCCCCAAGAATATGGGTACGAGCCCCGGAGGATCAATTGTGACTAAGAGTGTGATAAAAGCGTTTAGCAACAAGCCGGTTTCAAACACGTTTGTTACTCCTCATTTGCAAAAATTCTTCCAATGATAGCGTAAATAAGCGCAAAAGTTGGCAAATCATCCACTATTTTTTGTTGTGGTGAAATAACATACTGAAAATAAAAAGCAAATCAATCGCCTGTACTTGATGAGTTGTTGGCGTTTTCGGGGATTTTTCGTTATAACATAAGGAAATGATTCTATTTGGAAAGTTATGAAGCCGTGAACGATCATATTCTGCCACCAGACTCAAGCACACCGAACGGTATTGAACCAGTCAACATAATCGAGGAGATGCAAAGATCTTATCTTGATTATGCGATGAGTGTTATCGTGTCACGTGCTTTGCCGGATGTGCGTGATGGATTGAAGCCTGTGCATAGACGTATTCTTCATGCGATGAATATGATGGGGCTTTCATACAATAAGGCTTATCGTAAATCGGCTGGTGTCGTCGGTGAGGTGATGGGTAAATATCACCCACATGGCGATGCATCTATTTATGATGCTCTGGTGCGTATGGCGCAAGACTTTTCCTTGCGAGTTCCGTTAATTGATGGGCAAGGCAACTTTGGTTCAATCGACGGTGATCCACCGGCTGCTATGCGTTATACCGAATGTCGGTTACAAAAGGTTTCTGATAGTCTGCTTTTTGATATCGACAAGGATACTGTTGATTTTCAGGATAATTATGACGGACGTGAACAAGAGCCGATCGTTCTTCCTGCGCGCTTTCCAAATCTTTTGGTTAATGGTTCGGGCGGTATTGCGGTTGGTATGGCTACCAATATTCCGCCACATAATTTAGGCGAAGTTATTGATGGCTGTGTCGCGCTGATTGACAATCCTGCAATTACACTTGACGAAATGATCAAGATTATCCCTGGTCCAGATTTTCCGACAGGGGGAATTATCTTGGGACGGGCGGGTATTCGTTCGGCTTATGAAACGGGTCGTGGCTCGCTTATTATGAGAGCAAAAGTCGAGATTGAAGAGATACGCAATGATCGACAGGCAATTATTGTCAGCGAAATTCCTTATCAGGTGAATAAAGCCACAATGGTGGAAAAAATCGCTGAATTGGTGCGTGACAAGCGTATCGAAGGTATTTCGGATCTGCGTGATGAATCCGACCGCGAAGGTTATCGTGTTGTCATAGAACTAAAGCGTGACGCTGTTGCCGATGTCGTTCTCAATCAGCTTTATCGCTATACGCCATTACAGACTTCATTTGGTTGCAATATGGTTGCCTTGAATGGGGGTAAGCCTGCTCAACTCAACCTTCTGGATATGTTGAGAGCGTTTGTGGCTTTCCGCGAGGAGGTGGTAAGCCGCAGAACCAAATATCTGCTTCGTAAAGCGCGTGAGCGTGCGCATGTCTTGGTTGGTTTGGCCATAGCCGTTGCTAATATTGATGAAGTGATTGCGCTTATACGTAAAGCACCGGATCCACAAACGGCTCGTGATCAATTGATGACGCGTCGTTGGCCTGCTGCACAGGTTGCGCCATTAATTCAGCTTATTGATGATCCTCGCCATATCATTCATGAAGATAATACATATAATCTTTCTGAAGAGCAGGCTCGCGCTATATTGGAACTTCGGTTGCAGCGCTTGACAGCGCTGGGACGCGATGAAATTGCTGACGAACTTAACAAAATCGGCGTAGAAATTGCCGACTATCTTGATATCCTATCGTCACGTGTCCGTGTCATGACAATTGTCAAAGACGAAATGATTGCCCTTCGCGACGAATTTGCGACGCCACGTCTGACATCGTTTGGCCTAGGTGGCGCTGAGATGGATGATGAGGATCTTATCGCTCGTGAAGATATGGTCGTGACAGTTAGTCACGGTGGCTACATTAAACGTGTACCGTTGAATACCTATCGGGCGCAGCGCCGTGGCGGTAAAGGCCGCTCGGGTATGTCAACCAAGGACGAAGATTTTGTCACTCGTCTATTTGTTGCGAATACGCATGCGCCGGTACTCTTTTTCTCATCACGAGGTATAGTTTACAAGGAAAAAGTCTGGCGCTTACCAATGGGTAATCCTCAATCGCGTGGTAAAGCGCTTATCAATATGCTGCCATTACAGCAAGGCGAACGTATAACGACCATTATGCCATTGCCTGAAGATGAAGCGAGTTGGAGCGAACTTGATGTCATGTTCGCAACAACACGTGGTACTGTGCGCAGAAATAAGCTTTCGGATTTTGTTCAAGTGAACCGCAATGGTAAAATTGCCATGAAGCTTGACGATGAAGGAGATCAAATTCTTTCTGTTGATACATGTACTGAAAATGATGATGTTGTTTTAACAACAGCGGATGGACAATGTATCCGTTTTCCTGTTGTTGATGTGCGTGTTTTTGCTGGACGAAATTCAATTGGTGTTCGTGGTATCAACCTAGCGGATGGTGACAAAGTTATTTCCATGGCAATATTGGAACACGTAGAAGCTACTCCGGCTGAACGTACAGCCTTTATAAAACGTGCAATTGCTGAGCGTCGCGCTGCAGGAAATGACAGCGAAGAGGTAGTTATTGCCGATGACGAAGAAAATACGACAGATACTGAATTGAGTGATGAACGTTATGAAGAGCTAGCAGCTCATGAACAGACAGTTCTGACGGTAAGTGAGTTTGGATACGGTAAGCGTTCTTCTTCATATGAGTTTCGCATTTCTGGGCGCGGTGGCAAAGGTATCCGTGCTACCGATCCGTCAAAAACTGCCGAGATTGGAAAGTTAGTTGCAGCCTTCCCAGTCAATGCACAAGATCAGATTATGCTGGTGTCTGATGGTGGACAACTCATTCGTGTGCCTGTTGAAGGAATACGTATTGCTGGTCGTTCTACAAAAGGTGTTACAATTTTCCATACAGCAGATAATGAGAAAGTTGTTTCAGTAGAACGTATTTCGGAATCTGATAGTGACGAAGGTGATGATAGCGCTGGTGATGAAAATAATGTGACACCAGAGGTTACAGAAACAGAAAATTAGAAGCTCATTTGATGTTTCTTATGTGATGGGAGCACTAGAATGAAGATTGCTATTTATGCCGGTTCTTTTGATCCTATCACAAATGGGCATATCGATATATTGCGAAGCGCATTGAAGGTTGCTGATAAAGTGGTTGTTGCTATTGGTGTGCACCCAACCAAAAAACCACTATTCACTTTTGATGAACGCAAACAGCTTATCAATGAACTTTGCGAAAATGACTTGAAAGTATCGCGAGATACTATCTCGGTAATTTCTTTTGATAACTTGCTTGTCAATAAAGCACGAGAAGTTGGTGCATCAATAATAGTGCGTGGTTTACGCGATAGCACAGACTTTGATTATGAAATGCAAATGGCCGGTATGAATTCAGGTTTGGCGCCTGAATTACAAACGATTTTTTTCCCAGCGAGTGTGGCGGTGCGTCCAATAACGGCTACTCTTGTTAGACAAATCTCTGTGATGGGTGGAGATGTATCATCTTTTGTACCCAAAAATGTGGCAGAAGCTCTATATAAAAAATTAAATTCCTAAATGGAGACGTAAAAGTGTTTCGAAAACTGTTTGCGGTTGTCGCCGTTGTTTTTACAATTTTCACTCTTTCATCGGTAGCATTTGCTGCTGGTGCAGATAATCTTGTCCTAACTTTGAAAGATGGTGATGTAACGATCAAGTTGCGTCCTGATTTGGCACCTAAACACGTTGCCCAGATCGAAAAACTCACCAAAGAAGGTGCTTACGATAATGTTGTGTTTCACCGCGTTATTCCGGGGTTTATGGCACAAACAGGTGATGTAAAATTTGGTAAAAAAGGTGGTGCTGAATTCGATATTCGTAGCGCTGGTATGGGAGGATCAAACTATCCGGATTTACCCGCCGAATTTTCAAAGGTTCCTTTTAAACGTGGCACTGTCGGTATGGCACGTTCGCAAAACCCTAATTCAGCAAACTCCCAATTCTTTATTTGTTTCGACAATGCGTCATTCCTAAATGGTCAATACACCGTTGTAGGCGAAGTTGTTAAGGGAATGGATGTCGTTGATAAAATAAAGAAGGGACGCACAGATAATAATGGTTCTGTGTCCGATCCAGATGTTATCGTCAAAGCACACATTGAAGCAGCAAAATAACAGTGGAAAATATCGGTATGACTGAAGAAGTAGAAAAAAAAATAGATCCTGAGAATACCCTTATTCTCGAAACTTCAAAGGGTAATGTTGTGATAGAGCTATTGCCTGATATTGCCCCAGAGCATGTTAAACGTATTAAAGAATTGGTACGGGAAGGTGCTTATGACAAAGTCATTTTCCATCGGGTCATCGATGGTTTTATGGCGCAAACGGGTGATGTGGAGTTTGGTAAAAAAGGCAGCAAAAAATTCAAACTTTCTCACGTTGGTATGGGTGGTTCGAAAAAACCAGATTTAAAGGCCGAATTTTCAAATATTCCGCATAAGCGCGGAACTGTGTCTATGGCACGGTCGCAAAATCCAAACTCTGGTAATTCGCAATTTTTCATTTGCTTTGAAGATGCACCTTGGCTTAATCGCCAATATACTGTCTGGGGACAAGTTGTTGAAGGTATGGAAAATGTTGATCAATTGAAAAGGGGTGAGCCTCCAAGAGGTGCCGATTTAATTGAAAAAGCAACCATCGCATCAGATGTTGAATAAAAGCATTTTTTAAAACGTAAAAATTCAGTTTATAGTTGTCGTTATGTCAAAATACACATTAACGGTATTTGTGAGCATAACGGCAGCTAAATTAATCTGTCTTTAGATGTGGCGTCTGACAGCAACAATTTAGATAGATTGACGCACTGCAAAAGCTTGCTGCTAAAAAATGAAATATTTAAAGACGCTTTTCAGCCAGTACGCTGTCCCTGTCAATTTTATATCTTACAGATAGCAATCCTATACGATTGTTTATTAAAACGTATGATAGATAAAATTCTGTCGACATCGTTTTATTGTTCGGTATAGCTGTATACGATATTCTCTGATGAATAACTGTTTGATGGTCGTAAGTTCTCATGCAAGTTGATCTTTTTGATTTTAAATTACCTGAAAACCAAATTGCTTTGCGTCCGGCTGTACCGCGTGAGAGTGCACGTTTGTTACATGTTGAACAAGACGGCGCACTTGAAGATTTGCATGTAGCCGACCTACCTTCACTATTTCAAAAGGGCGATGCTCTGGTTTTTAATGATACCAAAGTTATCAAAGCGCAGTTAAAAGGCATACGTATAAGGGGTGATGCTCAAGCCAATATTGGAGCCACCCTTCACATGCGCGTTGCACCCAATCAATGGAAAGCATTTGTCCGGCCTGCAAAAAGGTTGAAAGAGGGCGAAACGGTTTTATTCTCTGGTGAAATAGATAAAAATGCCACGTTAAGCGCCCGTATCGTCGAAAAAGGTGAGAACGGTGAAATGCTTCTCGAGTTCGAAGTATCAGGTGCAGAACTCGATAGCGCTATCGCCATTGTTGGTCATATGCCGTTGCCCCCATATATTGCTTTAAAACGGGGGGAAGATGCACAAGATGAAAAAGATTATCAAACAATTTATGCTCGTGAAGAGGGGGCTGTTGCTGCACCGACAGCCGGTTTGCATTTTACTGAAAATCTGATGAAAGAGATAAAAAGTCGCGGTGTTGAAGAACATTTTGTGACATTGCACGTTGGAGCCGGCACATTTCTTCCAGTGAAAGTGGACGATACCGACCATCATAAAATGCATTCTGAAATTGGCCATATAGATCAACAAACTGCCGATGCGTTAATGGCGGTAAGAGCGCGTGGTAATAAGGTTGTTGCTGTTGGTACTACAGCATTAAGATTACTTGAAAGTGCAGCAGACGAGCAGGGCAACTTGAAAGAATGGTTCGGCTCGACGGATATATTCATTACGCCCGGCTACAAGTTTAAATTTGTTGATCGTCTCATGACAAATTTTCATCTACCGCGATCAACATTGTTTATGCTGGTATCAGCATTTAACGGGCTTGATAATATGCGCAATGCGTATCATCACGCTATTGAAACCGGCTATCGGTTTTATTCTTATGGTGACACAAGTTTATTAGAACGAAAAGATTGAAGGCTTATGAGCGAGACTTTCCAGTTTAAAAAAATAACGCAAGATGGCCATGCGCGTCGTGGGGAAATAACAATGCCACGCGGCACTGTTCGTACGCCAGCTTTCATGCCTGTTGGCACCGCCGGTACAGTTAAAGCTATGTATATGGATCAGGTTTCCGAACTTGGTGCGGACATTATTTTGGGAAATACATATCATTTGATGTTGCGTCCGGGTGCTGAGAGAGTTGCCCGCCTTGGGGGGCTTCATGAGTTTGCCCGTTGGCCGAAGCCAATATTGACGGATTCTGGCGGATTCCAAGTTATGTCTTTGGCAGGATTGCGCAAATTGACAGAAAAGGGTGTCACTTTTCAATCGCATATTGATGGAGCGCGTTATGAATTGACGCCAGAGCGATCCATAGAAATCCAAGGTTTATTGGATTCGGATATTCAAATGCAGCTAGATCAATGTGTTGCATTGCCAGCATCCAAAGATGAAATGCAAAGAGCAATGGAATTATCCTTGCGTTGGGCAGAGCGCTGCAAGTTGGCTTTTGGTGATCAACCAGGAAAAGCGATGTTTGGCATTGTGCAAGGAGGCGATGACGCAGACTTACGTGTACAATCTGCCACAGCACTACGTGATTTGAACTTAAAAGGGTATTCGATCGGTGGTTTAGCTGTTGGTGAACCGCAAAATGTGATGATGGACATGTTGGATGTTACATGTGCAATTTTACCCGAAGACAAACCACGGTATCTTATGGGTGTTGGCACGCCAGATGATATATTAAAAAGTGTGGCGCGTGGCGTAGATATGTTTGATTGTGTCATGCCGACAAGAGCCGGACGTCATGGATTGGCATTTACAAGATTTGGAAAAATCAATTTGAGAAATGCAAGGCATGCTGATGATCCACGACCTCTTGATCCACTATCTCCGTGCCCTGCTGCAAGAGATTATAGCCGTGCCTATTTGCATCATTTGATAAAGGCAGGCGAAGCATTAGGCGGCATGTTATTGACTTGGAACAATCTTGCTTATTATCAACAGTTAATGCAAGGCATTCGGGGTGCAATCGAAGCGCATAATTTTGTTGAATTTGCAGCAATGACAACGGAAGGATGGGAAAAAGGCGATATTGAAGAAAAGTAATTTTGTAGATATTTTGCCTCAATATCTTGGTGTTTTATAAGTGGCTTCTTATATCACAAATTATGAAAATATCTGTTCTTGATTTATGTCCTGTTCCTGAAGATAGTTCTGTTTCTCAAGCGCTACAAAATTCTGTTATTCTTGCCAAACATTTGGAAGAATTGGGTTTCCCACGTGTTTGGTATGCAGAACACCATAATATGACAGGTATTGCCAGTGCCGCGACCTCTGTTCTAATGGGACAAATTTTGGCATCTACAAAGAAGATTGTTGTTGGTGCCGGCGGTGTGATGTTGCCAAATCATTCTCCTTTGGTAATTGCCGAGCAGTTTGGCACATTGGAGGCATTATATCCCAATCGTGTTGAGCTTGGTCTTGGACGTGCTCCGGGAACAGATAATTATACAGCGCAAGCACTGCGTCGCACTCTAGAGAGTTCGCCCAATGATTATCCACACAGTGTTATAGAGCTTCTCAATTATTTTAAACAAGCCGAACCAGAGCAAAAGGTACGTGCGGTACCTGGGGCAGGGCTTAATGTTCCTGTTTGGATACTGGGATCCAGTCTATATGGTGCGCAACTTGCTGCAATTTTGGGGCTTCCTTATTCTTTCGCATCGCACTTTGCGCCTGCCGAGCTAAAAACTGCGATAAGAACCTATCGAGAAAATTTCGAACCTTCAGAATATTTATCATCGCCGAAAGCAATGGTTGCACTCAATGTGGTTATTGCTGAAACTAATGAGGAAGCTCGTTTCCTCTTTTCTTCACAACAACAGGCTTTTGTCAATCTAAGATCAGGTAAAGCAGGTCCTCTGCCAAAACCAAAGGAACACTTTGTAGAGACATTAGCACCGCAATATCGTATGGTTTTAGACCATTCGTTGTCATGTTCTGCAATTGGTTCTCCTGAAACAGTGTTAAATCAGTTAAAACGGTTTTCTCAGGAGGTATCTGCAGACGAGTTTATTGTGACAACACCTGTTTGGGATAATAAAAAACGCTTGAAATCATTCAGTTATTTGTCTGAACTCATTCCAGAATTATAATTGGAAAGATCGATGTATTTGGTAAATTGAACAATTTGCCAGACGATTAAACGCAGTATCGCGCTTTTTACGATGGTGATTTTATCTAGTATACCAATGCTGTGTTTCTGGTCTAATGCGCTATTCCCAAATTAGTAAAACTGCGCAATCGGTTTGACGATCTACGCAGTTTTAACATTACGCATACCCTTGACATTACTATACACTTGTCTCGGGTTACTGCTCTGGTACGCACTACCTGATCCAGAGAGAAACAGTTTGTTTTTGTTTCTGAACTCTGTTTAGATGAACATTGTTAATCACGAGTTAGCGAACACTTAAAGAAGTATGAAAATCGCATTTTTTTTGAAAAATTGTTTTCCCTCGGCAAGCATGAAGGATTGATATTTTGGCGCGTGGTTTAATGTTTCAAGGAACCGGTTCTGATGTGGGAAAAACCGTTTTGGTTGCCGGTTTATGTCGTTTGGCATATCGCCATGGAATAAAAGTGTTACCCTTTAAACCACAGAATATGTCAAACAACGCTGCGGTGGCCGATGACGGTGGAGAAATTGGCCGTGGTCAATGGCTTCAGGCATTTGCCTGCAACGTTGAACCATCAGTGCATATGAATCCGGTTTTGTTAAAACCACAAAGCCAGACCGGATCACAAATTATCGTGCATGGAAAAATGTTTGGTTACGCCAAAGGTGCCGATTATCAAAAACTAAAACACGCCTTACTCAGCAAGGTTATGGCTTCATATCAAAAGTTGGCGCAACAATGTGATCTTGTTTTGGTTGAAGGGGCGGGGTCTCCAGCGGAAATTAATTTACGTCAGGGGGATATCGCGAATATGGGATTTGCGCGAGAAGCCAATATTCCGGTTATTTTGATCGGCGATATTGATCGAGGTGGCGTTATCGCCTCTCTTGTGGGGACGCATACAATCCTTGCCGCGGAAGATCGTGAATTAGTCAATGGTTATATGATTAATAAATTCCGTGGCGATATTACCCTTTTTGATGATGGTATTGCTGCAATCCAAAGATACACAAATTGGACTTGTTATGGTGTTATTCCTTGGCTGAATGCGGCAAAGCTGCTACCCGCTGAAGATTCAATGTTTCTGGATAAAACGGTTTTCACGAAAAACGGTAAGTTAAAAATAGCGGTACCCATTTTACCTCATATCGCAAATTTTGATGATCTTGACCCATTGCTCCATGAAAGTGATGTAGACCTTATCTTGGTGAAAGAGGGTACAGAGTTTCCAGATCACTGCGATGCAATTATACTTCCTGGATCAAAATCCACGATAGCGGATATGAGAAGCTTGCGCCAATTGGGATGGGCCGACAAAATCATTGATTGTGCCGAAAAAGGTAAAACAGTTATTGGCATATGTGGTGGTTTCCAAATGCTTGGAAGAAAAATCTATGATTTCAATTCGCAGGAAGGTCAAGCAACGGAAACAGATGGACTTCAATTGCTTGATATTACAACCAAGATGGAACATGAAAAAATTACCCGCAATGTAAAGGCAGTGCATGCGGAAACCAATCTTCCACTGAAAGGCTATGAAATTCATCTTGGACACACCACAGGGGCAGATTGCGCTAGACCTGCTGTAATTATCAATGGAAAACATGACGGTGCGATTTCGCAAAGAGGCAATATATGGGGAACATATCTTCATGGCCTTTTTCAAGCCGATGAATTTCGTCAAATGTTTATAAAATCGCTTGGTGCTAATGCCGACAAAGCAAAGCATTTTGATAGATTGAATGAGGCGTTGGATGCTATTGCGATCGAGCTTGAACGCAGTATCGACGTAGAAGGTCTTTTTGCGCTTGCACGTTGAAGAACATGCGACTATCTTCTTCTCAGCCGGTTTTTCGTTGAAGATAAATTACAAAAATGTAAGCGGAACTTTATGGGATGGATCCAATTCGGGCATTCTTAAGCCAGCCGACCATACAACATTCTGCTTTGATCAAGATATTTTCATTTATCAAAATATGTCATTCTATGTTGTATTTGTACTGTCGTAATGTGTTTCTCATTTTATGATAACCAAATAGGATAATGTGAAAAACTATTTTGTATATGTTGTGCGGAGGCAGGCTTGGCAAATATCACTTTGATATTGGGGGGGATACGTTCTGGTAAATCGGCTTTTGCTGAAAATCTGGTTTTGGCGGCAGGTAAGCAACCTATATATCTTGCAACCAGCGAATATTTTAATGAAGAGATGCGAAATCGCATTGAAAAGCATCGCGCAAGACGTGACGGGCGATGGATTAATCTGGAACAACCCTTAGATATTCTTGCTGAGTTACAACGCTATAATACTATGGATAACATAGTGCTTGTTGACTGTTTAACTGTTTGGCTTGGCAATCTTATGCATTATCAACGCGACATTGAAAATGACATTGCATTGTTCGTTGATGGCTTGAAGATGCTTGATGTTGATGTCGTCTTGGTGGCAAGCGAGGTTGGGTTAAGCATAGTACCGGATAATCAAATGGCACGTCATTTTGCCGATTACGCAGGTACGCTCAACCAGGCGGTCGCAGCAATCGCGTCGAATGTCTACTTTATTGCGGCGGGATTGCCGCTGAAATTGAAAGGTTAAGTCTGATGTCTAAACAAAGCTTTTTGCGTAGCAAAATACCGACGACTGTTATTACCGGTTTTTTAGGATCAGGTAAAACGACTATGATTCGTCATATGCTTGAAAACGCAAACGGGAAGAAAATTGCGTTAATTATTAACGAGTTTGGTGATCTTGGGGTTGATGGTGGTCTATTGAAAGGCTGTGGACTGGAAAATTGTCATGATGACGATGTGATAGAATTAAATAATGGCTGTATTTGCTGCACAGTGGCGGAAGACTTCATCCCAACTATGACGAAACTTTTAGAGCGTGATGATAGACCGGATCACATCGTTATAGAAACGTCCGGCTTGGCACTTCCGCAACCTTTGGTGGCGGCATTCAATTGGCCAGAAATTAAAACGCAAGTTACAGTTGATGGTGTTATCACGGTAATTGATGCACCGGCGGTTGCAGAAGGGCGGTTTGCTGATAATCTTGAAAAAATAGATGAGCAACGCAAACATGAAAATGTACTGAACCATGAAAGCCCCCTTGAAGAGCTTTTTGAAGATCAAATTCATGCCGCTGATCTTATCGTGTTGAACAAAGTTGATCTTATCGACGAAAAGACGCTGGAAAATGTGCGTGACATTGTTTCTTCTCACAGTGATCGTGTTGCTAAAATGGTGTCTTCAAGTTTTGGTAGTCTAGGTACAGACCTGTTGCTGGGACTTGGTGTTGGAACGGAAGATGATATAGACAACCGAAAGTCACATCACGAATTGCATCATGCGGAAGGTGTGCCGCATAATCATGATGAATTTAATAGTTTTGTTGTTCATGCCCCAACAATTAAAGATCCCAAGCTATTTGCTGAAAAGTTGCAGAAGATAATCGCTGACCACGATATTTTACGCCTTAAAGGTTTTGTGAATGTGGCTGATAAAACCATGCGCCTTGTTATACAGGCAGTTGGTCAACGCATTGATTTTTATTATGATCGGCCGTGGTTGCCAAATGAACGTCATGAAAGCCATCTGGTAGTAATTGCTTTACATGATGTCGATCAGGCTGTTGTGGATCAGGCGATAAAAGCAATCAACGTGTGATGCATCTTCTTCTAGCGCAAAAGGGTACAATTGTTGAAGCCGATACGGCGATAGACCTAGGTCAATCGCCGGCTGATATTTTGTTCCTATCTGCTGCCGATACGGAACTTGCGAGTTTATCCGTTGCCAAATCAGGTTTAAAAAACGCAACATCGTCTTTGCGATTGGCCAGTTTAATGGCGCTATCGCATCCAATGTCTGTTGATACTTATGTTGAAAAAACAGCAAGTCAGGCAAAACTCATTGTTGTTCGTGTTATTGGTGGGGAAAGCTATTGGCCTTATGGATTGCAAATATTGCATTCTTTAGCGCTGGAAAAAAATATTAAATTGGTCGTGCTACCTGGCGACGATAAGCCAGATGACGGATTAAAGAAATTTTGTACAGTTGCGCCGACTGATTGTGAGGCTTTATGGCAATATCTGATTGAATCGAATAATCAGAATATTCAACTATTCCTCAGATATTGCGACTACCTTCTTGGCAAAGGTGATCGTCCGCCGGAGGCTCTCCCGCTTATGCGAGCTGGATTTTGGTGGCCCAATACACAATATACAAGCGTTGATGATGTTATAAGAGTCCAATCAGAGAAAAAAAGTCCAGTCGTTGCGATCTGTTTTTATCGTGCCCTTGTACAAAGTGGACAAACAGCTGCAATTGAAGCTCTAATAGACGCACTGGAGCAACGCGGGCTGCGGCCTTTACCGATATTTGTCGCAAGCCTTAAAGATGATCTCTGTAACGCTATTATAGATTCGATCTTTACCAGAATTTTACCAGATATTGTGCTTAATTCGACTGGTTTTGCCGTATCAAATGGGCAATTGGATCGCCAACCAACAATTCTTGAAAAATATAATACCATGGTTTTGCAAATTGTATTTGCAAGTACCACGTTGCAACAATGGCAAGGTGATGGAAGGGGCTTAACGGCGCGCGACCTTGCTATGAATGTGGCATTGCCGGAGGTTGATGGGCGTGTCTTAACGCGCGCAGTATCCTTCAAATCTGCGGTAAAGTTTGATGAAGAAACGGAATGTAACGTTGTTGTTCATGAACCGGAACGCGAACGTATCGAATTCGTGTGTGATCTTGCTCATAACTGGATAAAATTGCGTCGCAAAAACGCATCGGAAAGGCATATCGGCCTTATTATGGCAAATTATCCCGGTGGAGATAGCCGATTGGGGCATGGTGTTGGGCTTGATACACCCTCATCAATGATTGTCACGTTGAATGCAATGCGCGCACATGGTTATCAGGTAAACAATATTCCGGAAAATGGTAATGCCCTCATGGAACTTCTTATTGAAGGTCCTACCAATGAGGGGATAAAGGGACGTATTGTTCGAGAGTATATTTCTATTAAAAAATACAAAGAGTTGTTTGGTGTTCTTGATAAAGAGATTCAACAAGAAGTCATAAAACGCTGGGGACAGCCAGAAGATGATGCCTATGTTACCAATGGCGTTATTGCTCTACCATTAATGATGTTTGATAATATCGTGGTTGGCTTACAACCGGAACGTGCCTATGGCATGGACGCAAAACAAGTTTATCATGCACCGGATATTGTTCCGACACATCATTATCTTGCATTCTATTTTTGGCTGCGCCACATCTATAAAGCGGATGCTATTGTTCATATGGGAAAGCATGGTAACCTTGAATGGTTACCGGGAAAAGCATTGGCATTATCACGGAATTGCTATCCTGAAATAGCACTTGGTGCCTTGCCACATATTTATCCCTTTATTGTCAATGACCCGGGGGAAGGAACGCAGGCCAAACGTCGTTCAGCTGCTGTGATTATCGATCATTTAACACCCCCGTTAACTCGGGCGGAGAGCTACGGCCCATTGAAAGATCTGGAGGTTTTAGTTGACGAATATTATGAAGCATCAGGTGTTGATCCAAGACGTTTGGTGAAATTAAAGGCAGAAATTTTGGATCTCGTCCGAGTAACTGGGTTAAATCATGATGCCGGTATCGAAGAACACGATAATGACGATCTTGCATTGGAAAAACTTGATGCTTTTTTATGCGATTTGAAAGAGCTTCAGATACGCGATGGTCTTCATATATTTGGCCAAGCTCCCCAAGGTGAACAATTGGATAACCTGCTTGTTGCCTTGTCGCGGGTTCCACGTGGAGAAAATGAGAAGGGCAGCTTTCATCGGGCAATTGCAGAAGATCTTGCTTTGAATGTTGATCCACTCGATTGTGTATTTTCCACGCAATGGGACGGCGTTAAACCAGAAATTTTATCGAATTTAACCGACGCGCCTTGGCGAAATACCGGCGACACAGTCGAACGCATTGAACTTCTGGCATTAGGGCTTGTGGCAAAAAGGATCAAATTACCGGATAATTTTATAAGAACAAAAGCAGTTTTGGCAGATATTGAAAATACACTGCGACCATTGGTGTTAGCATGTGAAAAGAGTGAAATTGATAATTTTTTGACCGCTCTTGATGGTAGGTTTGTTCCACCAGGTCCATCCGGTGCTCCAACAAGGGGGAGGCCAGATGTATTGCCCACGGGGCGCAATTTTTTTTCTGTCGATACCCGTGCAGTCCCAACCCTTTCAGCATGGCAATTGGGAAAAAAGTCAGCTGAATTATTGATTACGCGTTATGTGCAGGATCATGGAGAATGGCCAAAAGCTTTTGGGCTTACCGCTTGGGGAACTGCTAATATGCGCACGGGTGGCGACGATATTGCACAAGCATTGGCACTTATTGGTGTGAAGCCTATTTGGGATGCAGCGTCACGGCGCATAACAGGATTTGAAGTTATTCCTGTATCTGTACTAGGACGCCCGCGTGTTGATGTAACCTTGCGGATATCTGGTTTTTTTCGTGATGCATTTCCTGAACAAATTGTTTTGTTCGATCAAGCTGTGCGCAAAGTTGCAAGCTTAGATGAACCAGAAGACGATAATCCAATTGCATATCGATATAAAAATGACGTGCAAAGGTTGAAAACAGCGGGATTGGATGACGAGGCGGCAGGAAAACAGGCAGGCTACAGGGTTTTTGGCGCGCGTCCGGGAACTTATGGTACAGGTGTGCAGGAATTGCTTGATAACGGACAGTGGGAAAACCGTGATGACATCAGCAATGCTTGGATAGCACATTCATCATATGCTTATGGAAAAACAGAAGACAGAGACCACCATAATCTGCTTGATGAGCGGTTACGTTATCTTGATGCTGTGGTGCAAAATCAGGATAATCGCGAGCATGACTTACTGGATTCTGGCGAGTATTATGCTTTTGAAGGTGGTATGGCAACAGCAGTTGCCAGCAAGCGTGGAGCATGGCCAAAAGTTTATCATAATGATATGTCTCGTCCGGAAAGGCCATTGATAAAAACATTGCAAGAAGAAATTGGCCGGACTCTCCATGGACGTGCTGTAAATCCCAAATGGATTGAAGGTGCCATGCGTCATGGTTTCAAAGGTGCGGTAGAAATGGCAGCTACCGTAGATTATCTTTTTGCATTTGCTGCTACAACAAATGCAGTTTCAAATCATCATTTTGAAGCGATTTATAAGGCCTATATTGATAATACAAAAATACGCGAGTTTCTGGAAAGCAATAATCCTGCGGCGTTACGTGAAATAGCTTATAAATTAAACCAAGCGATCACACGGGAATTATGGAAACCACGTTCTAACTCTGCCCGCTTTGAATTGGAAGAATTGCAGAAAGGTTTCAAATAATGAGTATCAAAGAAACAATGACTGTTGATGAACTAAACGCCCGTCATACCGAAAAAATGAAAAAGAAAAAGGCAGCGCGTGAAAAAATTGATTCCAGCAAGACAGAAGAAAAAGGGTTGTTGATTGTTCATACCGGTAAAGGCAAGGGCAAGTCGACTGCAGCTTTTGGCATGGTATTTCGCGCATTAGGGCACGGTATGAAGGTTGGGGTTGTGCAGTTTGTCAAAGGGCTTCGCGATACCGGAGAAAGAACTGCGCTGGAAAAATTCGGTGATAATGTGCGTGTATTTGCTAGCGGTGATGGGTTTACATGGGAAACTCAAGACAGAGAAAAAGACATATTGAAGGCCCGCGAAGCGTGGGAGGTTGCGCGTGAGATGATCCTTGACGAAACAACCGATATGGTGCTGTGTGACGAATTGAATATTGTATTGCGATACGATTATCTGCCCATTGAAGAAATTTTAGATGTTTTGGCACGTCGCCCTTTTATGAAGCACGTTATAATTACTGGACGCAATGCACGCGAAGCACTTATTGATGCGGCTGATCTGGTAACAGAAATGGAATTGATCAAACATCCATTCCGTTCTGGTATCAAAGGCCAAAAGGGGATAGAATTTTGATTACTTCAGCATGGCAATTTTGGGCATTACTTTCAGCAATTTTTGCAGCTCTTACGGCAATTTTTGCCAAGGTGGGTATTAGCGGTATAAATTCTGATTTCGCAACATTAGTACGAACGATTGTTATCATTGCTGCATTATGTCTATTTTTAAGCGTAACAGGGCAATGGCAAAGACCAGGAACAATTTCTGCAAAATCGTGGATATTTCTTGTTTTGTCAGGCTTGGCAACAGGCGCATCATGGCTTGCCTATTTCAGGGCGTTGCAATTGGGCGATGCATCGCATGTTGCGCCTATCGATAAATTGTCGGTTATTTTTGTTGCAATATTTGGTGTGACATTTCTCGGAGAAAAACTTTCAGCAATAAATTGGGCTGGTGTTGTGCTCATTGGCGCTGGTGTGATTATGTTATCATTAAAAATGTAACAGGGTTCTCAGAGGATTGTGTGGATCCCACAACAGTTTAACAGCCAGAATAAGACATATAATGACAAGCAACGGTTTGATGAGTTTTGAACCGATATGCATTGCAATATGTGCGCCAATTTGGGCACCGATGAATTGTGCAATTCCCATGCAGATACCGATTCTATAGTCGATAGATCCGACAAATGCGAATGTGGCAAATGCTCCTATATTGGATGCAAAATTGAGAAGTTTTGTGTGTGCAGTCGCCTTTAAAATGCCCATGCCTGAAAGGGAAACATAGGCCAGCATATAAAAAGAGCCGGCACCGGGGCCAAACAAACCGTCATAAAATCCTACTAAAGGCGCCATAGTTAAGCAAAAAACAATCGGGCGCATGCGTTCTGTTTTATCAATATCGTTCAAATTTGGTTTGATAGCAAAGTAAAGTGCAACCACTATCAATAGAATGGGTAAAAACGATTGTAGAATTGTCACTGGTATTACCAGTGCAACCAAAGCACCGGCGATGCTTCCCGCAAATGCCATGAATGCCTGATAAAATTGTTTTTTCAGATTTACATGTCCACCGCGTGCATATGCAAGCATTGCGGAAAATGAGCCAAAAAGTCCCTGTAATTTGTTGGTGCCCAATGCGGTAACTGGCGGAATATTGGATAGCAATAAGGCTGGAATTGTAATTAAACCACCGCCGCCGGCAATCGAATCGACAAGACCGGCTATGAGGGCTGCACCAATCAATATCCATATCGTGGGATCAGAAAAAAACGCAATCATCGCCTATAATATCCAAAAATCGTTTCTTCTTTTTGCATACGCTAATAATTCGTACAAAGAAATGATAAACAATGCACTCTACCTCTTGTGTTTTGTTTTCAATATTGGCAATTTCACAATTAACAAGGTTAAGCTGTCGCTTTCGATATGGGAGAAACGGATGTTTCAAAGCATCGTTAATTATTTTTCGCGTCATAATTCGGTTCGTAAAGTGGCCGAAAATCCTGCAACAGCTGCCGAGCTTTTGTTGTTGATCCATTTGGGATTTGCCGATGGTGAGCATACAGCAAGTGAAACTGCTGCTTTTTCAAAAATTGCGGAAGAACAGTTCGGTATCGACAGAGAAGCACTTCCTGAAGTCATAAAATATCTTTACGACTATGGTTATGAAACGACAACAGGCCAAGCGGCATCACTATTTGCCGATATGGCGCCCGACAGACGAATAGCGTTGATTGAAAATTTGTTGACAATCGCTGCGGCAGATAATCATGTTGATTCCGATGAAGTAGCACTTATCCGTCGTATTGCTGCGATTTTGGGCGTGCCATCTGAAGAGGTCGAGCAACTACATAAGGTGGCTGTTCAAAAGCGATAAGAGCTGTCTATGGCTGTTGTCCTTGGTATTGGTTGTTCTTCAACAGCGTGTGTTGATGATTTTAACAAAGTGATGCCATTGCTTGTTCATTATGGCATCACTGCAATAGCTACATTGAACAGTAAAGCTTCCCACCAAATAATATGCTATGCTGCCAAACAGCTATCTTGCCCTATATTGTCCTTTTCAGTTCAACAACTGGAACAGATGACACCATTTGTCAAAAATCCGTCAAAACTGACATTTGACAGAATAGGGTGTCATAGTGTTGCAGAAGCAGCTGCTTTGGCGGCATGCGGGAAAAATAGTGAATTGATATTAGATAAAACCAAACTGGGTGGCATTAGCCTAGCAATAGCGAGGACGATTAGCTGATGACAGTATATTTTATTGGTGCAGGTCCAGGAGCAGCAGACCTTATAACGGTGCGCGGCTTAAAGCTTATTCAGCAATGTCCAGTATGTCTATATGCGGGGTCACTTGTATCTGACGAATTATTGGCGCTCATTCCTAAAGGTATCCACTGTGTTAATACTGCCGATCTTAACCTTGAAGAGATCATCGCGGAAATAAAGAACGCCAATTTAGAGGGTAAAAATGTTGCCCGAATCCATTCTGGGGATCCTTCAATTTATGGCGCAATCGCCGAACAGATGCGTGCGCTTGATGCGCTACAAATATCATATGAAGTGGTGCCAGGAGTACCAGCATTTGCAGCCGCTGCGGCAGCGATGAAGCAAGAGCTTACGCTTCCGGCTATTAACCAGTCACTTATTTTAACCCGCACTTCGGTTAACTCTTCCCCCATGCCGAAATTGGAAACGCTAGAAAATCTGGCAAAGTCCCGTGCAACCATGGCTATCCACTTATCTGCTAGAAATGTTGCAGAGATTCAAAGAGAATTAATACCGATTTATGGTGCGGATTGCCCAGTTGTTGTTGCATTTCATGTCAGTTGGCCAGACCAAAAAATAGTACGTTCCACGCTTGCTAAAATTGATGAAAAAGTTGCATCAGAAAATATAACCAAGACCGCTATAATATTTGTCGGATGGGCGTTGCAGCCTGAAAGTTTTGAAACGTCGTCTTTATATGCGGTGAGTTAAAAACTGGACTACGTGATCGATAAGGGCACTTTCCGAATTAAATGATAAAATATTGGGAAGAGGTTTGCGATTTACCATAATGACCTGAAGATGTACCTCACGCGCAGCTTTCAATTTTTGATAGGAGGTGGAACCTCCTGAGTTACGGCATACCATTGTGTCGAACTTGTTATCATTCAAAAATTTACATTCTTCTTCTAATGAGCCAGGCTTTGCCAACATAATTTCAATATTTTTTTCAGGAACTAAATCGTCTGGTAGCTCCACCATACGTGCAACAAAATGCACGTCTTTTCGCAATAGGAAAGGTGACAGATATTGTCTGCCTATTGCCAAAAAACAGCGACTATTTTGGGGGATCGCGTCAACAGCTTCATCGAGTGAATGAACTGTTTGCCAGCGGTCGCCCGCTTCCGGTTGCCAGATAGGCCGCTCAAACCGTATATAGTTTATGTTTGCGATTTCTGCAGCACGCCATGCGTGATCGGTCATGGTTTCTGCAAAGGGATGGGTCGCATCTATTATCAGATTAATATGCTCGTTATGAATTGTATCAACTAATCCCTTAATGCCACCAAAGCCACCAATCCTATATCTTCCAACGGGTAATCGCGGATGTTTCGTGCGCCCTGCTAAAGACGAAAGAACCGGTATTTTCAGCAAATTTAGTTTTTCGGCTAAGGAATAAGCCTCGGTAGTACCCCCCAATAGAAGAATTGTATTAGACTCGGGCAATGATTTTCCCTTTCCGATCGGTTACAATTATTTCCACTTCAACGGGCGCATCACGTAACGTCTCATTTGCCACATTGATGGCCTGTTGAGCCATTGGTGTTGCAATGTCGATACCGTTTTGTATTGAAATATCAAGCACTTCTTTGGCTGTATTCGCATTTAGAATCATGTCTTTCAAAGCTGGATCAATGCCAGCTTTTTCACAAAGGTTCCAAAGAAATGCCATGTCGACTTGGCTTCTTGAAGAGTGAAGATCCATGGCGCCTTGTGCCAATTTTGTCAGTTTGGCAAAACCACCTGCGATAGTAAGTTTGTCGATGGGGTGGTGACGCAAATACTTAAGGACTGCCCCAACGAAATCTCCCATATCCAATAAAGCATAATCAGGCAGATGATAGATGGATTGCGCGGCATCTTCTGATGTGGAACCCGTTGCACCGATGACATGATGTGCACCTTCGGCACGAGCAACATCAATACCGCTATGAATGGAATGTATCCATGCAGAACAAGAAAATGGGTGAACAACACCAGTTGTACCTAATATCGAGATCCCACCTTTAATGCCCAAACGTGGGTTCCACGTTTTTTGTGCCAATTCTAGACCATTTGGCACAGAAATTGTTACGACAATATCGGCAGGTAATCCATATTCATTACATATTTCTTCGCAGACAGATTTTATCATTTGGCGTGGCACCGGATTAATAGCTGGCTCTCCAACATCTAATGGTAATCCTGGAAGCGTGATTGTTCCGACACCTTCACCAGCACGAAAAACAACGCCAGTATTTGGTGGGGCAGGGTGCACACTGGAGATAATTGTTGCACCATTTGTAATATCCGGATCGTCACCTGCATCCTTGATAATTCCAGCTACAGCGTAACCTTCACCTAAGCTTGCCAATGAAAGCTCGAAATAGGGAACTTGTCCTTTTGGCAGAATTATTCCGACTGGATCAGGAAATTCACCGGTAATCAATGCTGTTAAGGCAGCTTTTGTTGCTGCTGTGGCACAGGCGCCGGTTGTCCAACCCTCTCTAAGGGGCGTATCTGGTTTAATTGCACGTGATATTGTTTTATCAGTCATTTTGCTTTTATACCCAGAAGCTGAATGGTTTTGTAGTCAATATAATAACTTCAATCGATATTAATCTGCTTAATGGATAATTGAAATATGGTACTGGAAGATCATTTAAAGAGAGTGTTGCAGTAAAAAGGTTTCATGATGCAAGAAAAAAGTCTGCCATTCGCTTTTCCGGAATTTATAGCTGGCCATGTTTGGCTTGTTGGCGCAGGTCCTGGAGACCCGGGTTTGCTTACGCTGCATTGTGTTCATGCGATACGTCAGGCCGATCATATTTTGTATGATGCTTTGGTTGATAGATCATGCCTTGATTTGGCAAAGCCCGATTGTGTTTTGGAATTCGCAGGAAAACGTGGTGGTAAACCATCACTCAAACAGATAGAAATAACACAAAGGATGATTGCCTTGGCAAAAGAGGGCAAACGGGTTTTGCGTTTGAAAGGTGGAGATCCTTTTGTTTTTGGACGCGGTGGAGAGGAAGCATTGGCTCTTTCAGAGGTTGGAATTCCTTATCGTATTGTCCCTGGTATAACTGCTGGTATTGCAGGACCAGCTTATGCAGGCATTCCGATCACCCATAGAACTATAAACCATAGCGTTACATTTCTAACGGGTCATGATGCAGATGGTGGTATTCCTAAGACCTTTGACTGGAATGCAATTGCTAATGCGTCGCCTGTATTGGTGTTTTATATGGCCATGAAACACATAACTGAAATTGCAGCGCATTTAATATCTGTGGGGAGGAGCGCCGAGGAACCCGTGGTGTTTATCACGCATGCGACGACTGCCAATCAGACAGTTCATGAAACAATATTGGCAAAGGTGGGAGATTATCTTAATTCTCACCATATCGAACCACCTGCAATTGTAGTGATTGGTAAGGCGGTGTCACTGCGACACCAATTGCAATGGCTACCTGTTGAAATGATGCGATAAGGTCATAAAAACCTATGAATGGCTTTTTGGTTAGTGCTCCGAATTCAGGTTCAGGAAAAACAGTTATCACTCTGGCGTTGATGCGTGCCTTAAAGACTAAAGGGATTGATATAGCTCCTGCCAAAGCGGGTCCCGATTTTATCGACCCTGCATTTCATTTTGCGGCCATTGGTGTAAAAAGTTTCAATCTCGATTGTTGGGCAATGCGACCGGATCTTATCAACTTGGTTGCGGCACATTTTAGCAAGGGTATGAAGACGCTCATCGTTGAAGGTATGATGGGGCTGTTTGATGGAGCGGCTGATGGTAGTGGGTCATCAGCAGCCTTAGCGAATATGCTTGGTCTTCCTGTTATTTTTGTTGTTGATTGCGCTCATCAATCCCATTCGATTGCACCTTTGGTGAAAGGTTTTGAAAGTTTTATGCCTCAACTACAAATGGCAGGGGTAATTTTAAACAAAGTTGGTAGCAAGAGACATGAAACGATGCTGCGGGACGCTCTCGCACCACTGTCAGTGCCTGTGTTAGGCAGTGTTCATAGAAATGATGATTTGAAGTTGCCATCACGGCATCTTGGATTGGTGCAACCGTCAGAACTGACAGATATAGAAACTTTCATAGAAAATGCGGCCAATATCATTGCAAACAGTGTTGATCTCGATCGCGTCATAAAAATATCGTCACGTGTGGATCATAAAACTTATGTTGGTGAGACATCTGGCATTGCACCGATTGGACAACATATTGCTGTAACACGAGATAATGCATTCAGATTTGCCTATCCTCATCTTTTAGATGGATGGCGCAGAATGGGGGCAGAAATATCTTTTTTCTCACCTTTGGCCGATGAAAAACCAGATCCTAATGCCGATGCAATTTATCTTTGCGGTGGTTATCCTGAACTTTTTGCCGAAAAACTATCACAGGCACTAAATTTCAAACATGCGATGACAGCAATGGCAGCGAAGGGAGTTTGCGTCTATGGTGAGTGCGGTGGTTATATGACACTGGGTGAGAGTATTGAGGACGCAAATGGGCAAACATATCCAATGCTTGGGCTTTTACCGTTGAAAACAAGTTTTAAACAAAAGAAGTTGCATCTAGGATACCGCTCTATCGTTCCAAACGAAAACACTATCTTTAAACAGGCACTTCGTGGGCACGAATTTCATTATGCGTCAATCATTTCTGAAGGTAACCAATTTAGTCAGCCTTTATTTTATGTTCGGGATGCGCTCAATAATCAACTGGGAAGTGTTGGATTGAAAATAGGCAATGTTTCGGGTTCTTTCATGCATGTGATAGATATAGATAGGTAAACATAAGTGCTTAATTGACATAATGCACGTCCAACGACGTATGATTGATTATGATAGTAAAAAAGCCAAGGTTCACGATTTTTTGCTTAGGTGAATATGGTATTAAACCTATCTTATGGGTTGCATGTTGAATACCTTAAGTGGCATGAAACTAATCGATTAGAAGAATTTTAAGGATTCGTTGGTCAGCTATGGCATACGATATAAAATCACTCAGTCCAGCCTCTTCCATTGACGCAAAAACCAGACGTTTAAGTATTTTGGCTTTGGCTGTAGGCAGTTTCGCTATTGGTACATCTGAATTTGTGTCAATGGGATTACAACCTGAGATGGCAGCTAGCTCTGGTGTCGATATTCCGACTGCCGGACAATATATTTCGGCATATGCCTTAGGAGTGGTTGTTGGAGCCCCAGTGCTTGCCGTTGCGACAGCAAAATTTCCGCGCAAGTACGTTCTTGTGGCTTTGATGCTATTTTACGCATTTTCCAATATTTTAAGTGCTTGCGTAACGGGTTTCCACTCGCTTGTTGGCTTACGTTTCATGAGTGGATTACCACATGGTATTTACTTTGGAGTGGCGTCCATTGCCGCTTCATCAATGGTCGAAATGAAGTATCGTCCGAAAGCTGTTGGTTCTGTCATGCTCGGGCTGACTATTGCTACCGTGATAGGTGCACCGACAGCAACATGGCTGGGGCAACAGTTTGGTTGGCAGATAGCCTTTATTACCGTGGGTGGCATCGGTTTATTATGTGCTATCATGATATTTTTCTTTTTGCCGAGTTTACCAACCGCAATTGGCACAAGTCCATTAACGGAACTTGGTGCATTAAAGCAGAAACAAGTCTGGTTTATGTTGGCAATGGTTTCCGTTGGATCTGCCGGCTTATTTGCAGTTTTCAGCTATATCAAATCCACACTCATGCAAGTGTCAGGTGTATCAATTGAATGGGTGCCATTTATTATGCCGCTTGTTGGTATCGGAATGGTAACAGGCAATATTTTTGGTCCCAAAATAGCTGTTAAAGTTGGTGCAATGAAGATGATCTTCTTTGCGATGCTGTGGAGCGCCATAACATTCTTTCTGTTTTTCCTTATGTGTCGTAATAGTTTGGCAGCTGCTTTTGGGTGTTTTCTTATTGGCACATCGTTTGCTAGCATGCCTTCAATTCAGACACGCGTGATGGATGTTGCAAGCAACGCTCAGACGCTAGCCGGAGCTCTTATGCAATCGGCATTTAACGTTGCAAACGCTATTGGCGCAGAATCTGGTGGGGAAATTTTAAGACTAGGATTTGGTTATGAATATACCGCTGTTTTAGGAGGTATTTTGACTTTATGTGGTCTCTTAATATTCTCTATTTCATGGTATGTTGAAAAGAAAGATCAGACGTCCGCATCATAACGGAATTTGCTGTTGGAACACTGTTTATTTGTACTTTTGATAGCGGTGATTATTGATCGCATTTTTGGTGATCCCGAATGGCTATGGAAGCGTTTTCCGCATCCTATTGTCTTCATTGGTCGTTCAATCTGCTATTTTGATCGTCATTTAAATTCGAAAGAAATGAGCGATCATAGTCGCAAGCTCAATGGTTGTCTTGCTATTATCAGTCTGCTTTTGGTGATGTTTGTCATTGGTGTATTGCTAGTTAAGTTTTTGTATCAGCTGTCGTGGCTCGGAACTATTCTAGAAGCGATTATCGTGTCGATATTTTTAGCGCAAAAAAGCTTGATAGATCACGTTGTTAAAGTTGGGGAAGCCTTGCGATTTAAGTCTTTAAATGAAGCCCAGCTAGCCGTTTCTATGATTGTGGGACGTGATACCAAGAAGCTGGATCACAGTGGCATTAGTCGCGCTGCTATTGAAAGCTTAGCCGAAAACAGCTCCGATGGTGTTATTGCACCGGCGTTTTGGTTTCTCGTATTAGGTTTACCGGGAATACTCTGTTACAAAGTACTCAACACTGCGGATTCCATGATTGGTTATAGGAATAACCGTTATAAGGATTTTGGTTGGGCAAGTGCCCGATTGGATGATCTTGCAAATTTAATTCCCGCGCGTCTCACGGCTTTAATCACAATTTGTGCGTTGTTAATTTTCCAAAATCTATCGCGGACAAAAAATGCATTTAATGTTGTTATACATGACGCGAAACTTCATCGGTCACCCAATGCCGGTTGGTCTGAATGTGCTTACGCTGGTGGGTTGAATATACAATTGGCTGGCCCGAGAGTGTATGACGGTGAAATAGTGGATGAACCTTTCCAGAATGCGAATGGTCGCGTTGCTAATACATCGGATATATTCAAGTCGGTTCAACTTTTTAAGCAATCCATGACTTTGTTTGGAATCCTCATATTCTGCTGTTGGATGATATAATTTTTAATCTAATTCTTTGTTGATGGTCGCATACGCATATCTCTTGCAATAATGAATGCACATGGGAGTGCCAGAACGAGAAATAATACGAGACAAATAAATAATGTATGCGCGGCAGATAAAGTGCCACTTAATCCACCAGGATCAAATAGACCAGCAAGATTTGTTATACTACCAGCAAGAGCTGCGCTCAAAGCGGTCGAAAAAAGCTGTATTGAGGTTAAAGATGCACTTGCCCGTGTTGCATCTTCTTGTGACGCACATTTTAAAACATGGGTGAGTAAGTGGGGCCAACATGAGCCTGCGCCAATGCCGATTAAAAATAGTGCCATACAGATGATAATAATAAAACTGGCCGAACTAAGATTGGTAGGAATAAGATACAAAAGCGTTGTCATACCTATGATGCCAAATATTGGTGCCATGATAACAACTTTTCGTACAATTACAGGTTTTGCGCCCGCACTGGGAACAGAACCGCATGTCCACCCAATACTCATAAGGGCTGCGAGATACCCAGCTACAAGTGGTCCTAATCCGTGTAACTCTTGCAAGAATAACGGTAGATACAATTCAGCACCATTAACGGCAATCGATAGAATAACCATCATACTGTAAAGTGGTAAAAATATTGAGCTTGGAGAAAATGCTCCATTGGGCAAAAGTTTGTTTCGGGCGTGATTATCCAATTGTGCAAGTATTAACAAAAGCAAAAAACCTATTATCATGCCGACGATCTTAACCAGATTTGCGCTAACAGCACTGCTCGCTGAAATGATAAGCACGAGCACAATAAGGATTACGAGTTGCAGAATGGGAAGAGGACTATCTGGCTCATTTTGTTTTGTTGTATTGGGAAGAACTTTTAGGGCGAGCAATGAAAAAGCGAGAGCAAGAATACCCACAGTCCAAAATGAGGCTCTCCACGTACCATATTCAGCGAAAATACCACCAATTGCTGGTCCCAATAAGGTAGAAATACCCCACATTCCTGATATCAGCCCCAATGCACGAGGCCATAAACTAGGATCAAAAACTATTCGTACCATGGAATACGAAAGCGATAATAGAAAACCTCCGCCAAAGCCTTGCACGAGCCGGCCAAACAAAAAGACCGGCATTGTTGGTGCGATACTGCAAACAAACGTGCCTGCTGCGAATAACAGTGCTGAAATTATATACGCGACTTTAGGACCTGTTTTGAGTAATAATTTTGCCGCTAATGATGCACCGATAAGAGAGGCAGTTACAAATATAGTGGCTGCCCATGAGTAATATTGTTGTCCATGAATATCGGCAACAAGTGACGGTAAAATGGTGACAACAATATATACGTTGATCGCATGAAGTGCTACGCCACCAGCAAGTGTAAACGAGCGTATGCCGTTTTTGCCGGAAAGAAGGGCTGACCAACCTTGTTCATTCATTAATGGCCTCTAACATCTAGGACGAATCTTACTTTATAGCTTCATATCGTCATAACTATGTCGTGCCAAGCTGTGAAACTTTTTAATATTTTGACGGTCTGATATCGCACTATAAATAATAAAAAGCCCCGCTAGAGCAGGGCTTTAAACAAGATATCGATAGTAAGTTATGCCATTGCTTTTTCGAGGTTTTCAGCGATTTTATCAAGAAAACCGGTTGTTGAAAGCCACTTCTGATTAGGGCCAATCAACAAGGCCAAGTCTTTAGTCATAAAGCCGGATTCAACCGTGTCAACGCATACTTTTTCAAGTGTGTCAGCGAAGCTTTTGAGTGCTTCATTGTTGTCTAGTTTTGCACGATGTGCCAAGCCACGTGTCCAAGCAAAAATAGATGCGATAGAATTTGTTGATGTTTCTTCGCCTTTTTGGTGCTGGCGATAATGGCGTGTTACCGTGCCATGTGCTGCTTCTGCTTCCACTGTTTTGCCATCAGGTGTCATCAAAACAGAGGTCATCAGACCTAATGAGCCAAAACCTTGCGCAACGATATCGGATTGGACATCACCATCATAGTTTTTACATGCCCAAACATAGCCACCAGACCATTTAAGAGAAGATGCAACCATGTCATCAATCAGGCGGTGTTCGTAGGTCAGTTTACGTTTGTCAAATTCAGCTTTAAACTCGGCATCAAAAATTTCTTGGAATATGTCTTTGAAACGACCGTCATAAGCTTTCAGAATGGTGTTTTTTGTTGACAGATAAACAGGAACATTGCGCTGCAAACCATAATTGAATGAAGCGCGCGCGAAATCACGAATTGACTCATCCAGATTATACATAGCTAAAGCTACGCCTGCACTTGGTGCATCATAAACATCATGTTCGATTACTTGACCATCTTCACCAACAAATTTAATTGTCAATTTTCCTTTTCCAGGAAATTTGAAATCTGTTGCTTTGTATTGATCACCAAACGCATGACGTCCAATGATGATCGGTTTTGTCCAATGCGGAACTAAACGTGGAACATTTTTACAGATAATTGGCTCACGAAAGATAACTCCGCCCAAAATATTGCGGATTGTGCCGTTTGGAGACTTCCACATTTTTTTCAAGTTGAACTCTTTAACACGAGCTTCATCTGGCGTAATTGTCGCACATTTTACACCAACACCATATTGCTTAATGGCATTAGCTGCATCAACTGTGACCTGATCGTCCGTTGCATCTCTGTTTTGAACTGACAAATCATAATATTTGAGATCAATGTCCAAATAAGGATGAATTAGCTTATCTTTAATATATTGCCAAATGATACGCGTCATTTCATCGCCATCAAGCTCGACGACGGGGTTTGCAACCTTGATCTTTGTCATATTATGTTCCTCTTCCAAATTTCAATGTTGTTCAGCTATAACACTCTGTGTACTAGCATGAAAAGTCCAAATCAGTCTTATAACGGACCTTTGAAGACAAAGTAGGCACCAGCAATAATGAAGCCAAAGCCAACGAAATGGTTGATTGTTAATTTTTCTCCAAGATAGAGAATGGAGAAAAATGAGAATATAAAGAGTGTTATGACTTCTTGGATCGTCTTTAGCTGTGCTGCGTTATATACGTTATGACCTAGCCGGTTAGCTGGCACCGCGAGACAATATTCGAAAAAGGCAATTCCCCAACTTACTATGATCACCAATAACAGTGGTTTATTTGTAAATTTTAAATGGCCATACCAAGCGAATGTCATAAAAATATTGGACAAAAGTAATAATCCAATAGGAACTAAATAGGGTAAAATTTGCATAGTTTTGGAACTCGAATTAGTTTTAATTGCTCCGTTGTAGCAAAGCTGTACACCTATTCTGCAGGATATTAAACTGATATCATTGTTTGATATTCATTATATCTTCAATTTTTAATGATAATACATTTGACTAAGTTGGCGGATATATTGTGATTCCTGTAACCGAATATACTGTTATCTATTGACAGCAGTAAGTGCGTCCATGATGTATGCTTTTATCTTACTTGAATTTTTTATTTAAAAAAATGATTGTCTCGATATTTTACTAATCAACCTTTTATTTTTTAGAACATTAATAAGTATATTTCCTGTTGCTTTAAAACTGCGGTATACGCATTTTGTAGCGATGTGTTGGGTGCGCTTACAAAATGCGTGCCGCTTTAGCATGGTTTACATTTATATGTTTTATTCCTTGTTTAATTACTTTTAATAAATAAATATTTTTTTATTAAAAGTAATGATTTAAGGATAATAAAATATATCTATTCGATTTTATACGGTAATTTCTGTTTAATTATAAATATTAAAACCACTAGGTTTATTTATCTTATAACATTGGCCATATTTATTGCCGTTTTTCAGTCATAAAATAAATTACAGCAATAATAGGTAAAACTAGACCTGTCGTTGCTGATAACGTCCAACCACCATAGCTATATGCATGTCCACCTACTGCCGAACCGAATGCACCCCCCATAAAGAAAACAACCATATAAATACCATTCAATCGGCTTCTTAATTCAGGTGCGAGGCTATATATTACTCTTTGACCTACAACTAAATTGGTTGTAACGCCAAACTCTAAGAGAATAGCGGCTACAATAAAAAATACTATGCTCATTTTTGATCCAAATGGTGCCAAATAAGGAATTATAAAACATAGAGCCACCAAAATCATAGATGTGATTGTCGCTCCCCGGATAAATCCGCGATCCGCAACTTTACCAGCTATGGGGGCTGCAATCACGCCTGCCGCACCTGCAAAGGAAAATAAGGCTATTTCACCTTGGGTGAAATTGTATATTGAACTCGATAAGAGCAGAGGGATAGTCGTCCAAAATAGGCTGAATGCAGCAAACAAGAAAAAATGATATAATGAACGCCTACGCAACATAGGTGTATTTTTCCATATTGTTCCCATTGATGCCAACAAAGAAAAATAGTTGGTTTTGGTTGTGGGGGGGGGGCTTTGAGGGAGCTTGAT
>CALYQL010000016.1 GCA_945285915.1 uncultured Bartonella sp.
GCCTGAGCCTGAGCCTGAGCCTGAGCCTGAGCCTGAGCCTGAGCCTGAGCCTGAGCCTGAGAAAAAAACCACGGCTGTACAGGAAAATCCAGTACTAAAATCGGATACCAAGAAGAAGGTAAAGCCAACTTCACCGGTTCAAGACGATAAACCTCAAACTTCGTCAGCCAAAAAATTGGTGGTTACGGATAAGGTCGCGGAAAAACAAATAGAAACCGTCCAGCCGTTACCAGACGAACAACCGACCAACAAAATGTCGTGGTTCGAGCGATTGAAAAGCGGTTTGTCGCGCTCGTCAAAACAACTTGGAGAGTCTATCGGATCTATCTTTACCAAGAGAAAACTTGATGAAGATACGCTTCAAGACTTGGAAGATGTTCTTATTCAGGCCGATCTTGGTATTGAAACAGCAATGCGCATTACCGATACGCTTGCATCCGGTCGTTACGGTAAAGACATTTCTACTGATGAAGTGCGCACGATCATGAGCGACGAAATAAAGAAGGTTTTGGAACCTGTTGCTCGTCCGCTTGAGCTTGATCTTAGCTATAAGCCACACGTCATACTGGTGGTTGGTGTTAACGGAACAGGTAAAACAACGACAATTGGTAAATTGGCTGCCAAACTTACAGCCGGTGGACTAAAAGTTATGTTGGCCGCTGGAGATACATTTAGAGCAGCAGCAATTGAGCAACTTCATATCTGGGGAGAGCGTACGGGCTCACCGGTTGTTTCCACAAAACTTGGTGCAGATGCTGCAAGTTTGGCTTTTGATGCCTATGAAAAAGCTAAAGCTGCTGGAAGCGATGTGTTGATTATTGATACGGCAGGGCGGTTGCAAAACAAGACTGAACTCATGGAAGAGCTTGCTAAAATTGTCCGTGTTCTTGGTAAGCATGATTCTGAAGCTCCCCATACAGTTTTACAGACACTTGATGCAACGACCGGTCAAAATGCACTAAACCAAGTCGAGATATTTAGAAATATTGCCGGCGTTAATGGTCTGGTTATGACAAAACTCGATGGCACCGCTCGTGGTGGTATCCTTGTGGCAATTGCCGCAAAATATAAATTACCGGTTTATTTTATCGGCGTTGGCGAGGGTATTGACGATCTGGAACCCTTTGCCGCCAACGATTTTGCCGAGGCTATTGCAGGAAAGCATGAATGAGTAAATCTATTTTCGAACCAGAGCCACAAGATACAAAGGCAGTTAAAAATCTGCATATGTCACCAACTTTGAAATTGGTTTTGGAAATGGGACCATTGGTCATATTTTTCTTTGCCAATTACAAAGGCGAATGGCTGTTGCAAAATATTGCTTTGTTCAAAAATTTTGATAAGCCGATCTTTCCTGCTACCGCCATCTTTATGGTGGCTATCGTTGTTGCCTTGGCCGTGTCTTGGCTAATTGCACGCAAAATTCCCATCATGCCACTTATATCGGGCGTCTTTGTGCTGATTTTCGGATTTCTCACGCTATGGCTGCATAACGATACATTCATAAAAATGAAACCGACGATTATCAATTCACTGTTCGGTCTTATTTTGTTTGGTGGATTAGCCTTTAAAAAATCCTTGCTGGGATATGTGTTGGATTCCGCTTTTCAGCTTGATGAAGATGGTTGGCGGAAATTAACCTATAGATGGGCATGGTTCTTTATATTCCTTGCCGTATTGAACGAAATTGTTTGGCGCAATTTTAGCGATGATTTCTGGACCACTTTCAAAGTATTCGGGGTCATGCCGATAACAATTGTTTTCATGATAGCGCAAATGCCACTTGTCATGAAACATGCGACAACTACTCTCGGCGGCAAAGACAAAGAATACGATCAATAAACCAACAATTCGAGCCAAATTGGTATGGAGATTGCTATGAAAGTCATCCAATTTATTTGCCGAAGCGATAATTTTGGCGTGCTTCTTCACGATGAAAACACTGGTTTAACGGCGGCTATTGATGCACCTGATGCACCATCCATTGACAATGCGCTAAAAGAACATGGGTATTCGCTTGATTTCATTTTTGTAACCCATCACCATATGGATCATATTGCTGGCATAAATTTTCTAAAAAGCCAGTATGGTGCTAAAGTCATTGGTCCGAGTGCTGAAGCTGATAAAATTATCGGAATAGATGAAGAGGTTGGTGACGGCTCGACAATTGACTTTGCCGGTCACAAAGTAAGGGTTATCAGCACCCCTGGACACACACTTGGATCTGTCTGTTTTTATTTGCCAGACGATAAGCTCGTTTTTACCGGTGACACCCTGTTTTCACTTGGGTGCGGACGCCTTTTTGAAGGAACCGCAGAAATGATGTTTTCTTCTCTAGAAAAATTGAAAGCCCTACCCGACGATACAGAAGTTTATTGCGGTCATGAATATACCAAATCCAATGCTCGCTTTGCTAAAACAATCGATCCAGATAATATTGCTTTGATAAATCGTGCCGCTGCTGTTGATCGTCTTATCGCTGTCGGGGAATCGTCCCTACCAAGTACAATCGGGCTCGAAAAAGCTTGTAATCCATTTCTTCGTTGCAACGATCAGGCAGTCCGTCAGACACTTGCAATGAAAGATGCTTCAGATGTTGCTGTTTTTGCTGAAATTAGAAAACGCAAGGATCAATTCTAAATGTTTATAAAACGAATTATCATCGCCCTTTGTCTCGTCGTCTGGCCTTTAAATGCGTTTTCAGAAGAGGCTCCGAAAAAGCCCCAGAAAAATGACGAATTCTATATTTCTCCAACCAGTAATCCAAAAATTGTTGCAACTTATCCATTAAATGAAGACTTTTTGGCCAAAATGGAAGCTATCCAGAAAGATATGGCAGATGCGTCAATAACACTTTCTGAAGCTGATACTGGCAACGACAGCAGTATTGAGGGATTGACCGCAACCCTATCCAAAAATGCCAAAATTATGGATATTTTGAAAAAAAATGCACTTGAGCCAAAAGACTATGTCGTTGGGTATTTGGCTTTGCAGGCAGCTTTAGCCGCGGCTTCTTCACTGGAAGATCAAGACGCTATTTTCGACGATAGTACAACTGTCTCAAAAGAGAATCTTGAATTTGGCAAACAATTTGCAGACCGCATTCGTAAAGTTTTAGAGCAATAAGAAATATTGCTATAACCTATTGTTTGTAATAATTTATTTTGCTTTATATTGCTATTTGAGCGGAATATTTTTGGCTTATAAACTGTGTTGAACTTATCTTATCAACATCAGATCTTGCGGTTTTCCTGTCCAAATATGACGACCTAATTGTGAATGACAGAAAAATAGCGGGCAACATTATCGTGTTACCCGCTAATGAAATGCTTTGAGCACGTTATCAATAACCATATTTTGTCAGCCAATAAATTATTTAGCCGAATATTTTAAAGTCATTGAGTAAAGATTGAACTTTTTTTCAGTCTTCATCTAGCTTTGCAATCGGCGGCAAATATCATCCAATTGTTCTAACGACGAATAATGGATTTTGACGTCACCGCCTTTTTTGCCATGTTTGATGGCCACTTTCATACCGATAACGTCGGCAAGTAGTTTCTCAAGCGACTTTGTATCAGCATCCTTTTCGGCAGGGGTACGCTTTTTCGCCTTTGGATTGGACTGCTCATTTGCCAGTGCTTCTGCTTGGCGCACTGAGAGCCCTTCCCTAATAATTCGCTCAGCAAGAGCCTGTGGGTCATCAACTGTAATAAGGCAACGCGCATGACCAGCAGAAAGCTGGCCTTCATTGATAAATTGCTGAACCTTAGGAGGTAGCTTCAACAGTCGAAGTGTATTGGCCACATGGCTTCGGCTTTTGCCGATAACTTGTGCAAGATCCTGTTGTGTATAGTCATGCTCATCAATCAGTTGTTGATAGCCCATCCCCTCTTCTAGCGGATTAAGATCAGAGCGTTGGACATTTTCAATAATAGCCAATTCCAGTGCTGTACGATCATCAACATCACGAACTATCACTGGTAGACTGGTTAAATTAGCGCGCTGCGCTGCTCTCCAACGACGTTCGCCAGCAATCAGCTCAAACCTGTTAGGATGATCGGAAGACGGACGCACAACGACAGGTTGAACAATTCCGTGTTCTCGTATCGATTGGGCAAGGTCATCCAATTCTGAATCGGTAAAATGCCGACGTGGGTTTTGTGGATTACGGGAAATAAACTCTATCGGTACCTGACGTTCTGACACAATCATCTCTTGTGGTTGAGATGACGGCTTGCTTACACCAAGATCAATATCTCCAATGAGTGCGGCTAATCCCCGACCTAACCGTTTTCTAGATTGATCATCGCTCATTTGACTTCCCTTGTTTATCAATTCATAATTATAGATTAAGCGGCTCTTAAACGCCGTTCACGTTGAATAACTTCTGAAGCCAATTGCAGATAAGCTTGGCTACCAGCACATTTTAAATCATAAAGAAGTGCAGGCTTACCGAACGATGGTGCTTCAGAAATTCGAACATTGCGCGGAATAACAGTCTTATAAACCTTGTCCCCCATAAATGATCGAACATCATCGACAACCTGATTTGAAAGGTTATTACGCCCATCATACATTGTTAAAACAATGCCTTGTATTTCAAGCGTTGGGTTAAGCGAACCACGCACCTGTTTCACAGTTTCAAGCAACTGACTAAGACCTTCCAAGGCCAGAAACTCACATTGTAGTGGGACAAGAACAGAATTGGCTGATCCCATAGCATTCAATGTCAATAAATTGAGGGATGGCGGACAATCTATCAATATATAGGTGAATTTTTCGGTCACCGACGGATCACCACGCAACGCCTTTTGTAAGCGTGTTATACGATCCTGAGCAGGGGCTATTTCCATTTCAACACCCAGTAGATCAAGCGTAGATGGAACAACAAATAGGTTTGGAACTTCAGTTGCCAAAGCCGCATCTGTAACTGATGCTCCATTCACAAGGACATCATAAGATGATAGTGAACGATTATTACGGTCAATGCCAAGACCTGTACTGGCGTTACCTTGTGGATCAATATCCATAACCAAAACTGTCTCGCCTATTGCTGCAAGAGCCGTTGCCAGATTGATGGCAGTTGTCGTTTTACCAACCCCACCCTTTTGGTTTGCAATGGCGATAATACGTGTTTCGCTCATTTTAATTCACCCTTTGCGCTGACGGACATTATTAAATTTTAAAATGACCGACTTCTTATCTATTTTGCTATTAAATTTTTCGAACTCAAAAAGCCAATCCACACGCGCTTCTTCAAGTTCGCTGGCGAAATCCTGCCCCTTTTGAAACAGAGCTGTCGTTCCTTTTTCGAACCATGGCTGACACAACTCAAACAGCTTTTTCAACGAAGCCAAGGCACGCGAACTGATAACTTGGACATTATCAATATCAAGATAACAATCTTCTATGCGGCGTTGATATACAGTTGCAGGCAAATTCAACTCTGCGATAACGCTGCGTAAAAACGATGCCTTTTTACCATTGCTTTCAATAAGCTTTATATGGCCGTTACCATTTTGCTTTAAGAATATTGCGGTAACAATACCTGGAAAACCACCACCAGATCCTATATCGCACCAGTTACTAGCTTCCATATCCAATGGATAAACCTGTGCGCTGTCTAAAATATGCCGAGTCCATAATTGCGGCAAGGTTGCATTGGCTATCAAATTGATATGCGGTTGCCATTTTCTAACCGCTTCTTCATATTTCACCAACAGTTCCACAGTTTCACGTGAAACAGCGGGAAATATATTCTGCAGACCTTCATATTTTAAAGCTAATGTGTCGCTCATTACGCACTCTTTTTGCTTTGGTTACGCAACCGTTGAATATGCGTAATAATGAGAGACAATGCTGCAGGTGTCATTCCGTCTATCTTTTGCGCATCAGCAATAGATTTTGGTTCCCTTAGCTTTATTTTAGCTTTTAACTCATTAGATAAACCAGAGATATGATCGAAATCTAAATCATCAGGAATATGCAGTTGTTCATCTCTTTGCATATTAGCAATATCTTTAGCCTGACGATCGAGATAAACAGCATATTGTGCTTCAATTTCAATAGCTTCCGCTGTTTTTCTATCAATATTATTAAGCTCTGGCCAAATCTCAGCAAGCTGGTCTAATGACATATCAGGGTAAGCTAATAAGTCATACGCACTACGACGAACACCATCATGTTTTATTTGTATACCCTTATCGGACGCTTCATTTGGTGTCATATGAAGCGACTGACACAATTCTCGTGCTTGTGCTATCAATTGCATTTTCTCATTAAACCGCGTTAAACGATGCGAACCAACGAGATGCCATTCATCACCAAGAGAGGTTAAACGTTCGTCAGCGTTATCAGCACGCAATGACAAACGAAACTCAGCGCGAGAAGTAAACATTCTATAAGGTTCACTAACGCCTCGCGTTATCAAGTCATCAATCATCACACCAATATAAGCCATAGAACGGCTAATAATCATTGGCTTTGTGTTTGAAGCGTAATTTGCCGCGTTTACTCCGGCAACCAACCCTTGGGCTGCGGCTTCTTCATAACCGGTTGTTCCATTGATTTGACCAGCCAAGAATAGACCAGACAAAGCCTTTAATTCTAGACTAGCATTCAACTGACGAGGATCAACAAAATCATATTCGATTGCATAGCCAGGTTGAAGAACTGTTACGTTTTCCAATCCTTCGATAGTTTTCAAAAATGCATATTGGGCATCTTCGGGTAGGGAAGTCGACACACCATTAGGATAAACTGTGTCGTCATCTAATCCCTCCGGTTCTAAAAATATCTGATGACCATCACGTTCGCCAAACTTTACAATCTTATCTTCAATAGATGGGCAATATCGTGGACCAATTCCCTTAATTGCGCCTGAATACATTGCTGAGCGATGCAAATTATCCTGAATGATCTTATGCGTTTTTTCATTTGTACGTGTAACTGCACATTCTATTTGCAGTGTTTCAATTTTATCTGTCAAAAATGAAAAAGGAACAGGATCTTCATCTGCACATTGTTTTACGAGCCTATCCCAATCTATCGTTTTTTTACTCAATCGGGCAGGGGTACCTGTTTTCAAACGACCTAGTTTTATTTGATAACTAGCCAAACGCTCACCAAGCCTATCACTTGGTTCTTCACCCATTCGTCCAGCGGGCCAAGTCTTTTCGCCGATATGAATAAGCCCGCGCAGGAATGTACCGGTCGTTAAAACAACGGCCGCAGATTTCATTTCTCCATGATTTTTTCCAACGACACCATTGACCATCCCTTCATTAACAAGGAGATCAATAACTTCATCTTCGATAACAACAAGATTATCTTGTTCACGAATGAGGTTTTGCATCGCCAGCTTATAGAGTTTTCTATCTGCCTGTGTGCGTGGTCCTCTTACCGCTGGACCTTTCCGTCGATTTAATAAGCGAAACTGTATTCCTGCTTGATCGGCAGCGCGCCCCATCAATCCGTCAAGAGCGTCGACCTCTCGAACAAGATGACCTTTACCGAGACCACCAATCGCAGGATTGCATGACATTGTACCAATTGTCGAAAAATGATTTGTGACGAGTGCCGTACGTGCGCCAGTGCGCGCTGAGGCAGATGCCGCTTCACAACCAGCATGTCCGCCACCAACAACGATAACATCAAATTTATCTAACAATTTTATTCCAGCCGTCACTTCTGTACCCGTTTCACGTGAAACATGGACCAATTACCATTTATTACAGGAATCAAGTTTGCTTCATTAAGCAATATAGTTAGTCTTTAACACACTGATTGTTTCACGTGAATCATTATTCAAGTCAATTCACTGAAAAAGACAAATGTTTCACGTGAATCATTATTTTCCGACGCAAAATTGCGAAAATATGACATCAAGAATATCTTCAACATCAATATCACCAGTAATACGACCCAACATATCACTTGCTCTACGCAAATGTTCTGCCCTAAGTGTCAAATCAAGATCTTTTAACATCAAGGCAGAATCTATTTCACTGATTGTTTCTTCTAAAAGATCAAACTGGCGTTTTCTCGCTGGTACCAAGTCGCCTAGTGACTCTGAAAAACTACTACAAAAATCAATCAGCTTATTCAGAAACTTTTCAAATCCTTCACCAGTCTCGGCCGAAAACTGAATTGGCCATCTGCTATCATCACCGCTAACGAGATCAACTTTATTTCCGAGACGCCATATCTCGGCTTTATTTTCCGCTGGCAGCGTTATCTCTACCGGTGAACTCATATCCTCAATATGGAGAATAAGATCAGCTTCTTGCAACCTCTTCAATGCGGTATCAATACCAATCTTTTCCACTTTATTAGCCGTCTCACGAATACCTGCAGTATCCGTAACCAACACCGGTAAGCCAGCCAATATCAATCGAATTTCCAAGGCATCACGGGTTGTTCCTTCTTCATCGGTAACAATTGCGACATCTCTTCCTGCTAACCTATTGATTATACTAGACTTTCCAGAATTTGGCGCTCCAGCAATAACAATTTTAATACCATCACGCATCGCCTGCGCACGATATCCATCGGCAACATGTTTCTTTATAGCTAAATTTAACAGCTTTAATTTATCCCATATTCGATCAGAGACAGAATCGGGAATATCCTGTTCTTCAACAAAGTCCAATTCCGCCTCTATCATTGCTCTTGCTTGAAGCAATTCTTGGCGCCATTCTCGATAAAGTTCTGCTAGCGCACCACTGGCACCCATAACAGCCAGCCGACGTTGACTTTCTGTTTCAGCGTCAATGAGGTCAGCGAGACCTTCTGCCTCTGTTAAATCCAATTTACCGTTCGCAAATGCACGTTTGGAAAATTCCCCAGCTTCAGCAATTCGACAATTTTCAAATTTTGATAATTCATTCAAAAAACGCGCAACAACTGCCTTACCGCCATGCAGATGAAATTCTACACAGTCTTCACCAGTAAAACTGTTTGGTGCCGGAAAAAATACCGTTAATGCGGAATCCAGAAATTCATGTTCTAGAGAATGAAGTAGTCCATATGCCATCATACGGGCAGGGGGCACTTTGCCACGAATGCTTTTGATAATGTTCTGAACTTGATTACCGGATACGCGTATCACCGCGACACCACTTGGAAGTTTCCCACTAGAAAGGGCAAATATCGTATCCAATTCTATCTCCTTCCTCGCACCACCGCGCAACTCTACTAACTAAGAAGCCGAACCACTTTTCCCAATATAAAAGAAAATCCGCCCGATTTTTTTACCGGACGGATTTAATCATGCAAACCGATATAATTATATCAAGTGTTCATTGAGTCGAAAAATTCACCATTGGTTTTGGTCTGTTTCAATTTATCGATCAAAAACTCTATTGCATCCGTTGTTCCCATAGGCGCAAGAATTCTGCGTAAAACAAATATCTTCTGCAGATCTTGGCGTGATACCAACAAGTCTTCCTTACGTGTACCAGATTTCAAAATATCCATTGCAGGGAATATACGCTTATCTGCAACTTTACGATCGAGTACGATTTCCGAGTTACCTGTACCCTTGAATTCTTCGAAAATCACTTCATCCATACGACTACCAGTATCAATCAATGCTGTAGCAATAATGGTTAGTGATCCGCCTTCTTCAATATTACGGGCAGCACCAAAAAATCTTTTTGGACGCTGTAAAGCATTTGCATCAACACCACCTGTTAAAACTTTACCGGATGATGGCACAACCGTATTATAGGCACGGCCAAGACGGGTAATTGAATCCAGAAGAATAACAACATCGCGGCCATGTTCAACGAGTCGCTTAGCCTTTTCGATAACCATTTCTGCAACCTGTACGTGACGGGAAGCCGGTTCATCGAATGTTGAAGACACAACTTCGCCCTTCACGGAACGCTGCATATCAGTCACTTCTTCAGGACGTTCATCAATTAATAGGACAATTAAAAAACATTCCGGATGATTGGCTGTAATCGAATGGGCGATGTTTTGTAATAAAACTGTTTTACCGGTTCTTGGCGGCGCAACGATCAAGCCACGTTGTCCCTTACCCAAAGGAGAAACCAGATCGATCACACGTGCCGACATATCTTTACCTGTCGGGTCTTCCAGTTCCATTCTCAAACGTTCATTTGGATAAAGAGGAGTCAAATTATCAAAATGGATTTTATGACGGATCTTTTCCGGATCTTCAAAATTGATTGTATTGATTTTCAGCAGAGCGAAATACCGCTCGCCTTCTTTAGGACTACGAATAGGACCTTCAACAGTATCGCCGGTTTTAAGTGAGAAACGACGAATTTGAGATGGTGATAGATAGATATCGTCTGGACCTGGAAGATAATTTGCATCTGCCGAACGTAAAAATCCAAACCCATCGAGAAGAACTTCTACGACACCTTCACCGATAATTTCGACATCTTGAAGGGCCAATTTTTTAAGAATAGCAAACATCAGTTCTTGCTTACGCATCAAGGAAGCGTTTTCAACTTCCAATGATTCCGCAAAAGCGACAAGTTCAACGGGTGTTTTGCTCTTAAGCTCTTGTAATTTCATCTGTTGCATTTCTTGCATAAATATCTGCTCTTATTGTAGATGGAGAGCCATTTTCCAATTAATTGTTCCAATTTTTGGAAGCATGGAAAATAGAAAAAGAAAATTTCTTATCTGTTATCCCTCAATTTTTGATAAATCAAGTTGTTTTCATTAAAACGGTTTTACAATCACAGCAATAACCGCGATTATCATTAAAACTGTTGGCACTTCGTTCAAAATACGCCATGTTTTTTCAGAAAAATTATTTCGATCTTCAGCAAAATGGCGCACACCGCGCGATAAAACCCCGTGAAAACCAGATAATAAAACCACAGCTGTCAGTTTGAAATGTAACCAACCACCATGAAACTGGTAAACTTCCCAAGCCATCCATAAACCAGTTATCCATGAAACGATCATTGCCGGATTGATTATAGCCCGTAATAAGCGACGTTCCATAATTTTGAACGTTTCTGATTGTTGACTGCCGATCTCTGCACGGCAATGATAAACAAATAATCGTGGCAGATATAACATTCCCGCCATCCAGCTTATAACGGCTATAACATGAACCGCTTTTATCCATAAAACAGCATTAGGATAATCGTCTGGATTCACGTGAAACAACCCCCACAAAACTATAACAACTATCAATATTGAAACAACAGCACGCAACCATATTGCACCTGTCGTCATAGGTTTATGAGACGATTTCATCGATTAAAACTCCTGACTTGTTTCACCAGTTTTTCCACATTTTCTATTGGTGTTTGTTGTGGAATACCATGACCAAGATTAAATATCAGCGGCTCATTGGCTAAATGTTTCAAAATAGCCTTAACGCCATTATCCAAAGCTTCACCACCAGCAACGAGTCTTAATGGATCAAGGTTTCCTTGAATAGGTGTTTTTTTCTGCAGCTCTTTAGCCAATGAAATTGGTACAGACCAATCAAGGCCGACAGCTGTTACACCAGTTTTTTCAGCATAATCCTTATAAAGCGCACCAGCCCCTTTTGGAAAACCTATAATAGGAACATCAGCGTAAACTGACCTTATTCGACTAACCATACGTTTAACGGGTTCCATGGCATAAGCTTCAAAGCTTGCTTCATCAAGAATACCTGCCCAAGAATCAAAAATCTGTACAACATCTGCACCGGCTTCAATCTGATGTATGAGATAATCTGCTGAAACATCTGCAAGATTGTCCAATAACATCTTCATTTCTTGGCGATGACGAAATCCAAATAAACGGGCAGGTGCCTGATCCGATGTACCACGACCGGCTATCATATAGGTTGCCACAGTCCATGGTGCACCACAAAAGCCAATAAGGGTTGTATCTTCAGGTAAACCCTTTTTCAACAATCGCAATGTTTCAAAACTTGCCGATAATCTATCCTGAGCCTTTTCAACGTTTAATCGCGCAATGTCATCTAAGGATAAAGGATCGAGTATCGGACCTTCACCTTCTTCAAAACGAAGATTTCGACCCAATGCATGGGGTACAACCAAAATATCAGAAAACAGAATAGCAGCATCAAAACCAAATCGTCTGATAGGCTGCATTGTCACTTCAAATGCCAATTCTGGATTATAACACAGATTAAGAAAGCTTCCTGCTTGTTCACGAACTTTTCGATATTCAGGCAAAAAACGTCCTGCTTGTCGCATCAACCAGATGGGTGGTGATGAAACTCTTTTTCCTTGTAAAACGTCGAGGACCTTTTTTGTCATTGTATGCACTCACTTTTCCAACAGGCCTTTTAAAGAAAGAAATACTTTTAAAAAGGGATTCTGATTCTTAGAGTCTGTGTTTACTGTTAATTATTTATTAACCAAGTTTTTTCCACAAAAGTCATGGATTTTTTTATAATTTTTCAAATTGATGATTCAATGGTTAGCAAATTATCAAAAATGGAAAATAATCTTATAAAAACAATTTATTTAATGAATGATATTTTTACGGTTAATCTCTTAAAAAATTTGCCTCACAATGGAAGTTATCCCCGTAATTAAAAAAATGACTTTTAACTTTCCCACAGGCTCTAAGGTTGTGTATAACATTCATAAGTTATCCTCTGATTTTTAAGATTGTGGGAAACGCACACATACTTTGCACTATTATCAACAACCATCTGTGAATCATGTGAAAAAAAATGAAAATGGACTTCCATTTATATATGATTTCTGACGCAACTGGGGAAACTCTAATCGCTGCAGCAAGAGCCGTTGCATCACAATATGAAGAAGCGCGGGCGATAGAGCATATCTATCCGATGATTCGTAATGATGCGCAATTACGCGAGGTTATCACCCATATTGGTCGTGAACCCGGTATTGTCCTTTACACTATTGTTGATGATCACATGGCTAAGGAACTTGATTCTGCCTGCCAAGCAATTGGTGTTCCAGCAGTTTCGGTTCTTGATCCATTGTTTCGAGCTTTTCATTCCTATTTGGGAATTTCAGCAAATCGGCGCGCCAGTGCACAACATGAATTAAATGCCGATTATTTCAAACGGATTGAAGCACTGAATTACACAATGGATCATGATGATGGGCAATTGACTGATGGACTGTCTGATGCAGATGTTATTCTTGTCGGCATTTCAAGAACATCAAAGACACCAACCAGCATCTACCTTGCTAATCGCGGTATAAAAACAGCCAATGTTCCACTTGTACCATCGGTTGAACCGCCAGCAGAATTATTCGAGGCTAAAAATTCTCTTATTGTCGGCCTTATAGCATCTGCCGAACGGATTAGTCAGGTAAGACAAAGCCGTGAAATTGGTGGTGGGCTTATGACGGAAAGCTATACCGACCGCGGCAATATTGCCCAAGAACTTATTTATGCGAGAAGAATTTGTGCGCGTAATAACTGGCCTGTGATAGATGTAACAAGGCGTTCAATTGAAGAAACAGCCACTGCTATCCTTGAATTATATGCCCGGACTCAAAAAGAATAACAGTCTGTTTAAAAGATATAATCATGCATAAAGACACACTCGTTCTTGCCTCATTGAGCCCTTTTCGCGCACAATTATTGAAAAATGCCGGTTTAACATTCGATGTTGAAGGTGCTAAAATTGACGAAAGACAATTGGATGCAACTTTTGGCGATATTACACCGAAAGAATTGGCACTGAAATTGGCGGAAGCGAAAGCAAAAGATGTATCCCGCCGAATTCCTCAATCCGTCATTATCGGGTGTGATCAAACGCTGGAATTTGAAGGACAAGTTCTTCATAAAGCACCTAATTTGGAGGAAGCGTATCACCGGCTTACCGCGCTTTCAGGCAAAACACATTATCTTCATAGCGGAATTGTTTTGGTCAAAAATGGTGAAGTGATCGCGGCAGATGTTGCTACAGCGTCCATGAAAATGCGTCCGCTTTCAGACAAATTCATACAAAACTATCTTGCAAATGTTGGTGAAAAGATATTGGGAAGTGTAGGTACCTATCAGATAGAGGGTGAAGGTATTCAATTGTTTGAAAAAATTGAAGGCGATTATTTTACAATAATTGGCTTACCGCTTTTGGTATTATTAAAAAATCTTCGTATATTGGGAATCATTGATAAATAAGATGGTAGATGAAAAAAATCATCAAGCTCCGCACGCTTTTGTAACGGGCTATCCGGTACTTCATTCACGTTCGCCACAAATTCATCGTTTCTGGCTGAAAAAATATAATATATCTGGTCAGTATGACCCGATCGAAGTTGCGCCGGAAGAATTTTCCAACTTTATCAATACGCTGCAAAATCAGGGCTTTTGTGGAGGTAATGTTACAATACCGCATAAAAGTGAAGCTTTTCGCCTTGCGGAAAAAAGGGATGCCATTGCAACAACAATTGGTGCGGCCAATACATTGTGGTTTGAAAACGGGCATCTTTGCGCAACTAACACGGACGGTTATGGATTTGCCGCCAACCTTGATGACTTTGCACCGGGATGGGTAGGTGGTGCCGCTTTGGTGATCGGCGCAGGTGGAGCATCACGCGCCGTTATCTATACTTTGAAACAACGTGGTTTTGACCGTATTTATCTGGTTAACCGTACAAAAGCCCGTGCTGATGAACTTGCCGAGCATTTTGGTAAACCTGTTCAAGCCCATTTATGGGATAAATTGGATAGTTTGGTGCGCGAGGTCGATTTTATCGTCAATACAACATCTCTTGGAATGGAAAACAGATTTAATACACCTGGAAATGATGCCTTTATTAATCTCGATTCCGCCAAGCCTACAGCCCTTGTTACAGATATTGTTTATACGCCACTGATTACGCCTATTTTAGCACAGGCACAAAAGCTTGGGCTCAAAACGGTTGATGGTATTGGTATGTTGTTGCATCAGGCGGTACCTGGATTTGAACGTTGGTTTGGTGTTAGACCAGAAGTTGATGAACAATTAAGATCAGAAATATTGCGTAATATGGGTGAAAAATGATTGTTCTAGGGCTTACCGGCTCAATCGGCATGGGAAAATCTACGACGGCGAAATTCTTCAAACAAAAGGGGATTCCTGTTTATGATGCCGATGAAACGGTGCATCAGCTCTATCAGGACGAAAGTGTTATAAAACGTGTTAAAGCAATTTTTGATGATTGCTTGACCGATAATCACATAGATCGGGCTAAGATTTCACGGCAAATTGTGCAAGAGCCTGCAAAGCTTGTTTCATTGGAAAAGATTATTCATCCATTGGTGCGTGAAAAAGAAAATGCCTTTGTTGCAGCACACCGTAAAAATGGCGATAAGCTTGTTGTGCTTGATATACCCTTATTGTTTGAAACGGGTGGGCTGCAACGGGTTGATAAAATTGCCGTTGTTTCAGCACCTATGGAGATACAACGTCAACGGGTGTTGCAGCGCGACGGCTGGACAGAAGAAAAATTTCAGGCAGTGTTAGCCCGTCAAATACCAGATAGCGAAAAACGTATGAGAGCCGATTTTATCATCGATACCAGTAAGGGCTTGGAATACGCTGAAAACGAAGTTGATAACATTATTAGCCATTTAATTGGTGGGCGCTGATAAATGGGGCATACCAACCCTGTTCAGTCTTGTTAAAAAGGTAGTTTTCCTTAGCGGAATTGATGAGAGAGACAGCCTGTTTCACACAATTGTGCATTAAAACGGTCTATGACAGAAAATGTCTGAAATAGAGTTTCAGATCGCGTGCTAGTTAGGTTTATTGTGACAAAATATTGCGAAAGTGGATAAAACCACTATGCAATTCTGAACTTCATTTATAAACTTTCGATAGGATACAACAGAAAGCTGTTTTTATGCGTGAGATAATCTTTGATACGGAAACAACGGGACTTCATAAAGAAACCGACCGCGTTGTTGAAATCGGTTGCGTTGAAATGATCGACCGCTATCTCACAGGAAAAACATTCCATGTATATTTGAATCCTCAGGGTGTCATTATACCAGATGAGGTTGTAGCGGTTCACGGATTGACCAATGAACGGTTAAAAGATGAGCCAAAATTTGAAGAAGTTGCCGATGACTTTCTAAATTTCATCGAGGGCGCAACGCTTATCGCTCACAATGCCAGTTTTGACCTTGGCTTTCTCAATGCAGAACTTGGTAGAATAAATAAACCATTGATTAGTGTTGATCGTATCATCGACACATTGGCCATGGCACGAAGAAAATTTCCCATGGGGCCAAATTCTTTGGATGCTTTATGTAAACGTTTCGGCATAGATAATTCACGCCGTACCCTTCACGGTGCGTTGCTCGACTCTGAAATTCTGGCAGATGTTTATATTGAGCTTATTGGCGGCAAACAGGGTGCATTGGGATTTGGTGGCGCAAATACCGACAGAAAATCCAATGAAAATGAGGATCAAGGCAAAATTGTTCTGAAAGCGCGCCCCCAACCATTGCCAAGCCGATTAAGTGAAGAAGATAAAGCGGCCCATGACGCTTTGCTTACAAAAATTGGCGAAAACGCCATGTGGAGCCACATTAAAGATTGAACCGAGTGTCTTTCTAGCTCAATCTTTGAATTTTACTTTCGTGATAAAGTCGTAGAATTATTGTAAATTCAACAACCACACCCCGATAACTGTTTTTTGCGGTTTTCCCAGTCAACCGAATCGAGCTTCAGCCCGTGGAAACCTGCATAAGGCGAACGTTCTGGCTGTTTCCAGCCCTCAAGAAGCGCTTTGTCTACTTTGTGTATTTCAATACCAATAGGATGACATGTTTCCAGCGGATCGCGCGCATCTGGTCCCCACAGATCAATGGAAAGGTCTCCTCCTGGGCAGCATGATAGTGCGCATAAAACATTGATTTCTGTAAAAAATGTCAAATGGTCACCTGGTTTTGCCGGGCAGTCTTTCATAAAATACTGGTCATCGCTGTTAAGACCTGTGCATTGGAAGATATTAAGCACATCATGGACATCGAATTCAGTAAGGCCGAGTGGCAATACCGCACGTGTCAAATTTGAATGGCAATGAAAGTTAAAATCCTTGCCGGTCAATAATCTGTTTACATAAGGGTCACACCGTGTGCCGAGAAGGTCATGGATTCTGCCACCGTCTTCATCAACGCCATAATTTGCCAGCGTGTCTTCTATAATGGTTACCATTGGGCGGATAAACGGTAAATTCGACCATAAACGGTCATAAGTACTGACATGAGCCCGTTGTAATTGCCGTGTCCGTGCTGCCCACATGCGTTCACGAGGATCATCGGATGACCATATATTAAAATCGCCAACTTGCGGGCCTTCCAAAGTTTTTACGCGGAAGACATGACCAGCTGGAACTTTCCATGCTTTCGCGTCCCGTATCGGAATGACAATTTCATCAATAAGTGTATCGGGTCCCACTGCGCGGGCAATACGGTCATAAAATTCTTTATCAACTGTTAGTGCCGATCCTTCTTCGGCTCTGTAAGCAGCTTCCCTATAAGCCATAATTTACCTCCATTAATAAGCTTTCAAGTGGTTGTTCATCGTCAATTGAAGATGTGATGAGATATTTTTCAGAGTCATCGAGATAGTCGCTCAAGGCTTGTTTGGCTTTGTCGAATTGATTGGTCGATAACAGTTGCCAAATCTCGAATTCACGTTTTACCCATTGTGTTTGAAACGATAATTCAAGCGGACCGGAAATGAAGATCAAACGCAATTGAGGAATGATCGTCGAAAACATTTGATCAATGCGTTCGCTTTTGTGCAGTGCTACAATGTGTTGGTGAAAAATAAGACTATATGTTCCGATACTTTTTGCCTGAGAAGAAACAACGGCTTTTTCTTCGCAAGCGATCAACTGTCTCATCTTATCAAGCCATTCAGTGGTGATGCCTTCCTGACGATCAAGCGCGGAGAGTTCAAGAAGACGCCGGACAACAAAAATATCTTTCATATCGGCGAGCGTCATTCGTCGTATGCGGACACTTTTGTTTCTTTCCTGTGTGACTAAGCCTTGCATGTGTAGCAATTGGAAGGCTTCGCGCAATGTATTGCGCGAAACTTTATATTTTTCCGTAAGTTCTGTTTCGATAAGGCTGGTACCGGAAAGAAGCTGCCCACGAAAAATGTCTTCACGTATTGCAGCACTAATTCTGATAGAAGCGGATTCTTTGGTCATATTTTTATCCTGTTATTAAACCGCTGGTTTGAAGGAATTTTTTGACACGCAAAACGGATCCCCCCAACAATACTTCCGGTGTGGAGTCACAAATGATGGAACCGTTTTCCATAAAAATGATCCTGTCGGAAATATCGAAAGCAAACCTCATTTCGTGGGTAACGATCACCAAAGTCGTGCCAGCCTGTGCAAGTTTTTTGATGACTTCGAGCACTTCACCGACCATTTCTGGATCAAGAGCAGATGTTGGCTCGTCGAAAAGAATAATTTTCGGTTGCATCATCATCGTTCTGGCAATTGCAACGCGTTGTTGTTGACCGCCAGACAATTGGTGAGGATATTTTAAAGCATGATGTGCCATGCCAACTTTATCGAGATATGCATAGGCATAGGGTGTCAATTGCGCCCGTGTTCCCCGCTTATGATAAAGTGCGGCAAGCAATACATTATCGAGCACGGTGAGATGGTGAAAAAGATTGAAGCTCTGAAAAACCATGCCGATGTCAACAATCATTGAGCGGTCTTGCCAGAATGTCGAATGCCCTGAAGGTTTTTGCTCGGCATGGATAAACTTTTTGCCATGTAGCAAAATTTCGCCTTGGTTGGCTTTTTCCAAGCCGTTGAGCAAACGGATAAATGTCGTTTTTCCAGAACCGGAAGGACCGATAATTGAAATGACCTCTCCATTTTTGACTTCAAGGTTTATATCAGATAGCACTTTATGCGTTCCATAAGACTTTGAAAGTTTACGCGCGTCTAGCGCTAAAACAGCGTCATTTGGTTGAGATAGATCTGGAAATTTCAGATTTTGTCCAATGCGTTTTCGAATTGTTTCGTCATCAATTGTGCCGATTTTTTGCGATTTGAAACGCACATCACAGCGTTTTTCTATCCACCGTAATGCCACGCTAAAAACCGTGACGATGGCAATGTAATAAAAAGCCACGGCAGCCATTGTTTCGAGAACAAGAAAGTTTTGCGTGTAAAGACGTTGGCCGACGACAAGAATTTCCGCCAATGAAACAACCGAAACAAGCGACGTCAGCTTGACGATAGTGACAAATTGATTTGCCAAAGTCGGCATAGATATTTTTAACGCTTGCGGAACAATAATCAGTCTTTGTAATCCGAAAAATTTAATACCAAGCGACTTTGCCGCTTCAGTTTGTCCGTGGGGAACTGATATCAGCCCCCCACGGTGTATTTCTGCCATATATGCCGCTTCGCTTAGTACAAGCGAAATGAGCCCAGTAATGAACGCGCTTGATAGTATCGTGCGCGTTGAAGGAAATATCTGTGGTAGGCAGGATACAAATATTAGCAGAACCAATAAGGGTAAACTGCGAAAAAACCAGATATAACCACTGGCCGCTAGTGAAATAACTGTTTTATCGGACAATTTTGCCTGAGCAAGAATAAAGCCAATAGTCGCCGCTATAAGCCAACTCAGTACGCTCAGTTCAATGACCAATAATGTTGCAAACCAGAAATTTGAATCCACAAGCAGGCCGAATGTATAATACCAATCGAACGCCATAGTATCATTCCACTTTGCCAGATTTATTTCAGCTTGTTGATGGCAGCATCAATATCGTTCTGATCAGGGGCAAAAAAGTGATATTTTTCCAGTAATTTGGCATAACTTCCATCTTGCCGGACAGCCTCGAAAGCTTGTGAAATTTGCTTGCTGATATCTTTATTGTTTTTGCCAACACCAATTCCGATGAGTACCGGATAAATCAATTCATGGCTTGTTACCTGAAACTGGCCAGGAAACCGCTCCATGACACTTGCAATCACGCTGGCATCTGACATTTGCACATCAATTGTACCTGAGCGTAATGCCTGTGTGACTTGTGGATCCGTATCATATTCGTTGACAGTCAACTGAGCTTTACCATTTTTACTGCAATAGCTGGTTGAGAGTGCGCGCAGAGATGGAACCCACGCACCGCCGCGGATCGAGCCTACTGTTTTACCGCATAAGTCATTTTCTGTTTCAGGTTGGAAGGAAGACCCCTTCAAAACCATCATTGAATTGCCCGTTTTTATATAAGGAATAAAATCGAGGACTTTGCTTCGTTCTTCTGAAATGAACATAGCCGAGGCAATAATGTCGAATTTGAACGACCTAATTCCAGTAATTAGACTGGAAAAACGGGTGTCGACAAAATTCGGTTGTAACTCCATTTGTTTTGCAAGCAACTGTGAAAATTCCACATCGAAGCCGGCCGGTTTATTGTCGCTCATGTAAGCATAGGGCGGGTAAGTCAAATCGGAACCAATGGAAAGTTTACCTTTTTCCAGCAATTCAGCAGAAGCCTGAAAGCTTAGAAAAAGAAAACCAATACAAAAGTATATCCCTGTTTTTATGTAGTTTTTTGCTAAAAATTTCATGGTATTCCCCTACTTATTTTTAAGTCATTAATTTTTATATTTAGTTCAATAATATTGTTGAACAACTTATTCTAATACAGATTCTCGTTATTACAAAGGGTCTAAAAAGAATAAGAAAGGAAAACCGTTTTTTATAAGTTTTTTAAAAAATGATGCCAAGAAATTGAAACAAAAAACGATAGAAAAACGCATAAAAAGACTATGATGGAATAAACTGGGATGGAATAAACTGGCCAGCTTAAAATAAATTACCTGAATGAGAGCCAAAAAAATAGACCGTTGTGGAGAGGGGGATGCCACAACGGTCTTATCACTGCACTTTGCAACAGCCTGGAGAGGGAAAGGAGGCTGCTGCATCCGGATATGGCAGGGGACAAAGCCAACAACCGGAGATATCGACTTTTAGCCGACGGGTTATATAAAAGAATTTAAAGATGGCATTTCAAGGGCAACAACATTAATATTTTTTAACAAAGCTGCAAAAATATAAATAAATAAGCGCAAACACAAAAAAATAGCTAAGTTTGTTACCTACAAGTTTAAAGATTCGGCTTTCAGGATTGACGATGCAGAAAAATGATCACCTATTTTTGGTCGATGGATCAAGTTACATTTTCCGAGCATACCATGCTCTACCACCATTGACGCGTAAAAAAGATGGCTTGCCTGTCGGAGCCTTGGCCGGATTTTGCAATATGTTATGGAAGCTCCTTTGTGATGCACGCGACACTGCTGTCGGCGTCGTGCCAACACATTTTGCTGTTATTTTCGATTATTCTTCTGATACATTCAGAAAAAAAATCTATCCAGACTATAAAGCAAACCGTCCCTCTCCTCCAGAAGATCTTATTCCGCAATTCAGTCTCATTCGGCAGGCCACGCGGGCGTTTAATGTTCCATGCATTGAAAAAGAAGGCTACGAGGCCGACGATATTATTGCCACTTACGCTTTTCTTGCGAGCCAGCATGGCGCAAAAACGACAATAATTTCGTCCGATAAAGATCTTATGCAGTTGGTAACCGATCAGGTGGGTATGTATGACAGCATGAAAGATCGGCCGATTGGAATTGCTGAAGTTATTGAAAAATGGGGTGTGCCGCCTGAAAAAATGATTGATCTGCAATCATTGACTGGCGATTCAACAGATAATGTACCCGGTGTTCCGGGTATTGGCCCAAAAACAGCAGCGCAATTGATTGAAGAGTTTGGGAACTTGGATAATCTACTTGCCCATGTTGATGATATAAAACAACAAAAGCGGCGCGAAAATATCAAGGCCTATGCCGATCAAACAAAAATCGCCCGTGAGCTTGTTACATTAAAAACGGATGTGCCGTTGGAAATCGGGTTGGATGGATTACTGTTGGAGCCTACAAATGGGCCGCAGCTTGTTGGTTTTCTCAAGGCCATGGAATTTAACACACTCACCCGCCGTGTTGCAGATGCAACCGATTGTGATGCCAGTGCAATTCAGCCGACAAATCTTGAAGTTGAATGGGGTAAAGAAGCCCATGGTCCAGATCTGGACACAGGATCGGATGTTGATGGTATTCCGCAGCAAGAAAAGCAAGATGCGGATTCGCACACAACAGACCAAATAGATACGCCACAAAAACTTGCTGAAAAGCGTAAAACAGAAGCATTGGCGCAGAAAATAGATGTATCAGCATATCAAACCATAACTGACGAGAAAGAACTGAAACATTGGCTTGATTTGGCGGTGGATCAGGGCTTTTTTGCTTTTGATACAGAAACAACGTCACTTGATCCAATGCAGGCGGAGCTGGTCGGTTTTTCCATCGCCCTGCAGGCTGGCAAAGCGGCTTATGTTCCACTTAATCACGTAGCCGGTACGCAAGATTTATTGGGGGGCGGACACGTTGAAGGGCAAATTCCGATTAAGGTGGCTTTGGCTCTTTTGCAGCCAGTTCTAGAAAATCCAGCTATTCTAAAAATAGCGCAAAATATGAAATATGATTGGTTGGTCATGAAGCAGCATGGCATTACTATCCAATCATTTGATGATACAATGCTATTATCTTATGTGCTTGATGCCGGTACTTTGACGCATGGAATGGATGCACTATCAGAACGCTGGTTAGGTCATAAACCAATAGCGTATAAAGATGTTGTTGGTAGCGGAAAAGCATCAACTAGTTTTGCCAGTGTTGATCTGGCACAAGCAACAGCCTATGCTGCTGAAGATGCCGATGTTACACTGCGCTTATGGCAAGTCTTAAAACCGCAACTTATAGCACAAGGCATTAGCCGCGTTTATGAACGTCTGGAACGGCCATTGGTTGACGTTCTTGCGCGAATGGAAGAACGCGGCATTTTGGTTGACCGACAGTTATTATCGCGTTTGTCTGGCGAGTTGGCACAATCAGCAGCAGCCATTGAAGATGAGATTTACACCTTGGCCGGTGAAAAATTCAATATTGGTTCGCCAAAGCAATTGGGTGAAATTTTATTTGGTAAAATGGGTTTACCTGGTGGCTCGAAAACCAAAACAGGTCAATGGTCAACATCTGCACAGGTTTTAGAGGATTTGGCTGCGGAAGGACATGAGTTACCGCGCAAGATTGTCGATTGGCGGCAATTAACCAAGCTAAAATCTACCTATACAGATGCACTACCCAATTATATTTTACCGCGTACGGGAAGAGTTCATACCAATTATTCCATGGCCGCGACATCAACAGGGCGGTTGGCGTCATCAGAGCCAAATTTGCAAAATATACCTGTTAGAACACCTGAAGGACGCAAAATCCGCGCCGCCTTTATTGCTGGCCCAGGTAACATGCTAATTTCAGCAGATTATAGCCAAATTGAATTGCGTGTTCTGGCTCATGTTGCTGACATTAAGGCATTAAAAGATGCATTTGCCCATGGGCTTGATATTCATGCAATGACAGCATCGGAAATGTTTGGTGTCCCTGTTGAAGGTATGCCTTCTGAAGTCAGAAGACGGGCTAAAGCAATCAATTTTGGTATTATATATGGTATTTCAGCATTTGGTCTTGCCAATCAGCTAGGGATTTCGCGTGAAGAAGCTGGGCAATATATCCGCACCTATTTTGAACGTTTCCCGGGCATTAAAGATTATATGGAAAAAACCAAGGCATTTGCGCATGAACATGGCTATGTCGAAACAATTTTTGGTAGACGGGCACATTATCCAGAGATCAATGCATCAAATCCGCAAATTCGCGCCTTTAATGAGCGCGCCGCGATAAATGCCCCTATTCAAGGGGCGGCTGCCGATATTATACGGCGTGCTATGATTAAAATGGATGCAGCATTAAACAGCGAAAAACTTTCAGCCAAAATGCTATTACAAGTGCATGACGAATTAATATTTGAAGTGCCTGAACATGAAGTTGAGAAAACAATCAGCGTTGTTAAAAACGTTATGGAAAATGCAACAATGCCGGCGGTGTCCCTATCCGTTCCGTTAAAAGTTGATGCGCGTGCAGCCAAAAATTGGGATGAAGCGCATTAAATAAAGAAAAGAGGTCGAATAAAGACAACACCGTCTTCTTGTCTGTTGTCGGCTTCGTTTGCTTATCGACAGGTCAACGGCAAGGATAGAAGCCGGCAACAGCAGCTCTTGAAATAACAAAGATTGCTCCATATTCCCCTTTAGTGAAATAAGCTGGGAGCAATTTAATGGATAGAAATGTTCTTTGTGTTATTATCGGAGCGCTGATTGTTGTCGTTGCTGCGTTAGGATATTACACATATAAAAGGGAAGCAAAACAGGATTTAAAACCGTCTGGTGTTGAAATGAAACTCAACGAAAATGGTTTATCGGTAGAACAACATTAATCCAATTTAATAATTCAACTTAGTGCCCTGCCTTGACAACAAAGCGGGGTATTTTTATACCTCGAACGCAAGTTGATTGACTGCTAAGGGAACATAAATTTTTCAATCAAAATTAGAAAAAATCCAAAAAAAGATTACTAATAAAAATTGGTATAATATTGTATTTATAATAAATAATAAAGAATAGGATTGTAATAATTTTTATGATTACTGATTATGATGTTTATACAGCATTTATATTATTTTTAGCTTGTATTTTGGGAGCAATACTAGGTTATGTGATGAATAGAAGTCATAAAACTCTAGAAAGAGTCCCATTTTTCTTTTTATATACCGTAAATTGTTTTGTTTTTTATGTTCTTGAGTATAAAGCCGATTTATTGTTACAAATAATCAATGTACAACAACCACTGTTTACAGCAATAATTGTGGCTATACCGTTATTTTTTTGGGTCTTTGTTTCAATGTATCTTGCTGTATTTCGTGCACGCGATGCATTTGGTCAAAAGTCGGCCGCCTTTTTAATATTGATACCGGTATTATCTTTGATGTTAATGACCTTCAGAGTTGAAAATAATTATCAAGGGGAAATTATTCGCGATCCAATACCGACACCACAATTTATGAATGGCTGGATAGGCTTTATTGTGACAATAATAATTATGTTTTTACCTATCAAAATATTGCTCTATTTGAATGTTTTTTAAAATAAGGTGAATGACTGAAATTCCCTTTTTAGCAATTTAAACATGGATTAATTTGACAGATAGAAATGTTCTTAGTGGTATTGTCAGAGTGCTGATTATTATCGTTGTTGCGTTAGGATTTAGCACATATAAAGGGCAACAATGCAGAATTAAAAACCATCAGGTGTTGCAATGAAGCGCAACGAAAATGGTTTATCGGTGGAGCATTTATCATTTCACTTAAATACCCTGCCTTGACAACAAAGCAGGGTATTTTTATACCCCACTCGCAAATGGATTAGCTGTTTGGGGGCATAAATTTTTCAATTAAAATTAGAAAATTTCCAAACAATAAAAAATATTGGCGTAAAATTCTATTTTTATAGATAACAAATAAAGGGTGTATATTTAATATGTTTGATTATAATTTTGTATTGCGTGGCATATCTGTTACTATGACACAATATATGATTGCTTATTTATTAGGAGCAATATTGGCATATATTGTAAATCGTAATCAAAGAACACTTTCACGGTCGCCATTTCTGTTTTTGTATGCCCTAAATTCATTATTCTTTACGATTTTTAGCTATGTTCTTATTAGTTTTTTATGCAAAATAGATGTTAAGCCATCCCAATTGGTTGGAATAATAGAAATAATACCAGTATTTATATACTCTTTTATTGCTATGTATCTTGCTATATGTCGCGGACGCGATGGATTTGGTGAAAAATCAGCTTCTATTTTACAATTTATTCCGTTCTTATGCCTAATTCTATATTTTGTAAGGCTTCAAAGCAATAATAGTGGACCAATAGTTCGTAATCCAGTACCAACACCAAAATTGATCAATGGCGGAATTGGTTTTCTTTTAGCAGTGATTATTCTGTTCGTGAATTTGTTGGTTAACGCCCAAATATTCAGAGCGATACCAGTTCGTTGGGTATTGGCATAAGTCTGGATGGTAGACAAAACGGGCTAGGCAGCTCTGAATTAAGCGATAAGTTTATGCTTAAGTTGTTTGAGCGGTCTAGCTCATTGCATGACTTGACTGGCAATGGATCCAAAATTGATAGCAAAAACGGTGCAGAATAAGCCAATGGATTTAGCGGTTGTGAAACAGCTTTGATGGGCGACCAGATAGGTCTGCGCCTTCATTTTGATTTATCGGATAAAAGACGATTATTTGTCTCATCTGCGCATTGACAGATTTCATATATATAGCTGCAAAAAAGTCCCGAAAGTAGGTAATTTCGGGACTTTTTATATTTATAATAGTGTTGTTTTATTTGCGGTCACGTGCTGCCAAGGTACGCAGACGCAGAGCATTTAACTTGATAAAGCCAGCAGCGTCTTTCTGGTCATAAGCACCATGATCATCTTCAAATGTTACAAGGTTGCTGGAATAAAGTGACTTGTCACTCTTACGGCCTTGAACAATAACATTGCCCTTATAAAGCTTCAAAGTAACTTCACCTTCGACATTTTCTTGTGAAAGATCAATGGCTGCTTGCAGCATTTTACGCTCTGGAGAGAACCAGAAACCGTAATAGATCAATTCAGCATAGCGTGGCATCAATTCATCTTTCAAATGAGCTGCGCCGCGGTCAAGTGTGATTGATTCAATAGCGCGGTGTGCGGCCAATAAAATGGTGCCGCCCGGTGTTTCATAAACGCCACGGGATTTCATGCCAACAAAACGGTTTTCAACCAAGTCTATACGGCCAATTCCGTTATCTCTGCCATAATCATTTAATTTGGCAAGCAATGTTGCGGGCGACATCTCTTCGCCGTTAATTGAAACGGCATCACCCTTTTTAAAGCCAATTGTAATGATGGTTGGCTTATCAGGAGCATCCTCTGGCGAAACGGTGCGCATATGCACATATTCTGGCGCAGGCACTGAAGGATCTTCCAATACTTTACCTTCAGAGGAAGAGTGTAGCAGGTTGGCATCCACTGAAAATGGTGCTTCACCCTGTTTGTCTTTCGTGACAGGAATTTGGTGAGCTTGGGCAAATTCCAATAATTCTGTACGGCTTTTGAATTTCCAATCACGCCAAGGTGCAATGATTTTTATGTCAGGATTGAGCGCATAGGCAGAAAGCTCGAAGCGCACTTGGTCATTACCTTTGCCTGTTGCACCGTGAGCAATGGCATCCGCGCCTGTCTTTTTGGCAATTTCAATGAGGTGCTTGGAAATAAGTGGCCGTGCAATTGATGTACCAAGAAGGTAGATACCTTCATAAACAGCATTGGCACGAAACATTGGAAAAACGAAATCCCGAACAAATTCTTCACGCAGATCGTCCATAAATATTTCTTTTGCACCAAGCATTTCTGCTTTACGGCGTGCTGGTTCCAACTCTTCGCCCTGACCGAGATCAGCAGTAAAAGTAACAACTTCTGCACCAAGTTCTGTCTGTAACCATTTTAGAATAATTGATGTATCAAGGCCGCCAGAATAGGCCAATACAACTTTTTTAACGTTCTTCCACTGTTCCATTTTTCTATCCAATCATTGAGAGCCCAATAGGATTTGTTATTTCTGTTTTATCAGGAGATTGGTTGCATGCAAGCAATCAAAGTTATTTCTTGCACTATGTTTTGAAAAAACAGATACAAATAAAATTTACGAAAATAGAATGAAAGCATTTACCACGATGTTTATGGTATCATGGTTGCCCGATTGGCATATATTTTTACAATTTGCTGGTGCTGCAATAATTTTAACGCTTATTCCCGGGCCAGATATGGCTTTGTTTGTTGGGCGTAGTATTGCGCAAGGAAAACGAGCCGCCTTTAGCTGTGTATTGGGATGTATTAATGGCATTATCATTCAGGTTATTGCCGTATCCATAGGTCTATCAGCGCTTATTGTTGCGTCTCCAATGGCATTTTTGCTTCTTAAAATATTGGGTGCAGTCTATCTTTTATGGCTGGCATTTCAGGCAATACGCAATAAATCTAGCTTTTCTCTTGATCAGAATAGGCAAGCCCGTCAGAGTTTTAGAAAAAATTATTTAACTGGATTGTGCATTAATCTTTTAAATCCCAAGGTTCTTCTTTTTAATATTACATTCCTACCGCAGTTTGTTGATGCAGCTGACCCTTATGTTTCAGGCAAAATATTGTTCTTAGGCCTTTCATTTATTCCCATCTCATTGCCTTTTACGATTACGATGGTTTTGGCCGCAGACAAATTTGCAAAGTTTTTAAAGAAAAACCCTCGTTATGTGCGATGTCTGGATTTTTTAATGGCAGGAATTTTCACAGCCTTTGCCTTGCGCCTACTGGCAACACAAGCAAAATAAGGCAACCGATTATTTTGAAGCAACCAACCATATCACTTAATAGTCATATAGTATACTTTGTGGTGTTGGCGTGATTTAATATAGGCGGAGAAATTATTACAATTTCTAAGGAACGTTACAATGCATGAATATGTTTTTACGCCTTCACAGCCTGTTAGCATACCCGTTAAAGATAGTAGCAAGCTTTTTCCTGTTCATCGGATTTATTGTGTGGGAAGAAATTATGCCGACCACGCTATAGAAATGGGACACGATCCTTCAAAAGAAGCCCCGTTCTTTTTTCAGAAAAATCCTGACAATTTGGTATTGGATGGCAATTTTCCTTATCCTCCGCAAAGCCATGATGTGGAACATGAAATTGAGTTGGTTGTTGCCCTTAAAAAAGGTGGCGATAATTTAACGAGAGATGAAGCAGAAGATTGCGTTTTCGGTTATGGGGTGGGTCTTGATATGACACGCCGCGACCTACAGGCAGAATTGAAAAAGGCTGGACGCTCATGGGAGACGGCAAAGGCGTTTGAACATTCTGCACCGTGCACGCATATTATTGAAAAATCGCGAACCAAAACTATGAATGAAGGTGCAATTACCCTCACGATTAATGGTGAACCGCGCCAGTCTGGTAATCTTGATCAGATGATCTGGAAAATACCAGATATGATATCCTATCTATCGCAATTATTTACCTTGCAGGCTGGCGATATTATTATGACAGGTACGCCGGCAGGTGTCGGACAGGTTCATAAGGGTGATCGGTTGGTTGGTCACATTGATGGGCTAGATGATCTTGTTGTTACAGTAATTTGATAGGATAAGAACAATCCTATAATTGGATTATTTGACTACCAACTGTCATTTTGAAAAATAATGCCAGATTATCGGCTTTTCGGTTTATTGTTCATCAAATCGTAAAGGCTTTGAATAGGGCAACACCGTTTAGGTCATATTTCCCCTGCATTTTACGTGTGATGGACGCTTTCATCGCTTTGTAAATGGAGGGGAAAATAATATTTGTGGTCAATTTTTTATCTTTTCACCCGGATAGGCTCCCCAAAGCTGGTCTTGTGTAATCCAGCCTCTTGTATGGCCAATATCAAGTTCACACCATGTACCGTCACATTGGTGTATTGTACCAAGAACACCTGGTTCCAATTCAGCGGCAAGTGCTGCATTTTCACTGGGCTGACGGCGCAATGGAGCCAGTTTTGATTTGTTTTTTTGCCAAGGTGTTATCATGGCAGTGCGCCGCCCAGACAGAAGCGATTGATAAACCCAGCCTTCATCACCATCAGAATCGCGTATTTTTCGCCACTGGTCATATTCTTGGGTGATTTCAACGGGGAGTCCTTGCTTTTGATAGGAAAAAACAACGGTATAGTTTCTTCCGGGACCAACACGAACGTTAACACGCGCTGGTTTTATGGAAACAAAACGAGGTAAAGGAAGACCACTAGGACCAAGATTTTCAGGCGCATCTTGCGCATAAGTCGTGGCTGGAGTGATAATCGCAGTCAAGCTTAATAGAGATACAAAAATGCCGATTATGGTCGAAAATCGAAACCAGTCAGAACTGTCTACCATTGGCCTCTCTTCTTTTGTGTTATTTAGATGCATTTCTGCTATAAGCAGGACAGACTCGCTAGTCTGGTGTCCATATGACATGTAGCTGGTTAAAGAGGTCTCAACGATTTGGCAAAAACGTTAGAAATATTTTGAGGATTTGCATGCAAAGCAAGAAAAAACCGCTGATTATTTTAACACGTAAGCTTCCGGATCAGATTGAGAAGCGTATGAGCGAGCTTTTTGACACGGTATTGGTTGATTCTGATGGCCCAATGTCTCGCCAACAATTGATTGCGGCGGTACAACGCGCGGATGTGTTGGTGCCAACAATTTCCGATATTATTGATAAGGATTTGCTTGATAATGCTGGTCCTAATTTGAAGCTTATTGCCAATTTTGGAAATGGTACCGACAATATTGACATAAAGGCCGCCACGGAACGTGGTATCCTCGTCACCAATACACCGAATGTTCAAACAGAAGATACGGCCGATATGACATTGGCGCTTATTTTGGCTGTGCCGCGCCGTTTGGTAGAGGGAACAAATATTCTTGATAAAAGTGGTATTTGGCCCGGTTGGTCACCGGATTGGATGTTAGGACGCCGTATATGGGGAAAAAAGCTTGGTATCATTGGTATGGGGCGTATCGGTACAGCCGTAGCAAAACGGGCAAAATCGTTTGGTCTTTCCATACATTATCATAATCGTAATCGCGTTAGCACAAAAATAGAAGAGCAACTTGGGGCGGTTTATTGGGATAATCTTGATGATATGCTGAAAGAGATGGACATTGTGTCGGTCAATTGCCCCTTAACATCAGCCACACACCACCTGCTTTCAGCAGAACGTTTGTCGCTGATGCAGCCGACAGCCTATATTGTAAATACTGCTCGCGGTGAAATTATAGATGAAGATGCTCTTACTCGCTTGATAAGTGAGGAATGTCTTGCTGGCGCTGGTCTTGATGTTTTTGAGAAGGAACCAATTCTCAATCCTGCTTTGGTTGAATTGGCAAGACAAGGCAAAGTGGTATTGCTGCCTCATATGGGCTCAGCAACCGTTGAAAGCCGGGTGGATATGGGTGAAAAAGTCATCATAAATATAAGAGCCTTTTTTGATCACCACCGCCCACCAGATCGTATTATCCCAGAAAAAACGCGTATATGAGTGCTATCAGGTCTTCAGGTCACTAACCGTTATTTTACAAACTGGTATCGTAAATTAATGGCAAGGATTTAAAATTTAGGATTGGTATTTTTAGCATACTTAAATTTTTAAGCGTATTTGGGTGGGGCTATTGCGATAATATATCGATAGAATAATCAAGCCTTTGCCCAAGTCAAAAATCGGGGAAAGGCATTGAACAAATAATGAAATTATTTGTTGGCTTGGGTTTTGTATGCTAGCTGATAAAACTAGTGATATAATAAGGTAATCTAGATCAAGGTTTTAAAAGCGCGTTCAAGCAATTTACTTAGCGAAAGACTGGCTTAAAATCTTGAATTTCAGACGCTTTTTTACGCTCATTGATGGTTTATCCATGAAGTAGTGATAAGTTATTTCATTCGTGAAGAATGGAATTTTTCCGCATGATGTTTTGTGCGTCCTTTTTTGAAAGGATTAGAACATATGTGGAAATGCGATGCGGAGCCATGTTTTGTTTCATAAAATATGGAGGGAATAAGGAGATGTTATGCACAGTGAAGATATGAAAATTGTAAAGGTAGAAGATACAAGTTTGACCGCTTTCTATCGTGATATGAATATCGATGAAAAGCGTACATTTTGGGCTTGTGCTGCTGGTTGGGCACTTGATGGACTTGATGTGATGATTTATCCGCTGGTCATCGGTACAATCATCGCTATGTGGCATATTGCAGAAGGAACAGCTGGAATGGCTGTTACAATCACACTTCTTACTTCTGCTGTGGGTGGTTGGCTTGCTGGTTTCTTTGCAGACCGTATTGGCCGTGTCATCACACTACAAGTAACGATCATCTGGTTTTCAGTTTTTTCTTTGCTCTGTGCATTTGCGCAAAATTTTGAACAATTAATGATATTCCGCGCTCTTTTAGGGCTAGGCTTTGGTGGCGAATGGGCGGCTGGAGCCGTTTTGCTGGGTGAAACCATTCGTGCCCAATATCGTGGCCGCGCGGTGGGCTGTGTTCAGGCTGGTTATGCGATAGGGTGGGGTGGCGCTGTTCTTGCGCAAGCTATTCTTTTCACTGCTGTCGATCCAGAAATAGCATGGCGTTATATGTTTGTTGTTGGTGCTTTTCCCGCTCTTCTTATTTTTTATATCCGCCGCCATGTGAAAGAACCGGAAATAGCGAAAAAAACACGTATGGAAGCTAAAAAAACCGGCCATAGCCCTAAAATTTGGGAAATTTTCAAAGGCGATATTTTATCGACAACAATATTTGCCTCGATTGCGTCTGCTGGTTGCCAAGGTGGCTATTATGCTATCACAACTTGGGTTCCACGGTATTTGACGACAGAACGTGGCTTATCAATCCTTTCATCGACAGGGTATCTGTTTACCCTTATCGTCGGTTCATTTGTTGGTTATCTGGTTGGCGCATGGATGTCTGACAGATTTGGTCGTCGTATGCTTTTCCTTGTGTTTTCACTTGGTGCAATTGTTGTGGTTCTGGTTTATACGCTTATTCCATTCTCTAACACGATGTTATGGTTTTTGGGCTTTCCGCTTGGCTTTTTCTCGTCGGGCTATTTCTCTGGCATGGGTGCATTTCTAACAGAGTTATTTCCTACCCGTTTGCGCGGATCAGGTCAGGGCTTTTGTTACAATTTCGGAAGAGGGATGGGTGCCTTGTTCCCGACATTTGTCGGTTACTTATCTTCGCAAGTTGGCTTAGGAAACGCTGTGGCAATATTTGCGGCAGGGGCTTATAGCCTGTTCTTCCTTGCTGCATTTATGCTGCCTGAAACACGTGGCCGCGTATTGCAAGACTAATATTTGGTGTTTTGCTCTTATTAGCAAAATCATTTGCGCTTACTTTAATGATGCGCTTGTTTAATGCGAAAAGTTGCCTGAAGCTTGATTGCTGAAGGCAACTTTTTTATTGGCTGTTATCCTTAAGATAACACAATTTCGCATGGATATTTGCTAAAAAATTCATCTGCCTTATAAGCGTTTGAACAGTTTCATTGTTATAAATGGATGCTGCATGACCGGTAAAAGTGGTCAATCAATAATTGACCTCACTTTTAGCCATTTCGATCATGCAGCCTATAGACAAGTATTACATGCTATTTTGAAATAGCATTGTAACATTAACTATTTTGCCATCATCTATTTTTTCTTTATCTATTTTTTCCGGGCACCCACAATACATCGCCTTTGCCAACATTATTTGCATAACGCGCGGCAACAAAAAGAAAATCCGATAGACGATTGATATAGATGAGTGCTTCCTTGTTGACATTTTCCTTAGCGCTCAAGGTAACCATAGCCCGTTCTGCCCTGCGCGCAATGGTGCGTGCCAGATGTAGATGGGCTGAGGCAGGCGATCCACCAGGAAGAACAAAGGATGTCAGTGGCGTAAGCAATTCATTTAACCGGTCAATTTCATCTTCGAGACGTTTTGTCTGGCTTGCAATAATACGCAAGCTTGGCTGTTCTGCATCGTCTAATGGAGAGGCAAGGTCTGATCCAAGATCAAAAAGATCATTTTGGATAAGGGCAAGCATGTCATTCAATTCACCTGTTGTTTCAAGGCGCGCAATGCCAATGGCAGCATTTGCTTCATCCACTGTACCATACGCTTCAACACGCAAGTCTGCTTTTGAACGTCGAGGACCGTTTACAAGGCCTGTTGTTCCGTCATCTCCGGTCTTCGTGTAAATTTTATTAAGCTTAACCATTTTTCTTTATCCTGACGATTAGTACGAATTGTAAGACAAGGTAATCCAGATTTCGATATGCATCACGTTATGTAAACGGATAAACTAATAGATAGATCAGGTTTCGGCAAAAAATTGCATTCAAGAAAAATAATTTTTATACAATATGGGAGTCTGTGTCCAAGATGCACTTTTGTGATAGAAAACGGTTATAAAGAAAGAACTGACGTTTATGTTGCGACCTTTCCGCTATAGCTGGCGCATTCTGTATAATGCGGTTAGCCATTATTTCCGTGATTCTGGTAGTGCATTTGCCAGTCATGTGGCATTATCGGGGCTGCTCGCACTGTTTCCATTTCTTATTTTTGCAACATCGCTTGCCAGTTTCGTGGGCGCGCGCGCTTACACGCAGCAAAGTGTCAACGCTCTGTTAAAAATGCTGCCTGATGCCATTGCCACCCCTATTGTAAAAGAAGTTATTAATGTCATGACAATCCAGCGGAGCGGATTGTTGACAATCTCGGTTATCGGCACAGCCTATTTTGCTTCCAATGGTGTTGAGGCTTTGCGCACAGCATTAAACCGTGCCTATCGAGTGGTTGATAAACGCAGCATATTTTTTTGCCGGTTTCAAAGTTTGTTCTTTGTTATAGTTGGCACTATCGGCCTGATGGTGATTAGCTTTTTATTGGTTCTCGCACCTTTGGTTATCAATATTGTCCAGCACGATTATCCGGGTGTGGCACAATATGTTGGTACAATACGAATCTGGCGTTATGCAATTGCGGTGGTGGTGTTGTTTGTTAGCTTGCTTGTGGCACACAAATGGTTGCCGGCAGGAAAACGCAAATTAACGGATATTCTACCAGGTATAGCTGTGACAATGCTTGTCTGGGTTGTTGCATCCATGGTGTTTGCCCAATATTTGGCAACATTTGCAAATTATGTTTCCACCTATGCCGGATTGGCATCAATCATGGTGGCCATCATTTTTCTTTATATGTTAAGTGCAATTTTTATTCTGGGTGGCGAAATGAATGCGGCAATCATGTTTTATCGCAACCGTCAGCAACAACCAGGACAACTTGTACGGGCAATCGTGCAACAGCAAGAACAAGATGAACAAAGCGCAGAACAGCAAGGCGAAGATGAACCAACGACCGATAACCTTATACATTGATGCAGATGCTTGTCCCGTTAAGGATGAAGCCTATCGTGTTGCGGAACGCTATGGCATCAAAACCTTTGTGGTGGCTAACAATTATATTCGTGTGCCAAGAGAGGATTTTATCGAGGTTATCATTGTTGAGCAGGGGCTGAATAAGGCAGATGACTGGATAGCCGACCATGTTGATGAGGCCAGCATTGTCATAACCAATGATGTGCCTTTGGCTGACCGCGTGGTCAAAAATAATGCTGTCGCAATTGCTCCAACAGGTCGGTTATTTGATGCGGTAACTGTTGGTCAGGCTCTTGCAACACGCAATTTGATGGAACATCTGCGCGAAGGGGGTATGATTACCGGTGGCCCCCGTCCGTTTTCACCACGTGATCGTTCTGCCTTTCTTTCAGCACTTGATCTTGCAGTTCAACGCTTGAAGCGCCGCGGTTATAACACAAGTATCGGTTAAGACCGCGCTGAAATATCAATGAGGCGCTTTGTTTTAAAATAAAATTCCTATTGCAAATCCTGTTTTACAGCTGTCTTCATCAATGTTTCGGAGTCACTATTGCTCCATGGGGCAGACCCATTATAGGAAGCAAGAAGGCAACCATTTTTATCAACCAGCATAGTGATAGGAAGCCCAAGCGCCAAACCCTGTTTACGTAAATCGTTGAATATTTCCATGGATTGGTCGCGATAGAAAACGATATTATCGGCATGAATACTGGAAAGAAATGCCTTAACCTTGTCATCAGAAGCTGTTTTATCAATGTTAATGGCAATAACATCAAAATGGTCGCTTGGCATATTGCGTTTTAAATTGGATAATTCCGGCATTTCTGTACGGCATGGAACGCACCAACTGGCCCAAAGATTAACCAATAAGGTTTTGCCGCCAAATTCTGCCAGAGTATGGTCTTTGCCAGTAGCATCTTTGAAAGATAGCTTACGAGTATCATAAACATTATCAGGAAACCGCATATTTTTAAAAAATCCATTTGCAGATTGTTTTAGAGCGGTTATCTTTTCCTGCTGTAGGACACAGCGATCACCTTCTTCGGCATGGGCACTTGTTATCAGTGAAGGAAAGTAGCGAAGTTGGTTGTCAGACCCTACTATTATCGCGTATATGCTGAGAACGCTGATAGAGGCGATGGCAATTTTCTGCCGGAATTTACCAGCAATTTTTGCGTATTGAAAAATTCTTGCAACCATTTTTTCGTCCTTTCGATGGGGGCTAACATATATGACAAACAGTGGATCAAGCAACCAAATGTGGGGCGGACGTTTTGCCTCAGGGCCAGCAGCTATCATGGAAGAAATAAATGCTTCCATTGATTTTGATAAGAAGCTTTATAAGGAAGATATCAGAGGGTCGGCCGCACACGCTGCCATGTTGGCTGCTCAAGGTATTATTTCTGCTGCTGATTATGACGAGATAGAAAAAGGCCTTAAAACCATTCTGGCAGAAATCGAGAGTGGGAAATTCAATTTCTCCCGCAAGCTTGAAGATATTCATATGAATATAGAAGCACGTCTAGCCGAACTCATTGGTTCTGCTGCTGGTAGGCTGCACACCGCGCGTTCGCGCAATGACCAGGTAGCGCTGGATTTCAGATTATGGGTGCGGGAAGAAACAGATAAAACAATCGAGTCGATCAAACATCTGATTGTGACGTTGCTTCAACGTGCCGAAAAAGAAGTTGAAACATTGATGCCGGGTTTTACCCATTTACAAGTGGCTCAACCGATTACATTTGGTCATCACCTTATGGCTTATGTCGAAATGTTTGGCCGCGATCTCTCACGTATGCAAGATGCACGTGAAAGAATGAATGAGTCGCCATTAGGTGCAGCAGCTTTGGCTGGAACCAGCTTTCCGACAGACCGTTTTATGACAGCCAAAGCATTAGGTTTTAGGGAACCAACGCGCAATTCCATTGATAGTGTATCCGACCGTGATTTTGCGTTAGAGTTTCTAAGCGCTGCATCTATTTGTGCAACGCACCTTTCCCGACTTGCTGAAGAAATTGTTATTTGGTCAACCGCACAGTTCAATTTTATCCGTTTGTCAGATTCTTTTTCTACTGGGTCTTCCATTATGCCTCAGAAAAAAAATCCTGATGCGGCAGAACTCGTTCGGGCAAAAACCGGACGTATCAATGGATCATTAATAGCTCTATTGACGATTATGAAGGGTTTGCCGCTCGCATATTCCAAGGATATGCAGGAAGACAAAGAACAGGTGTTTGATGCCGCCCAGTCATTGGAGCTTTCCCTTGCAGCCATGACAGGAATGATTGGCGATTTGAGCGTTAATCAGAATGTTATGAAAAAAGCCGCAGGTTCAGGTTTTTCGACAGCAACAGATTTGGCAGATTGGTTGGTTCGCCAGTTGGGGCTACCTTTCCGCGAAGCGCATCATGTTACTGGCCACGCTGTTGCCTTGGCAGAAAAGAAACAATGTGATCTTTCTGATTTGACACTTGATGACCTTAAAACCATCCACCCAGATATTACGGCAGATGTCTTTGATGTCTTGAGTGTCGAGAAATCTGTGCAAAGTCGTAAAAGCTATGGTGGAACCGCGCCACAAGAGGTGCGTCATCAAATTGAATATTGGAAAAAACGCCTTGCCAAAGCCTGAAGGACAACGCTACACAGACAATAGACAAGATGCGTGCAGCACTATTTTTGAAAGAGACGGGATCATGAAAAAAACTCTGACGGGTTTAATCATTGTCACAATTTGTGGCGCGGCTTTGGCCGGTTGTGGACGTAAAGGCCCCTTGGAGCCACCGCCATCCAGCATGATCGAAAATGCCGATGGCAAAAAGGTTGAAAAGCCAAAAGAAAATAAGCCATTTATCCTTGATGGTCTAATTAAGCAGAGGCATTAATTGAACACGTTCGGGTATAAAAACGGCGTCTTTCATGCTGAAGGTGTGAAGCTTACAGATATTCAGAAACAAGTAGCCACACCATTCTATTGTTATTCGGCGACAGCAATCAGCACGCAGTTTGAGGAATATTGTCAGGCATTTTCTGATACGCGTGCGCTGGTTGCCTATGCGTTGAAAGCAAATTCCAATCAGGCTGTTTTAACATTACTGGCTAAAAAAGGTGCCGGTGCAGATGTTGTGTCGGGTGGTGAAATGCGACGTGCATTGGTCGCAGGCATACCTGCCCACCGCATAGTTTATTCAGGTGTTGGGAAAACACAAGACGAGATAGATTTTGCGCTTGGACACGATATTCATTGTTTTAATGCCGAGTCGGAACCGGAACTTGAGCAATTATCATCTCGTGCTGTAGCACTAGGTAAAACGGCACGTGTTTCGCTTCGTATTAATCCGAATGTTGATGCCAAAACCCATAAGAAAATATCAACCGGTAAATCCGAGAATAAATTTGGTATTCCATTGGCTGTTGCCCGTGATGCCTATGAAAAGGCCGCTCAATTGCCGGGATTGGATGTTCATGGCGTCGATGTGCATATTGGTAGTCAAATATGCGATTTGCAGCCTTTTGACGATGCTTTTGCTTTGGTGCGAGAGTTTATAACAACACTGCGTCATGATGGTCATGATATTCGCCATGTTGATGTGGGCGGCGGTCTTGGCATTGTTTATCGTAACGACAATGCGCCTCCTCCTTCGCCAACCCAATATGCCACCATTGTCAAAAAACATTTTCAGCCGCTTGATGTTGAAATTGTTATGGAACCTGGACGCAATATTATTGGCAATGCCGGTATATTGGTGACATCGGTTATCTATTTGAAACATGGCGCAGGGCGCAATTTTGTTATTGTTGATGCAGCAATGAATGATCTTATCCGCCCGACATTGTATGATGCATGGCACACAATCATGCCGGACAAGGAACCAATAGAAAATGATGAGCCGATACAGGCCGACATTGTGGGACCGGTTTGTGAAACAGGTGATTATCTTGGGCTAGGGCGCTATCTTCCGAAACCGGAAGCCGGTGATCTTTTGGTTGTTTGTGGCGGCGGCGCTTATGGTGCTGTTATGGCAAGTACCTATAATACGCGGCTTTTGATACCAGAAGTTATGGTGCACGACGATCAATTTTCGATAATTCGCGCACGCCCAAGCTATGACGATATTATTGGGCTGGATCATGTGCCAGATTGGGTGGAAAATTCTTAAAATTAAGGGGTTATTTTCCATTCTTTGCTAGTCAATATGTGTTTTTGGTAAATGGTCTCGCCTTTGCCATGATCCCTGCTATGATGTCGTGAAAACTGTTGAAACGTGGAAGCCACAAATCTTGATGAGCGATGAACAACCATCCCCTTTTCAAGTGCCAAAGCTCACATTGGCCAGAGCATTGGCATGGTGTGTTCTGCTATTCGAGCGTTTATTGCCACGTATTTTGCCAAGCATAATGGCATTGATGTTGCTAATCGCATTGGCGTGGTTCGGCATTTTTAATAGTCTTTCCTATTGGCCGCATCTCCTTATCGTGTGGGGGCTACTTTTTATCGCATTTGGCTGTGTGTTTTTTCTGTCTGGCCTTCATGTTCCAACCAGAGGAGAAGTGGATCGACAGATAGAAAAAGCAAGCGGTTTGCAAAACCAACCTCTTGAAGCACTTTTTGATAAGCCGGTTAATGGTGGAAATGATCCCTATGCTAAAGCGCTTTGGGCAGAACACCAACGCCGCATGGCAGCCCAATTGGAACATTTGCAGGCTGGTTTTCCTGATACTGCAATATGCCGCTATGATCCGCTGGCTATCCGCGCGCTGGTTATACTTTTTACCGCGACAGCTTTTGCCTATTCATTTGGCAATACAGGAGGTCGGTTGGGAGATGTTTTTGATTTTTCCGCACCGGTCAATTTGTCATCTTTGCGTGTAGATGCTTGGGTTACGCCACCAGCTTATACCGGACAGGCCCCCATTTATCTGACACAAACCGCAATTGAGCGCGCAACAGTTCCAGAAGGTAGTAAAGTCACAATTCGGGTGGTTGATGGTGGTGACGCCTATTTGAAATTGAAAGACAGTTCAAGCGGTGAGACTGCGCAGATAACAGCGCAAAAAGAAAAAACTTCGGCAAAAAGCACCAATGAAACTTTTGAAACAGATTTAAAATCTTCTTCCGATCTTGTCTTGTCACTGCGCCATTACGAAAAAAAATGGCATTTTGACATTATCCCAGATCGTGCACCAACTATTCAGCTAATCAAAGAGCCTGAACGTATTCTCAATGGATCGTTGGAGCTCAACTATATGCTGGATGATGATTACGGTGTTGAAAAAGCTTATGTGGAAATTGTGCCGACATCACAAATAGCGGGCATAGGTCATCCCCTTTATAATGCACCGGAAATTCGGCTGTTGATACCGCGCGGTGGTAAAGGACAAGGGCGCACTGTGCAGGACATAAGTAACCACCCTTGGGCTGGTTCCGAAGTGCATTTGACCTTGATTGCTGAAGATGGTGCAGGACACGTGGCAAAAAGCGAAAGCCGCACCATGACCTTGCCGCAACGCAATTTTGGTAATCCTTTGTCGCGTGCTGTGGTTGAAGAACGGCGTTTATTAGCATTGGATACTATGTCACGGTTACGCGTCATGGATATGCTGTGGGCGCTTACATTACGACCTGAAGATACAATTCAAAATTATGGGCATTTCTTGGCCTTACGCAGCGTGCGAACACGGCTTTCCCTTGCCGATACTGATGATAAATTGCGCGATGTAACAGATTATATGTGGCAGATAGCGGTCGGCATTGAAGGTGATAATGTCAATCAGGCAGAAAAAAACTTAAAACAAGCACAGGCTGCCTTACGAGACGCTATAAGAAATGGAGCATCTCCTGAAGAAATAAGTCGTTTAATGGACGCCTTAAAGCAGGCAATGAATGATTATATGGCAGCTTTGGCTGAACAGCAGCAAAATATCAGCCCTGACCAAAAATCCAATAATAAAGCACAAAACCTGTCTCCTGATGAGCTGACGCAAAAATTGCAACAGTTAGAAGACATGGCAAAAACCGGCAATCGTTCAGCAGCAGAACAACTTTTGTCAGAACTTGAAAATATGATGGATAATTTACAAGTTCAAAAAGGTGCCAATGGATCCGGATCTGGTCAGTCAAGCAATGGCACAGACGAGATGCAAAAACAAATGGATCAGCTCGGTGATTTGATGCGTCGCCAGCAGGAAACGTTGAACGATACGCACAAACTGGAAGATGAAAAACAACGTGGTGAAAAAACACCAAAGCAATATCAGCAGGAATTGGATAAGCTGCATAAAAGACAGGATGAATTGCAATCTGAATTAAAAAATCTGCAAAAAGATTTATCCGAGCGCGGATTGAAACCGAGTGACAGCCTTAAAGATGCAGAAAAACAGATGGGAAAATCTGGCGAGTCTTTAAAGGGTGGGGATGGATCTTCATCAGCACAATCACAGTCTGATGCACTGGATTCTCTTCGGGGTGGTGCAAAAGACCTTATGAAGCAGATGCAAGAAGCCATGAAGAAAAATGGCGAAAACGGTCAGGATGATGGTACAACACCGAAAGATCCTTTGGGGCGGCATCTTGATTCAGCCAAGGGTAAATCCGAAAATGGGGCAGAATTGCCACAAGAAAGTGATATGCAGCGGGCGCGAAAAATTTTGGAAGAAATTCGTAAACGTCTAGGACAATCTTTTACACCAGAAGCCGAAAAAGATTATTTGGAACGCTTGCTGAAATTTAATTGATTTTTACGCTTGAAAACCCAATAGTATCACACTTTTCTATTACATTTTGGCATTTGCAGTCTGGGTTTTGTGGGGACTGTGGTTTTAGTGCCTTTTATACTATAGGCTAGGTAATCTATCGCGCTTTGCCATGATAAAGCGCTTATCTTGCCGCAGTCATTTTTCATGTTTCCAGTAAGAAAATATATCACGGATATGAGCGATTTATTGCAGTGTGAAAATTATTGCGGTGCAGAAATTTTGTCCCTTGTGTTCTATCCGCCAAATATGCTGACAATCATGATTATCATTGTCATTCGTACGACCATTAATCCACGCTTTTCGAGATTGCATGGATTGGCGCTTGAGCGGAAAAACTATTTCCATAAAGCACATCAGATTGCCCTGATTTTAAGCAAATATTTTCATGCGCAATAGATTGTTTTTGCTTCAAGGGGCGTATCATGAAACAGCTTAACGTGTATGGAACCCTTCAGCGAACATAAAACACGTTAACGAACTATCACGGAACAATTGTGATCGTTTGCCGTTTAGCCGTCATAGAAAGGAATTCGTCATGAAAAAACTTATTGCTGCCTTATGCATATCTTGTGCTTCCATTGGTTATGTATCCGCGCAGAGTCAGGAGCAAAATATGATGGGTATGGTAAAAGAAAAAGCGATGTCGGCATCATCTCAAGCATTGGAAAAAGTTAATGAAACAATGCATAAAAACATGATGGTGAAAATGACTGGCAATGCAGATGTTGATTTTGTCAAATCAATGCTTGCCCATCATCAGGGCGCTGTCGATATGGCAAAAGTAGAATTGAAATATGGCAAAGAGCCAGAAGCCAAAAAACTGGCAGAAAATATCATTGCCGAGCAGGAAAAAGAAATTAAACAAATGCAGGATTGGCTAAAACAGCACGACCAGCATTGATTCTTTGTGAATGAGATAAATTAATATCCCTTTGAGGTGCCCCCCAAAGGGATATTTTATAACAAACAGCAGTTTTGTATAGATATGACGTTACTCTCATGAGGTTGATTGGTCAATTACTAATCGCCATTCGAGAAATGTCTGCATTGGCAGATTATAGACCATCAAACAGCGGCGTGGAAAGATACCGTTCTGCAAATGAAGGAATGATGATAACAATATTCTTTCCAGCATTTTCTGGTCTTTTTCCAATTTCTATAGCGGCCGTTAGGGCAGCACCAGACGAAATGCCGACGGGAATACCTTCCAAAAGTGCCAGATCACGCGAATTTTTAAAGGCATCTTCATTGGATACTGGAATGATTTCATCATAAATATGCGTATCAAGGGTTTTGGGTACAAAGCCTGCGCCAATACCTTGTAATTTATGAGGGCCCGGTTGGCCGCCAGATAATACCGGAGAATCTTTAGGTTCAACCGCAATAACTTGGAAATCCGGTTTGCGTTGCTTGATAACTTGTCCGATACCTGTAATCGTGCCACCAGTACCAACGCCAGCAACTAAAAAATCAACATCGCCTTTTGTATCATTCCATATTTCTTCAGCAGTGGTATGGCGGTGCACATCAGGATTGGCAGGATTTTCAAATTGTTGCGGAATAATTGCATCCGGATTTTCATTTGCCAATTCTTCTGCTTTTGCAATGGCACCTTTCATGCCTTTTGCCCCTTCAGTCAGCACAAGTTCAGCACCAAGAAATTTCAAAAGTTTGCGGCGTTCAACCGACATAGTTTCCGGCATGGTTAAAATGAGATGATAACCTTTGGCCGCTGCTGCAAAAGCAAGCGCAATACCTGTATTGCCCGATGTTGGTTCAATGAGAGTGGTTTTTCCAGGAATGGCTTTTCCCTGCTTTTCCAGTGACTCAATCAAAGCAAGTCCAATACGATCCTTGACACTGGCAAGCGGATTAAAAAATTCTAGCTTGGCTAATAGATGCGCTTTTACACCTTTTTTCTTGGCAAATTTGTCAATCCGCACCAGTGGTGTATTACCAATTGTATCTAAAATGGAATTATAAATAACTCCACGTCCTTTTGTCGAAGATTGCTTGTCGCTCATTTGGTTTCCTCTTTAATAGATACAGAATTGGCGCTTATCGTGAAGCACTGATCCATAGTTGTGACCTTTTACATAAGGATATTGGGCATGGAGAGAAAAACATAGCGATGGAATATTATTTCCAATAATGGAATAAAATAAATTTCTTAGAATTATAAATTAAATAGCATTATTTTTCAAAAAATATCAAATCGCGTTTCCGTGTTGCTATCCTTCTCTTTCATGTTTCTATTCATCTCATGTGATTGTTAATGACATTTTTAGCACATTGAGGTCCCAATGATTTTGTGATGTCGGGTTTGGGCTATCGGTTCTATTCTAAGGTTTAAAATGAGACCATAAAATTTCATGCCGCTATTTTTACGCTGACGCGCATCTTTTAAATTGCTAGATGAGCTATATAATAAAATGCGTTAAAACCCTGACGCAACTTTCTGGTAAAGCAGTTTTGGTCAATTAATACTTTCATGTTATTGTCAGATTTTAACCTTAAATTAACGAACTCTTTTTCTTCCATTGAAGAGTTTGCTAAGATTTACAGATATGACGTTAGATCGGATAATTGGATGTTAAATATGGACAGGTTAAAAACTTTTATGTCTGTCAAAACTGCGGTTCTACCGTGTATGCTGGTGATGGCTGGCTGCGCGGCTCAGGCAACGGCATGGACAGAAAAAATAACCACACAGAAGGTTGAATTGCCGACGGAATGTACGGGGTGGGAAAAAATCGATGTAAAAGCGCGCACACGCTATTATATGATGAAAGAAGATCAGCGCGCGCTGGTTGATATTGATTCACATAATTTGCGCGGTAAAAATCTTGGTTGTTGGGATAAGGCGCCTGTACAATAATATTTCGATAACGACATTATCGAGAGGCGGAAGGTTGTTTTTTGGATATTCTGGCGTTTAGATCATTTTATGCAACAGCCCTAGGAAATAGGGTTTTGAACAACATTATTCGCCGGCTGGATATAGCGGATAGGGATTTATCAAGCGAGCGCATTTTGGGTTTAGGATATGCGGCGCCCTATCTTTCAGGTGTTGTTGGACGGGCAGAACGTTGTTTTGCGTTTATGCCGGCACGGCAGGGGGCTTGTATATGGCCACAAGCCGATAAAGTTGCCACGGCGCTCGTTTTTGAAGAAGATTTGCCGTTGCCCGATGCCACTGTTGACCGTATTTTATTGATACATGCTTTGGAATTTGCTGAAAACGCTCAGGAGTGTTTAAGTGAAATGTGGCGCGTATTGGCTCCCAATGGCACGCTCACCGTAGTAACGCCTAATAGACGTGGATTTTGGGCGCGTAATGAGCATACACCTTTCGGTAGTGGGCAACCTTATAGCCGTGGTCAATTGCTCGATTTATTACGCCAAACAAATTTTTCTGTTTCGAATATTCAGGAAACTTTATATTTTTTACCCTCGCAAAAGGCGCTGGCACGGTTTATTTCCGCAGGCTATGAACCACTGGCACGTAACCTACTGCCGTATTTTGGTGGTGTTCTTATTTGCAATGCGCAAAAGCGGTTGTTTCAAGGATTATTGGCCCATCGCCGTCAATCACGGCGTGTTTTTATACCTGCACTTACACCACAAATGACCAACCGCAAGTCGTTTGGTCGTATTGATGTTGTGAAATGAGCGTTTACAGCTTGGTTCGGCTGGTTAAAACACAATTGTGAGAGATCTGATCGGTAGTGGGCAACTTGAAACATAATTATGAAAGATCTGAAAAGCGACCAATGTCTTTAACCAAATCGCGCATTCTATCACTGACATAATCATAGATCTGGTAAGCGATTTCTGGAAATTCATCCATAAGCCGCAAAAATGTCGTCCGATTGAGTTTTAAAACTGTACTATCCAATGCCGCTACCGCTGTCATTGGTCGAGAGATTTCGGTAATCAATGCCAATTCCGACAAAAGTGTACCCTTTGTGACCATATCAATAGCGCGATCAATATGACCCTGCCGGCGGAAAAGATTAAAACTGCCGGTCAATACAATATAGGCACAATCTGCCTTATCCCCTTCACGAAACAGCGTTTTACCGCGTGAAATATCCAGTTCTTCGGCGCTAAATAATAACAGCCGTAATTGTTCCTTAGTCATAAAACTAAAGAATTCCAATTGTTTCAATACGGCAATATTTTGCTCAATAGCCAAATAAAGCTCCTAGCTGTTATTTATTTATGCTTATGAATATAGATGATGAATGTATATTCAATATGCCTGTTCATTTCAAACAGGCATATTTTATTCTTGTGATGATTATGGGTTCAACCGATATCCACCGCTATCTGTCACCAGAATTTGCGCATTTGCCGGATCTTTTTCGATTTTTTGGCGCAATCTGTAAACGTGCGTTTCCAGTGTGTGGGTTGTAACACCAGAATTATAGCCCCAAACTTCTTCCAGAAGTTTATCACGGCTTACAATGCTGTCATTGGCACGATAAAGATATTTGATAATAGCCGCTTCTTTTTCAGTAAGACGCACTTTGTTGCCATTATCATTCATAAGAAGCTTTTGCCCTGGTTTGAATGTATATGGCCCAACCTTAAACGTTGCATCTTCACTTTGCTCATGTTGGCGCAATTGTGCACGAATACGAGCCAGTAAAACAGCAAAACGGAATGGTTTTGTCACGTAGTCATTAGCACCGGCTTCAAGACCCAATATCGTATCTGAATCAGTGTCATGACCCGTCAACATGATAACAGGCGCACGAAAACCTTCTTGCCGCAGGTTTTTAACAGCCTCACGCCCATCAAGGTCGGGTAATCCAACGTCCATGATGACCAGATCAACATTTTCGTTGCGTGCTGTTTCAATCCCTTTTTTTGCAGTGCTTTCTTGCAATACATTGAATTCTTCATGCATTTGCAGCTGTTCTACCAAAATAGAACGCAGATCATCATCATCATCTACAATCAAAAGGGTGCGATCGGTCATTTTGTTTCCTTATGAAATTTGCAAATTCACGCTATAAACAATTGATAGTCACAATCAAGAAAAACGATCCTTCATGCAAGCATATTCGACAAAAAACCCCATAAAAAAACCATATTTTATTTCAGCAATTGTTGTACGAAAAAAATGTGGCAGTCAAACCCAAGGAATTTTGGCTGCAGGTCTATGCCGTTTTCAATGTGCTATTGGGCGCAGTGGCATTACTGCGCGCAAGCGTGAGGGAGACGGGGCAACGCCTTTGGCCAATATGAGATTTTTGTCTGGCTTTCAAAAAAATAGTTTGCGAAAGCTCCCTCAGACAGTGTTGAAACTCAAGCGCGTTAAACGTGATGATGGGTGGTGCGATAGTGCTGGTAACAGAAACTACAATCGCCCCGTGCGTCTTCCTTATCAAGCTAGCGCTGAAAAACTGCTGCGTGATGACCATCTTTATGACATTGCTCTTATACCCGATTGGAATATCCGCCACCGAATACAAAATAGAGGAAGCGCTATTTTTGTTCATCTGGCTCGCCCTGCTTATGCGCCAACAGAGGGGTGTATTGCTTTATCAAGACGCGATATGGAGCGGCTTTTACCGCATATTTCCCGTAAAACACGCCTTATTATTCAGCGATAACTGCATACCTATTCGCAAAGAAATACACGTAATAGTTGTATTTATGGGACGATTTAAAAGGCAGTGATCCAGTTTATATCTGTTTTATCATTGTGAGAGTTCTTTCCTTTTACAAAAGCCGTTCTTGGGGTTCATTATTCAAACCATCATTCATTGTTTTTGCCAAAGAATGTCTTTGAAAGAAAATGAATAAAGATAAAGACACTGCGTGATTTTCAATAAAACTTTCATACACTAGCTGTTTGTTTTTCTAAAAAATCAGTATTTATAGGTTAATGATTACAGCACCTTGTATAAGTGGCAATGGCTACTTAAATACCCGAAGAATTATGCAAATATTATCAAAGATAATTTTAGGTTTAACGATGGTTGATATTCAAATCGGATCAATAGTGAAGGCACATTGCCCATCTTGTGGCGGTTCAAGAAATTGCAGGGTAGATTGGCATTCCTTAAAAAGAACACAGGATGGATCAGTTACATTTTGGACGTATTATTTTTTACTGGTTTGCCAAGGCTGTGACCAAAGATTTATGCAAACAGTAGAGTTTAATTCTGAAGCATACAAATACATTCTCCCCCCACCCAGAGCTTCAGCTGAGCCCTCACCTTCAGCTTGGCTCCCACCTAGTAACTCTCCAACTATTATGTATATTCCAACTATTAAGATATGGTCTTCTCCATACAAAAGACAAGTGTTTGAAGAGTTCATAAAATATGAGGATCTTATAAATATTTTTTGCGACCGTTCTTTGAGTAGCACGTTGCGACAAGTTTATGACGCCTATAATAATAATAATAATTCAACAACTATGGTATCAATGGGAATACGGACATGTTTTGATATTGCATCAACTTCACTTGGTGTAGATGATAAGTTATCATTTGTTCAAAAATTACAAAACTTGGTTGATCGTCGATACATTACTGAGATAGAAAAAGGTTATCTTGTTGTAATGGTAGATGCAGGTAATGCATCTGCTCACAGAGGGTGGTCTCCCAATTCAGAACAGGTCAATATACTCTTAAATATACTGGAAAACTTTATTAAAAATACAATTATTAGAGACATAGACAGCATAATATTGGGATTACAGGCTTCAATCATTAAGGAAAAAATACCACCTCGTCCATCCCAAAAAAAAGTAGTTTCACGTGAATTAAGCCAAATGTTGGACGTGATGACCCGTCATCTCAACGAAAGACATTGAGAAACTATATTTATACTCACAAAAATTGTAAAAATATCAAAATAAAAACTGCAAAAATGCTGCAATAAAAAGCGTTTCCACGTGAAACACTGAAAAAAATACAACCCAAGCGTGTAATTTTTATAAATGCCTTACATGCTTGGGTTTACAAATTATCGTATATTATTTTGCTGACAGCGAGCGGCCAATTTCCAAATATTTGTCCCAACGCTCTCTTTTTAATGTATCACCATCTTTACCAGCCATGTTTTTCAAGGCTGCTTCAATGACATTTCCGGTTGCTTCAATGGCTTCCTTTTTACCCCGATGTGCTCCACCCAGTGGTTCAGGAATAATTCCATCAATGATCTTGAGTTTGTAAAGATCTTGAGCGGTGATATGCATTGCTGTTGCTGCATCTTTTGCCCGTGTCGCATCGCGCCATAGAATAGATGCCGCACCTTCAGGTGAAATAACCGAATATATGGCGTGTTCCAACATATAGACTTTATTTGCAGCGGCAATTGCGATAGCGCCGCCTGAGCCACCTTCACCAATGACAACAGATACCACTGGCACTTTCAAACGCAATGTTTCGGCTGTTGACTGGGCAATTGCTTCAGCCTGTCCACGCTCTTCAGCACTTACCCCCGGATAAGCACCAGCAGTATCGACCAAAGTAATCAATGGCAGCCCAAACCGATCAGCCATTTCCATGATTCGCACGGCCTTGCGATAGCCTTCAGGACGGGCAGAACCAAAATTATAACGCAACCGCGATTGCGTATCGCTACCTTTCTCTTGTCCGATATAGGCAACGGCTTCCCCTTTAAAGCGGGCAAAACCAGCCTGTATGGCTTCATCTTCAGCAAATTTGCGATCACCAGCAAGCGGTGTCACATCTGTTAGAAGGCCATTGGCATAATCAAGAAAATGCGGCCTATCCGGATGCCGTGCAACTTGTGCTTTTTGCCAAGGTGTCAATTTTTTATAAAGATCGCGTAAGGCCGCCTGTGAACGTTCCTCAAGACGAGGAATTTCATCGCCCATGTCGACGCTACCTTTTTCTTGAGCAAGTTTTTTCAGTTCAAAAATTTGCCCTTCCAGATCAGCAACCGGCTTTTCGAAATCGAGATAATTATACATTGGCTCCAACTTTTTATTGCACCATTCTTAGACCCACTTTAAACGCTAATGGTGTCTTTTTTATAACATAATAGTTTTCTTTACTCTGCATGAGCCTTTTCATCAAGCAGATCATGCTTTTTTACCAGATGTTGTCGCTAATCTTCAACTTTTGGCGGTTGAGCGACCACGGCATATAAGCCATGTCAGACTGGTAATAGTGGCAAAAACATAAATTTGCCTTTCTCCATATTAAGCGAATTGGTGTGGATAGCTTAAACGTCAATTCAACCGATGAATTTTAACCCATCATCCAATTCCAGTTGAAAATGTAGCCTCAATAAAATGGTTGATTCGATAGTTCTTTTCCACTTTACCGAAAGCTAAATAGATAATTATATTCGTGATAATAGAGGAATTTTCGATAATTGAACACTGCTACAAAACATCGATATTTATAATGATGCTTATTCACTCACGAAATATTTGCGTTCTTTGATAAGTGCTTTAGGCTTTCAAAATATATTCTTCCCATTGCAGCTATTCTGTAAAACACCGTCAAAAATTGCAAAAAGCTGTATTCCATTTTGTTGTAATTTGAACGATTGATTTAATCAATGACTGCCGCTTGATGCTTGAAGTCCATCTATGATGGTTTAACTATTTTCAGCAATAGTATTTTTGGTCATGGTCTTTCAAACAAAGCTATTTTGAGCAATGACAGGGACGCGTATTTCCATTGGTTAACCACCAGATTTTACGTCATTTTTATCCAGATTTTACGCCATTTTGATATTGTTTGTCTGAATATTCCTGATGTTTTTAAAATACACCAGCCTTATTGTTCTGAATGATCTTTATGCGTTTTTTGGGCAAGTGGGTGATTTTCATTAACCAGCCTTTGTAGGCGGTCTTCAAGCACATGCGTATAAATTTGTGTGGTTGATATATCGGAATGTCCCAACAATTGCTGTACGACACGCAAATTGGCACCGTGCTGTAAAAGGTGGCTGGCAAAAGCATGTCGGATAACATGGGGTGAAATGTTTTTGGCATTGATACCAGCTTGTGTAGCAAGCACCTTTAGCTCGCGTGCAACAAGTTGACGGGCAACATAACCTTGATCTGCCTGTGCTGGAAATAGATAGGGGCTTTGACTATCTTTTGACTGGTCGCGCAATTCCAGCCAATGCTTGATCGCTTCCCTTGCTTTGTCTGATAATGGAACCATACGCTCTTTTGACCCTTTTCCGCGAACAAGGATAAAGGCAGGATCACCACGCGCGGCACGTGCAGGCAAACTTACAAGCTCACTAATGCGCAAGCCAGTGGCGTAAAGAAGTTCGATAATTGTATGAAGTCGCAAAGCTTTTTTATGCATTGCCGGAGAAAAATCCGTGCGTTTGGCTTCTGTTTCAGCAAGACTAAGCAAACGGGATACTTGTTCTTCACTGATGATTTTTGGAATATTGGCGTCTTTCTTCGGTGCATCAATGTCACCGGACGGGTCATCGGTGCGCAACCCCTCAGCATAAAGAAATTGAAAAAATTGCCGCAAGGTTGAAAGGCGGCGCGCCTGTGTTGTTGCAGCAAATCCCTCCGTTTGCATACTCGATAATATTTTTATCAGCTTGTCACGATCGGTGGTTAGTAAAGCTGTATTATGCCCATGAAGCTCTTCATTTGCCCATTCCAGATCACGGCGATAAGCATCAAGTGTATTAGCAGAAGCTCCCCGTTCTGCGCTCATCATTTCAAGAAAATTGTCAATTGTTGCTTCCAGATTCATTGCGCTGATGGCTCTGTTTTCTGTGTTTGTGAAGAATTATTAGGGGTTTGAGGCTGCAACGTTTCTTGTTGTTGCTGTTGGGGTGGATTATAAGGCCAATCACGTAAATGCAATTCACTTGGGGCGATGTCTATGGTCATTTCAGTGGTCACAGGTTTAACAAACCAAACAAGGCTAACCATCGCGCCGTAAACAAGTGCGATCAATAGGATGAGGGCCATCAACAAACGGGTTAAAGTGGGCATAATAAAGCAATTTGTTTCTGATTATACGAGACTTTCAACAGTATCATGCCTTATAAAGATTAACAGGGATTGACTTCATTGCCGATAAATGTCGAAACGAAACTATGAAAAGCAGTTTTTCCAGAAACGCCCCTATGGCACGAACCGCAGCCCGCTTGATGTCGAATCTTGGCGGTAGGTCGCTTGTATTTGTCGGTTTGATGGGTGCTGGTAAATCGACCATTGGCAAACGTGTGGCAACCATGTTGGATTTGCCATTCCATGATGCGGATTACGAAATAGAACAGGCGGCGCAAATGTCGGTGCCTGAGCTTTTTAAAGCTTATGGCGAGCCTGCTTTTCGGGATTTGGAACGGCGCGTTATTTTACGCCTCATCAAACAGGGCCCAATGGTATTGGCGACTGGTGGTGGGGCATATATGAATGATGAAACCCGTCTTGCAATCGCTGAAAATGGTATTTCCATCTGGTTGAATGCCGAATTAGATGTGTTGATGGAGCGCGTTTCCCGCCGTCAAAATCGTCCTTTATTGCAAAATGATAATCCACGCGCTGTTATGGAAAAACTGATGGCCGAGCGTTATCCTGTTTATGCAAAAGCGGATTTGACAGTTAATAGCCGTAAGGCACGAAGAGATGTGGTTGCGCGTGATGTTATACGCACCGTAGAACGGCATTTATCAAAACAAGAAAAGCACAAATAAGGAGGCCACGCCATGAAAGATGAAATCGTAGGTGTAACACTTGGGGAACGCAGTTACGACATCATGATTGGTTCGGGCATACTCTCTTCGACAGGCAAAGAGATTGCGCGCCGTTTTCCAGGCGCAAGAGTGGCCGTTGTGACTGATGAAAATGTTGCTTCATTTCATCTTTTGTCCTTAAGCAATAGCTTGCGCGAATCAGGAATAGATTTTGTTACGATCATTGTTAAGCCAGGTGAAAAATCAAAATGTTTTGCAACTTTGCAAACCGTGACAGATGCCATTCTTGATGCACGGTTGGAAAGAGGGGATTTTGTTATTGCTTTTGGCGGTGGTGTGGTTGGTGATCTGGCAGGCTTTGCAGCCGGCATTGTTCGCCGTGGTATGAATTTTATCCAGATTCCAACATCTCTGTTGGCGCAAGTTGATTCGTCTGTTGGCGGCAAGACTGGTATTGATACACAGCATGGTAAGAATCTGATTGGTGTATTTTACCAACCCAAATTGGTGATTGCTGATAGCAAGGTGCTGGATACATTATCAGAACGTGAATTTCGCGCCGGCTACGCAGAGGTTGCAAAATATGGTCTTATCGATCAACCGGACTTTTTTGCATGGCTGGAAAAAAACTGGCAGGAAATTTTTGCTGGTGGTGATGCGCGTATTGAAGCCATTGCTCGTTCCTGCCGTTCCAAGGCGGCTGTTGTTGCTCGTGACGAAAGAGAAGCGGGCGACCGTGCTTTGTTGAATCTGGGGCATACTTTTGGACATGCATTGGAAACCGCGACAGAATATGATTCAAGCCGCCTTGTTCACGGGGAAGGGGTTTCAATCGGTATGGTACTTGCCCATGAGTTTTCAGCCTATATGGGGTTATGCTCTGCCGATGTGGCAACGAGAGTGGAAGCGCATCTAAGCGATGTAGGGTTGCCAACGTGTTTGCAAGATGTGCCCGGCGGTGTGCCTGATGCGAACACATTGATGACGCTTATTGCGCAAGATAAAAAAGTTTCGCATGGCAATCTTACCTTCATTTTAACCCATGGGTTAGGTCAGTCGTTTATTGCCAAGAATGTGCCACCAGAAAAAGTATTGGCATTTCTTAAACAAAAACTTGGCGAAAGTGATTGATCGAAACACATATATTGTTTAATGATCTGCTTGCGATTGGGTCTGCGTAGCTCAGCAGGATAGAGCACAGGATTCCTAAATAATTGGGCGCTTTTAGGGGAAACCCTTAAAGCGGATCTGCTCAAAGTCGGGGAACGCTTAATGGTTCTAAACCATATGCCAATCCCGAGCCAAGCCCTTGACTATAAAGGGAAGGTGTAGAGACTGGACGGGCAGCACCTAAAGGTTTTTCCTAAGGTGAAGGGACAGTCCAGACCACAAACGGTCATATATATGTATGACAGGCGGTGAAAACCGAAGTGGTATGAATCCTGGGGTCGTGGGTTCGAATCCCGCCGCGGACACCATCGCTTTTATCTCATTCCTAACACTATTGTATGTATCCCTAAATATTTTGAAATTGCATATAAGGGTTTTGAAAAGACATATATTTCAAAGTGTTCATTGATTTATATGAGGCATTCCATCTCTTTTGTTTCTCTATGGGCTTTATCGCTATTGAAGAGATCCATTGTATTTTTTATTTCTTATGAAACATATCCAATTTCTTATCTTTTGAAACACAATCTATTCTTCTAGGAGTCAAGTTCTGCAACGGTAGTGGCATTGCCGTAGCACTTGTGATTAACGCTGTTCCAGTTTTGTCAGTGGGTTATTTTTTATTTTTTTGAAAGATAATCATGAAACGTAAAAACTGGCTTTTAGGGGAAAAAAGCCAAAGATACCCCCTACCCCATAGAGA
>CALYQL010000017.1 GCA_945285915.1 uncultured Bartonella sp.
GTTGCACCCCGTCACTGCATAGCGGTCTCTTACAATTTTTTACGCATTTTGTCAATAAATTTACGTTTTTTGCGTAAATCAATAAATTCCCGTATGGATTTTGCCGTCAACACCCATCCAAGCGCGGTACATACCTTCACTGTTGAATGGCAAGCAAACTTCGCCCTTGGCATTTACGGCGATAAGTCCACCTTCACCGCCAATTTGCGCAAGGTCTTTAACAACTGAATTTGCCGCTTCTTCCAACGTTTCCTTACCCCAACGGATACGTGCATCAATTTCATGGGCTGCACCATAACGGATAAAAAATTCTCCGTGTCCAGTCGCAGAAACAGCGCATGTTTTGTCGTCAGCCCACGTCCCAGCACCAATAACAGGGCTATCTCCAACACGACCTGGTGTTTTTGCTGTCATACCACCAGTTGATGTTGCGGCCGCCACATGACCAAAACAATCACAAGCGACAGCGCCTACCGTACCATGACGGCGTGATGGGTCATTTTCCTCGCCACCTAACCGGCGACGTTCCATTTCATTTTCCAAAGCTTTCATGCGCCGTTCAGTAAAAAACCATTCTGCTGGCTTCATTTCCAAGCCAATTTCACGGCAAAACTCATTTGCTCCATCGCCTGCAAGCATAACATGTTCAGTCTTTTCCATGACCGCTCTTGCCGCCAAAACAGGATGCCGTGGTCCAAAAATACCAGCAACAGCACCAGCATTGCGATCCCTGCCATCCATAACAGCGGCATCCATTTCTTGCGTGCGCTTGGTTGTGTAAACCGCACCACGACCAGCATTAAACAATGGATCATCTTCCAAAGCCATAACCGCTGCAGTTACTGCGTCAATCGCAGAACCTTGCCGTTCCAACACCACGCGGCCAGCTTCAAGTGCCTGCGTTAATCCATCACGATAAGCCTGCTCCTGTTCGGCTGTCATCTCACGGGCGCGTATTGTTCCTGCGCCACCATGAATAGCAATAACCGGTTTTACTTGTGATGACATGACAATTCCTTTCAGACTGGATTATCCAAGACTATTGACGTGTTCGTATGGCTTAATTGTTGTTCAGTTTTGGATCCAGTGCATCGCGCAACCCATCACCAAACACATTGAATGCTAGAACGGTCAAAAAGATAGCAATACCTGGATAAAGGGTAAGATGATCTGCAACCCCCATATAGCTACGCCCAGCGGCAAGCATGGCACCCCATTCAGAGCTTGGTGGCTGAGCCCCTAATCCAATGAAGGAAAGGCTGGCAGCCGTTAAGATCGATGTGCCAATACGCATGGAAAAATAAACAATAACATTTGGCAATGTACCAGGTAGCAAATGGCGTATCATAATCATGGTATCAGACACACCGATCGCACGAGCAGCATCAACATAGACCGCTTTTTTCATCGACAGCGTGGTACCACGGGCAAGACGAGCAAATACCGGGATGGAGAAGACAGCAACAGCATAGATAACATTGTCGATTCCTGGTCCTAAGATGGCAATCACGGCAATAGCTAAGAGAATTCCCGGAAAAGCAAACAGGACGTCACTGATACGCATGATGATGGAGTCGAGAAAACCACCATAAAATCCTGCAAGAATGCCAAGGATAACACCGATAACCCCACCAAGTGTCACCGATAGAAAACCGACAGCAAGCGATATACGCCCGCCATAGATGATGCGGGTAAAGATATCGCGGCCATATTCATCTGTTCCTGCCCAATGCGCTGCAGAAGGACCTTGTAAAATAGCATTATAGTCTGCGCTATTAGGATCAAGAGACATAAAAAATGGCGCAAAAACAGCTGCCCCGATGAGCAATAGAAGAAAAAGCAACGCAACAATTGCTGCTTTCTGACGAAGAAACCGGCGCATAAACTCACCAAATGGCTTACGCGTAGCCTCGGCGACAATTGTTTCTGATGAAGGAAGCGCACTCATGAGTAACGGATCTCCGGATTAACAAAAGCATAAAGAACATCAACCAACAGATTGATCAAAATGAACTCGAGAGAGAATAACAGGATTAGTGCCTGAAGAACGGGATAATCACGATAGGAAACTGAATCGATTAAAAGTCGTCCTAAACCTGGCCATGAAAAAACTGTTTCAACCACGATAGAACCACCCAACAAAAATCCAAATTGTAGTCCGATCATGGTTATCACAGGAATCAAGGCATTACGCAAAGTGTGTTTCCACGTTACCAAACGTTCTGGCACACCTTTGGCGCGCGCTGTGCGGATATAGTCCTCACGAGATATTTCAATAAAGGCAGAGCGAGAAAAACGCGCCATAACAGCAGCCACGCCGACACCCAGCGTAAATGCAGGCATAATAAAATGCCAAATGGTGCCGTAACCACCTGTTGGCAGCCACTGAAGAGTAACTGAAAATTGATTGATGAGGAGTAGTCCTAGCCAGAACACAGGAAATGATATTCCAGAAACGGCAACAATCATACCCAAATAATCTTGCCAACCACCCCGTTTTACAGCGGAAAGAACGCCGATAAGAAGCCCTAGGATAGTAGACCAGATCATAGAAAACAATGTAAGCCATACAGTCGGCATAAAGCGTTCAGCTATTTCTGATGAAACCGGTTTACGCGTCTTCAACGATTCACCAAAGTCACCATGAACAGCATTGCGAACAAAAATACCATATTGCGTCCAAACAGGTTTATCGAGCCCTAATTGCGAACGCATCGCCTCGACTGTTGTCGCATCGGCATCAACCCCAGCAGCCAGTCGTGCAGGATCACCCGGTAAAAGGCGAACAAAGCCGAAAACGATCAGTGATATAACAAATATCACCGGTATAATGGATAGTAGACGTTTGATAATAAAAGCAAACATTGCGTGTCCTAAAGCTAGCAGATAATGGCGGAATATCCGCCATTATACATTAGTATATCAATCAGCAAACTTGGCATCTTCCAAGATGAAACCACCATCTGGCAACATATAAACACCGCTTAGTTTTTTACTTTTTGCAGAAAGATTATCTTTCTCACCTAAGAAAATCCATGGCGCATCTTCAAAGATGGTTTTCTGTGCCTTGGCATATAACTCAGCACGTTTTGTGTCGTCAGCTGTTTTGATAGCGTCAGCCAAATCTTTATCAACTGCGTCATTCTTATAATATGCAACGTTGAATAAATTCGGTGGGAAGCTTTCACTTGCCAAGAGAGGACGCAAACCGTAATCGGCGTCACCTGTCGAGGCTGACCAACCACCAAACTGCATCTTCACTGTTGATTCTTCTGGTGTTCTTGCACCCCATACACGATCGGCTTCAACACCTGTTTCAAGTGGGGTTACATTAACCTTGACATTAACCGCAGCCAATTGTTGTTGCAAGAATTGCAATGCGCGAACAACCATGGTGCTGTTTTTACCGAACATTTCGGTTTCAAAACCGTTTGGATATCCCGCCTCAGCCAACAATTTTTTTGCTTTTTCCGGATTATATTCATATTTTCCGACATTGGTATAAAATTTTAACAATGGCGGAATAGGTGAGGTTGATGGTTCACAAAAACCGTTCATAACAACTTTACAAAAAGCCTGTTTATCGACAGCATAATTCAATGCCTGACGAACACGTACATCGTCAAACGGCTTTCTCATATTGTTTATAGCAACATAATATTCGGAAATTGATGGTTGTTTTATCACATCAAGCGTTGGCATTTTTTGTGCAACAGCGAATAATTCAGGTGGAAAATCCGGCACAAACTGTACTTCGCCTGCTTGCAACATAGCAAAGCGCGCACCACTTTCTGGCACTGAACGAATGACGATACCATCAACACTAACATTATCTTTCCAATAATGTTCGTTTTTCACAACTTCCAAAGTATCACTTGTGCGTTTCTTGAATACAAAAGGACCCGTGCCAACTGGATGCATATCAATGTCCTTGCCATATTTCTCAAGAGCGGCAGGGGAAATCATCATTGTACCGGTATGTGCCAGTGATGACGGAAACGCACCATAAGGCTGTTTCAATATGATTTTGATCGTGTAATCATCGACAACGTCTACATGGTCAAGCATAGAAACGAGAACACGACGAGAAAGTTTGTTGTCGGGATTAGCAAGACGCTCAAGGTTGATTTTTACCGCTTGCGCATTGAAATCTGTGCCATCATGGAATTTAACATTTTTACGAAGATAAAAAGTGAATTCTTTAGCATCACTTGATGCTTCAAAACGTTCTGCCAATAAAGGTTGAATATTCAAATCCTTATCAAAGCATAATAGCCCTTGATAGATTGTTCTCAACGAAGTCATGGTCAATGTATCGTTGATATTGGATGGATCAAGCTTAGTAAGGTTGACGGGTACACCAACCGTCAAAGTTTTTGCCTGCGCCCATGCTGGCATCAAGGCAAATGCGCTTACTAGTCCCGCAGCAAGCAATCTTTTCATCGTGAACATAATTCTTCCAATCCGTTGTTCGGTTCATCGTTTAGAAGGTGGCAGTTAGACTGCCACCAACATCACCATTAATTCGAGAATTTTGCGCCTTCGAGGGAAAAGCCACCATCTGGCAGCATATAGACGCCACTCAAGGATTTCGATTTTGCCGAAATATTCTGCTTTTGCGCCAAGAAGATCCATGGTGCATCATCAAAGACAATTTTTTGAACCTTAGCATAAGCATCTGCACGCTTTGCGTCGTCAGCGGTTTTCAAACCATCAGCCAAAGCCTGATCGACCTTCTCGTTTTTATAATATGACGTATTGTACATATTCGGTGGGAAACTTGCTGTTGCCAACAATGGACGAAGACCATAATCGGCATCACCCGTTGAAGCAGACCAACCGCTATAAAGCATTTGCACTGTCGATTGTTCTGGCGATTGTGCACCCCAAACGCGATCAGCTTCAACACCGGCTTCAAGCGGCGTAACCGTTACCTTCACATTTACTTTTGCAAGTTCCTGCTGCAAAAACTGCATAGCGCGAATAACGGATGTACTGTTTCTTGAGAATATCTCTGTCTGGAAACCATTTGGATAACCCGCTTCTGCCAAAAGCTTTTTGGCTTTTTCAGGGTTGAATTCATATTGTCCAACATTGGTATAGAATTTCAGCAGTGGCGGAATTGGTGAGGTTGACGGTTCACAATAACCATTCAATACAACCTTACAAAATGCTTCCTTATTCACTGCATAGTTTAACGCCTGACGAACACGAACATCGTCAAACGGCTTTTTCATCATATTCATCGACGCATAAAATTCGTAGATTGATGGTGCTGTGGTCACATCAAGCGTCGGGATTTTTTGTGCAACTTGCACCAATTCGGTTGGAAAATCAGGAACATATTGCAATTCACCAGCTTGCAACATGGCAAACCGTGCGCCACTTTCAGGCACTGAACGGATAATCACGCCATCGACACTTGGTTTTGTTCCCCAATAATTGTCGTTACGTGTTACTTCCAAAATGTCACCACTCCACTTTTTAAACGTGAAGGGTCCTGTACCAACTGGGTTACGGTCAATATCCTTGCCGTATTTCTTGATAGCAGCTGGTGAAATCATCATTGTGCCTGGATGGGCAAGAGATGATGCAAATGCACCATAAGGCTCTTTCAATGTTACTTTGACAGTATAGTCATCAACAACATCAACATGATCGATCATAGAGACCAGCGCACGGCGTGACAATTTATTGTCAGGATTGGTCAACCGATCAAGATTGAACTTTACTGCCTCAGCATTAAAATCCGTGCCATCATGGAATTTTACGCCTTTGCGCAGATAAAAGGTAAATTCTTTTGCATCAGAAGATGCTTCATACCGTTCAGCCAAGAGTGGCACGATTTTGAAATCTTTATCAAAGCCTAAAAGACCTTGGTAAACGGTACGCAACGCTGCCATCGTCAACGTATCATTAATGTTGGTCGGATCAAGCTTGGTGAGGTTGAACTCGACGCCTACGGACAACGGTTTTGCCTCTGCCCACATTGGCATAGCCATTACCGCTGACACGAAACCTGCAGTCAGATATCGTTTAAAAAACTTCAATTTAGCCTCTCCTTTACGTATTTTCCCCAATTATTGTACATTATCAAATACCCCCACCGCGTGACGGGCAACAAAATGTTCAGGCTCGACTTCTACCAAAGGTTTAACCAACGGTTCATCACCGGGAGCCCTTACCGGACTTGGCACTTCACCTTCGATCAACGGTCTTTCGATAAAGCGCCGTTCTGGATCTGCAATCGGCACGGCCGAAAGCAATCTTTTTGTATAAGGATGCAGTGGATTATTAAATACCGATTGCCTTGGACCAATCTCAACGATCTGACCCAAATACATAACGGCAACCCTGTGGCTTATCCGTTCCACCACAGCCATATCATGACTTATAAACAGATAGGAAAGACTAAGCTTTTTCTGTAAATCCATTAAAAGATTGACAATTTGCGCCTGAATAGACACGTCAAGTGCTGCAACGGCCTCATCTGCAATTAGTAATTCTGGGGCACAGGCCAAAGCACGCGCAATACAAATGCGCTGACGTTGACCACCTGAAAATTCATGCGGATAACGGCGTGCAACATGTCCAGGCAAACCAACGGCATCAAGCAGTTCCTGCACGCGCTCATCTACTTTGTTCGACGCAACAAGCTTATGCGTTAATAGTGGTTCTGCAATAGAAAAACCAACTGTCAAACGCGGATCAAGCGAAGCAAACGGATCTTGGAAAACATATTGAATGTTCTGCCGTATTTTTTGCCGTTGATGATGGTTCATCTGCAAAATATCTTCACCATGCAAACGAATAGCACCACTTAATGGCGTTGCCAGTTGCATAATGGTACGCCCAACAGTGGATTTACCACAGCCACTTTCACCAACAAGTGCTAATGTCTCACCAGCCTTGATGGAAAAGCTAACCTGCTCGGCAGCATGAACACGACCGGTTACCTTGCCAAAAAAATTCTTTTTAACATCATATCGCGTCACCAATTTATCAACAGCAAGCACAGTGTCATTGTCTTTCACTGTATCTTGTGACGGTGCCTTGACCGGTTCTTTACCCGGCTCTCTCAGATCAAATGGACGCGGTAATTTTTCGTTCGATAATGCGCCTAGCTGAGGAACAGCCGATAGCAATTCTTTGGTATAGGGTTGTTGCGGATTTCTGAAGATATCACGTGAGATACCCTCTTCAATCTTGTCACCACGGCGCATAACCAAAACGCGGTCTGCAACCTCGGCAACAACGCCCATATCATGGGTAATAAACACCACACCCATACCAAGCTCATCTTGCAACATACGGATCAAACGCAAAATCTGCGCTTGAATTGTTACATCAAGAGCGGTTGTCGGCTCGTCAGCAATAAGCAATTGCGGGCAACATGCCAACGCCATTGCAATCATCACTCTCTGTCGCATACCGCCCGACAATTGGTGTGGGTGACGGTCAAGTAGACCTTTTGCATCGGGAATACGTACCTTTTCAAGCATGGCAAGAGCTTCCGCCCTTACCTCTTTATGAGTACCGCCCTGATGCAACCGTATAGCTTCACCAATCTGGTCGCCGATTGTAAATACCGGATTAAGCGACGTCATTGGTTCCTGAAAAATCATTGCGATATCTTTGCCGCGAACCTTATTCATCTGCGACATCGACATTTTAGCAAAGTCGGTTACACCTTCTGGATGGTTAAAAAGAATCTCGCCTTCAGCAATCTTGCCACCACCAAATTCAATCAAGCGCATAATCGAAAGGGATGTAACAGATTTTCCCGAACCACTTTCACCAACGATCGCCAATGTCTCGCCAGCGTTAACGGTAAAGTCCAACGATTTGACAGCGCGAAAAACGCCGTCCTCAGTTTTAAAATCTACACTCAGTCCTTTGACCTGCAAAAGCGGTGCATCCATGCTTAATGGCCTCTTTTCTTTCATCATTTCAACCGCTTCCCAGCATCCTCTTACCGTAAGCACACGTTAACGGTTTTTTAGCCCAATAAAGATGTGACAAAAGCTGTTTTTTCAACCTGTCTACGTGAATAGCCCCAATTTTTATCAAAACTAAACCCAACATAACTGCTTTTACCATCGCAATAACGCGATATGTCTTTAAATGGAACAACTTGAACGTGAGTCCTGTGCAAGAATGGTTAAGCCTGTGGATAACCAAACCATACAATCCAATAAATATCGATAAAAACGTTTTCTCACACATATGAGTAAAACGGACAAATGTACGCCGTCTTATTTTTTGTCCCCCATTTTTCATCGGATTTTTTTATCTTCATCTTTCGTTTGCAAGAAATACTCAACGATCCGTAGGCTGTCTGGCGTCAAACTATTTGTTTTTTTCAATTGTCTTATTGTTGGGCGCAATTCTTCCATAGGACTCCTTTTCAGCGGCAAAACATATCAGCATCTTTTGAAAAAGAAATATTTTTTTTATCGAATGTTCAACGATATGTCATGTTCCCACACTTATCCGCCATATCCGATGAAATTATATTCCAATATTTTCAAAAAACTTTTATGCGATCATCATCAAATAGAAAAGTATTTCTTGAAAATACAACATGGCTGACATTTGCGATGTTGCTGACTGACGCAAAACTGGTGCCACGTGCGACATCACCAACCTTCTGTATTATGCAGCACCACTGACCTTGTGTATTTTGTCAAACAAGTAAGATTGCTAGTGGCACATACTATGTGCTCCCCCACTGTTAGCGTATACCCTTCTATCGTACCACTATCACCGTATACTCCGTTTTCATCTACGCAGACTGACCGAAAATCAGGCATATCATTGCTTCACTTAAACCCATGATCGCGTAAGCCCTACTGGTCAACCAATAGTACACATGAAAACATCTTATGCGCTATATAGAACAGCCTGATAAGTAACATTTATCAAGGCGAAGGATATGAAAACGACTATAAGCTTTCAAAAATAGTAGAGCGCTTTACCAACAACACAGTTTAACAAATATGTTTCATCATATTCGCGTAAATCACCGACAAAATTTGCCTCTGACAACAGCTACTCAAGCATAGACTGCAAGGAATAAAAACATGATGGCTGCATTGTTTTGGCATCAATACCGGTTGTTGTTTCGGCCATCCATAAGGACCGTAGAATACTTTCTTCTGTTGCTTCGATAACCGCCTCGAAAAAAGGCGAAAGCTCACTATCCTGAATATGTGGGATATTATGCAATTGCGGTGTTTCACTCACACGAATACGCATAAGCTCATGCGTTGAAAACGCCAAACCAAAATCGCCCGAACCATTACTCAAAGCGGCTCCTGTGCGGGCAAGCCCTCCAACAGTTCGGTTGGCAAGACGTTTAAGCTGACGCGCACATAATGGAGCATCCGTTGCAACAATCATGATAATCGAGCCGTCTTTATCCGCAGTTTTATCAGATGATAAAATGGCTGGACCATTGTTAAAGCGCAAATGTCCACCAAAATTAGATTGCACCAAAACACCGATCGTATAGGTATGCCCTATCACGTCGACAAGACGGGATGATGTTCCAATGCCGCCTTTCAAGCCAAAAGCAACAGTCCCAGTGCCTGCACCCACACCACCTTCTGCAAAAGCGCCAGTAGTAGCACGATTTAATGCCAATTCCATTTCTTCTAAGGTGGGGCGCGCGAGCCTGATATTATTCAGCCGTGAATCATTTGTCTCACCGACAACCGCATTGATAGAGGTAACATGCTCATTACCTTCCTGTTTAATTGTAAAGCGGTTCAGCGCTTCAATTGCGCGTCCTGTCGCCAATGTATTTGTTAAAAGGATTGGTGTTTCCAGCTCTCCCAATTCTTCAACTTGCACAGAGCCGGCAAATTTGCCGAATCCGTTAAAAGGGGAAAAACCTGCTGGCACTTTGTTTTGAAAAATATTGTCACCATGTGGAAAAATTGCTGTTGCGCCAGTGCGAATATCATCGCCCTCAATCAGAGTTATATGCCCAACGCGTACACCTTTTACATCTGTTAATGCGTTAAGTGCGCCCTTTTTATAGAGATGGGACACATATTTTTCCGGCATAGCAACATCTGATTCTTGAAAATGGGGCATATAACAAACCTTTATCTATCCATTGGCTTAAATGCTGGCGGCATATTCGCAAATCCTGCGATTTAGTCGCAAACCTTTAAGCAAATAAAACCTTGGTTGGCAAATCCCCATACACACTATGTGACTCTTCATCAGGTTCGCGATCTGTTACCAGATAATCAACATCGCGCATCGTGGCGACTGTAAACGTACCCTGTTTGGAAAACTTTGAATGATCTGCCAGAATAACGGTTTGTTCCGATTGTTTTATCATCGCACGTGCAATTTCTGCTTCCTGCAAATCAAAATCACTCACAATATTGTTGCTGACTGCTCCAGCTGTCAAAACGGCATAACGGGCGTGGAATTTTTTAATCTGTTCAATAGCCAGCATACCAACATTTTCATCATTATCTCGATTGTAGTTACCGCCTAAGACAAAGACCTCATGATGCGGATTGGAACTAACAATCTTGGCAACTGTATTAGAATTGGTGATGATAATTAGCCTTGAAAGATCAGCAATTGCTTCAGCAAACATTGCCGTTGTACTTCCAGTATCAACAAACAATGTGTCACCACTTTTAAAAAGCCGCGCAGCCAACCGACAAAGAGTGCGTTTCGCTTCGACATTCTCGGTCATGCGCGCGGCAAACGACCCTTCAACACCCTTGAATGGCGTTAATTCCGAACGCGCTCCGCCATGGAATTTTTTGATAAGTCCCTGTTGATCTAGAAACGTCAAATCACGCCGAATAGTTTCTTTAGAAACATCCAATTTCTCTGCCAATTCATCAACACTAATTTCATTAGCAGCTCTTACAAGCACAACAATTTTTTCGTGCCTTTGGTTACGCTCCAAGTCTTCTAATCCTTCAATCTTATTTATCACTTTTGCACATAAAACGTGATTATCCGCGTCGCAACCCCATATCAAGCCCTACAACCATAAAGCGAATAAAATTTTTGTATCAATATTAAGTTTAATACGGTTTTATGTTCTATGAGGGTTTACTTGCATCAAAAAACTATGTACCGATCAGTCATATTATATTCCGAACAGTCATTATATTGACCGAACGGTATTTTTTATAAGGAGGTTTTATCTCATGTCCCCTTATGATTTTGAAACTCGCGCCCATGCGGTCGATGTTGTTATTATTGGTGGTGGAATCGTTGGATGTGCTGTGGCTCGCAAAATGGCACTGGCTGGTATGCGTACGGTATTAATGGAAAAAGGCTCGGATATTTTATCTGGTGCATCAAAAGCCAATAGTGCCATTCTTCACACAGGGTTTGATGCACCGCCCAAAAGTCTTGAACTGGAACTGGTTCAAAAAGGTCGGCAAGAATATTTGGACATCAAGGAAAGCCTTGGTCTTTCTGTTGTCAAAACATCTGCACTTGTTTGTGCATGGAATAAGGATGAAGCCGACAAACTCCCTTATCTTTACCAAAAGGGTATTGATAATGGTGTTGCCGAATTGGAAGTGCTTAATGCCAAACAAGCCAGACAGATAGCACCACACCTTTCCGATAAACTCTGTGGTGCCCTGCATGTCAAACATGAAGATATAATAGATCCTTGGACTGCGCCCTTGGCCTATCTAACTCAGGCTGTCAAAATTGGTGCAACTTTTTTACGCAATACCGAACTTGTCAAAGGCACGTTTGAAGATGGCATTTGGCAGTTACAGACGAATAACGGCACTTATTATAGCCGTGCCGTTATAAATGCGGCAGGTTTATTCGGTGATATTGTCGACGAAAGGCTAGGCTTTGAACGAGAATTTACTATCAAGCCAAGAAAAGGACAGTTCATCGTTCTGGATAAAGCCGCAACCCAATATGTTAACTGCATTATTCTGCCCGTACCCAATGAAATTACCAAAGGTATAGTCGTTTGCCCAACGGCTTTTGGCAATGTTCTTGTTGGACCAACTGCGGAAGAGCAAGAAGATAGAACACGCGCCACTGTTGTTCATGATACATTGGAAATGTTGAAAGCCAAAGGCACGGAAATTGTTCCAGCATTGGCAAATATAGATATTACCGCAGTTTATGCGGGCTTACGTCCAGGAAGTGATGACAAAGCCTATCGTGTTTTTGCAAGACCCGATCGGCACTGTGTAACATTGGGCGGTATCCGTTCAACCGGTCTTAGTGCATCATTAGGATTGGCACAGCATGCGGTAAAACTCCTTATGTCTTTTGCCGGCTTTAGTGAAAAGCCTGTACCGGCCCCAACAATAACAATGCCTAATCTGACTGAAATCTATGAACGCGACTGGCAACGTGACGATCATGGGGAAATTGTTTGCCATTGTGAAATGGTAACAAGACGTGAAATTGAAGCAACTTTTGATACACCCGTACCACCGGGTGATTTTGGCGGTTTAAAACGGCGTACTCGTGCATGTATGGGACGATGCCAGAGTTTTTATTGTAACTCTGAAGTGGCGCAAATTATTGGCGACAGATTTGCAGCTGCTCTTACAGTAAATACCGGAAAGACTGATAAGTGAGACTGCAATCATGACTATGACAGAAAATAATACAACCTCTGCTGATGTCATCATTATTGGAGGAGGTCCTGCTGGGGTCGCCGCCGCGCTTGAATTGAAAAAATGCGGTGTGAAACATGTTATCATTCTTGAACGGGATAATGCACTGGGAGGCGCAACACGCCATTGTAGCCACTCGCCTTTTGGCATGCTTGAATTCAAACGCATTTATATTGGTGCAAGCTATGGCAAAAGACTAACAGAAGAAGCCCTAAAAGCAGGTGTGGATATACGGTTTGGGCATTCTGTTGTTTCTCTTGGAGATGATGCAACATTACAGGTCAGTTGCCATGAAGGGCTAAAAACCTTTTCTGCAAAACGCATTATTGTTGCAACCGGAAACCGTGAAACACCCCGTTCGGCACGAATGGTAACTGGCGATCGCCCCATTGGTATCCTCAACACTGGTAGTCTGCAATCCTATGTCGCATTTCATAACCAAATGCCGTTTAAAAAACCAGTGATTGTCGGAACCGAACTTATTGCTTTTTCGGCCATGTTAACGTGTATTTCGCATGGCGCACGTCCAGTCGCTGTTCTTGAACGTTCTCCTTATACAACAGCATGGTCAATTTGTGGTTTATTCCCGCGCATCATGGGAATACCTATTTATCACAATGCAGAAATTTCCGATATTATCGGCAAACCGCGCGTTAACACGGTTGTTGCCAATATTGCTGGTATTGAAAAACGGTTTGATTGTGATGGTGTGCTTTTTACTGGCGAATTTCGCCCCGAGTCATCCTTGTTTTTAAGATCTTCAATGGGCATTACAGAAGGTTCTAAAGGACCTGTTATTGACCAACAGGGACGCTGTCTCAATCCTCTTTATTATGCTGCTGGCAATGTATTGCGTGGTGTAGAAACAGGTGGTTTTGCTTATCGCGAAGGACAAAAAGTCGGCGCAAATGTTGCGCAAGATCTGGGAAAAGAACCTAGTACAGACCAATTAATTCAAGTAGAGTTTAATAAGCCAATTAAACTTGTTGTTCCATCTGTGTTACGTCGTAATGAAACACTCAAACAAAACGCTGTCTTTCAATTGCGTTTTACTCATCGCGTCAAAGGTAAACTATCTGTTATTCTTGATGGCAACACTGTATGGAGCAAAACGGCACGTTGGTTACCTGAAAGACGAATATTGATTCCTATTGCTCATCAAGCTATGAAAGCATCTCATATCAAACTAAACTTTGAGGAGGATGAAGGATGAGAATTGCTTCTATAGATCAAGGCACAACATCAACGCGTTGTCTCGTTGTCGATGATGGCGGTGCGTGGCATGTTGCAGCGGCAATCCGTCATAAACAGTTTCATCCCCATCCCGGTCATGTTGAACATGATGGGGAAGAACTTATAGCCAATATCCGCACTGTTTTGGCAAAGGCCGGTCCTGTTGATGCTGTAGCCCTTGCCAATCAAGGCGAAAGCTGTCTGGCATGGGACGCAAAAACCAAAGAACCATTAAGCCCTGTCATTGTCTGGCAAGATTCCCGAACCTCGGCTGACCTTCTGACACTTCCAGCCGATGCTGAAGCAATTTCAAAACGTATTTGTGGTTTGCCTTTAGACCCCTATTTTTCGGCAAGCAAACTTGCATGGCTTTTGAAGAACAATAGCGATGTTAAAGCCGCATATAAAGCTGGTCGGCTAAGACTTGGCACAACCGATGCTTTTTTCCTCGATCGTCTGTGCGATAATTTTGCAACCGATTGTGCAACCGCTTCCCGTACTGGCCTAATGGATTTGCAAACATTGTCATGGAGTGAGGAACTATGTGAACTTCATAATGTTCCGATTAAATGTTTGCCTGAAATACATCCGGTTGATGCTGGTTTTGGCATGATAGATGGCAACCCCTTACAAGTTTCAATCGTTGACCAGCAAGCGGCACTTTACGGGCATAATTGCCGTAAGCCGGGCGATTGCAAAATTACATTTGGTACTGGGGCATTTCTATTAGCTTTAACAGGCTGCGAACGGCCTGAAACAGGCAAACTTTTACCAACCGTTGCTTGGCAAAAAAACAATGACAAAGCCTTCTTCGCAGTTGAAGGTGGCGTTTATGATGCAGGTGCTGCCTTGGAATGGGCAAGAAAAATCGGGCTCTTTACTGATATGTCCGAACTTGCTGGCTTCTCAGGCCCATCGGCTATCAGCCGTGGTTTAAGCTTTGTGCCTGCTATATCCGGCCTTGCCGCCCCCTATTGGGATAGACAGGCAGCCTGCTCATTCATAGGCATGGTTCATGCGACAGACAAACGCGATATGGTTCGCGCTATTTTGGAAGGCATTGCCTTATTAACCACCAAGCTTATTGAAAACACGTCAGAAATTGTGCCTTTGAACAATACGATTTCGATTGATGGTGGATTGTCGCAAAATGCCTATTTTGCCCAATTCTTAGCATCGGCAAGCGGAAGAACAATTATTGTGCCGCAAATGCATGAACTTACTGCTTTTGGCTTGGCAGAACTTTGTGGTGTTACCATTGAAGGTATTCGTGAAAGACCAGCTATTTATAAACCAGATGGCTCTGTCAGCAATCAGGATCACTTGCTTTTTGACTCGGCAATTCAACGCTCTTGCAAGTGGCATGATGTAAATCACTAAACCATTGGTTGCGTTTTCCTTCAAAAACATATAAGTGCAGAAACAGTATAGTATTTGACTGCACTTATATCGAGGGGACCAAAATGCAGGATAATAAGGGCCAACAGGCACATCAGCATACCACGGAACACGATCATCTAAAACGTGACATCACACCGTTCCAATCATTTGCGGTTGCATTCGGTTTTGTGTCAATTGCAACAGGAATTTTCACAGCTTATGCATCTATGCTCTCCAATGCCGGCCCTGCTGGTATATGGACATGGCCAATTGTCGTCATTGGACAATTGATGGTTGCATTTATTCTCGGTTCACTGGCCGCCAGAATACCCGTTACCGGCTACGTATACCAATGGGCTTCCCGAATTACCAATCCAGTGTTTGGCTGGATAGCTGGTTGGATTAGTTTTACCTTTTTAGCCGTCGTTCTCTGCGCGGTAGATTACACGATAGCATCTGCCATTTTGCCAGTTATGTTCGGCTATACTGGTAATCCTATAAATTGTTGGATTATCACAGCAATTGTAATTGTCTTACAGGCTTTGATGATTGCTTTTTCAACCCGCTTCACACAGCGTTTCAATGCTGTTGCCGTGACAATACAGCTTGTCGGCATGATCGGCTTGGTTATTTTGTTATTTGCTGTTGGTTATGGCAAAAATGAACTCGATTTTTCGATGTTATTTAATAAAGGAACCATCGCACCTGAAGGATATTTTTCATTCGGTAGCCTAACACAGGTTGGACCTTGGATGATGGCAACCCTTTTAGGTGCCTTTACAATCGTTGGTTTTGAATCGGCTGCCAATCTTGCAGAAGAAACACGTGAGCCGGCACGTATCGTCCCTAAAGCAATGTGGCAAGCTGTTTTAAGCTTAGGAATAATAGGAATGTTGTTTCTCATTGCAGTAACAGCCTTGCTTGGCGACCCTGCCGCTCTTGCTCATTCCGAAACGCCGATAGCAGATGTTATTTCGCGCGTTTTGGGGCCAATTCTTGGTAAAGGGCTTCTTGTTCTGGTTGTTATTTCTATTTTTTCTTGCGGCCTTGTTATTCTGCTCAGCGGAACAAGACTTGTTTGGGCAATGTCACGTGACCAACGCTTTCCTGGCTGGCAGGTTTTGCATAAAATCAGCCCAACGCTTCATACACCACTCAATGCAACAATTTTTGTTGCTTTGCTTGGAGAAATCATTCTGGTCATTTTCTCGCGTGAAACAGATGCGCTTTTCGCCCTGTTTTCTGCGGCAACCTTATTACCAGCAATCATTTATGCCATTTCAGTGGGCATGTATGCTTTAAAACGCAAAACAATGCCAGCAAGCCAAGGTTTCACTTTAGGAAAATGGGAAACACCAGTTCTCGTATTGGCAATCATCTGGCTCATCTTTGAATTGGCAATTTTCCGCGATGCTTCTTTTGCAAAGCCATGGGCTTATGTCGCGATCATGTTTGTCATCGGCATGGTTTATCTTGGCTATCTGTTAATGACGCGTGGCACGGCAGGTTTAAAAATGCCAGAAATGATTGCCATTGATGCAATATTGGATGAAGACAAAGGCGCATCAATCGACACGCCAAAATAATCGTTCAAACGTTCTTTGTTAAAATAGCTTGAGTACTATTTGCTAGACTAATCGCTTAAGCGTTATTTCTTAGACTGAGTGAGTGCTGCTTTCACCATTTGAAAGCAGCATTCTTTTTTCAATCAACAAATGCTTTTTATCAACCAACACACCAGTAGATTGCATTTTTAAAGCAGAGAACTCCCACTTGCTAACAAGTGTACAAAAGCTGACATGCTAGAAACTGACAAGCTGGAAACTGACAAGCTAGAAACTGATACACTAAAAACTGATATACTATTGTTTTTAGGTAACTTCTTTGAAAATCATAAAGGAAAATGCTTTTTGAACGTATTTTCTTTTCCATAAACCGCGTTTCATGCTTAACAGATACCACATCACGACAGGGTCAATTCACCTGATGGCATATCGCCATCAGGTTACTATTAGAGTTTTTTGCGGTCAGAATTTAAGGTCTTTGCCCGCAGAATTATAAAAAAGCTAATCATATTTTTTTAACATTGCATATTAAGCAACAACAATACGACCGATAATGTCTCCCGCCTGTTGATTTTCACCAGCCTGCTTTATGATTTTTATTTTACCTGAACATGGTGCAACAATTGCAGTTTCCATTTTCATTGCTTCCATAATGGCAACGGTAGCGCCTGCATCAACATCTGCACCATCTTCAACAAGCCAAGTTCTTATTGCGCCTGGAATTGGCGCACATAAATCACCTTCGGTGGTTTCTTGTTGTTTTTCACCCTGTTCTTGTGGTGCAGCGACCGATAAACCGCCCAGCAATTGTAAAAAATTATCCGGAAGCCCAAGTTCGACACGTTTACCGTCCAGTTCAATCATATAGCGGTTAATTTTCACCGGCTCGCTTTTACCACGCATAGCCATTGATAATGGTTCAGCAAAATCCGTTTCAATCCAACGTGTATGAACACCAAAACTATTTTTGTCGGTGAAATCTGGATTCTTTACAATGAGCTGATGGAAAGGAAGAACTGTTGCGACCCCTTCAATGACAAATTCCTGCAAAGCACGGTTTGCCCGCGCCAAAGCCTGCTCACGGTTTTTACCGGTCACAATCAGCTTTGCCATCATGGAATCATATTGAGGGGCAATATCATCGCCTTCGCGAACGCCGCTATCAACACGAACTCCAGGACCTAAAGGAGGAATAAATCGTGTAATTTTTCCCGGACAAGGTAAAAAGCCACGCCCAACATCTTCCGCATTGATACGAAATTCAATTGAGTGACCAATTGGCTGTGGTGTTTCGGTAATACTAAGATCCAACCCATCGGCGATGCGGAACTGTTCAACAACCAGATCAATATTGGCAGTCTCTTCTGTAACCGGATGTTCAACCTGAAGCCGTGTATTGACTTCAAGAAATGAAATTACACCATTGCGTCCGAGTAAAAATTCGACCGTTCCAACACCGGCATAACCAACTTCCCGACAAATATTACGAGCAGCCTCTTCAATAGATGTTCTTTCTTCTTGCGATAGAAAAGGTGCCGGTGCTTCTTCAACCAATTTCTGATTGCGTCTTTGTAACGAACAATCCCTTGTCCCCACAACCACAACATGACCATTCTTATCGGCAATAAATTGCGCCTCAACATGGCGAGGTCTATCCAGAAACTGTTCAACATAACATTCACCACGGCCAAAAGCAGAGATAGCTTCGCGCACAGCAGAATCGAACAGCTCATTGGCCTCTTCGGCTTTCCAAACAACCTTCATACCGCGTCCGCCGCCGCCATGTGCTGCTTTAATCGCAACAGGATAGCCATGGGTTTTGGCAAAATTAATAACGTCATTGCCACTTTCAATCATGCCATTGCTGCCAGCAACCAACGGTGCACCTACTTTTTTGGCAACGGTACGTGCTTTGACCTTGTCTCCCAAGAGGTCAATAACCTCTGGTGAAGGACCAATCCAAGTCAGCCCCTCGTCCATGACACGTTGGGCAAATTCAGCACTTTCCGACAAAAATCCATAACCAGGATGGACACTGTCTGCGCCTGAGCGTTTCGCAATATCAATAACCTTATCAATATTCAAATATGTGTCTTGTGCCCTGTCACCCTTTAAAGCATAGGCCTCATCAGCATGTTTCACAAATAATGCTGCGCTATCGGCATCTGAATAAATTGCAACAGACTGCGCACCATAATCACGTGCAGCCCGCACGATACGCAAAGCAATTTCACCACGATTGGCAATTAGAATTTTTTTCATTTTGTTTCCCTTGCGTTTTAGTGACTTGAAGCGAATTTTTTATCAGAAAATTGTTTGACTGGCTGAAACCGGACTTTACAACCAATAGGAATTTGCGCTGCCAAATCAATGTGATAATGGGCAAGATTGGCAATAACAGGATAACCACCTGTTACCGGTCTGTCTCGCAAAAATAAAACCGGCTGACCACTCATTGGAATTTGAATTGCACCGGTTGCCGTTCCTTCACTGGGCAATTCGTCCTTAATTGCGCGCTGTAACGGCTTATCCCCCAATAATCGCATACCAACGCGGCTTGATTCAGCCGTAACTTGCCACAATTGACTGAGGAATAATTCGACAGACTCTGTCGTAAACCAATCTGTTCTCGGGCCCATAACGACATCCAGCACCACCGTTTCACCCGGTTTAGGCATTGGAAAAGCTTGCGTCACTGTAAGAGAAACAGGCGTATACAATGCTTCATTTTTATCTTTTGCACCATAGAGCAATGCCCCATTTGAAAGTGGTTCTGGCCCTATATTCGATAAAGTATCACGAGAAGCACTCAGCAATATCTTTTGCACAGCAAAACCGCCTCTTAAAGCCATATAGCTCCGAAAGCCAGAACTCGCCGCTCCAACAGTAATCGTATCACCTTTATCAATTGCTATTGGACAGTTCTTTGCAACACACAGCTTCTCACCGTCTTTTGTGGTAATTGTAATCGGCTGGTCTGCTCCACAAAAAGCAATAACCGATGGCTCCAAGACCGATATGACCGTGTTTCCATAGGTAATTTCCAGCACTGGCATATCCAATTTATTGCCAACAAGATAATTGGCATTGCACATAGATCCCTGATCCAACGCGCCAGAAGGAGACAAGCCTTGCGAGGTTTGCCCCACACGCCCTTTATCCTGAAATGTTATTGGCATGAGTGTTGAAATAATTTCCAATGATGGTTGGCGTAACACCCCTCCCCTGTCATCAACCAAAACATTTTTATCAATCTGTTTTTGGTTGGATGCCTCATTGCGCGACGGCAATTTAACCTGTTTAAGTGCACCTTTACTGGTCACATCAACAAACCGAACCTTATCACCGGGTTTGAGGAGAGATGGTGGGTCACGATCAAGATCAAACATGGCAATATCTGTTTGGCCAATTAATTGCCAACCACCCGGACTTGCCTGCGGATAAACACCGCTAAATTTACCAGCCAAAGCAACGGAACCCGCAGGGATCACCTTTCTTGGACTTGACCGACGCGGCACATCAAATATGGGATCACCACCCGTTAAATAAGCAAACCCTGGTGCAAATCCAGTGAAAGCAACACTATAATGACTTTGCGTATGGCGGCGGATAATTTCCTCACGGTCAAGATTAAGAAGATTGGCAACATCATCCAGATCTTCACCATTGTAAACAACGGGTATTTCAATCAATGTTTCATTGATTTTGCTTCTCTTATCCGGCTTGATGCTGGATATGATATTTTGCAAATCGGTTTCATTGGCTGAAAATTGGTCAAAGGTAATCAGAAGCGTGCGTGCCGCAGGAATAATTTCTGTAATCCCTTGGGGCATATTGTTCTGAAGTGCATCAAAAAGTGCCAAAGTCTGCTCAAGATCAGCCAATTCAATAAGAAAGCTGCAATTGTTTACACTGAGAAAACGCATATTATAGCCTCTTTCAAGCAACAAAGGGCTTTAAGCTGACACCAGCCATATTCAAATGTTGCTTTACCGCCTTGGCCATTGATACAGCATCTGGGCTGTCGCCATGAAGGCAAATGGATTGCGCATCAATTGCCACTTCACTGCCGTCAATTGATGTCAAATGTCCGGTTTTTACCAATTGAACCATGCGTTCGGCAACCAATTCTGGATCATGGAGAACTGCACCCTTTTCGCGTCTTGAAACCAGCGTTCCATCTTTATTGTAAGCTCTGTCGGCAAATGCTTCAGCAACGACCTTTATGCCCGCTTGCTGCGCAAAGGAAACAAGCGGTGAATTTGCCAAGGCCATAAGCACCAGTGATGCGTCCACTGCCTTGATAGCATCAATCACGGCTTGTGCCTGCCGCATATCATGCGCAATGGTGTTATAAAGTGCGCCATGAGGTTTTACATAAGAAACTTTCGTGCCGGCAGCCTTAGCAAGTCCTTGCAACGCGCCAATTTGATAGATGACATCGCCAATCAATTCTTCCGACGTAGGATCCATATTACGCCGCCCAAAGCCTACAAGATCACGATAGCCGATATGAGCGCCAATTGTCACATTATTGGCTTTTGCTGATTGAAGCGTATGCAAAATGCCGCATGGATCGCCAGCATGAAAACCACACGCAACATTGGCACTTGTGACAATAGATAGCATCTGGGCATCTTCACCCATTTTCCATGGACCAAAACTTTCACCAAGATCGCTATTCAGATCAATTGACGCCATTTTTATTCCCCTAGTTTTTTGCGTTATCATAACGCTATACATTTGTAATTAATTGTTGAACAAACTAACTTTGATTGTAGGTCATTGCAACATTGTTTACTGCACCCACATTGTTTTTATAACAACAATGTTACAATGTAATATAATCCGTTACCAATGGACGATCTTTTTAAAAAAGCTAAAACTCCAATAGGACAAACTCCAATAGGTCCCACTTTAATAGGATTGAGCAATAATGGATACACTGATTGCAAATATCACAGAAAATTTGTCTCTATCCGATCAAGTTGCAATGACGATCCGCAAGGAAATTATCAGGGGACATTATCACCCGGGACAACATCTTCTGGAAGCTTCTTTGTGTGAAAAATACAATATTTCGCGCAATACTTTGCGAGAAGCTTTCCGCAGCCTAACAAAAGATGGTTTATTGCACTATCGCGCCAATTGTGGTGTCTTTGTTACTGTTCCCAATCTTGCTGCTATTATCGATGTTTATAATGTTCGGCGCATTGTTGAAGTTGGTGCTGTGCGCAATGCGCATTTGCCACACCCGTCCATGGCTGCAATTGAAAATGCCGTACAAGATGCAGAAACCTTTTGCGCAACCGAACAGTGGCAGGATGTCGGCACCGCTGATATCAAATTCCATAAGGAATTGGTCAATCTGGCTGACAGCCCAAGACTGGCAAAACAGTTTTCCCAATTGATTGTCGAGTTAAGATTGATCTTTGGTTTGATTAAAGATGTGCGTTATTTACACGAACCCTTTGTTGCCAATAATCGCAAAATTGTTGATTACCTTAAAAAAGGTAACTCTCACGAGGCGGCAGAGCTTCTTGACCATTACTTGATGGATTCCGAGCGTGTTATTTTAAATGCCTATGCACGTGATGTTTGCTAGGGTATTTCTTGCTCACTCTTTTTACACAAAATGCGTTTAACAAAATACATAGTATGAAAGCTAATGATGCTTAAAGAAAACATTGCCGATCTCATGTCATTCATGGTTGTTGCACGCGAGCAAAGTTTCACGAAAGCCGCTGGAAAACTCAATATTTCACAATCTGCATTAAGCCACTCTATGCGCAAGCTTGAAGAACGTCTTGGCATTCAATTATTAAGACGCACAACACGCTCTGTTTCTGCGACAGAAATTGGCGAGCGTCTCATTACACTTTTCGCCCCTCATCTTGACGTTATGGAAAGTGATCTTGATGCCTTATGTCAGACACGTTTCCGCCCATCTGGCACAATTCGCATAACAGCTGCCGAATACTCAGCACGATTTATTCTTTGGCCAAAACTGCTCCCTTTATTGAAAAAATATCCCGACATTCACTTGGAAATCAGTATTGATAACAGTTTGACAGATATTGTTGCAGACAAATTTGATGCCGGTGTCCGGCTTGGCGAATGTGTTGAAAAAGATATGATAGCCGTCAAAGTCAGCCCTGACATGCGCATGGCAGCCGTTGGCTCGCCCAAATATTTTGCCGATAAACCAATTCCCCAATCACCACACGATCTTTCAAAACACAGTTGCATCAACCTACGCCTACCAACACTTGGCGGTTTTTATGCATGGGAGTTTGAAGAAAACGGCCGCGAAATTGCAGTGCGCGTTGGTGGTCAATTAAGCTTTAATACGCCAGATCAGCTACTGGATGCGGCAGAAGCAGGATTTGGCATAGCATTTACCACGGAAAGCGAAGCACATGACCGCATAAAATCTGGACGTTTGATCCATGTTCTAAAGGAATTTTGTCCACCATTTCCTGGCTACTATCTTTATTATCCCAGCAGACGCCAACATACACCCGCCTTTGAATTAATCATTGATGCCCTGCGTTATAAAGAACCTTGACAATAGGCTACGATTATATGGAACACCGCTAGCCAAGGGTTTGTTAGGCTGCACGAAAGCACGAGACCGCTCATAACGTTGACAGACAGGCAACGTATATTTCCATAACACACAACTGATGTCTGGCCATCAACGTCATGTACTTATGAAAAAAATTCATAAAGTTCATAGAATGAATGCCATTAACGAAGTTATCGGCGTTGTGTAGAATAACGCCAAAGATAAAATACAATTATCTTGTTTCAGCCATCTCGTTTCAGGCAGTTTTTAAAATGACAAAACGCAATTGGATTATCACCGGTGTCAGCAGCGGTTTTGGTTATGAAATGACGCGCTTGCTTCTCGCACGTGGTCAACACGTAATAGGAACTGTTCGCAAGATAGAAAAGGTCAAACACCTCATTGAACAATATCCAGATCTTTTTCATGTTGAAATTCTGGATATGACCGATATTGCTTCTGTTCATCAATTTATAAGACAAATCTTTGAAAAATATAAAACAATAGATGTCGTCATAAACAATGCTGGGTATGGGCTTTTTGGCGCGGCTGAAGAATTATCTGATGCCGAAGTCGATCATATCATTGCCACTAATCTGACAGGTTCTATTGCTGTGATACGTTCAGCACTGCCATTTATGCGAAAACAGGGTTATGGCCGCATCATTCAAATGTCATCTTACGGTGGGCAGGTAGCATTTGCCGGAAATTCTTTATACCACGCAACCAAATGGGGTATTGAAGGATTTTGTGAATCGGTAGCACAAGAAGTTGCCCCCTTTGGTATTGGTGTAACAATTGTCGAACCCGGCGGTGCGAGAACCGAATTTCGTTATAAAAGTGCCGTTGTTGCCAAACCTATTAATGCCTATGATGGCACACCAGCGCATGCTTTTCAAAAAATGCTTGATCCTGCCAATGGTTTAGCCCCTGGTGATCCGGTGCGTATGGCAACACGCATTATTGAAAGTGTTGATATAAATCCAGCACCATTGCGGATAATTCTTGGTTCCCAAGCCCACAGAGCCACTATTAACGTTCTTGAAAAACGCCTTGCAGACTTTGAAAAACAAAAAAATGATGCGGCATCAACCGACTTTCCTGCTTAGATAGTCTACGAAAATTGGTAAAAATAGACATGACTGAACTATCAGTATAGGTGCTGTAATAAAGCATCTATACCCATAACTTAAAGTGCCTGTTCTCTAATTTAAAGCGCATATATTCATAAGTTATTGAAACTTACCAATAATAACAACCTATATCCCATTGGTTATTATTACCCGACGGGAAAGGTTTCAAAAATATCATCAAAAATATTAAAAGTATAATTCTATGTTATTTTAATAATAATATTGAATTTTTTGTTTTTAATAATTCATATTAGAATGATTTAAAAATATAAAAAATATGTAGATATATTCATGCTTACTTGCAAAACCAATAAAATTCATAAATAGTCGTTCCAGACGGGGCATGGTTTCGCCTGCAAGGGGACGAGCGTTACAATGATGCAAATACACAAAAAAGGTTCAATCTTCATAAGATTGTTGTGTATCTTTGCGCTGCTATCGCTTAATTTTGCGCATAATTCGGCTCTAGCATCGAGCCATAATCACCCAAAACTGCACGAACTGCTCAATGCTGAATATCTGTCAACAGAACAGCAGAAAGTTATTTTTGCTTCTGAATTATGCAGCTCAGCATCGGATCATACGGTCAAATATAGCAATTCTGAGCAAGATAAGCAGGATTGCCATACAGGTACACCATGTCATGCCTGCCGCATTGGCGGATCAATGTTGCCACCGCCAAGCGAAAATCAAATTGGCGCGACAACACTTTTAACCTTCTACACTCTAAAGCCATTAAAGTCGCAATCCTTTGCACAATATATTGTTGCTAAAAATGCATCGCCACGGGCACCGCCCACCATTGGCGCAGCCTGATAAAACGAGCAACCATCATATGATGGTGAGAACCAAGTAACTTTTCTACTAGGTCATTTTCTTGTCCACCATGTCATTTTCATGGCTCTGTTCTCACCTCCTCATAAAACAAACATCTGTTGAATGAGGCTACAATCATAGCACTCGGGTATCAGGCTAATTAGTTCCACTGGTTCAGACAAAGGCATTTGCCCAACAGGTAAAATTCAATCTCAAGCCTTTGTCGTGCCTAATACCACTCCAATTATGGATGTGACTTAAAAATGAAGAATAGTTCCATAACGAAGAAATATTTCGCCAACGTATCTTTTGTTTTTCTGAATGCTGCATTGATCGCAAGTGCCAGTTCGGCGCTCGCAATATTTCCTTTTGCTGCCTATGCACAAAACACGCCTTCGCAAACAACAACACCACAAAAAGCAGAAGGAACAGTTTTAAATACCGTTATTGTTACTTCTGCCGAAATGTCATCTCCCCTAACGGTGGTAACCAATCCCAAGGCACCACGCCAACCAATCCCAGCATCAGATGGGGCAGATTATTTAAAAACCATTCCAGGTTTTTCTACCATTAGAAATGGTGGAACCAACGGTGATCCTGTATTTCGTGGTATGTTTGGTTCACGTCTTAACATCGTTAATGATGGAAGTGTGATTATGGGGGCATGTCCTGGCCGCATGGATAATCCAACATCATACATTTCGCCTGAAAGTTATGACAGGTTAACTGTTGTCAAAGGACCAGAAACAGTCCGCTGGGGACCAACAGGGTCAGCCGCAACCATTTTATTTGAACGCGATCCCCAACATTTTGATAAACCGACCGTCAAGGGCGATAGCAGTATTGTTATTGGTAGCAATAGCCGGTTTGAATCGCGCATTGATGGCACTGTGGGTAGCAAACCTGGTTATGTCCGCATCATAGGCAACAAGGCTCTATCACATGATTATCATGATGGTGATGGCAATGTTGTCCCTTCCAAATGGGATAAATGGAATGGTGATATGTTTATTGGCTTTACGCCGGATGCCAACACCTTATTTGAAATTAGTGGCGGTGGCGGTGATGGGGAAGCACGTTATGCTGGTCGCGGCATGGACGGCACACAGTTTAAACGCGAAACACTGGGTACAAAATTTATCAAAACCGACATCAATGACAAATTGAGCAAAATTGAAGCACAGTTTTACTACAATTATGCTGACCATATCATGGATAATTTCCGCTTGAGAAATTTAAAGCCCAATCCAATGTTGCCATCACCAGGAATGACGATGATGCATTCCATGCAACAGACGTCGATGATGGGAAATATGATGACCAATACCATGCCCAACAATACGATGGGGGGTATGGATATGGGTTCTCAACCAATGGAAAGCCGCTTAGATCGCCGAACAATGGGAGGGCGCGTTGCTACCCATTGGGATTTTAATGATGTGGCTCTGATAACCGGTGTCGATATGCAAACCAACACACACCGAAAAAGAAAAAGCCGTAATATGCTAAGCGTCCACGGTTGGGACAAAGATGCTGTTTTTTATAACTATGGCATTTTTAGCGAAGCCACATGGTCCTTTACCGAAAACCAACGCCTTATCGGGGGTGCAAGACTGGATTGGGCATCTGCGGAAGACGACCGGAAAAACAGTCTCACAGCGAATGAAAAGCGTGACAAAACCCTGCCAAGTGCATTTTTGCGGTATGAACGCGATCTTACAGCAATACCGCTAACAACATATATCGGTCTTGGTCATGCGGAACGTTTTCCTGATTACTGGGAGCTTTTTTCGCCTAAAAAATCTGATGAACGCTATAGCAATGCATTTGATGGTATAAAACCAGAAAAAACCACGCAGCTTGATTTCGGATTGCAATATAATAGCGCAGAAACAAACCTCTGGGCTTCTGGTTATGTTGGTCGGATACAAGATTATATTTTGTTCGATTATTCATCAGGGCAATCCAAGGCAAGCAATGTCGATGCCACCATTATGGGGGGCGAGATTGGCGGCTCGCATTATTTTTTCCAAGTCTGGAAGTTTGATACAAGCCTTGCTTATGCATGGGGTAAAAACACAACCGATCATGAGGCTTTGCCACAAATCCCGCCCTTGGAGGCAAGGCTTGGCCTAACATATGAGCATGAAAATTGGAGCGTAGGTGGGCTTTGGCGTTTAGTTGCAAACCAGCCACGCATTGCAGAAAACAAAGGTAATGTCGTGGGCAAGGATTTCAATAAAGGTTCCAGCTTCGGTATTTTCTCGCTCAATGGTACTTATAAAATATCAAAATCCGTCCAATTGACTGGTGGCATCGATAATCTGTTCAATAAAGATTATTATGAGCATTTAAACCGTGATGGTGATGCCGGTTTTGGCTTTCCTGCACATTATCAGGTAAGAGAACCAGGCAGAACCTTTTGGGCAAAAGCGGACTTTAAGTTTTAATACAGCACGTTTGTTACCATTGGGGACGAATAACCATATCGCCCCCAATGCAACATTGCATAAAGAATGCAAAACCAACTATCAAATTTATAAAAACACTTTTTAAAATAAAAAAACAAATAGGCTGCAATATTATCTTTCTGGTGAACATACTGCAAATAAACTTGACTTTACATATCATATTTTGTCTGGTGATGATATTTCATGCTGCCTGCAGGAGCTTTTTAATGTCTACGCACCAAAATGATAATCCAAGCGATCAATCTTCAAGCAAAACATTAGAGAGCTTGGAACGCTACATACTTCATATCAGAAATATTAGAAAACCATTTGACGGTATTGTTCGCATTACTGGCACGATCTCTCCCAATGATGTCGAATTATTGAAACAACCAAATGTTGCAGTCAGAATTGAAGTTGAAAAAAACCAAGAAGATCAGCCGGTTTATCGTATTTATACGATCAGGGATTTTGACCCTAACACCAATCTGGTTGAAATAGATTGTGTCTATCATGAGGGGGAAAGCCCCGCCATGAAATGGCTTGAGAAAATGAAGGCCGGTAGCACAGCCAATATGATCGGTTTACGCCAACATTTCGTACCTGACTATGAAGCTGGTGGTAAAGTTTTATTCTTTGCCGATGACTCTGCTATTCCTGCTCTATATTCAATTCTAAAGAAATGGCCAGACCACGCCCCTGCCCTTGTCCATGTGGATTGCGCAAACACACAAGCAGCAGATGAGTTACCACGGGGTGCTGGTGTGGAAATGCATATTCACGTTCGTCCTCAAAACATCCATGCAGGCACAGCTGGTTCACTGGTGCGTGCCGCACTGGAAATTGATGATGCAACAAATTGCCAAATTTGGGCGGCCTGTGAAAGAGAGGAAGCCCGTGCCATTCGCAAGCACTTTATGACTGACTGCAATATAGCCAAAGATCGGATTAAGGCGATTGGCTATTGGCGCAAAGGTGTTACGAGTAGTGAAATGGAAACTGCACGAATGAAATATTATGTCGAGCATATTTCAAAGGGCAAAAGTAAAAGCGAATTTGACGAGTTTGAATTGCCCGTGTGATTTTATTTCTGCCTTACATTACCAATCAATAATTGTGCAATACCCATCATTTTTAAATGGTGGGTATTTTTATTGCAGCAGCTTTATTATGTTTTTTAATAGGCTTAAAATACTCAAACTTTGCAATCATCAGACAAACAGAAACTTTTCAAAATTCGCTGCATCAGACCACTTGTTTTGCCAAAGTTATACATTTTCATATCTTAGTGATAAGTTGCCAGTTAAAGAAAATACTTGCACTATCGACTAAAAAAAGAAATACTAAACTATCCATAGCAAGTTTGCGGGGAATAGAATGTTACAAAATTTATACTTAGACCTTGGTACCCATACCAACAGCGTCGATACTTTCCAGAAATTATCCCGTTCTATTTCTTCTTTCCTCTTATAATTTTATAAAACGGTATATTATGCAAACCACCGACCATCACACGCGTGGTGACCTGTTTCGCTGGCTTGAAGCACATGCAGAAACGTGGGACACCAATTTCCACTCATCGCATGAAATATTAGCCAAACTGGCCACAGAGAAATTTACCGCAATCGGCATACCAAATCATTTTGACGGTGACGGAAAAACCACCGCTGATGCTATCAGTGCCATTTCCCAACTTGCTTATTCATCATTGACGGCCGCTTTTGTTTTATGGGCGCACCGCGCTTATATTGAGTGTTTATTGCAAAGCCCCAATTCTGCTTTGCAGGAGCAACAGTTACCCCTACTCGTATCAGGCAAAAAAGCTGGTTCCGCCGGTCTTTCAAATTTGATGAAACACCTTGCTGATTTGGAAGAGATGGAAAATTTTGCCCAAAAGTTTCATGGCGGCTACAAGCTTTCTGGAAAAATGCCTTGGATTACCAATATCAATGGTAACGCTTATTATGCTGCCTGCGCTGCCCAATGTGATGATGGAAATGTCTATGCCTTTAGTCTAGAAAATAATGATAAAGGCATCACAATTGAAAATCTGGATCTCATAGGCCTACGATCCAGTGATACAAAAATTGTCAAAATGAATAATGTTGTTCTTTCCAAAGAACGTATTTTACACGACAATATCAGTGAATGGCTAAAAACCTTAAGACCAGCATTTATTTCGTTACAATGCGGTATGTTTTTAGGGCTAGCATGGCGCTGTATTGACGAAGCCAAACGGCATTTTGATCGCCGACGTTCCCCATTAGCGCAACAACTTGACGATGTTGCGGAAGAAATCCAAAACCTTGAAAATACATTGACGCAACAAAGTCGAATTGGCGCCTTTAACCAGAACCCACAAGCCATTTTCAAAATACGCATCGAGCTTACCGAATGTGTATGGAAAGCCATTCTACTTGAATTAAAAATCCGTGGCGGCTCAGCCTATCTTGAAAACAGTTGTGAAGGTTTTCCGCGTCGGTTGCGGGAAGCCAGTTTTGTGCCAATTATCACGCCAAGCGTCACCCATTTACAAAAAATTCTTTGCCAATAACAAAAATTCTCATGAAAAATAATAATGAAGTCCTGAAAGCAGAAAATATCGTTTTGCGTTATCAGCAAAATGCTCCTGCTGTGTTAGAAAATTTTAATCTCGCCCTTAACGCCAATGAAATAATTGCTATTCTTGGTCCTAGTGGCGTCGGCAAATCAAGCCTTTTGCGTGTTCTTGCCGGATTACAAAAAGCTGATGAAGGAAAGATCTTTGTCAATAATGAAGAGCTTACCCATGTCAGTCCCCGCTTTGCTGTTGCATTCCAAAACCCAGGGTTACTACCTTGGTTGACGTTGGAAAAAAACGTCGCTTTTGGTCTTAATTTTAAAAATCAGCCGAAATTGACCAAAGCAGAACGCCAAGCTCGTATTGATAAGGCAATTCAACAAGTGGGTTTAGAAGAGGCACGCAAATTACGCCCCCATGAATTATCAGGCGGCATGGCGCAACGCGCTGGTTTGGCACGCTGTTTTGCCAGAGCCCCAGAAATCTTGTTTCTTGATGAACCATTCAGTGCGCTTGATGAATCAACGCGCGAACAAATGCAAAATTTGACGGTAAAACTTGTACAGGATTTTTGCGCCGCCGCTGTGCTTGTTACGCACGATATTGATGAAGCACTGTTAATGAGCGACCGCATAATATTGCTTGGTGGTAGCCCAGCACAGATTATTGGAACATGGACAATCAATTTTAACCGCCCCCGTAACCAATTCGTCGAAGAATTGGGGGCATTTCGCATTGAAATACTTGCCGCTTTGAGAGATGCGACAAAAAGAAAAGAGAAATAGAATGAATGATGAATTTTTCTCCCGTCGCGATATTTTGCGTTTATCTGCATTATTGACCGCGAGCGGCGCATTACCCTTTCTGAATATTGCCAAAGCAAAAGCACAGAACAATGATGAACCAGTTAAGGTTGGCTATTTACCAATTACCGATGCGACCGCGCTATTGGTCGCCCATGGAAAAGGCTTTTTTGAAGCAGAGGGACTTAAAGTAGAAAAGCCGGTATTGTTTCGTAGCTGGTCACAAATTGTCGAAGCTTTTTTCGCTGGACAGATAAATGTGATGCACGTTCTTTCTCCAATTGCTATCTGGGCACGATACTCAAGCAAAGCACCGTTAAAAGTTGTTGCGTGGAACCATATGGGTGGTTCTGGTCTTTCAGTCGCCAATGATATCAACTCCATCACCGATCTTGGTGGCAAAAACGTTGCAATTCCATTTTGGTATTCAATCCACACTGTCGTTTTACAAATGATCTTACGCAATAATGGGCTAACACCGGTATCGCGTAAAAGTGGTGCGATTGCTCCCAATGAGGTCAATATGGTTATTATGGCCCCATCCGATATGATACCGGCCATAGCCAATGGTCAAATATCTGGATATATTGTGGCAGAACCCTTTAACGCCGCTGGCGAAATGGCAAAGGTTTCAAAAATTGCCCGTTTTACCGCTGATGTTTGGCGGGATCATGCTTGCTGTTTGGTTTGCATGCAAGAAAAAGATCTCAAAGAACGGCCAGAATGGACGCAAAAAGTTGTCAGTGCCATGGTCAAAGCACAATTATGGACAAGTCAAAACAGAGAGGAAACAGCATTACTGCTGGCAAAAGACAATCCCAATAAATATATGCCATTTGGAGCAGATGTGCTTAAGCGCGTTTTGGTACAAAGCGAAGAAAATGATGCAGATTATCGCAAATCTGGCGCTATTCTTCATGCTGATTGGCATGAAAAACGCATTGACTTTCAGCCCTACCCCTACCCAAGCTATACAGAAGAATTGGTACGCCGCTTAAAAGATACATTAATTGAAGGCGATAACACTTTCCTTAAAACGCTTGAACCAAGTTTTGCTGCTTCCGATCTTGTCGATGATGGTTTTGTAAAGAACGCTTTACAGGCTGTTGGTGGTTTGCCGGCTTTTGGTATGAAAGATGTTTTCAACCGCCAAGAAGAAATAGCGGTATAAGTGATAAGAAATACAATGAAGACTATTTTGCGTTATTCCTCTGGCTTTATCGGCCTGTTAATCCTGTTATCTATGTGGTGGCTTACAACCGATGTTTTGAGCGCACCAAACAGTTTTGCGCATAGATTTTCTGTTGAACAGACATTGCCCACTTTCTGGCACTTATTGACACAATCGGATCTTCTATTTCACGCACTGATAAGTTTAAAACGCATATTGGTAGGGCTTGTTTTCGCTCTTGTCATTGGTGTCCCCATTGGTTTGTTGGTGGGTTCCAGACAATGGTTTGAAAGACTGACAGGACCTGCGTTTCACTTTTTAAGAATGATTTCACCGCTATCATGGATGCCGATAGCTGTTATGGTTTTCGGCATTGGTGATAGTCCTATCTATTTTTTGCTTTCTTTTGCAACAGTCTGGCCAATCATGCTAAACACCGCCGCAGGTGTTAAACAACTCGACAGACATTGGCTTCTGGTTGCCAAAAGTTTGGCTGCCACACGAACGGAAACATTAATATCAGTTATTTTTCCGGGAATACTCGGCCATGTATTAACTGGTATGCGTTTGGCAATTGGTATCGCTTGGATCGTTATTGTGCCTTGTGAAATGCTGGGCGTATCCGCTGGTCTAGGCTATTTCATTCTCGACACGCGTGACCGCCTCGCTTACCCAGAGCTGATGTCAACCATTTTATTGATTGGTTTAATCGGCTATGTGCTGGACATTACAATCCGATCTCTCGCCCATCGCCTTTAACAGCCATAAACGTACTGACCCCGTTATGAAATACGCCAACAACTGCCCATATTGGTTTATTTTATCGGGTAAATAATAGCAGATTATAGAATAAGCATTGCCGTTTCATCAATCAACGCAAATAAAAACCTCGTTCTGATTAGAACGAGGTTTCTGTTTTTAGTTCATATGCGCATACTGCTATTCATATGCGCACATGACTCTATATTATGCATTCACCATGGGATCATTCACCAATAGGTGCAGGTGCTCCAAGTGTTTTACGCATTTCTTTTACTTCCTTAGGCGAAACAGCCTGTGCCGCATTTCCCCATTCATTACGAATATAGGTCAATACATCGGCAATCTGTGTATCTGTCAATTTCCACGCAAAAGCTGGCATTGCTGCACCCGTCGGATTGAATCTGGTAATTGCACCCTTTGATCCATTCAACAGAATATGGGTCATGCTTTCTGAGCTTTGTCCCTGAATAGTGCCATTATTCTTAAATGCTGGTATCATTGAAGAAATACCTTCACCATTGATGACATGGCAGGCAATACAATTATCGATAAATACCTTTTTACCATTTATCATTTGCGGATTAGCGGCATCAATAGGTTTCGGTTTTGTGACACCGTGATCCGGTAATGATTTGACATAATTTGCCATAGCCACCAAATCATCATCATGGAAATATTGGAATGATGCATTGATAGCTTCTGCCATAGGTCCAGACGCTACAGTCAATCGGTTACTACCAGTTTTCAAATATGAAACAATATCGTCTTCACTCCAATTGCCCAATCCGTGTACTTTGGAATTTCTAAGTGAAGGTGCAAACCAATTCTGTAAATTGGCTCCAGTGTAATTTTTCGATTTGATTTCTGCACCAAATGGATTGCGCGGTGTATGACACATTGAACAGTGTGCCGCACCTTCTACAAGGTAACGTCCACGGTTCCATTGAGCCGATTTACCGGTATCGTTTTGCAATTGTGAGGCATCAAAGAAAAGCCGCTTCCATCCCAACATCAGGTAACGAATATTAAATGGGAACGCTAGCTGATTTTCAACCACCTTATTTTTCACGGGCGTTACAGTCTGTAAATAATTCCACAAATCATGAATATCCTGATCTGTCATTTTTACATAAGACGTATAGGGCATTGCCGGATAAAGCGGTCCATTTGGCCCCTTACCATTCATGACAGCATCAGCAAATTGCTGCTCTGTCCAATTGCCAATACCCGTTTCTTTATCAGGTGTTATATTGCTGGAATATAGCGTTCCAAAAGGTGTTTCGACAGCAAAGCCACCGGATAAATCTTCTTTTCTATCCTTTGTTTGGTGACATGCAACACAGTCTGATGTCAATGCAACATACTCACCACGCTTGATACTGTCTTTCCGCTCGCTTTCCGTTTCATTGGCAAATTGTTTCACATCATATGACCGGTAAGGCATTGTTATAAGCCCACCAATCACAACAATAATACCGATCACGACCAGCGCGAGTATAATTTTGACGAATTTATTCATGTCCCCCTCCTCAAGCTTTGACCAATGGTCCAGGATGCTTGAGATATTGTTCCTTAATTGCCTTGGCAGCCCATAGAGTTGTGGCTCCAACCGTAACCGTCGGGTTATATCCGGCATTATTAGGAAATACGTTAGCGCCTGTTACAAAGACATTATGAACATCCCAACTTTGCAAATAACGGTTTAATGCACTCGTTTTAGGATTTTCGCCCATAACGGAACCACCAATTGTATGCGATGATCTTTGGTCATAAGGCGTATTGGGTGTATCTGTCGAATTGAATGGAACAACGTGCTTTGCGCCCATTTTCTTACCAATTTCAACACAGCGATCAGCAATAAAGCGAGACATCTTTTTATCATTTTCATTCCAGTCAAATGTCACGCGCAACAATGGCTGCCCATGGCGATCCTTATATGTAGGATCAAGATCAAGGAAGACGTCGCGGTGTGACATACTTGTCCCTTGACCGAATAGTTGACCGGCATTCTGATAGGCGTATTGGAAATCTTTCTTAAATTGCGTTCCCCAACGTTTGGCACCAGGCGCCAAGGTATCTGAACGTACAATTGGACGACCAGTCATACCATTAGCCAAAATGCCAGCGCCTCCTATGAAGCCCAAGCCAGTGTGATCAAAATTATCACCATTGAAATCATCTATCTGGCTGTCAACTGCCCCACCATAAATGAATGGGTTCATATATTCATTTTCAAAAAACACGAGAGCACCAGAACAAGTCTGATAGGAATAGGAACGACCAATAGTTCCCTCACCCGTTTTATGGTCATAAGGCGTGCCGATTTTTGACAATAGCATCAAACGGACATTATCCATCTGATAGGCCGATAAAACGACTATATCCGCGGGCTGTTCACCCTCTACACCTTGTGAGTCAATGTAGGTGACACCCGTTGCGGTTTTCCCGTCAGGCGCCAAATTTACCCGTAACACTTCAGCTTCTGTGATGACCGTAAAGTTTTTCCGTTGCATGAGCACTGGTAGAACACATGCTTGTGGACTGGATTTCGACCAGTTACCGCAACCAAAAAAATCACAATAACCACAATAGGTGCATGGTGCCATTTTTAAGCCGAATGGATTGGTATATTCACCAGATGTATTACCAGCCGGAATAACGAATGGGTGGTAGCCCATTTTTTCTGTCGTTTGATGAAAAATCTCCATCCAACGTGTTTTACGCAATGGCGGCAAAGGATATTCATTTTGGCGTGGCCCTTCAAACGGGTTGCCACCTTCAACAATTTTACCTCTCAGATTTCCTGCCTTGCCAGACGTTCCTGCAATTTTTTCAAAACGATCGTAAAACGGCTCTAGTTCGTCGTAAGTAATGCCCCAATCCTGAACCAACAAACCATCTTCAATCTGTTGCTTGCCATAGCGCTCAACCGTTTTGCTATATGGCTGAAAGTCCCAAGGCAACCAGCGCCATGACATACCTGCCCAATGGGTACCTGCACCACCAACATTCCAACCAAATTGGAAACAGTTCCAATCACGAATTGGTAGTGCTTCTTGATCTGGTCTATTGCGAAATGTCAAAGCTTCCACGGCTGGTGGCTGCAAAATTCCACGCCGTATCCCCCAACGTAATTCATCCGCATCAACAGCGGGTGGAAAATCTGTACTTGTATCACGCCAAGCACCACGCTCGATCGCAACAACATTCAAACCGGCACGGGTGAGCTCTTCGGCCATAATTGAACCTGACCAACCCAAACCGACGATGACCGCATCGGCCTTCGCACGTTTATTTGCCATTATAATATTCCTTAAATTTTAGGTGGGTTATCGATTTACTTTGCGTCCAAGCAAGCTTATCGGTTCAATATTCATCGGTTTTCCGGTCTGCGCCAAATACGGGCGGTAATCATATACAGCCCCAGGAAAACCAACCATTTTCCATCCCACCATATCTTTATTGCCGCCATATATCGGATCAGCAAAATATCCTTCTTTTACATTTTGTAGCAAAAGCTCAAAAAATGTACGCGCCGAAATATCACTATCAGAAAACTTAATTTCATCGTTTTCCATCTGTTCAATCAAATGATCTTTTTCAGCGTCTGTTAAGCCAGTGAAACTCTTATTAAATTGCGCTTGGCAATAATCTTCCAGCGTTGCAAGTCCGCGCTTATAATACTCTGCCGGTGTTAATGGTGATTGATTACCTTGCTGTGGGGTACCTTTCTTGAAAGGCCCTAATTGATAGCGTGATTGCGCTTTTCCAAATGGTCCATCCAACTGGGCGTCAATAAAGGTTACGCACCCAGCCTGTGTTGCGCTCATGCTAATTTCATCTTCAGGCAAAAGCCGGTCAAAAATGGCACTTACCAACTTTGCCTGTGCTGTATCAAAAAACTTTAATGATGCCCCCGCGACTGGCTTTGGCAAATCTTCCATCGTTGTCTTCCATGGCATGCTCCCACCAGGAATAACACTTGAAAACGCCGGTCTAACAATTGTCGCCAGTGTTGTCGTCGCCAAAGCCGCTTTCAGAAAATCTCTGCGATGCATAGATTTCATCCTTTCCGCTATTTTATCAATATCAGACCTGCATCACCCAATTTTAAAAGATACAAATCTAACTTTTCATAACTAGAATAATTATAAATTACTATACACATCTAGTTGATAAAATTTGACTTATTCTAAATAGCAGCCAATAACGCGAACTTTTATATTTAAATCGTTTGAAATTTTTAAATAAATAACCTGTATAGCAAAAAATATAATTTTTAAAAACTTAATGATCGAACATATAAATTACTAAAATAGATATTCTTATGCGACAAACTATCCTTATATATGTTTATCAAACTTAACGATTAAATTAGTTATTAAAATATAAAATAACACATTCTAAATTATAGTGTTTTAAGCCATTTTCGCAAACGATTACGTGCATTACTATAGGGTGACGATGTATTTAATTGGATCATGCGCCCCATCGTCCATTTGCCACACCATTCTTTTTCATAAAGACTTTCATTACTTCGCGAAGCGATCTCTTTAACTATTTCGTCTTTGGCAGTTTCCAACTGCTGTAAAAGATTTGGAAACGGGATATTTTTATAATCTTCATAAAATTTATTGGCGAGTTTTCCTAACTCATTCCATTTGAAACCGGTCTCAGGAAAATCTATTGGTAAACCTTTTTTATCATGATCCAACCATTTAAGAACCAGCACATTCCACCCGATAAGATAAGCGGCAAGATCAGACACGCTCATTTCTGTACCTTTTGCATGACCTTCCATTTTGGGTAGATTTTTGACGTCTGACGGCACCGTTTTCAAATCTTCAAAAAGCTTCGAAAAAGTTTTATCAATAGCACTTAACAGCTCGTCTTTGTTTTGTGGTATAGACATGCAAACCCTCTCATGGCCTTCATTGCCAAAACACGTAAATAACTTTTCCTCAAAAAACATTAATGGCAGGCTAATACGATATACTACATTATAGAATAAATAAACAATCCGCAGTTTTCTGAATTTAGCTTTAACCGCTAATCACAACCACAACTCGCCGAGTACTAAACTTGTATCTCTCCCAAATGCATTAAAATTCTCACTCTTAAAGATAATGAGCAACAATGTGAATCTCTAAATGTTAAGTGCTTTAGACAGAAGCCGCTGGGTATCCTTGTGCCGTATGAGATAAAAAGCAGAAACAACCGCATATTCATAACAACCCGCAAAGACCAGCCTTTACGGTGCTTATGTTCGCGTTACCACCTCAATTAATCTTCTATCGAGCTGCATTTTGATGATTAGACAAATAACAGTTATAAAGGGTTGCTACTGTTGTAAGCAGTCCTAATCTTACTTGACAAGGTGAACTAAATTTAAATAATGATTATAGACCTCTTGTGGAATATTTTTCACATCTTCTTCGCAATCATCAAAATACTTAGCCATATCCTCATCACTACCAAGTTCAACATCTCCATTTTTGGAAATGTATTTCCATAATTTTACCCTTGGTACTAAATATCTAATATATCTAGGATTCCGTTTTTCTTTCTTAATACCTTTTTCCTCAACAAATATCATATATTTTAAATTATTTTCGCTGGCGCCATAGTATTCAAATAATTCTTTTTCTGTAATATTTCCGTTCAAAAATTTCTTATATAAAACTTTATTGACAATAGAAGATACCAATAGACATGCAGTTACTTCGGTATATCCGAATTGCACTCTAGAAAAGCTTTTGGGTATCAGTGCAGCACGCGAAAAAATAGTCCCCACATCTCTTACTTGTATTTTATTGCTGCTCGCAGCCAACTCAATATTCTCACATAAAGCCGCACCCAATTTTTTATCCACTTTCATTTGTTGACACATTTTCTTGGCATACTCAACGACTGCGACCTTATTAATTGGGTTATTCATATTGGTGGGTAATTCAAATATTATATTTACAAACCGCCGAAGATATCTCTCTGAATCGATTTTCTCTCCATACCGTTTCGATACGCTATGCCCTAATGCTTCCAAATTTACACCAAGAATAAATTGAACCCCCTTGACGTTAAACAAATGTTTTATGATTTCTAAAACAGAAAGCGCGTAATCTGGTCGGCATCTATCCAATTCATCTATTACAATAATAAGAGAATTAGTCTCTTTTCCTTGTTTATTTCCAACCCTATTAGCTTCAACAAAGTCTTTAAGCATATCACGAAATTCTTTCATCGCATTACGCTTACCATCTTCACTTTTCCAGTATTGATCTAACAACTCTTGGCCTTCTTTTGATGCGGAATCAATAATCTCATCAGCGACCTTTTTTGCGGTATCTGACAAACCGCCTGTCGCTACAGATAAGCCTGCTCCAACTGCAGAAATTCCAATTTTCGTCAGTGGTTTGGCTAATTTTATCGCTGCTCTTTGGACGGACTTCCAAGTACCTTGAACTTTCTCTGAAACACTTTTGGCCTTCTGTGATAACTCAGTTATTCTATCTGTTACCACACCTACCAAAGCAATAAGCGGGTCATCCAAATAATCATGCGCAAAGGCATCAAAATATACCATCGTTGCCTTACCATTATTCTGCAAGGTATGCGCGCCAACCCAGCGTTTCAAAAAGAAGCTTTTACCTTGTCCCCACTCTCCATCAATTGCAATAACAAGTGGGTCTTCAACTTTTTCAACAAAGTTCGATAGCGATTTCCCAAAACTTGCCCGTTCTAGCAAGTCGTCATCGCCAAAACCTTCGTTATAAAGATCTACTTCATGTTCAGGAGGTAAAAAATGCATTATATCACCATTAGAAATCAGCTAAAATTGCAACGCCACTCATTTTGCGTACGCAAATATCAAAAACTCAACAAAGATGACCGCCAATACAGTTTCCTTTAATTCTGAAAGAATTTATTTTATATTCAAAGTGTTTTCTCAACCTAAAAAACCGAACAACTAATTAATATCTCATCTCAATACATTAATTATCCATAACAAAATATAATTCATTATGATGACTTATGAGGTGACTGATACTCTTTGCACAAATTGCTATTTTATTCCACAACACATAGCAGGATAATCATTCATCACCTTATTGATCTTTATTGCGATAAAATATCCGTCAAATTTAAGAACAGAAAACCGCTTTGCTATCACAGTTCCTTATCAAGTGCTCGAAAAACACCGGCATTCTTCCAAAGATCCCTGTTACCGATAACATACAAAACTTCCTTTGCCCGTGTTACAGCAACATTTAACAAATTCGGGTTCTTACCAGCCCAATTACGGGCGCCACTTTGCTCACTATTAGCAGCCCCCAAAATGAAAAACACTGCTTCAGCTTCTCGCCCTTGAACGGTATGTACCGTACCAACATGTTGGTTTGCCCATTTTTTAGGATCACTAACCCAACCAAGAAGTATACCACTTTCAATCAACATTTTTCGCATTTGATTTTGTACCAAAACAAATGGTGTTACAATGTAAAGATCAGGCTCGACATTGTTATCTTTCAAGCGGCGTAACAGGTTAATAACTTCTTCCCCCTCTTCGGGGCACCATTTTTCTTGACTTACCCCTTTTACGTCAAACCATTGTGATGGACCGAGAACACTTTCAATTTTGGATTGTTTTGGAAACTTCGCATGAACCATCATATTTCCATATGCGATGGAATTAGAAATACTAAACATAGGTTCGGCACATCGCCTATGAACGAGAAGTGGCATTCCAACCTGACGGTCTCCCAGTGCCGTTTCAAAAGTAGCATAATATTTTGTAGCACTGTCGGCCAGTGTTTGAACTGATGCCCCAGGTGCATTATAAATCAATGGATCGACATCAAATTCCTGACAAATAGCTTCCGTTAATTTTTCTGGCAGAACAACGACTGGTTCTATCTGCATAGGATCACCAACAACAATTGCTCTTTTTGTTCTCATTAATGCCCCGATCGCAGCTTGGGGCAATGCCTGACCTGCCTCATCAATTAATAACCACCCGAAGGTTTCCAGTCCGATTTTTCTAAACATACGGGAAACAGACGCAAAAGTTGTAGAGATGACAGGCACAATGAGAAACAAAGTTGACCAAAGATCTGGAATTAGTTCATCCTGTTCTTCGGTTGCAAATGAACGCATTCCAAAACCATCCATTAGTACATTAAGGTTATGGCGAATTGGTTTTGCCGCACAATCGATAAAGGCTTTATGCACCGCAATTGCTGCTTCAAAAACATCATTCCTCAAGCGTGCAGTTACCTTATCCGACCACGGCGCACATGTTTGCATTTCAGCAGAAATCTTTGCAGAAAAACTATCAGGAAATATTATATCTGGATATTTATTTTTCTGTTTGTCCCAAACCCGTTGCTTAACTTCGATTTCAGAATTGATTGCGCCTGACAAACTTTGTTTTTCTTCAAGGTCTCTCGTAATTTTTTGATATTTTAATTGTTTTATCTGTGTATCTTTTGCTAGCCGCTTGAAAACTCTTTCAGCTTCAAAAAATTCGTTTAACTTCGGATCATAAGCATTTTTCCAAAGCAAATACGCTTTTTTACCCAATAAACGCCACAAAAAATTTGGGCGTTGTGCCCATAAAATCTCACATGCCCGTTTGGCATTTTGTACTTTTTGTCTTTGTGTATTTTGTGTTGCTAACGCTATCTCTAGCTCATCATCAAGCTTGGTCAAATGCAGTTTCATTTCAGCAATTTCACATGCAATATTATTTGCTTCTTCTTGCTGGTGCTTAATAGATTGGAAAGTGTGGTAAATATCTTGCAGATCATACAGTGCCAATTGTTCGGCTTTAACACATTTCTCAAAATTTTTACGTGCAATTACCCATCGTTCCAAAGCCTCTTCATGGCTATCTGGAGCATTATCATTAACAACGATATGCGGTTTTCTTTCATTGGTTCCTGTTTCAGTTTTCTCTTTAATCAGTTGAGAATGACCACTAGCCTCCTGCAGATATTTCTGAAGTCCACAATCGTCATCCCACCAAAATTTTTGCCGAAACTCATTGCGGTTCTTGGCATTACCAAGCACTGCTGCGATAGTTCCCCAACTATCACGTGCCAATAAGGCATCAGCCGCGGTTTTGAAGTAACAAAGCTCACTATCGTCCGCCACGGCTTGTTCTGCGGGGAGCTCCGCACTAACATTTTCAACAGCCTTATTATTAGACGATGCAACGATCATCTCGAACCCTTTAACTTTGGGATCAAGATGATAAAGCGGAATAAAAACATTACTTTTCTTTATTTTTTCACCAGAATTCGTAAACGCCTTTTCAGGATCTTGGTATGAACAAAGAACTGTCGCCCGTTTTGTGACAAGCGCAGCAATAACATCACGAAGAAGGGTTGTTTTTCCTGTACCTGGTGGACCATTTACGGCAAAAATGCCATCTTTCTTCAAATCATTAACAGCAAGATTAACTGCACATTGTTGCAGTAATACTAAGGGGTGGCGCCCCTTCCCTGGCCATGACCCTAAAGGATATTTCGTGAGGTTAACTGCATCGACAATCGTGTCATTATCTCGCAAAACATCTTTACGGTTATCATGCTCAATTTGCCCCAAATAACGTTTGAGGTTTTCAGGAACAGCTCCTGATGAAAACAGTTTTTTCGCTATATCTAAATCGTCGAGAAAAAACGAATTAACAATGTTTGTTTCTTGGAAATCGGTCAAGTCAGCACGACGTGAATGTCGGATTGCAAAAGAAGGTGGTTTGGTAAATTGATCAGACAAACCAATTTTGTCCAAAAACCACTCATATACCTCTTTGATTATATCAGAATTAAGGGGGCACAGATTGTTTTCTTCATCTACATGAAGAATTCTTGTCTTTAACTCCTCTACAAGGACACATTCAAATTCTGTCCATTGCCCAAGCTTATCAAGCTGGCCTTTTAATGCTTTTGCAAGCCCCCACCCAAAACTAGAAATAGAAACAGCATCTGCCTCAACTGGATATCCTTGTTCGTCTACTATAATCGTCGCAAGAATAGCTTCTCCACGGGAAGATGGAATTTCTGCTCGGCTATCACCATAAAGCTCTAATAATGCAGAAACGGCTTTGGGAAGTTCAACACTACCAAGAATAATTTGGTAGTAAATCTTACGACTATCTTTATTGCTTTTTACGTTATTTTCCCAAGGCAGATGATCGTTATTGAGTAATACGATTTTAGATGATGTATCTCTGAGGCAATCTTCTGGCTTTTGGAAAGAAGCTGGCGATAGAACCTCAATAGCAGTCCATGCAGATAAAATATTTTTAGGTAAATTTTTCTTATAATTTTCTTTAGCCATCAAATTATATAATTCCGATTTTACATAATATTGATGATTTATATCTTCTTTTATTTTTACATGTAAATTATTATTTTAATTTAAAAATGAATAAGTCTCTTTCCATGCACCACATAAAAAATAAAAATTTTATCAGTGTTATAAGTTACTTTCTAAAAAAACAATCGATAAAAACTATACTCTTTCTAAATTGTTTTCATTTCTGATTTAACAACCAATCGGAAAATAATCTTATGACGTTGTTTTTATGGTTAGCGCGATCAGAATAAAAAAGGCAAAACCTTTTTGCTATGCTTTTACCTTTTGGCCAAGGTGCAACAAGAGCTCCGGTTTCAAGATATTTCTTTACATAAACATATGGTACTAAAGCGACACCCAACACGTTTAAAGCGGCCTCAATCTGCATGGAATGCAAATCATAATAGATACCCAAATTGGGATTGGTTATCGAGATTTCATTTTCAATACAATAATCTCTCCAGGCATTTGGGTTTTGCTGTCTTAAAAAACGTGGCAGATCATCCAACTTTTTCGCAATATCGCCCGTGGTATTCTTCACGAGAGATGGATGACAGACAGGTATCAAAACTTCCTGCAAAAAATTAACTTTATGCACATCAAGCCATGTAGGGTTGTCATAATGAATAGCTGCATCAAAACCACTTGTTTCAAATGAAACCGGCGTCATTTGCTGTGAGATATTCAAGGTGATATTGGGATGTTTTTTATAAAAATCAGCTAGTCGAGGTATAAGCCAATGAATTGAAAAACTTGGTAAAACAGCGATATCCAACACAGTATCAGATGGATCAGCGGACATAAAATTCATACTGTCTCTTTCCAATCTTTGAAGTATTTCACCAACTTTACAGGCGTAATCTGCCCCGCTGCTTGTCAAAAGCACTTTATTTCCAACTCTTTCAAAAAGCGGTTTACCCAGAAATTCTTCCAATCGAGAAATTTGCCTACTGATAGCACTTTCCGTTAATGCCAGTTCACTTGCCGCTTTGGCAAAACTTCCTTGACGCGCAGCAACCTCAAAAGCAATCAAACCTGATGTTGAAGGAATTTTTCTTCTCATTTTTAAACCATGTAATATCATTACAAAAGATCATTATAAGATGAGGAAATATCGTTATATTTTCATTAAAACAATCAGTAGAATTACATAATATCAATAAAAGGTATTATGTTCATGATTTATATAGTAGAATGCAATTATGATGATCCAGAAACAGAACAAGGCTGGAATAAGTTCTACAGTCTTGAAAAATTACCTGCGTTAATCTCTGTTACTGGTTTCATTACATCGCAAAGATTAGAAGCGATAACATCAAATGCTCCTCGCTATTTAGCTATTCATACAATTGAAAATCCGGCGATCTTGTCTGGCAATGAATATCGTCAGAAAGGTGGCGGCAGCTTCGCCAAATGGCAAAACCATATCTCTCATTGGCATCGAAATGTTTATGATACTCCGGATCTTTTTCCTGAGGTCACACAGGGCTCTTTCCTATACGTCTCACATGTCAGACCGGAAAATTTGAGCCAGGCTTTTTATCATTCTAAAGCCATCGCTTTGGATAAAGATCCCTTGGAAAAATGGATGTGGATCGGCAGTGATATGCCTCACATTAATGAAGAGATAATCACCCAATATAAACCACTTACCAAACAACTAAAAAATCATAGATAATCGCGTTCATTCGGTCTTTATGAACTTTATCTCAAGAGTATTTTTATAAATGCCCAGCATCACACTTTATACCTCGGCAGGTCATCGTTTAGATAATGATGACTTTATGCAATTTTCGGCATCTTTAGCCCAAATAACCAAAGAAATTTTAAAGGCTAAGGAAAACAATATCCATATCACTTGCCTGACCGCTGAAATTAACGTCGGAACACCTGTCTATCTTGAAGCGAAATTAAGACAGGAAGATTTTCGTAATCAACTGGTATTGAACGAGTTTTTGTCTGAAGTTGATCTCTTGATCAACAAGTATTTCGGCATCTTCGCAAGAATACGTTGCTTCCTTTATGGCACTGAACAGATTTTCGCCAGAAACTAAGGAATAAAACAATGACACCTAAATTTACCACTAAGGACTTGGGTGATGTTTTGGTCACCGCAATTAGTGATGGATCTATGCAAGTTGGTTTTGAACTACTTACTAATATTGATATAGCCGAATGCAAAAAAATCCAACAAAATGCTGGTATCAAAGAACCAAATGCAATCCATATCAATACCTTTTTGATACGAAAGAACGGGAAAAATATTCTGATAGACAGCGGCATTGGTGGACTGAATAATTTAGGCGGACAGCTCATAAAAAATCTAGCTGAACTGGGGATAGCGCCTAAAGATATTGATACGATCCTGCTTACACATTCCCATCCCGACCATATTGGTGGCTTAATCACCCCACAAGGAAAGGCAACGTTTCCACTTGCAAAATTGTTGGTAAGCAGTGATGAATACAATTACATAAAAGACGAGAGAATTTTCTCAGTTGTTAATGATCGCATCAAAGGTAACTTTCTATTAGCGCGAAAAGCCTTTAAGCTGTACCAAGACCGTCTTCAATTGATTGATAAAGGTGAAGTCCTTGCAGGTATACATGCTGTTCCCTTAAAAGGCCACACTCCAGGACATACCGGCTATAAAATTATAGGTAAAAATGACGAACTTTTGGTTTGGGGGGATATTGTTCACTTTCCGCAAATCCAGTTGTTAAAACCAAATGTATCAATTGCTTTTGATTATGACCCACAGTTAGCGGCTGAAACACGCATGAATATCTTAGATATGGTCAACTCTCATCATATTCTAGTTGGTGGAATGCATTTTGGTCAAAACGGATTTAATTACATCAAACGGCTCGACACAGGATATGCATTAGCCAATGAGTGATTTAAACAATCATTTAATCATGTTTGTCATCTACACATTCTATAAATATATTCCTAAAAAAATTATTATGAAAGTATTTATAAAAATATATCTAATGAAATTTTATCAATAAATATTTTTTCTTCATTATATATATAAAATTATATTTTATAAACATAATATATTTTATTTATTAAATAATATAGAAATTGAGTAAATAACTTATTTCGAATAAAAAATACAAAGCCCTTTTATTATCAAATTACACGTAAAAAAGGGGGAAGTAGAAATATCCATCGTCCTCTATATGTATGATATATGAAGCTCTTACAGGCATTCTGAAAATCTAAAATACTTATCTCTCATTTTTTTGCTTTAACATATTCATCTCATTGATCACTTTCTGTCTCGAATTTGTATATGAGATATAATGTTCTTGTTAAGCCGAATGAAGGCCACATATTCAGCGACCAACATTAGCTTATTGGATAACAACAGTTGATGTTTTATTTTCTCAAATGCATTAAACAGTTATAGCAATACCCCCTGTGGTTACCCCACTTTCTAATGCTATGTGAGCGTCTCTTAGTCTGTCAAAACTAAACACATTTGGCTTGTTTTTAACAATATGGTTGGTCAAGATGTCATAAATATCAGGAATGGCTTTTCGATAAAGTTCGGGATTGGAACAGAAACTCATGACACTCGGTCTGACAAACATACCCTGTTGCATCATAGATATTTCTAGTTGTTCAATTTCTCCTGCAATCCATCCTATATTTGCTAATAATCCGAAACGCTTTAGATAAGAAAAATTATTATAAAATGCGCTTCCACATATACCATCAACGATATAGTCTACTCCTTTGCTATTTGTTGCTTCCATAATTTCATCTTTAAAGTTTTTTCCTCTTCCAACCAAAACCGTATCAACACCAATAGATTTAGCTAATTCAACTTTCTCATGACGTCCCACAATTCCAATGACCTTTGCTCCTATTGATTTTGCATATGGAGCCATAACCATTCCCAAGCCACCAGTGACCGCATGAAGTAATATGCAATCTCTAGGTTTTACAGAATGTACATGCTTTAAAAGCATATACGCTGTATAAACTCGCAAGAGATTAGCAGATACAATTTCATCGCTGAACTGCTTAGGAATTTTGATTGCACGCCATGCAGGAATAGTTCTGCGCGTCGCGTAACCTCCTTGATATGCGGTGTAGGCTATCCTATCGCCTACCTGTATGTCTCTAACTTGAGAACCGATCTCTTCAACGATACCTATGCCTTCAACCCCGGGAATAAACGGACAAGCTATATCATGGCGTCCTTGACGATGATAAATGTCCAAAAAATTTACCCCAACAGCTGTCTGCTTTAAAAGAACTTCATGGGCTTTAGGTGGTGTTACAGTTAAAGGCGCTGCAATTAACTTATCGGCGCCACCAAATTCATTTACAAAATATGCTCGATCCATAGTCATCTCCTAAATAGCTTGAATATGGATGAAATAAAATGATAGTAAATTATCTAAATTTTATCATTTAAAGGGAATTTTTTATCATTGTTTGATTGGGAAAATTTGAAATATTTTTTATATTTCGTGCAATTTGAAACTCTTACAAAAACTGCAAAATATCTTGGAGTAGAACACGCTACAGTTTCACGGCGTATCGAAGCTCTAGAAATAGAACTAGCTATACCATTGGTTGATAAGCGTGGAAAAAGGTGGCATCTTACCAGAGAAGGAAAAAAGTTGGCTTCCTTATCCGATAAAATTTCTGCTCAAATGCACCTAATCAATTTATTTTCTACTGGTAGGAAATCTGTTTCAGGTACGGTAACAATAAGCGCTCCTCCTGCATACGCTACATATAAATTAGTCCAACCATTGGTTCGGCTGCAAAACGAATATCCTGATCTTAGAATTAAGCTTATAGGGAGTACAGATTTAGCTGCGTTGAACAGTAGGGAAGCTGATATCGCCATAAGACTTAGCCGACCAGAAGAAGGCGATTTTATTATCTCTCAAATTGATACGATTCATATTCGGCCTTATGCCTCGCAAGACTATTTGTCTAACAAACCTAAAGAAAATCACAATTTCGTCGGTTATACCCAAGCGATGTCTTCAGCCCCTCAACAAAAAGCACTAATGTCATTGGCAGGACGAAAAGATTTAAATTTTGAGTCCAATTCAATCGAAATACAGATGCAAGCCGCTACTGAAGGCGGCGGTATCGCAATGTTGCCTGACTTTATGGTGCAAGATAATTGCTTAATACCCGCCTACCCTAACTTCCGTTCTATTGAGCGCCAAGTATGGGTTGTAATTCCATCTGCCATAAGGCATTCAGCAGCGATTGATGTGGTTATTCAAGCGATAAGATCATAGGCATTCGACGCTTATTGCATGATTTTCTTATCGCTCCTTCCTATTATTAAGATTTACTTCACTGAGGCTTTTCTCATAAAGCTGAGGCCATTTTGATATTGCACGATCCATTGAACACGCAGATATATAATAAGGCGTCTAAATATTTTATTACCCGCAGAAGTTATTTTTGCTCAATGACAGACACGCAAACAACACATTTAATGCCGACAATTCATGGTGAGCAGCAATATTTACAAGTATATGACCGCCGTTACATTAGGTTGCAACTGGGCATATAAGCCAAGCGTTTTCAATTACAGTTAAAGCCTGCTTCACCAACCAATTATATTATTTACAGTGTTTTGAATCGATACGATCGTCGCAACCTCTCATGGATCGGGCAGTTGTACTGATAAGCCAATTATTTACATGGAATGGGTTACGCAGATTTTCCATCAAGAACAATAGTGATCCAACTACCCTTGTTCATGTGATAAACCGGCAATAAACTACTTTTCAAAATCACTGTTCTTCTGCTTAATCATGTAGCCTGCAATCTTCTAACAGATTGCAGCTTAAAAACCGTGTCATCTTTTGTCAGGAACCCCACGTTATATAAAACAGCGATAGGCCGATTAATGCACATAGTGGAGACCAGTAGCGCGTGTCATAGTAAGCAAATGAGCTATCTTTTATTTTCTTGGTAAAACCGACAAGTCGAAAATCGCCAATTGCCCTGACAATAAAAACGGCTGCAAGCAAAGTCCCACCTATTTTTAATATATAAGTTGGTAGCAACCCGATAATCCCTGCTCCCAATTCCATTACGAACAATGTAACAAGCAACAGTGCCGAGGCAACTAGAAAAGTACCTAATTTGCTTGCATGGAAAGCCGGGACACCCTCAATATAGGGAATTACTTTTGATGATGGTTCAGCATCAGGTTTCAATACCCAATAGTAATGTGTCAAGGCAATCAAAAAAAGCACAATGACAGTGCTTAAATGGACAATGGTATAGAACATCGCAGTGGTCCAACCTTTCAAGGAATTTATTTTTGGAACAGTAATTTGAGATAAGTAGCAAAAAGATTTGGCCGGTTGGGCTCCTTTCGCAAAAGGCGGTTCACAGCTTCATTATGACCTAATGCCATCAAGCCTTCAGCCACAATTTTGCAATCAAAAGGCGGCTCCTAACCCTTCATTCTGAACAATTGCTCAACAAGACTGCCATAAAAAACTTTTTGTTCATCCATCAGCTTACTTTGGCGAGACGAGAGCGGGTTTCCAAGCAGGAGATTTGAAGCATATAATGAATTGTAAAGATTTCAATGGAAAGGGTTGGTCTCTATTGTTCTCAATTCAGACAGTTTTTGAGGTGGGCTCAAAGTATATTTTTAAGCACCAATTACGGCCGAAGGGATTAAAAAGCTCAGGAATAATTTCCTTATTTTTACCGTAAAATCCGACTTAATGAGTGAGAGAATAACTTTGGTCTATGAGATCGCAAATTTCTTTCATAGGTACGGTTCCATCAAGAACAATACTGATCCAACTATCCTTGTTCATGTGATAAGCGGGCAAATAGCCGACTGACTGACGTAAATTACCTATCATAACTGATGGGCATTTCACATTGATGACATCCACTTCATCGTTTCCCGTCAAACCCAAGCGGTATTTTAGAACATTCATTATGAGGGCATACCATTTTTTATTATCGCTATGGCGTAAGACCACGTAATCGGGATATTTTCTCCACGGATGTTCTTCTTTCGTATTGTATTTTGATCCCACATATTTGATAATCTTTTCTCTCAATTCCCAATACTCCGGTTTACCAAATTATCGATGTATAGCCTATTCTAACGGAATCAACCCCTAATATTGCGAATGTGCTATTTTAAAGAACTTGTATTCCTTTTCTCAATTTTCCCGATGAATACTCACATCAATTTCGGCAGTAAAATGAGTCATCATATTCCTGATTACAATCCCGACTAAAGAGCTATCTCAAGAATTTACCGTATATGAGCGTATGTTCGATTACTTTTCACGACAGCAAATTCATTTTGATTTACGTCGTGTCTCATGGTCAGTGGGTAGCTTATTAAAACATATCTCTGTAAAGGCTTTAAAAGACAATAATCTCCTAGAAAATTGTTGGATAATTCAAACAACCTTAAATTATTTTCCGTGAATGTTGGTGATTGTCGGGTAATGACATCAGATATCATATTAAATAGTGATGGCTGATATTTCCCTATTGTCATAGCCTTGCCGCGATGTATGCAGCGAAGGACGCGACTATTCTATCCGAGCTTATTCTTTTTTTAGTCACCAAGATTTTACGGAAGGCCCTGTTCAAAGCCAGTGGGCGATAACACATTACCTATTCTAATTTGGTGCCTCTAAAGCCCGTGTTTTCCCATTCTCAATGGGCAGATCAATTTCAGCTGTAGACAAAGAGACAAGTGACCCTCTGGAAAGCTTTCATTTGAACCAAAGATGAACAATATAAAGGCTGTTAACAATCACACGCATACCCAGGATTTCCTTTTATCGACCGACAAAGCAATGATCTGAAATACTTCTCTTCCAATGATCGACACGGATATTTGAAGCCGCCATTTTAATTACCACAGAGTGATATGGGTGGTTTTAGCAGAATGTTTTCGACGTGCATTTCACTAGCAAGTAGCGCGGCTTTTTATTTCAATCGCCATATTACGCTTTCACATACCGATATTCGCAAGAATATAGCGCTGCGAGAGTCATTATTTCGCTCTGCAAGATACACACCCGGCGTCAAAAGACGAGCATTTGGACGCTAGCAGAACGGCCGGCGGGGATTGGGAAGGGCGTAACCACAACTAAAATGCAGATATCAACAGGTGCGAAGCTGGGGGAAGTCGAGTGATTGGTTGCGGGGGCAGGATTTGAACCTGCGGCCTTCAGGTTATGAGCCTGAC
>CALYQL010000018.1 GCA_945285915.1 uncultured Bartonella sp.
TTTGACAATTAAGCCTAACGATTATTTGGAATTGAAACCCGGATCCTATCAAATTGTATTTTTCAATTTGCGTGATAATTTACGTGAAGGTGAGAAGGTTCCTGCAAAATTGCATTTTGAAAAGGCTGGCGACATCGACGTTAACTTTGAAATTGTGTCCCCAAGCGATCAATCCAAAAGTAACTAGTTTAAGCTGTCAATGCGTTACGCTTATTGTTGCGTAACGCGTGATGCGCTATAGAAAGAACGCGTTATTTTTAGTGAAACACAGCTTATTTCAAAATATCGTATCGCCATTATACGAAGGGCTCAAAACGCTAATTTAATTGCAGGGGTAATCGAGTTTGCCATACACTATGCCAGCGGAGCTGTGATAGGTGTGGCTGTGGTGCAGTGACGATTATGGCTGCAGCTTGCGGCAAGTGTGGCTGTAGTGCGGTGGCAAGTTTTGAGTCTTTTTATTCTTAAGAAAGCGCCAGAGTTTGCAAAAGAATGCGTTAGCATTTGCGTAAATATGATTGGCTTTTTGGTTTTGAAATAGCGCAATCACGATAATTTGTTTATTATCCTTGAGGATAAAAGATCAACTGATAACCAGATTTGTTATTTAACCGGCATAAAATGCAGATTCGTTGGCTAAGGTGAATGCCTGAAAACCAACAGAAAATCATATATATTTATGGCGAAAATACTCTTTTCGTTGTAAAAACTACTGTTTTCCAGCACAAATTGATGCAATTACTTGAAGAAAATAGTGACCTATGTCATAGGCAAACAACCAAAATTGAATTTAAGCAATAATGAGGCAATACCTATGGGTGACAGTAATGGTTTGTTGCGCGGCAAGCGTGGTTTAATTCTGGGACTTGCAAATAATCGTTCTATTGCATGGGGTATTGCCAAGGCGGCACATGCTGCAGGTGCTGAACTTGCTTTTACCTATCAGGGGGAAGCATTGAAAAAGCGCGTTATGCCGCTGGCTGAAGAACTTGATGGTTTTATCTGCGGACATTGTGATGTGACAGACGGCGCATCGATTGATGCTGTCTTTGCTGAAATCGAAAAAAAATGGGGCAAGCTCGATTTTCTCGTTCACGCCATTGGCTTTTCAGATAAAGATGAGTTGACCGGACGTTATGTTGATACGTCGGAAGCCAACTTCACTAACACAATGAACATTTCAGTTTATTCTTTGACAGCTATTACGCAACGGGCTGAAAAGTTGATGACTGATGGTGGTTCAATATTAACTCTTACCTATTATGGCTCTGAAAAAGTCATGCCAAACTATAATGTAATGGGCATTGCCAAAGCAGCTCTTGAAGCAAGTGTGAAATATTTGGCAGTTGACTTGGGGCCAAAACAAATTCGTGTTAATGCGCTTTCTGCAGGACCAATTAAAACTTTGGCAGCATCCGGTATCGGTGATTTCCGTTATATTCTTAAATGGAATGAGTATAATGCACCATTGCGTCGTACCGTTTCCATCGAGGAAGTTGGCGACTCTGCCTTGTATCTTCTTTCAGATCTTTCTCGGTCGGTTACGGGCGAAGTACACCACGTTGATTCCGGATATCATGTTATCGGTATGAAGGCTGTTGATGCGCCAGATATTTCCGTAATAAAGGACTGATAAAGGACTTAATATTGTGTCTAATCGACCGCTTATTTATTTTTCCCGTCATGGGCAGACGGATTGGAATATTACCCAACGTATTCAAGGGCAAATAGACCGTGATATTACTGAGCATGGCCGTCAACAGGCCGCGCGCAATGGTAGATTGCTTAAAGAGTTGCTTGGAAATGCGGAAGGATTTGACTTTGTCGCAAGTCCGTTGCGCCGGACACGCGAAACAATGGAAATTATCCGCACCCAAATGGGGCTCGATGTCACAGCCTATCGTACAGATCCACAATTGATGGAAATGCATTTTGGCGACTGGCAGGGCACAACCGAAGATGATATTGCAAAGGTTACGCCGGAATTAATCGCCGCTCGTGTTGCCGATAAGTGGAACTTTGTGCCCCCAGGCGAAAAGGCAGAAAGCTATGCTATACTTGCCAAGCGCGTGCAAAAATGGCTTGAGCAGGTAAAGGGTAAAACAGTGTGCGTTACCCATGGCGGATGCCTACGTTCCATCATGCATCTTTATGGTGGATTAAGTGAGGCTGAGGCTGCTAATTTTTCAGTTGAGCAGGATCGTATTCTTCGTTTTGATGATAATGGATTGGAATGGCTTTAGGCCATTCCTGTCATTAGGACAAATCTATCATTTTTCATGACATACTCGCTTTTTATGAAAAGCTAATTTTTCATGAAATTTAGTATTAATGAAAACAGTTTACGCATAAATTATTGATAAAACCGCAATCTAAGGCGCTTTTTTCTAAAACTAGTGTTTTGTAAGACGCTGTATCTTAGCCTTCTTGTGGCTCAATGTCTGTTACGTAACGGTTGTTGCCTTGTGCGTCGTAAAAAACAATAACTTTCATGCCTTCATTCAGGACCGAATAATCAAATTCACCCGGTAAATTATATGTTTTGCCATTATCAAGGACAATTGTATTAGCAGTTTGATCAATTGCAGTAATAGTACCTTCCGCATCATCTGCATTGGCCAGAGCAGGAAAAAGGAATGCTGCAAATACGCTGATGAGAGCAAGTTTTTTCATTATAGGCCCTTTCGAATTACAAATCACTTTGATGAATAATTTTGAATTGTGTCGAAAGAGTAGCAATTGGTCAATCGGAAATGAAATATATTATTTGAAATTTGTTGTCCGGCATCAGGACAGATTATCAGCCACATGAATGTACAATTTTTCTCGAAAATGGACAAAAACAGCGTTGAAAATAAAGCAATCGAGTAAAATTGTTTGCCTATGCAGCAATCCATGTTTGACCACAGCGTAAAAGGTCAATAGAAATACTGCAATTATTTAAACGAATTGGCGCTCTTTATGTCATATAATACTTTCGGTCATATGTTTCGTGTAACCACCTGGGGAGAAAGTCACGGTCCTGCATTGGGCTGCGTTATTGATGGTTGTCCTCCGGGGATAAAATTTAGCGTGGCAGAGGTGCAGAGCTATCTTGATAAAAGAAAGCCTGGTCAGTCACGATATACGACGCAACGCCGTGAAGCGGATGAAGTAAAAGTTCTATCTGGTGTATTGCCTTGTGAAAATGACACAATGCTTGTTACAACTGGAACACCTATTTCAATGTTGATCGAAAATACCGATCAACGGTCAAAGGATTATGGTGATATAGCGCGCCAGTATAGACCTGGTCATGCCGATTATACATATGATGTCAAATATGGCATCAGGGACTATCGTGGGGGCGGGCGTTCATCAGCGCGGGAAACAGCAGCACGTGTTGCAGCGGGCGCAATTGCCCGCAAAATTGTTCCCGATCTCGTTGTCAGAGGTGCAGTTATTGCGATTGGCAATATTGATATTGATAGAAGCCAATGGAATTGGGACGAGGTGGACAATAACCCATTTTTTACACCGGATAAAACGGCGGTTGATAAATTTGCTACTTATATGGACGGAATACGCAAAGCCGGGTCGTCTGTTGGCGCTATGGTGGAAATTGTTGCTGAAAATGTTCCAGCCGGTCTTGGCGCTCCAATATATGGCAAGCTCGATCAGGATATTGCATCATTATTGATGTCTATTAACGCTGTCAAAGCGGTAGAAATCGGTGAAGGTATGAATGCGGCGCGCTTAACAGGGGAAGAAAATGCTGATGAGATGCGCCAAGGTCCAGACGGTAAACCTTTGTTTTTGAGCAACCACGCCGGTGGAATTCTTGGCGGCATATCGAATGGTGAACCGATAATTGCTCGTTTTGCCGTTAAACCAACCTCTTCCATTTTAACGCCAAGGCACTCGATTGATGCGCAAGGCAATAATGTTGACGTTGTTACAAAGGGAAGGCACGACCCTTGCGTGGGTATTCGTGCCGTGCCAGTTGGTGAAGCGATGGTTGCATGTGCCATTGCAGACCATTATCTAAGACATCGCGGCCAGACAGGTCGGATCTGAAAGGACTATCATGACATTTAACCAGAAATCGGTTGTGGACGCTATTCGTGCATTTGAACGAGGCGAAATTGTTGCGGTTACCGATGATGATGGCCGGGAAAATGAAGGTGATCTTATTGTCGCGGCAGTGCATTGCACGCCTGAAAAAATGGCTTTCATCATACGCAATACATCCGGCATTATTTGTGCACCAATGCCGCAGGAAGAGGCTAAGCGCTTAAATCTTGCGCCAATGGTATCAAACAACGACTCTGCTCATCATACGGCATTTACTGTTACTGTTGATTTTCTTCATGGCACAACAACTGGTATTTCTGCTGAGGATCGTACCTTGACAGTGCGCAATCTGGCTAATCCCAATGCAAATGCCAATGATTTTAGTCGCCCTGGCCACGTTTTCCCGCTGATTGCACGCGAAGGTGGTGTTCTTATGCGGTCTGGCCATACGGAAGCGGCAGTAGATTTGTGTAAACTTGCAGATTTGCCACCAATTGGCGTTATTGGAGAACTGGTCAATGACGATGGTACGGTAAAACACGGACCAGAAGTGCGAGCTTTTGCTGCCAAACATGGTCTTCATGTTATAACAGTTGCTGATCTTATTGCTTATCGTCAACGCAAGGAAACCCTGATTGACCATGTGGGCGAAATGAAGATTGAAACCATGGTTGGTTCAGCCATTGCGCATAGTTACCAATTACCATGGGAACCGATGCAACATGTAGCCGTTGTCATTGGTGATATCAGAGATGGTGAAAATATTCCGGTAAGATTACAGCGCGAAAATGTTGTTTCAGATGTTTTTGGCAAAAAACATGATATCGAAACGGTATTACGCCGCATGGCAGAGAAAGAAAAACGGGGCGTTTTTGTTTATCTACGTGAAGGCTCGGTTGGCGTTGGCAATCAGGGTGAGACGCGTAACCGTGAGATGATTATGGAAGGCTTGGAAACACATGAACAGGCCGTTGAACGGGAAGAAGAATGGCGCCAAATTGGTTTAGGGGCTCAAATTCTTAAACATCTCGGCATTTCATCTGTTATTTTATACGCATCGCGCGAACGCCATTATGTTGGGCTGGAAGGCTTTGGTATTCATATCGCAAGAACAGATATTTTGTGAGGGTTAAATGGCAGAACAACCGGACAATAACGATATTGCAACAATGAGCTTTGAACAAGCGCTTGATACACTTGAGAAAATCGTTGAAAAACTTGAACGTGGTGATGTCGCTTTAGAGGAATCTATCCGTTTTTATGAACGGGGTGAAGCCTTGAAAAAGCGCTGTGATGCTCTGCTGAAAGCTGCCGAAAATAAGGTCGAGAAAATACGGCTATCCCGTGAGGGTAAACCAGAAGGCGTTGAGCCTTTGGATGCTGAATAGTTTTCGCCCTGCTTAAAATAGCTATCTGCTTAAAACAGATATTTGATGAGATAGGGGCCGCCCCCCCAAACAAGTGTCCAAACTGCAGCGCCAAGAATATTGGCGCTGAGAAATTTGGCAAATGTCATTCCACCAGAACCGGCAATAAGTCCATTTAACTGTCTTAAAACAACAATAAAACGTGCCGTGGCGACAAAAAGAAAGCCGCGTTTATTAAGCATTTGTTGAAAATGTTCCAGTCTTTCTGGTGTAAGCTTTACCCAGTGACCATATTTTAACAGAAGTTTTTTCCCACCAAAATGACCGATAGCAAATCCGGTGCAATCGCCTAGGACACTACCGATAAACGCGCAGATAAGCATTGTCGATAAATCCAATTTACCGGCAGCCGCCATTAAAGAGCCGACGATAAGGCCACTTTCACCTGGTACAGGTGCGCCAAATGATTCGAAATATAGAATAAAAAAATAGGCGAAAGCGCCATAATGCGCTATCCATTGCTCTATCCACTGTTCCATCATTCTCCAAACAATCTGTTGCTTAAGGGTATTAAGGACTATCAAAGATATAAGACCAAACGGTGTAAACAGCGCCTGAAAATTTATATATCGTTCAATTTCCCATTTTCAATGTGCGCTTAAAGCTTGAAACTGGTTGCTTGTCGATACATTTATGATAGGAACAAGACTTCATCATGATATTTTGATCGGGGCAATTTATCATATGATGTTTTATTCTAAATTTAGGTGTAAACTATTGTGAATGGAATAACACAAGCTGTATGCATCTCTTAAGTTAAGGAATTTACTTTGTCGCGACCATCAACACCATTGCTGGATCGGATACACGACCCCAAAGATTTACGCACATTACCTGAAAGTGATTTAACGACGCTTGCTGATGAATTGCGCGCCGAAACAATAGATGCGGTTTCGGTAACCGGAGGTCATCTGGGCGCTGGTTTGGGCGTCGTCGAACTGACAGTGGCTTTGCATTATGTTTTTAACACACCTGAAGATAAAATTATTTGGGATGTAGGACATCAGGCCTATCCGCATAAAATTCTAACCGGCAGGCGAGATCGCATTCGCACCCTGCGGCAAGAAGGGGGGCTTTCGGGCTTTACCAAAAGAAGCGAAAGTATCTATGATCCCTTTGGAGCGGGTCACTCTTCCACTTCAATTTCTGCTGGACTGGGCATGGCCGTTGCCAGCGAGCTGAAAAACGAAAATAAACGGAATATTATTGCCGTTATCGGCGATGGTTCAATGTCGGCTGGCATGGCTTATGAGGCGATGAATAATGCCGGTTCTCTCGACGCACGTCTCATCGTTATCTTGAATGATAATGATATGTCTATTGCGCCACCAACCGGTGCAATGAGCTCTTATCTTGCAAGATTGGTATCAAGCCCATCCTATCGCAATTTACGTGAAAGAGCCAAGGCATTGAGCCGGAAACTGCCAAAGTTCTTCTGGGATAAGGCAAGAAGATCGGAAGAATATGCCCGCGGTTTTTTAACTGGCGGAACATTGTTTGAAGAGCTTGGCTTTTATTACGTAGGACCTATTGATGGTCACAATCTCGATCATCTTTTGCCTGTGTTGAAAAATGTCCGCGAGCACCCGAATGGTCCAGTCTTGGTTCATGTGGTAACACGTAAGGGGAAAGGCTATCCACCGGCAGAAGCTGCAAGTGATAAATATCATGGTGTAAGCCGGTTTAATGTTGTAACTGGTGAGCAGATCAAAGTTAAAAGTTCGGCACCTTCTTACACAAAAGTTTTCGCCAATGCTTTGATTGAAGAAGCAACACACGACGATAAGATTGTTGCTGTTACGGCGGCTATGCCAACGGGTACAGGGTTGGATCAATTTGCCCAAAAATTTCCAAAACGTATGTTCGATGTCGGTATTGCAGAGCAACATGCTGTAACATTTGCAGCAGGTATGGCGTGTGAAGGGTTGAAGCCCTTTGTTGCAATTTATTCTACTTTCTTGCAACGCGCCTATGACCAGATTGTTCATGATGTCGCTATACAGAAATTGCCGGTGCGTTTTGCAATAGACCGTGCAGGTTTTGTTGGTGCAGATGGTTCAACCCATGCAGGCAGCTATGATAGTGTGTTTTTATCTGCGCTGTCTGGCTTTGTGGTGATGGCACCATCAGATGAAAAAGAATTGATGCATATGGTGCGTACCGCCGCAGCTTATGACCAAGGTCCTATATCGTTCCGCTTTCCAAGGGGTGATGGTATTGGGCTAAAATTGCCTGATCGTGGCGAAATTATTGAAATTGGCAAAGGTCGTATCTTACGTGAAGGCAGTAAGGTTGCACTGCTTGGCTTTGGTACGCGGTTGCAGGAAGCTTTGGCGGCCGCTGATGAGCTTGCAGCTTCGGGTCTGTCAACAACGGTTGCCGATGCGCGTTTTGCGAAGCCGCTTGACGAGGAGCTTGTCCGTCGATTGGCGCAAGAACATGAGGTTCTTATCACAATTGAAGAGGGAGCTTCTGGCGGTTTTGGTGGCCAAGTCTTGCAGTTTTTATCGCGAGAAGGGCTATTGGATAAAGGCTTGAAAATTCGCACCCTGACATTGCCGGACGAATATTTGCATCATGGCCCACAAGCAAAGGTGCTATCTCAAGTGGGATTAGACCGCCGTGGTATTGTGAATAGCGTTTTCAGTGCCTTGGGTCGCGAAGCTGTAAACATTCCGCAAATACGCGCTTAATATGCCTGAAAAACAAAGGTTAGATGTCTTATTGGTGGAAAGGGGGATCTTTTCCACCCGTTCGCGGGCACGTGATGCTATTGCCCGTAGGACTGTGCTGGTTCAGGGCAAGGTCGTGGATAAAGCTGGACAAGTGGTTTTGAGCGAAGCCGAGATTATCGTTTCCGATCCAGCCCGTAACTATGTTTCAAGAGCAGCATTAAAGCTGCTTGCTGCACTTGATGAATTTCCTGTTCGCACACAAGCCATCAATGCGCTTGATATTGGCGTTTCAACGGGTGGGTTTACGCAAGTTTTGCTTGAGCGCGGTGCAGCCCATGTTATCGCGGTTGATGTTGGCCATGGTCAATTGGCACAATCCTTGATAAACAATCCGGCAATTACCTTGTATGAAGGATTGAATGCGCGTGATCTTGAAAAAAAACATCTTCAAGGTCTCGATATTCAACTTGTTGTTTCTGATGTTAGTTTCATTTCATTGAAACTTGCTTTGCCACCGGCTCTTTCATTGGCAGCTAAAGGTGCTCAGGCGGTTTTATTGGTTAAACCGCAATTTGAAATAGGGCGGGAAGGCATTGGTAAAGGTGGCTTGTTGAAAAATCCTGCTGATGGGGAAAAAATAGCAGAAGATCTGTTTGCCTGGTTAAATGAACAACAAGGCTGGAAAGCAAAAGGTCTACGGCCTTCTCCTATTGAAGGAGGGGATGGTAACGTGGAATATCTTCTTTATGGGGAAAAGTGCAATGATTGAAGAAGTGCAAATAGACCATATTGGGGCTGGTGGTGATGGCGTAGCAAAAACGCCACATGGCGCTGTCTATGTTCCCTTTACCCTGCCAACTGAAATTGCCAATATTGCCTGCCAGAACAATCAGGGGACTTTGATAGCTCTTAAAACCCGTTCATCAGAACGGGTAGACCCGACATGTAAGCACTTTGAAGAATGTGGCGGTTGCGCTCTTCAACATTGGCAAGATACCGCCTATCAAGGCTGGAAAAGATCACTCGTTAGCGATGCCATGCAAGGACGGGGTATTGATACGCAAATAGCACCTCTTCACCCTTGTGAAAAACATACAAGGCGGCGGATGACTTTAACCGCACGGGTAACACCCAAAGGGCAGGTTGTCGGTTTCAATCGCTATGGTTCTCATGACGTAGTGGCCATTGAAGAATGTCCCGTTTCAAGACCAGAACTGGTTGATAGTATTTTGCAAGTGAAAGTGCTTTGTGGGCTTTTGGCAAATTATGCAAAAGAGTTGCATATTACTGTCACTTTGGCAGAAAATGGTTTGGACATTGCCATTGCCGGTTGTCGGATTGATGATGAGCAGTTGCGCCAACGTCTCATTAATGAATGTTTGAAACGCCCTATCACGAGACTTTCTGTTGAGGGCGAAATCATTATAGAAAAAGAAAAGCCCATAATCCATTTTAGTTCTGTTGCGGTTGAGCTTGCTTCGGGTGGTTTTTTACAGGCGACAAAAGAAGCCGAAGATTTTATGGCTGGACTGGTCATGGATGGTTTGAAAAAAACCAAATATGTTGCGGATCTATTTTCCGGTTCAGGTACTTTTGCATTTCGTTTGGCTGAAAAAATGAAAGTTCACGCGGTTGAATATGATGCCGATGCATTAAAGAGTTTTGACCGCGCCATGCGCAATGCACACGGACTGAAAGAAATCAGCTATGAGAGGCGTGATCTGTTTCGCCGACCATTGACGGCAAAGGAATTGGAAAGTTTTGACGGTATTGTATTTGATCCGCCAAGAGCTGGTGCAGAAGAACAAGCCCGTGAGATTGCCAAAACATCAATCCCACGAATTGTTGCTGTATCATGTAATCCAGTGACACTAGCAAGAGACATAGCAATTCTACAAGAGGGTGGGTATAAGGTTGAAAAAATTATACCCATTGACCAATTTCTCTGGTCACCCCATGTTGAAACGATAGCAATTTTAAGTAAGCGCAAGCCCAAACCGGGCTGGCGCTTGTAATTGCTAACAAGCTGGTGCCAGCAATTTTTTAACACCCTGGCACCTGTAATTACCTAATACGCTGGCGCCTTCGTTCCCTAACAAGATGGTAATTTGCCCAATTTCTCTGGTCACCCCATGTTGAAACAATAGCAATTTTAAGTAAGCGCAAGCCCAAACCGGGCTGGCGCTTGTAATTGCTAACAAACTGGTGCCAGTAATTTTTAACACGCTGGCACCAGTAATTACCTAACAAGCTGGCGCCTTTGATTGCTTAGCACGATGTCAATTTAACGGTGCTTTGCGCTTTACCAAAAAATATTGGTCTTAAATAGACGCCCAGTGCATTGCCGAAAAATGCCGAAGCTACCCACAACCAGCCATGCAAACTGCCGGAAGAGATACCAGAAAAATAAGCGCCAATATTGCAGCCAAAACCAACACGTGCGCCATAGCCCAAAAGCAGACCACCGATAATTGCAGCAATAGCCGACCCCAATGGGACACGGAAATTGAAAGCAAAGCGTCCGGCTAGTGCCGCAGCGAGCATTGCACCGGCAATAATGCCAAAATCCATAACCGATGTAATATTGGAAAAGACACTTGCATCTAGGTTTTTTGCATTGGCTGGATTTTGCCAAAATGCCCAACCGGACACATCAAAGCCAATAATACGGCCAATTTTTGCACCCCAAATTGGAAAAGCACCAGCAATGCTCCATGGTTTTCCAGATATAATCAGGGTTAAGTAATTCAAGATGGCTAAAGCAACACCACCCCATATTAACGGCCATGGGCCACGGAAAAATCTTTGAAACCCATGATGATCTGTTGGTTTTTCCTGTTCCAACGATCCATGACGACGCTTTTCTATAACAATTGTTAAGGCCGTAATGGCCGCAAAAAGGCAAAGCGACACAACAATTCCAAGTGGTGCGCCTAAGCTTTTCACCAATGATACTGGTGGAAGTGCAGGCATGGAAGACCAGAAGGATGCATGTGCTGTTGAAACAAGGCCACCGATGACAAAAAATGCTAGAACAAGCAGCATACGGGCGTTGCCGCCGCCAAGAGTGAACAATACCCCTGAAGCACAGCCACCTGCAAGTTGCATGCCTATGCCAAACATGAACGCACCAATGATGACCGACAGGCTAAGCGGTGCAATGGAGCCATTGACCGGATGACCAAAAATTTCACCAACACTTAATGTCGGGAAAAACAGTAATACGGCAATTGCCAACATCAACATTTGCACACGCAAACCCCGTCCGCGTCCATCAGTAATAAAGACACGCCATGCAGAGGTGAAACCAAAAGATGCATGATAAAGGGTAATACCCAGTGCTGCGCCGACCAGAAGCAATAATCCCTGTTGCACGCTGTAGGCTATAGATAACCAAACAGCACAAATGATGATGAATAATGCACTTATAATTTTTGGGAGAGTTAAATAGTTAGACAGCTTGTTAGGCTGACCAGACACGACCGTGTACATGGAGTTTCCTTTCAAACAAGATAGAAGCCGTATAATGGCTATTGTCTTGGACTGCGTACAAGTTTTGAAAGATTTTTTCAATAACAAGCAGAGTCAAAAAAACTTCGTTTCATAAAAACTGTTGAATAATCATTGGCATCACGGCAATTATTGATCTTGTTTAATAATATTAAAATAAAAAACTATACCAAATATTCTGTTGAATATCGGCTATAACACTTTGATTAAATGTATTATTTTATGATGGCATTGATTGTTGAAAAACAAAACCTTTAAGCTTGGCAATTTTTTAAGTTTGGCAGTTAACGTATTGTTGGCAATCGCTCAAAATATCGCGGCGAAACATAACGTTCGCGGAAATATCCTCATGAAGGAATCCTGTTAAATGATTGAACGTGCATGATAATATTGATGTATTTCTTGCGCGATTATTCCGATTATGTTGGATTATTTCAAGAGTTTTAAAACCTATTATCAAGATCAATGGATAAACGAGAAGAGCTAATTCAGACAAATGGAGAAGCAATTTTCGGCATACAGAAAGAGTTTACTCTGGCAAAAATGAGAGGGGTTAATTCTGACACACAGAAAGATCTTATTCTGAAATAGAGAAAGAGATTATTCTAACGAACGGGAGGAGCTTATTCTGACGAAAACGGGAAAAGCTTGTTAGGAGCATGTCCCGTTTATTACACATTCAAACAGCATGAATTGGTTGGGTTTGAAATCGCGGGGCTGTTTTATCGTTAAACTGCTGTCCCGCCCAATGTCATGGCATTAATACGCAAATGCGGTAAACCAACACCAACAGGAACACTTTGACCCGCTTTACCACATGTTCCGATACCATCATCAAGTTTCGGGTCATTACCAATCATGGTAATACGCTTCATGGCTTCCGGTCCATTACCAATTAACGTTGCGCCCTTAATAGGGGCGACAATTTTGCCGTTGCGTACACGATAGGCTTCTGTGCACTCAAAAACAAATTTGCCAGAGGTGATATCAACCTGACCACCACCAAAGGATACAGCGTAAATGCCATCTTGCAGCGAGCTTAACACCTCTTCCGGTGTATATTCACCACCAAGCATCATTGTATTGGTCATCCGTGGCATAGGCGCACAAGCATATGATTCACGACGCCCATTGCCTGTTGGTTTCATGCCCATAAGGCGGGCATTCAACCTATCCTGCATATAGCCAACCAATTTGCCATCTTCGATAAGAACATTGCGTGCAGATGGTGTGCCTTCATCATCGATTGTCAATGAGCCACGCCGATCGGCAATGGATCCATCATCAATAACCGTTACACCTTTTGCGGCAACCTGCTGGCCTAAAAGGCCAGAAAAGGCTGATGTCTTTTTGCGATTAAAATCACCTTCCAGACCATGCCCCACGGCTTCATGAAGCATAACACCCGGCCAACCGCTTGCCAGCACAACATCAAAAGTTCCTGCTGGTGCCGGTTCTGCTTCAAGATTGACAAGTGCCATTCGTAAAGCCTCATCAGCGGCCATTTGCCAATTTTCCGGTGTAATAAAATGATCAAAAACCTGTCGTCCACCACAACCGTAAAAGCCATTTTCCATACGCTCACCTTGGGCGGCGACAACCGATACGGATAAGCGGACAAGAGGTCGTACATCGCGCAGTAAATGCCCATCAGAGCGAAGAATTTCGACATGTTGCATCGAGCCCGCCAATGAAACAGTAACTTGACGCACTTTGTCGTCTTTTTCGCGGATATAGTTGTCGATCTTTTGCAACAGGGCTACTTTATCTTCAAATGAAGGGGATTGTAGCGGACTGATTTCTTCATATAGTTTTTTATTGGTGCCAATTGGTGCGGCACTATAATTTCCACTATAGCCATTGGTAACGGCTTTTGCCGCGTCACTCGCCCGTTTAAGTGCTGCGGCACTTAATTCACCTGCATGGGCATAACCAGTTGCTTCGCCAGCAATGGCGCGTAAACCAAATCCGGTATCCTGATTATAGGAACCATTTTTCAGGCGACCATTATCATAAAGTAACGATTCGCTTTCTCGATATTCAAGAAACAATTCGCCATCATCAGCGTTCTTTAGTGTGTTTTGTACCAAAGATTGAACTTCATTGGCGCTGATATCAAATTGATCGATAAGCGATTTCATAAAACTTTTCCTGTCTAAACAACCAGTCGCCTTAATGCTTCAGTTGTTTTCATTCAGTCATATTGGGGTTCAAGATGTCAGCCAAAAAGCGTTAAGGCTAACATCTTTTAAAACCTCTATTCCTTAGGAAGCGAGTTATAGGCATCTTTCAATCCGTTAAGATCAATCATGCCGCCGACACCTTCCTCAGGTGTTGTGAAAATAAAATAGGTCGCCATTTTGCCGTCAAGAAAGGCTTTCAAATCATTGTCTTTAAGGAAGGCTTCCGCCACACAATTATCCCCGAGACAACGGCGATATTCCATTTTGCCCATATCTTTATTGTCTATTTTTATACCAACCCCTAAACGCAATTCAACGCGGATAGGCACAAAAACACGCATCAAGGTACCTTGATTTTTTGGCAATTTATAAAGCGTAACCCGAAAAGTTATATCAGGACGGTTTTGCGCACGGACATTTTGCACAACCTCACACTGTATATTCGGTGTGCCGGGGGGCAGTGTACATATCTTTGTCCATGCACCAAATGTTTTTGGGGCGGGGACATTCTGTTGACTAGGTGCTTGACCTTGTGACGTACCCATTGAAAGGATACCTACAGACATCAAGATCGCGGCAACGCCACAAGCCCGTTTTAAGAAATGACGAAGTGACATAAAAACTCCTGCTCGAATCAGTATCACGTTATCGCGCTTCCACGTTTATGAAAAGTATCCATCTAGTTTGTCCATAATGCATTCACAATACAGAGTGAATATTTTCCATTATCATGCGCCTTCTAATATGGCAAAGGCGCAAAATTGTGATCAACACTTCAAAAAATGTTTTTATTTGAGGCCGTTTGTCGCATTGTTTCATCTATGAAATATTGTTACAGCAGAAAAAGGGAAGCTTTTGCAATGACATTATTGCGCAAGTGTTTTGAATTTATTGGTAAAGTAGATGTCTAAGCACGTTGGAACAGGTCTGTTTTCTTCATTATTGCGTTGTGACAGTAAGGCAGTAGGCACGCTTTACTTGATATTTGCAATTGTTGCAGGCGTTATCGGCGCTGTATTTTCAATAATATTAAGATTGGCTTTGAACGGAACAGACATTGTATTTTTAAGCAATCTGTTTCCCAGAGATCCGATGTTATTGTCATTTATGAATATGGCACATGCGCTGATTCTGGTATTCTTTATGGTTATGCCGGCGCTTATCGGCGGATTTGCCAATTGGTTTGTGCCCATAATGATTGGCACACAAAATGTTGCCTTCCCACGGTTAAACGTTGTTGCGCTCGTTTTATTGCCATTTTCGGTTGTTGCTGCTTTTACGGCACTTTTCACACTGGCAGAACCCAACCTTTTTAAAACATTGTTGTTTATCAGTATTTTGCTCGGTTCATTTTCATTTCTGTTTACTTTCGTCAATTTTATTAGCACCATTATAACCATGCGTGCGCCGGGCTTAACTCTGTCCCGTTTGCCTGTATTTGTCTGGTCTGTGTTGATCGCTTCCTTTTTAGGTCTCATGTCTGTGCCAGCAATGTTGGCTGCATTAACCGATCTTATCTATGCAAAAGATATAGAAATCGAACATTTATCCATGATGATCTGGTTCTTTAGCCATCCGGAAGTTTATGTTCTTTTGCTTCCTGCTTTCGGTATCATCAGCCAGATTTTAACAACGTTTTGCAGACGCCGCTTATGGATGGAAAATCTTGTCATTGCTGCCATGATTGCAATTGGTGGTATAGGTTTCATTCTATGGAGTCAGGATCTTTTCCATTTTCTTCAACCTAATGCTATGGAACGCTATTTTAGTGTGGCATTGCCGCTTATTATCGTTCCAACCGTTTTTATTTTGATTAGCTGGTTTGTAACATTGGTTCAAAGCCGCGTTGCCTTTGCTACGCCAATGTTATGGGCATCAGGCTTTTTCTTTGTTGTTCTTATGGGGCAGATTTCTGCGATACAACTTATCGCCAGTAATTCAGGTTTAACCGAGCTTAATAGTTCGGCTTTTGTCGCGCATTTCCACTATATTCTTTCGTTGAGTGCAGTATTTGCCATATTTGCAGGTTGGTATTATTGGTTGCCTAAAATTACCGGCTATTCTTGCCGGGTCGCAACAATCAAAATTCATTTCTGGATGATGTTTATCGGCGTCAATGCAATCTTCTTGCCACAGCATTTGCATGATCTATCGGCAGGATATCTTTTCACTGCACCACAGGTCAGCATTTTTTCCAGTATCGGCGCAATTCTCGCCGGATTATCTGTCATTGTTTTCCTTTATGGAATTTGTGAAACACTGAATCGTCGTGTGAAAGTGGGCAACAACCCATGGGGGCAGGGCGCTGCAACATTGGAATGGCAGTTGCCTTCACCACCAGATAAAGCTTGGGTTAAGGTGCCGGTTATCCATAAAACACATATAGATGCCTCAAAGCGCAAATAGTAAATATCATTATTGTCTTGCGCTGTGCTTTTATAGGCTAAGTGACTTTTGTCTTTATAGTCTAAGCGACTTTTGTTTCTATAATGAGGCAAACTCTTGGCGTCTATAAATAGCGCAACTTCTAACGTTATAAACAAAGCAATTTTTGGCCTCACACATGAGGCAGACTTTGGCTTTACAAGCCAAGCACTGCATTAACGTTGATGCAGTGGTTAATGTCACGGTGATTATATTGACTTATGTTGCTGGGATTATTTTGCATTTCTCAATTTGTTTGGTCTTGCTTATATATGGTGATTATGGCTTGTTGCGTGATAAAACGGGCAAAGCAATGTAAATGCCTATATTAATGGTTGCGTTTTCAGTTTAAAATGGATTGTGTGTCCTTAAAAAATATGAGGGTAAAAGGGGTAAACGTTTGATGGCGACATTAGAGCAAATCACTGAGCCAGACAAAAGCGAGACTCCATCTGAAGCTGATGCCAACGACTATATGACGCTTTTAAAACCACGCGTTATGTCATTGGTTGTGTTTACTGCTCTTGTGGGCATGCTGGTGGCTCCAGTTTCTATCAATCCAATTTTGGGTATTGTTGCAATTTTATGCATTGCCGTGGGGGGCGGTGCTTCTGGTGCCTTAAATATGTGGTACGATGCCGATATTGATGCTGTGATGAAACGCACACAAAAACGGCCTATCCCATCAGGTAAGGTAACAGGCGGGGAAGTTCTGGTCTATGGCCTTGTGCTTTCCGCATTATCTGTGTTGACAATGGGAATCTTTATCAATTGGTTCTCAGCGGCATTTTTGGCGTTTACGATATTTTTCTATGTTGTTATTTATACAATGTGGCTTAAACGCTCGACACCGCAAAATATCGTCATTGGTGGTGCATCTGGCGCATTTCCTCCCATGATTGGTTGGGCTGCTGCGACTGGTACAATCAGTATGGAAAGCGTTGTTCTGTTCCTTATCATCTTTATGTGGACACCGCCGCATTTTTGGGCGCTCTCACTATTTGCCAAAACGGATTATGGTGCAGCTAAAATTCCAATGATGCCAAATGTTCGCGGCGAGCGGTCGACAAAAAACCAAATTCTTGTCTATGCCATTATCATGGCGCTCTGTGGTGTAGCACCTTATGCCATGGGGTTTGCTGGCATCACCTATGGCATTGTGTCGATCGTGTTGGGAAGCATATTTGTTTATCACTCATTTGTGCTTTGGAAGACTGAAACCAAAGAAGCCACCACACCGGTTGCCAAAAAACTGTTTTTCTTTTCACTGTTTTATCTCGCAGCGATATTTGCTGTTCTTCTTATTGAATCGCTGGCATGGCGAATTATGTCCTATTGGGGAATGTCGTGATGAAGAGCAAAAACAATTTAGAACAGGTTGAACTTACCGAGGCGCAAAAAAATGCGCAAAGAAACCGCGCAAAAGGGCTTGGTATTGCACTTTTTCTGTTTGCATTGCTTGTATATGCGGCCACAATGGCGCATTTGAGTGCGTAATTGTTTGATTGCATTCCTAAGGGGTGGTTATGATAAAAAGATCTCCGCTGACAATTCGCCTTTGCGGGCCGCGTGGTTTTTGCGCCGGTGTTGATCGTGCTATTCAAATTGTTATTCTGGCTTTGAAAAAATACGGTGCCCCAGTTTATGTTCGCCATGAAATTGTCCACAACCGCTATGTCGTTGAAGGATTACAGGCACGCGGTGCAATTTTTGTTGAAGAATTGAATGAAATACCGGCAGAACATCACGGTCAACCAGTCATATTTTCTGCCCATGGTGTGCCTAAGTCTGTGCCAGAAGATGCTAAGCAGCTTAATCTCTTTTATCTTGATGCGACATGTCCCCTTGTTTCAAAAGTCCATAAACAAGCAATGCGACACCAACGGCATGGGCGTCATGTCATTTTAATTGGTCATTCCGGACATCCTGAAGTGATTGGTACTATGGGGCAAGTTGAAAATGGCTCTGTAACTTTAATTGAAAATGTTGAAGATGCCTTGAACTATCAACCAGCTCCCGGGCAGGAGCTAGGATTTGTAACGCAAACGACATTATCGGTGGAAGATACTGCCGGTATTATAGATGTGTTACGGCGCCGTTTTCCGACGATAGAAGCGCCAGCGGCAGAGTCAATTTGTTATGCCACCACCAACCGGCAAGAAGCTGTAAGTGCGGCGGCCCCTGGTAGCGACCTTTTCTTGATTGTTGGCGCACCGAATTCTTCCAATTCACGCCGCTTGGTAGAGGTGGCAGAACGGTTTGGAGCAAAACGCGCACTCTTGGTGCAAAGGGCATCGGAAATTGACTTTGAAAATCTTAAAGATATAAAAACAGTCAGCCTTTCAGCCGGTGCTTCGGCGCCTGAAATAATTGTTGATGAAATCATTACAGCGTTCAGAAAATGCTATGATGTTACTATAGAACTTGCTGAAACAACGGTAGAAAATGAAACTTTTCTGGTTAATCGTGAGCTGCGCGATGTTGTTTTGACACCTCAGGATATGCAATTTGTCAATGGTGACGGCATTTCCGATGAGAATAAATGAAAGTGGCATAAATTGATCGTGCGGGTTTTATAATGGCTGTTTATACCGACATTAGTGAACAAGAATTGGCATCTTTTTTAAAAGAATATTCCATTGGGAAACCGGTATCATATCGCGGTATCGCCGAAGGCGTAGAAAACTCCAATTTTATGCTGCATACCGATCAGGGGCGATTTATTCTGACACTTTATGAAAAACGGGTTGCTAAAAATGACTTGCCGTTTTTTCTGGAATTGATGCAGCATCTTAGCAAAAAGGGTATATCCTGCCCACAACCTGTCCTGCGCAATGATGGAACAATGATCGGCGAATTGGCAGGACGTCCTGCTGCCATTGTTACATTTCTTGACGGCATCTGGATGAGAAAACCGGCAGCGGTGCATTGCCGTGAAGTTGGCAAAGGATTGGCTGCAATGCATTTGGCTGGTCTTGATTTTTCTATGCAGCGTAAAAATAGTTTGTCAATTGATGCGTGGCGGCCATTATGGATGAAATCTCGGGATCGCGCGGACGAGTTGTCACAAGGCATTACAAAAGACATTGATAGCGAACTTGATTATCTTGAAAAGCATTGGAATACAGATTTACCGACAGGTGTTATTCATGCCGATCTGTTCAATGATAATGTTTTCTTTTTGAATGATAAATTATCAGGATTTATTGATTTCTACTTCGCATGCACGGATATGCTGGCTTATGATTTGGCAATATGCCTCAATGCATGGTGCTTTGAGCGTGACATTTCGTATAATCTGACAAAAGGGCAGGGCATGTTGAAAGCCTATCGCTCTGTCAGACCGTTAAGTGATAATGAAATAGTAGCTATTCCTTTATTGGCACGGGGGGCTGCTTTGCGGTTTTTCCTCACGCGGCTTTATGACTGGTTCAATACACCAGCAAATAGTTTGGTGGTCAAGAAAGATCCTATGGAATATTTGCGCAAGCTCTATTTCTTCCGTGATGTCAAGAAGCCATCAGAAATCGGCCTATAGATGAGTAATTCGACTAAGAAAAACGTTGAAGTGTTCACCGATGGTGCTTGTTCTGGCAATCCTGGTCCCGGGGGCTGGGGAGCCATATTGCGATATAATGGGCATGAGCGGGAATTATATGGCGGTGAACGTGACACAACCAATAACCGTATGGAACTATTGGCTGCTATCAACGCGCTCAATACTTTAAAAGAACCTTGCTCGGTCGATCTATATACAGATTCCGTCTATGTGCGTGATGGTATTTCGCGTTGGATTGATGGTTGGAAAAACAATAATTGGCGAACAGCAGCCAAAAAACCAGTAAAAAATTCTGAATTATGGCAGGCGCTTGATACTGCACGGCAACGCCATGAGGTGCGTTGGCATTGGGTAAAGGGCCACGCAGGGCATCCAGAAAATGAGAGATGCGATGAGCTTGCGCGTAAGGGGGTCAGTGAAAACCGTTAGAGATAATCAGCTAGGTAAATAACCTTATAGGTTAATAATTAGGCATTTATCGCTTTGTAACTGTGAAAGTTCCTGTAAAGGCTTTAGGCTCGGCATCAGCAATATAATTTACGCTGAATTTATCATCTGACGACATGTAAAGAATGTCAGCTGAAAATGTGGTTTGCCCGTCTTTCTGATCTATAATTTTTGCCAGACTAAGCTCGTTATCCCCACCATCAAGATAGAGGGCTGATATTTTTACATTTTTCGGCGTAGTAATTTTAATGGATAACTGGTTGTTTTTGAGTTCAGCATTTATTTGAATATTATTGTTGGTAGGTTCCGGCAATTGCTGTTTTGCCGTTTCAAGATAAGAAGCTTTTATTTGCTCTACCTCAAATGCTGATGATTCAAAGTTGAAATCAACATCAACAGGAAGACATATTTTCTCACAGAAGCCTATTGTTAGGCGCCCACTTAAATTTGTTGTATTTGTCGGACTGGTTAGAGAAAAGGGCAGAATAACATTGTTTTTGTAGCCAAACGACCAATCCTCGCCATCAGCAAACAGATGCGGCACGGGATAGAAAATATGGTAGTTGAGCGGCTCTTTGAATGTAAAGCTTGGTGCCATTCCCGAATTACCAGGATTTTGCCAATAGGTTTTCCAACCCGGTTGAAGCTCGACCTCTATCAGGCCTTGCCTTTGTCCATTATTCCAATTGGGCTCAATGGCAATACGCACACGCCCACCGTCCGTATCATGCCATGGTGTTGATACAAGACTGTCATTGGGGAGACTTTTGGCTGTTGCAAGGTTTTGGATTGAGAAAACACAAAAGCTGCAAATAACAGCAGATATAATTCGTTTAAACACCAGGGAACCACTCTTTATTAAATAACTATCAGAGAATTTACGACTTTTTGAGGAAATATACCAATTTCCTCTTGCACTTCTCATATTCACGTTTAACCTCACAATTATGGATAATTTTAGAATGATGAAAAAACGTGACGGATTTTTGAACGGACATCTGCTTATTGCGATGCCCGGCATGGAGGACGAGCGTTTCAGTCGTTCCGTTATTTATATTTGTGCCCATTCTGATGAGGGGGCAATGGGACTTGTGTTGAACAAACCTCAGGATATGGTCTTTCCTGATTTACTCATACAATTGGGAATTATTAATAGTGCGCAGGCAAGCCATCTTCCGGAACTGGCGAAAACTATTCCGGTTCGTGATGGTGGGCCAGTTGAACGTGCACGCGGTTTTGTTCTTCATTCAGATGATTATGCCTGTCAGGCAACAATACCAGTTACCAATGAAATCTGCCTAACTTCAACAACAGATGTGTTGAAAGCGATGAGCATGGGCAAAGGCCCACAAAAAGCTATCGTGACATTGGGATATGCTGGCTGGGGAGCAGGGCAACTGGAATCAGAAATTTCCGCCAATGGTTGGTTAACCAGCCCCGTTGATGCTGGTTTCTTGTTTGCAGATGATCTTGATAACAAATATCAGCAAAGCTTATTGCGAATTGGTGTTGATCCAGCATTTTTAGTTGCCCAAGCTGGTCACGCTTAAATTTTTTGATTGCAGCTTTTATACGTGTCTAATATTTTGGGGTTATGCTGGCTACCCATGCATAAAACAGCCCCACATCAACATGGTAGATTAGTTGATACTCGTCTTGGATCCAATCGTTACATACTATGTGCATATATAAATATATGTACGAGATATAAATATGTATCAGCTGTTATAGTTTGCCTTTATACAGTGCTTGCGCCGTATTGGGCGGTGCATCTATCAAAAATACCTTAGCTTGCTGATTTCGGATGCTTCGTCACCAGTGTTATAAGGTCTTCAATGCCAACAGGCTTTGTAAAGACAACACTCTGAACAAACTCGCACCCTTCTTCACGCAACAGAACGGCTTCATTTTCGGTTTCTACGCCTTCAGCGATAACCTTCATATCCAGATCATGCGCCATATTGATAATTGACTTCAATACGGGGCGTTTTTTTCGGGCTATCAACATTCAACAAGGAACGATCCAATTTGATCATATCAAATGGGTAGCGCAATAAAAATGCGATTGAAGAATAACCTGTTCCGAAATTATCAAACGCCAGACCAATGCTCCCTATATAGTGCTTTCGCTATATTGGGCGGTGCATCTGTCAAAAATAACTTATGAAGACACCTTAGTTTGCTGATTTTGGATGCTTTGTCACCAGTGTTATAAGGTCTTCAATGCCAACAGGTTCTGTGAAGACAACACTTTGAACAAACTCGCACCCTTCTTCACGCAACAGAACGGCTTCATTTTCAGTTTCTACGCCTTCAGCGATAACCTTCATATCCAGATCATGCGCCATATTGATAATTGACTTCAATACGGGGCGTTTTTTTCGGGCTATCAACATTCAACAAGGAACGATCCAATTTGATCATATCAAATGGATAGCGCAATAAAAATGCGATTGAAGAATAACCTGTTCCAAAATTATCAAGTGCCAGACCAATGCCCAATGCTTTGATTTTTTCAAGCAGATTGGCTGATTGTTCAGGATTTTCAATGATGATAGCTTCTGTCATTTCCATCATCAACCGCCCCTTATTGATGGGGTTCCGCATGAGAATTCCACGCAATTCATTGATCAAATCCTGATGGATCATCTCCGCACTTGGCAGATTAACCGAGACGAAGAATGACTGTTTCGGGAAACGTTCTTGTATTTGCGAAAAATCGTTAATCACCGTATTCATGGCATATTGCGCCAGTGGCATAACAACATGTTCGCTTTCTGCCGCACCAATGAAATCTGCTGCGGATAGGTTGCCGTGTCTTGGGTGGTGCCATTCCAACATGGTTTCAAAACCGACAATCTGCCCATCAACAAGATCCAGAACAGGATGGTAGAGAACCTTTATTTCATTACGCTGCAGGGCGTACCGTATGTCATTGCCCATACTATTGCGTTCAAGACCAAGTGTACGGAAATTGGGTCTGAAAGGCTCGATCTTGTTGCCGCCCGCCTTTTTGGCATGCACCATAGCAAGTTCGGCATCACTCAACATATCTTCCGCGTTGGAATTGCCTTCTGTCCACGTAATAAGCCCGATGGAGGCGGAAAGTTTTATCTCGCGTTGTGAAAAAAGTATTGGTGCTGCAACAGTTTTATGTAACTGATCGGCAAATGAAGCAATTTTTGCCGGCTCTGTTTGACTTGTTAAAACAATTGCAAAGCGGTCAGCCGATAAACGGGATAGGGTATCTTGCGGCGTAATTAATCGACCAAGACGCCGTGCTATTGTCAAAAGGAATGTATCCCCGACAGACATACCGAAATGATGATTGATTTCTTTAAAACCATCAAAATCAACCACAAAAACAGTTGGACGCACCTTTTGCGTTGATACGGCAAGATTGACATAGCTTTGCAACCGGTCAAGGAAAAGCTGTTGGTTGGGCAGACCAGTTAGATTGTCATGAATAGAGTCCTGCAACAACCGTTCTTCTGCTTTTTTATGTTCTGTAATGTTGACCAATGTTCCGACAACACGGACAATCTCTCCATCGGACCCAATAACCGGACGGGCGCGCAATGAAAACCAGTGGTAATGCCCATCACTAGAGCGCAAGCGGAATATTTGATCCAACCGACCTTTGCGCGTATCAAGAATAATATCCAAAACAGCGCGGAAGCGGTCACGATCGTCACTATGGAGCGATTGAATCCAGTTGCGTATTGTACCATTCAATTGCGTGGCGATGGTTCCAAGATCAACAGTTAGATCAGGATTTATGACAACGCGGTCACGTCTAACATCCCAGTCCCAAACAACATCACCGGCGCCCATAACAGCAAGCGCCTGTCTTTCAAGGTCAGAAAAAATGCCTTGATGAAACGCGCCGGCTGAAAAGGCATGTTGCATAACCGTGAATGAAATCAGCAGGACAATAAGGACAAGGCCGCCAGCAAGTGCCGGTTGAACAATATCATTATCAAGTTGCCCAGTAACGCAGACATAGGCGCCACATAGCCAAAATATGATAAGCAGCCATGTTGGGATAAGCATGATGGCGCGGTCATATCCCCGAATGGATAGATAACCAATCAGCAAGACACCAATGACCGCCGTTAACCCAAAGGACAACCGTGCAATACCAGCCGCACGTGTTGGATCATAAATTGCAAAGGCACCAAGCCCACATAGTGCAATAACCCACACAGCAGCACCATAGCTGAAATGGTAATGCCAGCGGTTAAGATGCAGATATGTAAAGAGGAAAATGAACAAGGAGGCCGCCAGCGCAACCTCTGTTGCGGCACGCCATATTGGTTCGTTCTGGGCAGATATAACAAATAATTTGTTCAAGAAATTGAAATCAAGACCAATATAGGCAAGCACCGCCCATGCCACAGCAGCCGTTGCGGGAAAAAGTCCGGTACCGCGTACAACAAACAGTACACTTAGTAGCAATGCCAGCAAACCGGATATGCCCAGCAATATGCCGTGATAAAGTGTATAGGCGTTGATTGTGTCTTTATAGGCTTCCGGTTCCCATAAATAGACTTGCGGCAGCTTTGGAGAATCGAGTTCTGCAACAAAAGTAATAACAGCACCCGGATTGATTGTGATGCGGAAGATATCTGAATCCGGACTTGGTTGTCGATCGAGAGCAAAACCTTCACTCGGCGTAATTGATTGGATACGCAAAGACCCAAGGTCTGGCCAAAGCAATCCTGATCCCGCCATTCTATAATGCGGCGTTACGATGAGACGGTCAATCTGATCGTCGGTTGTGTTGGCAATCGCAAAGACAGCCCAATTGCTTTCCGCCCTTTCACCATTACCTTGCATTTCTATGCGCCGTACAATGCCATCAGGCCCCGGCGCAGTAGATGTCTGGAATGTGTTGCCTTGAATGTGATGGATTTCGACAGCACGTGATAAATCAAGTGCGGTATCTTGTGAAGAAATCTTTATCGGTTCAATAGCCAGCGCCGACTGGGTGAGAACAATAATCACCCAGCTTATAAAAACAGCCCTGCTGACGATTTTGCCGATTGTTTTCACAACGCCTCACTTTCAATTGCCTTTAAAGGTCTTTCCGTTTCCAGTAGCGAATAGAGATAATGGTCCTGCCATTCACCACGAATTTTCACATAGGCTCGTAAGAGTCCTTCTCTTGTAAAACCACATTTTTCCAGAAGACGAATGGAACGGATATTTGTCGGAATCGAGGCAGCTTCTAGCCGATGCAACTTTAATTGTTGAAAGGCAAAATCTATCATGAGTTCCAGACCTTCTTGCATAAAGCCTTTTCCGGAATGTTTTTCACCACACCAATATCCGATCTCGCCGCTTTGCACGACACCTCGACGGATATTTCCCAAACTTATTCCACCGATAAGATTGTTTGTTTTGGTGGAAAAGATAAAAAAAACATAAAAATCGCCATTTTTCCTTCCTCGGAAATAGCGCTCCAAATGTCCCTTATAGCGCTGTAACGTGCAAGCATCGGCAGACCAAAGCGGCTCCCAAGGCTCAAGAAAGGCGCGGCTTTCGATTCTTAGCTTTGCCCAAGCTTCATAATCGTCCAACAGTGGAAAACGTAGATATACATTTTCAGCGCACAGTTGAGGCATTAATCCTCTTTTCAATAATCTTCTGCGCGGCATGCGGAAGGGCATCTTGAACATGCCAGTTTCCTTCTACATTTTTTAAATACGTCTACTATTTCCTGAGCCAAGCGACGAAACAAGATCACAATAGCTGACCAGTGAGCCAACCGACCCTACAGCAGCCAAGGTCGGTTTGGAATCTATAAATAGCCGTTCTGCCAGATCTGCCAACCTATCAACTGTAATTAATGATAAGCGTTCCATTAATTCGGAAGAAGGAATAGGTCGCCCATAAAGCGACATTTGACGGGCAATCATCTGCATACGGCTGGAAGGACTCTCGCGTGACATTGTCAAATTAGCGCGATATTGCGCACGCGCACGATCCAGTTCTTTCTGACTGATATTCTTGCTTGCTTTGTATAATTCTTCCAAAACTACCGGTACCAATTCTGCCAATCCATCTTCATTGGTTGCCGTGTGGATACCAAATAGACCCGTATCAGAAAAACCCCAATGGAAAGCATAGATGGAATAGCATAATCCACGCTTTTCGCGGACTTCCTGAAATAATCTTGAAGACATACCGCCGCCAAGAATAATGGATAATATCTGCGAGGCATAATAATCGCGCATATGATAGGCACGACCTTCAAACCCGATAAGAACCTGAGCGTCTTTTAAATTACGATATTCTCTGAAATCACCGCCGACATAATTTGCCAGATCCGTAAGCGGTGCAACAGAATGCGCGCGAAATGAGCCCAAACGGCTTTCAACTTCACGCACAAATTGCTCGTGCTCTACCGCGCCTGCAGCAATTACAATCATACGATCAGCACTATAATGTTCATTCATGAACGAGCGTAAATTGTCGGACGTAAACGACCGGACGGAATCAGGTGTACCAAGGATTGGGCGACCAATTGTCTGGTGGCGGAATGCCGTTTCGGTAAAATAATCAAAAACAATATCATCAGGTGTGTCTTGGGTTGCGTTGATCTCCTGCAAAACAACCTGTTTTTCCCGCTCCAATTCTTCCTCTTCAAATTTTGAAGAGGTTATAATATCGGTCAATATATCGACAGCAAGCGGCATATCGTCCTTTAAAACACGGGCAAAATAGGCTGTCGTTTCAACGCTTGTTGCCGCATTTATTTCGCCACCAACATCTTCAATATCGGTTGCTATCTGATAGGCAGTGCGATTTTCAGTGCCTTTAAAAGCCATATGTTCAAGCATATGGGCAATACCATGTTCTTCCGCACGCTCATTACGCGAACCGGACTTGACCCATATGCCAAGGGCAACGCTTTCTATCTGCGCCATTGTATGCGTGACGATCGTCAAACCATTGCTCAGCCGACTGATATCTACACCCATACTCACAATACTCCGCTTTTGTACCAACTATTCCAGAAACGCAACGCCAGAAAAACACTTCTCGCTTATGGAAAGTCGCCTCTGAAAATCATACCTAACAAATTATTCTCAGAAAAATCACGTATAGAAAACCACATTGTGATGTTTCTGTCTCAACAACTTGTTAGCAGGGTTAACGAGATATGCGTGATTTCAGTGCAATATAGTCTTTGACAACTTTTTCATCATTCGCCAAAACTTCAAAACGCTCTTGCCTATCCATCAGGTCGCTGAGCCATTCAGGCAATTTTGGTGTTACACCACAGGCATTTTTTACTGCTTCCGGAAATTTCGCTGGGTGGGCTGTTGAAAGAACAACCATTGGGATTGTTGCATCTTGATGCTCACGTGCAACTTTGACAGCAATGGCTGTATGAGGATCAGCTAGATAATTGCTTTCTTTATATAAAGTATCAATCATTTTGGCTGTTTCACTCTCATTGCTGCTTCCAGCAGAGAACATGCTGCGAATATTCTTCAATCTTGTTGCATCAATATGGAATTCACCCGATTGTTTCAAATTTTCCATCGCATTGCGGATCCATTCACAATCTCTTTCGCCAGCTTCAAACAGCAGTCTTTCAAAATTTGAAGAAACCTGAATATCCATTGATGGTGATGTGGTGTGAATGAGCGAGCGTGTCTGGTAATTTCCTGTGGCAAGGGTGCGTGCCAAAATGTCATTATCATTTGTTGCAATGCCAAGCTTGGCAATTGGCAGTCCCATGCGTGAGGCAACAAAACCGGCAAAAATATCGCCAAAGTTTCCAGTTGGCACCGTAAAGGATATGGCCCTATCAGGCGCACCTAACGATATTGCGGTGGTGAAGTAATAAACGATTTGCGCCATAATGCGCGCCCAATTGATCGAATTAACGCCAGACAGTGCCATTTTGTCACGGAACTTGTGGTCGTTGAACATGGCTTTTACCAGCGCCTGACAATCATCAAAATTGCCTTCAATAGCCAAAGCATGCACGTTTGCTTTGTGGTTGCTGGTCATTTGCCTTTGCTGCACGGGCGAAACATGGCCTTTTGGAAACAGAATAAAAATATCACACCGTTCTCTACCAGCAAAAGCTTCAATGGCAGCACCACCCGTATCGCCTGATGTAGCACCGATAATTGTTGCTCTCTCGTCCTTCTTGGACAAAATATGATCCATTAACCGGCCAAGAAGTTGCATGGCGACATCTTTGAAAGCAAGTGTTGGGCCATGGAACAACTCCATGATGAATTCATTGGTGTTTGTCTGAACAAGTGGACAAACCGCTGGATGTCTGAATGAGGCATAAGCCTCATCAACCATTTGGTCAAAGTCTTTACGCTCTATTTCACCACCGACAAATGGCCATAATATTGTTTTGGCAATTTCCGCATAAGACTTTCCTCTTAAAGCTTTAAGCTCAACAGAAGAAAAATGAGGATAAGTTTCGGGAAGATAAAGACCGCCGTCGCGAGCAAGTCCTGCCATAACGGTGTCTGAAAACCCGAGAACTGGCGCATTACCTCTTGTGCTCATATATTGCATTTATTTACTCCTCGGCTTCAGAAGCGGAAAATGTAATTATTTTCCTATTATTTAAAAATCTTTACGACGTTAGAAACGTCCTGTATGGATGACACGCTTGTTAAATCATATAAGACATGAAAAAAAGTAGTGTTAATATATTTATCAAGTATTGATATAGAACAGGTTTACCACTTGAGGGAAGTCCACTTCATGGAGAAAAAGTCGATTTTTCATTTTTCGTTAGGCTTAGGCGTTCTTATGGCAGCTTCAGCAGTTTTATCGGGCTGTGGTCATAAGGGAGTAGAGAAGGAACCGGCTGAACCAAAAATTACTGAGGCACAATTACGTGCTTATTGTCCTTTTGTTAAAATGAAGGACGGCACTTCCTATTATAATATTTATGAGCGCAATGGTCAGAATGATGCGAATAACGTCGTCTATCAGGCTGCAATCAGTGATGTAACAAGAACATGTGAAACCTCTGACACCACTTTATCAATGAAAGTTGCGGCTGCTGGACGTGTTGTCCCTGGTCCAAAGTTTAAACCGGGTACGGTCGTTATGCCTATCCGTGTTGTTGTGATGCAGGGGGATAGTGTCGTATATTCCATGCTGCATAAATATCCGGTACAAATAACCAATGGCACGGATGCAACGCAGTTCATTTTCTCGGATGACAAAATTTCCCTGCCAAAACCGACATCTAAAAATATTCGTATTTTTATCGGTTATGATGAAGGAAAGTCCAAGGCTGACAAGAAATCCAAATAAAACGGTTTTTGTATCACTGTCTTGAAATAAATTGTTTCCGGTGAATAGGCTAGATTTTTGACTTGGTTGGAAGCAGCCTTTAGCCGAACATTTTGGTCTATGTGATAAGAATAAGTAGCTTATAGCAAGGTTTCGGCAACCTCAGGGAAATATTCAATCATGTGTCTGGCATGCTGCCGGAACATTGTCTGGTAGGTGAGCTAAATTCTCAAAGCCCAAATTATATCTCTAAAGCATTATGCAAAACGTGATTCATAAATCACGTTTTGATTAAATTGATAAAATCAATAAATTAGAAATATTGTGTAAGCGGTCTGACGTTAAACAATAAGTACAATGGCTTTTATTGGGTGGTGTAGCAGTCAATTGACCGCAACATGAAGAGCATAGATATCGCCATCAATATTGGTCATCACGTCATTATTAATCATCGCGCCATTGTGCCATGGCATCAAGCACAGCAGCAAGATTGCTATGACGTGAAATAACAGTTTCTGCACCAGCTTCCGTCAATGCATCGGCAAGGCCGGGATAGGCGTGGGATCCACCAGTAAAGCCGATAACACGCATGCCTGCGGCTGTCGCTCCACGTACCCCATGGATAGAGTCTTCAATAACAATTGTGTTTTTGGGGTTGGCTTTCATCTTTTCTGCAGCATAGAGATAAACATCCGGTGCCGGTTTAGGTTTCTTTGTGCCAACTTCTGGTGCTGAATAGATGCGGTCTTCAAAAAGGTCATAAAGAGCAACTGTGGTCAACATATTCTTGATGTCGGCACTTTTTGAATTTGAGCAAAGACAATATGGATATTTTTCTGCAACTGATTGAACAGCAGCACGAACACCATCAATAGCCTGAAGCTCGTTAGCCATGCGGCTACGGAAAAGCTCTGGTACACGGTCTACAAGGCTTGCTGAAAGTGGAATGGTCGATTGTTTTTCGATCTCTTTTAAAATATCGATAAAAATCAGGCCAGCATAACGTTCGGCAAGCTCTTCGGGAGAAATTTCAAAGCCTGAATCGGTCAATAATTGCGATTCTATTTGTGCTGCCAGATATTCTGAATCAACCAAAACACCGTCGCAGTCAAAAATTACCAGATCAATTTTCGGCATAGCTAATTTTCCCATATACAAAATAGGTTTTGAGCATTTTTAGACAGTTAAGCGGCCATATTGCAACCCCTGTCAAGCAATTTGCTATCGAATTGATAGTTGAATTTACCTTTTAAATTGGTGAATTTGCCTTTTTGAATTGGTCAAATAAGTGCGGTACTTTCAACCTGTCGATTGTGAAAGGCGATAATTCGTTTGAGCAAGTTGATGGCGACATGGTTTTATAACCAGATTTTTCTGAGAAAATAAAATGGCCTTCAGATAATTTTATAACGCGAAATCAGTTTTGTCCTTAACGGGATATTTACCCTGTTTTGTAATTCTCAACATGTCGAACCCGTGAATCAAATTGGTTGGCGGGATAATGTTTTGAGTATGTGTTGTCGAGTACCCTATGACCACTGTTCGTCTTGTAAAAGAACTCGCTAATTCTTCTTCAGAAGAAGCATGGCGCAATCAGATTTTAAAAGGTGATTGTGTCGCCGCATTGGCAAAGTTACCAAGCCAATCTGTTGACGTTATATTTGCTGATCCTCCATATAATTTACAATTGGAAGGTGCATTGCATCGTCCAGACCAAACCTTGGTGGACGCTGTTGATGATGCTTGGGATCAGTTTGAAAGCTTTGCCGCTTATGATGCTTTTACAAGGGCATGGCTGTTGGCCTGTCGTAGAGTGTTAAAACCCAATGGTACGATTTGGGTTATCGGCTCTTATCATAATATTTTTCGTGTTGGCACAGCATTGCAGGATTTAGGGTTCTGGATGTTGAATGACATAATTTGGCGTAAGACAAACCCTATGCCGAATTTTCGCGGTAGACGTTTTCAAAATGCCCATGAAACACTCATTTGGGCGTCCCGTGATCAAAAAGCCAAAAAATATACCTTTAATTATGAAGCGATGAAGGCGGCAAATGACGATGTGCAAATGCGGTCCGATTGGCTTTTTCCAATCTGCACGGGTGCAGAACGTCTGAAAGATGATAATGGTCGCAAAGTTCATCCGACACAGAAACCGGAAGCTTTACTGGCTCGCATCATTATGTCATCTTCAAAACCTGGTGATGTTATTCTTGACCCATTCTTCGGCTCGGGCACGACTGGTGCGGTGGCAAAGCGTTTGGGGCGTGATTTTGTTGGGATAGAACGTGAGCAATCCTATATTGATGCTGCACTTGCACGGATTGCAGCCGTAGAACCATTGAAAAAACCAGAATTGGCAATTTTATCAGGTAAAAGGGCAGAACCAAGAATTGCCTTTAACAGCCTGATTGAAGCGGGGCTATTGCAGCCAGGTGCCGTTCTTTATGATAAAAAGAAACAGAATTCCGCTATTGTTCGTGCGGACGGTACAATTGTAACGGGCGGAGAAGCCGGCTCAATTCATATGATGGGGCGCAAGGTTCAAGGATCCGAGAGCTGTAATGGCTGGACCTTTTGGCATTATGAAGATGCTGGTGAACTGAAACTTATTGACGAATTGCGGATAATTATTCGGGAACAAATGTCCAAACAAGGCGTTTAATGTTGTAAAAAAGCCGGATAACCTCCAGTCTCCGGCGTCATTGGAAGGCGTGTGCATGATGTGCGCACGCCTTTATTTTTTACCGGACTTCTGTTTTTTGAAAACATTGGGCAATGCCACACTGATAGCCTTTTTCATTGCAGTTGGTAAGGCTTCTTCCGCCAGTCTGTCAGTGGGGCACCACCAACCATTTCCAATATTCAACTTATCAATATTTTTAGCCAGATAGACATCAAGCGTCAGTGAAAAGTGCGTAAAGACATGGTGGGCTTGCCCCATAAATTGCCAATCGGCTGAAAACGGTGCATTGGCAAGCGTGTAGCTTTCATCGGCACTAAAATAATTGGGAATTTGTGTCATGCCTCCAAGGAGGCCCGATGCCTGTCGTTTTTCCAGATAGACATCGCCACTTTTATTGCAAATGACAAAAGCAATCCCATTTCTTTCTGGTCTTGGTATTTTCGGTGCTTTTACCGGATATAGCTCTGCCTTACCTTGTTTTTTAGCGCTGCAACATGCTTCTATCGGACAGATCATGCAACTAGGATCACGCGGTGTACAAATAGAAGCACCCAAATCCATCATTGCTTGCGCAAAATCACCCGGGCGTTTTTTGGGGGTTATCTTTTGAGTATATGCTTTTATTTCTGTCTTTGCTTTAGGCAACGGCGTGTCGATTGTAAAAATACGGGACACGACACGTTCAACATTTCCGTCAACAACGGCTACAGGTTGGTTGAATGCAATTGCTGCAATGGCTGCCGATGTATAATCGCCAATACCTGGCAATTTCTTCAATTCTTCAGCCGTTTGTGGGAAAATGCCATGATATTTTGTAACAAGTGTGTCGGCACAAGCTTTTAAGTTGCGTGCCCGCGAATAATAGCCAAGTCCAGCCCAAGCTTTCATAATGTCTTCTTGCTCAGCTTTTGCTAAAGCAAAAATATCTGGCCATTTTTGCGTGAATTTTTCAAAATAGGATTTAACCGCTTCAACCGTTGTTTGTTGCAGCATTATTTCCGACAGCCACACACGATAAGGTTGCGGTGTTTCACCTTGCAATAAATCGCTCGGCGCCACCCGCCAAGGTAAAGTGCGGTGAAAACGATCATACCACGAAAGAAGCTTGTCTGAAATGTTTTGCATGGCTTCTTCCAATCATACCCATTGAAAAAAAGCAAAAGAAAAGAACAGCGCGCTTACACGCAATGCCAGCAAAAATGAAATTGGCAAACGGATATCATAGTGAAGAGCGCAATATGGTACATTTGCGCTATTTGGTAACTTCAATCTGCCAATAATAATAGGTTCCGAAACTATTTACAATTTGTCGGCGACTGTTTACCCTAGTAGGAAAATACTAAAAAGACGAAGTATTTATAATGTTTCCCGCCTTTCACTTGACTTTCGTTCATACTCATGAGGAAAAAATTGGATATTCCCGTCTATATCATCAACCTAGACCGCTCAAAGGATAGATTTGAGGCGGTTGCTTTATCTGCAGAGAAAGCGCATCTCAATTATAGACGCGTAACCGCAGTTGATGGAAAAACGGTGGATATCAATGCTGATCCGCGAATAGATGTAAAAGGCTTTCGCAGACGTCACGGTAAACTTATTCTGCCGGGCGAAGCTGGTTGCTATCTAAGTCACCTCAATGCACTTTCCGTGATTGCTACAGGAGCAGATCCTTATGCGGTCATTGTAGAGGATGATGTTGCGTTTAAAGATAATTTTTTAAATATTGTCACGGCATTCACGGATATGACCGGCTGGGATATTATAAAACTGGCCAATCACCGGAACCGTGTTTTTCGTAAAGATATGACTATAACGCCCGAAATTTCCATCGGGCGTTTTTTGCATGGGCCGCTTGGTAGCTCTGCCGCTTATATTGTTACCAAAGAGGGTGCCAAAAAGCTTCTTTCAAAACTTCAACCTATGAGCCTGCCATATGATGTTGCGCTAGAGCGGGGGTGGAGCGGTTTTCGATCATTCTCGACCAATATTAATCTGATTGATTTTTGTGATATTGGTGGCTCGACAATTGTAAAGGGCAGAAAAACATATCATAAGACACGTCTACCGAAGTGGAAACGTGTTGGTACATTCTTTTTTAGATTGTCAGATTATATCCGGCGCATAATCTATGGGATAAAACCTTCAGGGTTGAAATGTAAGAAAGTACAATAAGATGAAGGCCATCGTTACAGGCGCAGCCGGTTTTATAGGGTTTCATACGACAAAGGCATTATTGCAACAGGGCTGGACAGTGATTGGTCTGGATAATCTTAATGATTATTACTCGGTTGCACTAAAAAATGCTCGGCTACAGCAGCTGCTAGATCATGATTCTTTCCGTTTTTTGAAGGTTGATATTGCAGATAAAAAACAGCTTGAAGACGCTGTCGGTCATGAAAAGAATATTGATGTTATTGTGCATTTGGCGGCACAAGCTGGTGTTAGATATTCGATTGAAAATCCTTCCGCCTATGTTTCTTCCAATGTTGAAGGACAGGTGAGAATACTTGAACAGGCATTGCGCTATTCCAACAAACCACCAGTTGTTTATGCAAGTTCCTCATCTGTTTATGGTGCCAATACAAAAGTGCCATTTTCGGAAGATGACCGTGTTGATAATCCTGTATCTGTCTATGCAGCGACTAAAAGAAGTGGTGAACTTTTAGCCCATTCTTATGCTCATGTGCATGGATTAAAAACGTCTGGCTTGCGCTTTTTTACGGTTTATGGACCATGGGGAAGGCCGGATATGGCACCATGGCTTTTCACAGATGCTATTTTGGATGACAGGTCAATAAAATTGTTCAATTATGGCAAAATGCAGCGGGATTTTACCTATATTGACGATATTGTTGCTGGTGTTATTGCTGTTGTAAAACGCATTCTTGAACAACCAGAACAGACAGAAGACTTGTATAATCTCGGTAATAATAAGCCGGTTGAATTATTAGATTTTGTCCACGCGATAGAAAAAGCAACAGGAAAAAAAGCGGTAACAGAGCTTCAGCCAATGCCGCCAGCAGATGTGCCAAGAACCTATGCTGATATAACACGGGCTTCACGCGATTTGGGCTTCTCTCCAACCACAAATATCGACGATGGCATGCAAAAGTTTGTTGATTGGTTCAGGGGCTATAGCAACAAAAAATGAATTGGAAGCCACCCAAAAGGCATTTTCGTGCTTTGTCGGAAACAACATCAAAGTTGCTTGATCCTATTTTGCGCAAACGTGCCGGTCTCAATATTGAATTGATGGATAATTGGTCGCATCTTGTAGGCGAAGATGTTGCAGAAACGACAATGCCGATAAAAATCATCTGGTCACGCAGAACCTGCCAAGATGACCCATTTCAACCGGCTACATTGGTTGTGGCTTGCGAGGGATATGCTGCAATGCGGCTTACCCATGAAAGTGGTGAAATCCTACAGCGAATTAATGCATTTTTTGGCTATATAGCCATTAACCGGATAAAAATTGAGCAACGCTCGCTGCAAAATACAGTGAAAAAGACTGTTAAACAACTAGTTCTCAACGAATGTGACCGGCAATTGGTAGACCAAATGGCTTCGGGAATAGAAGACGATGCTTTGCGTCAGTCATTATGCAAATTGGGTTTCTCAGTCTTTGCAGAAAAAAATATGAATTCTAACAAAGAATTTAGTAAATAAGTCACGACATTGCCAAAACTCTAGCTTATGAGAATGTTATAACGTTTGTTTCTTATGTCGAACAAAGTAAAACACATTTTAGAAGAGGTACTATAATGGTTGCAGTCATGAACCGTCGTCGCCTTCTGTCCTTAGCCGCCGCTTTAGGGCTTGCTACAACAAGCTGTCTAGGCGCGGTTTCATCTTATGCCGCTGAAGCAACCGGCCAAACCGCATCAACTGTAAAATCTTCCGGTACGGTTGATATGGCAAAGCTTTTAGAGCCAGGTACAATCAAGGATATGGTTGAAGGTAAAGCAGATGCACCCGTGACAATCGTGGAATATGCATCATTGACATGCAGCCATTGCGCAGATTTCTTCAGCAAAACACTTCCTGATATTCGTGAGAAATATATTAAAACCGGCAAAGCACGCTTGATATTTCGTGAATTTGCCTTTGATCCCAGAGCGACCGCAGGCTTTATGCTAGCACGTTGCGCGCCGGAAGATCGATATTTCCCAATGATACAAGTCCTGTTTGACAAGCAAATGGAGTGGGCAGCAGCGGAAGATGCGCTTGCACCTTTGAAAAAAATAGCATCAATGGCCGGACTTGACGATAAAGCCGTTGAAGCCTGCTTGCAAAATCAGACAGTGCTTGATGGGGTAAATAGCTCATTCAAGCGCGGAAAAGAGTTTGGTGTTACGGCAACACCAACATTTTTCATCAATGGTCAGAAATATGAGGGCGCATTGTCTGTGGAAGAAATGTCTTCAGTGATCGATAGTTTTCTGAAAGACTAAATTATATGCTAACAGATGGGTGTAGTTTTTCACTATACCCATTTGTTTTTATAAGGTTTGTACATGCAGTTCACAAAGCTGCGGCTTGTTGGATTTAAATCCTTTGTTGAAGCGCAAGAGTTCGTGATAGAACGTGGGCTAACAGGTGTTGTTGGCCCAAATGGCTGCGGCAAATCCAATCTTGTAGAAGCGCTTCGCTGGGTTATGGGGGAAAATTCCTATAAAAATATGCGCGCTTCTGGCATGGATGATGTGATATTTTCAGGCTCTGCTACACGGCCACCACGCAATTTTGCCGAGGTTACACTTTTCCTAGATAATACAGATCGGAGTGCCCCCGTCGCGTTTAACGATGCTGATGAGTTGCAGGTTTCGCGCCGTATTGAAAGAGATTCGGGTTCAGTTTATCGCATAAACGGTAAAGAGGTTCGCGCCAAAGACGTTCAACTTCTGTTTGCCGATCAATCAACAGGTGCCCGCTCACCATCAATGGTTGGGCAAGGGCGAATAGGCGAGCTGATTCAAGCAAAACCGCAGGCACGCCGTGCCCTTCTTGAAGAAGCGGCAGGTATTTCTGGCCTTCATAGTCGCCGCCATGAGGCAGAACTGAGACTAAGGGCTGCTGAAACAAATCTTGATCGGCTGGAAGATGTGGTGGGGGATCTTTCTTCTCGCATTGAGAGTCTGAAACGTCAGGCAAGACAAGCCAACCGTTTCAAAGCGCTTTCTTCAGATATAAGGCAGGCTGAAGCGGGGCTGTTTTATTTGCGGTGGTCTGAAAGTAAAACACAAGAAGTTGAGGCTGAAAGTGCTTTAAATACGGCAACCCTGCAGGTGGCAGAGCGGGCGCAAGCCCATATGCGTGCAGAAAAAGCGCAAGAAGCCGGCAAAAATACTCTTCCACCAATTAGAGAAGAGGCCGCAAAGGCATCTGCTGCCCATCAGCGCCTAACGCTTGAACTCAAGCAGCTTGAAGACGAAGAAAATCGTAATAAACAACGACAATCGGAATTGCTGCGCAGGCTTGAACAACTTGAAGCGGACTTGGCAAGAGAAGAACAGTTGTCACGTGACAATAAGGATTTTCTGGATCGGTTGGTAGAAGAAGAGCTGACATTGCAATCGGAAGCAGAAAGCCAGCAGGAAAATGAATTCGAACTGACTGAACGCTGTGAAGCACTCAAAAATATTTTGCAAACCAGTGAAACAGAGTTGGAGCAACTGACAGGAAAACGGGCTGAGGCGCGCGCGGAAGAAACGCGTATAAATCAGCATATCCAAGAATTGCAGTCACGCTCTGTTAAATTACAAACCAGCCTGACAACTACACTTCAGCAAATTACGACAATTAAGAGCGAACTTGAAGAAAGTGCCAATATAGAAGAGGCGAAGTTGGTTCTTGAACAGGCAGAAATTGCTATTGCTGAAAATGAGGAATTGTTACACGAGGCAGAATTAAAGGTCGAAGACTGCCGGCGTGAAGAAAGTCTTGCAAGACCGGTTGTTGCCGATTGTCGTGATAAATTAAATGGTCTTGTTACCGAAGCAAAAACACTGGAAAAAATGGTGCAATCTTTTGCACAGGGAGAATTTTTACCGGTTGTTGATGAAATATCGGTCGATCAGGGATATGAAACGGCTTTAGGCGCGGCCTTGGGCGATGATCTTGAGGCATCACTCGTAGACAATGCTCCTATTTATTGGAGCGGTCTTAATGCCGATAAAAGCACACCGCATTTGCCGGAAGGTGTGCCACCACTATTAAATTATGTCCATGCACCATCAGCTTTGGCAGCTTCTCTTTCCCAAATTGGTGTTGTGGATGAGCAAGATGGCACAAGATTGCAATCAAAATTGGAGACTGGCCAAAAATTGGTTAGTCGCAATGGTGCCTTATGGCGCTGGGACGGCTTGCGCGCACGGGCAGATGCACCAACCGCAGCAGCGCAACGCTTGTCGCAAAAAAATCGTCTGGTTGTGTTGGAAGAACTCATAGCAACAGCACAAACAAAATTAACAGAGTCAGAAAATTTTTTAAAACAGAAAGAGCAAGCTGTAGAAAATGCCGCGTTAAGAGAGCGGGATTGTCGTGCGAGTTTACGTGTGAGCCGAGAGCAGAGGGAAGAGGCGCAGCGCCAATATTCCCGAATTGAAAAGGAAACAGCAGAACACCGATTGAAATTGCTGAATCTGGAAGGCGATAGCCGTCGCCTTGAGCAAGAGATAAAAGAGATTTCCCACCAACAAGAGCTTATGCAGGAACAGCAGCAAAATCTGCCCGACTTACAGGGGCTTGAAAGCCGCTTGAGGGAATTATCGTCACGCTTGCTGACAGAAAGAGCAGCCGTTTCTGAAGCTTCAGCACAATTGCAAAACTGGAAGCAAAATGCACAGGCGCGGATTCGTCGTCTTGAAGCCATAGGTCTGGAACGCAAAACATGGTTGAGTCGCATTGAAAATGCGAAAAAGCAGATTGATGCGTTACAAAGCCGCCGCGAAGAAGCGATGATTGAGGTTGAGAACTTGGCTGATGTGCCAGGCGGAATGGAAGAAAAACGGCAATATCTCATTGACGAAATTCAGAAAAAAGAAGCCGAAGGCCAAGAAATAATGGATCGGCTGGTAACAGCTGAAAATGCACAAAGCACATTGGATAAGCAAACATCGGAAGCCTTCGCCAAATTGTCATCAAGCCGTGAAGAACGTGCGCGTGCCGAAGAACGGTTAAATGCAGCTATTGATCGGCGTAAGGATATTGAAACAAGAATTCAGGACACGTTGAATAGTCCGGCGCATGAAATTATCACTTTAACCGGTTTTAAAGTTGGCGAAAAATTACCTGATATAGAAACACTTGAACATAAATTGGAACGGCTTCGTATTGAACGGGAACGACTGGGCGCTGTTAATTTGCGCGCTGATGAAGAAGAAAAAGAGTTGCGTGTTCGCTTTGACGCAATGACGGAAGAACGCGACGATGTTGTAGAAGCGATTAAAAAACTACGTGTTGCAATTCAAGGGCTTAATCGTGAAGGGCGTGAACGCCTGTTAAATGCGTTTGATCGCGTCAACACAGAATTTCAACGTCTTTACCATCACCTTTTTGGCGGCGGCACAGCAGAGTTACAATTGATTGAGTCGGATGATCCGCTCGATGCTGGTGTGGAAATTTTAGCGCGCCCACCAGGGAAAAAACCGCAAACAATGACGCTTTTGTCCGGTGGTGAACAAGCCCTAACGGCTATGGCATTGATATTTGCGGTATTTTTAACAAGTCCTTCGCCAATTTGTGTGCTGGACGAAGTTGATGCTCCACTCGATGATCATAATGTTGAACGCTATTGCAACCTTATGGACGAAATGGCGAAGTCAACTGAGACGCGTTTTGTCGTGATAACGCATAATCCGATTACTATGGCACGCATGAGCAGGCTTTTTGGGGTGACGATGGGTGAGCAGGGCGTCTCTCAACTTGTATCGGTAGACCTGCAAACAGCAGAACAAATGCGCGATATTGGTTAGTTAATCGCTCAATCTTTTGGTGTTCTGTCGATTTGGTGTTGATGCCGTTCTCCGTAATCATAGTTTCGCGCACTATTGCAACTTTATAGGCGAAATGGCGAAATCAACTGAGACGCGTTTTGTCGTGATAATGCATAATTCGATAACAACGGCACGCATGAACAGATTCTTCAGCGTGACGATGGGGGAGGGGACACTCAATTTGTACCGATAAATCTGCAAATAGCAGAACAAATGCATGATATCGGTTAATTAAATGGTCAACCTTTTGTTATTCAATCGATTTGGTATTGTATTAATTAAAAATTGGTGTTGGCGCAGTGCCAAATGTCATTTAATCTTCATGCCATTGTGGGAGTTTTGTCTCTCATATTGTTCATTCGTGCCAAGGAATAACCGATGCACGAGTGGCTTATAGTGATAACCGGAGGCTTGATGGTTCAATGACAAAATGGGTTTATAGTTTTGGTAATGGAAAAGCTGAGGGAGCGGCGTCTGAACGCAATCTCCTTGGCGGCAAGGGTGCCAATCTTGCTGAAATGAGTAATCTTGGGTTGCCTGTTCCTCCCGGTTTCACAATTACAACAGAAGTTTGCACATATTATTACGAAAATAATAAAACCTACCCCGACAAACTGGAAGAAACGGTTCAGCAATCCTTGGCTGAAGTTGGCAAGCAAACCGGCCGTCGTTTTGGCGATCATGAAAAGCCGCTTCTTGTATCAGTTCGCTCTGGTGCGCGCGCTTCTATGCCTGGCATGATGGATACAGTGTTGAACCTTGGCTTGAACGATGAGACTGTGCAGGCAATTGCCAAAGAAACTGGTGATGAACGTTTTGCCTATGACAGTTATCGCCGTTTTATCCAGATGTATTCCGACGTTGTTTTAGGCGTTGATAATTCACTGTTTGAAGAAATTATTGACGATGTAAAAGCCCGCAATGGTTATGAAGTTGACACTGAAATGACCGCCAAGGATTGGAAAGATGTCATTGTCGCTTATAAAAATTGCGTCAAAAAGGAACTTGGGGAAGACTTCCCGCAAGCCCCTGAAAAGCAATTATGGGGTGCTATTGGTGCGGTTTTCCAAAGTTGGATGACACCCCGTGCTGTGACTTATCGTGAACTACATGACATTCCAGCAAGTTGGGGAACAGCGGTTAATGTGCAAGCCATGGTTTTTGGTAATATGGGTGAAGATTCAGCGACCGGTGTTGCTTTTACCCGTGATCCTTCAACTGGTGAAAATGCGCTTTATGGCGAGTTTCTTGTTAATGCACAGGGTGAAGATGTTGTGGCAGGTATAAGAACGCCACAAAATATTACCGAAGCTGCACGCATAGCCGCTGGTTCAGATAAGCCATCGCTTGAAAAAACAATGCCAGAGGCATTTGCAGCCTTCCGCGATATCGCCAACAAGCTGGAACGCCATTACCACGACATGCAGGATATGGAATTTACCATTGAAAAGGGTAAATTATGGATGTTGCAGACCCGTATTGGTAAACGCACCGCACGTGCAGCCTTAAAAATGGCTGTTGATATGGTTGATGAAGGTTTGATCGATCGTGAACAGGCAATTTCACGCATTGAGCCAAAGTCACTCGATCAACTTTTACACCCGACACTTGATCCAAAGGCACCAAAGGTTGTTTTGGGCGTCGGTCTTCCTGCTTCACCAGGTGCGGCAACCGGTGAAATAGTATTTTCATCGGAAGAAGCTGAAGAGGCGGTTCACGATGGTCGCAAAGTTATTTTGGTGCGCATTGAAACAAGCCCAGAAGATATCAACGGTATGCATGTTTCTGAAGGTGTGTTGACAACGCGTGGTGGTATGACGAGCCACGCTGCCGTTGTTGCACGTGGTATGGGAAAACCTTGCGTTTCAGGCGCAGGCTCCATTCAAATTGATTATCAGAAAGGTACGCTTAAAGCTTCTGGCCAAGTGTTCCACAAAGGTGACATTATCACGATAGATGGTGGTAATGGCGAGATTTACAAAGGCAAGGTTGCTATGTTGCAACCAAAAATGTCTGGTGATTTTGCAAAACTTATGTCATGGGCCGACGAAGTGCGCCGCATGAAAGTTTGTGCCAATGCTGAAACGCCAACCGATGCTCGCATGGCACGTTCATTTGGTGCTGAGGGAATAGGTTTGTGCCGCACAGAACATATGTTCTTTGCAGGTGACAGAATTATTGCCATGCGTGAAATGATATTAAGTAATGATGAAAACGGACGTCGTAAGGCGTTGGCAAAATTATTGCCAATGCAACGTTCCGATTTTACCGAATTATTTGAAATCATGCACGGGCTACCAGTCACCATACGGTTGCTTGACCCACCGCTGCATGAATTTTTGCCAAAAACAGATGCTGAAATTTCCGAAGTTGCAAAGGCAATGGATATTTCGGCTGAAACAATTAAAGAGCGGGCAAATCAGTTACACGAATTTAACCCGATGCTCGGGCTACGTGGTTGCCGTTTGGCAATTACTTATCCAGAAATTGCTGAAATGCAGGCGCGTGCTATTTTTGAAGCAGCGATTGATGCTGAAAAAGCAACAGGTGAAATCGTTGAACCAGAAATTATGGTGCCATTGGTTGCTTTGAAGGCCGAACTTGATTTCGTTAAAGAACGCATTGATTATGTTGCCGCAGAAGTCATGAAAGAACGCGGTGTTACAATGAAATATCTTGTTGGTACAATGATTGAACTGCCACGTGCTGCTATTCGTGCAAATGAAATTGCTAAAACAGCACAATTCTTTTCCTTTGGTACCAATGATTTAACGCAAACAACCTTTGGTATTTCGCGTGATGATGCTGGTTCATTCCTATCCACCTATATCAAGAAAGGTCTGTTGGAACATGATCCTTTCGTTTCAATCGATCGTGATGGTGTAGGCGAAATGGTAAAAATCGGAGCAACACGCGGTCGCGCCCAGCGCTCAGATATCAAACTCGGTATTTGTGGTGAGCATGGTGGTGATCCATTATCAATTGATTTATGTGAGGAAACAGGGTTGAATTATGTATCCTGTTCGCCTTACCGTGTACCAATAGCACGTCTTGCGGCAGCACAATCTGCCATTAGACATAAAAAATAAGGTATAAAATGTTTGGTTCCATCGCTCGGCTTGGTCTGGTTTGTTTGATATTTTCGTGTTTTCAAACCCCCTGTTTTGCCGGAGCGGTGGAACCATCATTACATATCAACAAAGGTGATACTAAAAATCCGCAAGTGGCTTTAACACTGGATTTATGTATGGGCGAAGTCGACCATAGAATTTTTGATGTTCTGATTGAGCATAATATCAAAGCCACATTGTTTGTTACCGCGCGATGGCTGAATCATAATAAAGAGACGGTCGACGTTATAAAGGCGCATTCAGATCTTTTTGAAATTGCCAATCATGGTGCCAACCACATACCTGCAATTGACAATGAACCAACCATTTATGGTTTGAAAACAGCAGGTAGCCTCAAAGCTATTTGTGAAGAAATAAAAGGCGGAGAAGATGCGATCTCTAAGGCAGGTTTTGCACAATCCATCTGGTATAGGGATGCTGCCGCTCGTTATTCCAAAGATGCTTTAACGCTAATTGACAATATGGGCTATAAAGTTGGTGGGTTTTCTTTAAATGCCGATATGGGAGCTTCTTTGCCAGCAAAAACTGTCTCTTCCCGTATTGCCAAGGCTAAAAATGGTGATGTTATCATTGCCCATATGAACCAACCTAAAAGAGTCTCAGGGCAGGGCGTTGCCGATGGAATTCTTGCCTTGCAACGTAAAGGTTTTACGTTTGTAAAATTGTCAGATGCTGCGAAAACAGATAAAAGCGACGCAAAGATAACGGATTGCAATGCGTTGTAAAAGGATACAGCACCAACAATGAGAAAAAAATACGTTCGTATGGCCTCTCGTGCAGCAAGATGGTCACCACGATTTGGTATCGTTGCATTGATTGTTTTATTGGTCTCAGCTGTTTTGCATCGATTTTCTGTCATTACAACATTTCGACTCTTCGAACTTGTCAGCCTGTCAACTATTTGCGTTGTCCTGTCACTCGGCTTTGCGTTTAAAGGTCTCTATGATTTATGGCAAAGAGGCGATCGCGGTGGACTGAAAGCCTTTCGCGGCATTGTCTATTCATTAATCACCGCAACTCCACTGCTTATTTTTGCTGGTTTATGGTTTTCTTTGCCGCCGATAAACGATGTTTCAACAGATACAGAAACACCACCAGAATTTATTGCCGGTTCGCGCCCCATTGATGCTCTGCCAGTTTCTAACGATCTATCAAAGCAGGCTGTTTTGCAATTGGCGCAATGGCCACAATTGTCAGGCCGTCGTTATGATGGTTCCCCTGATCGTATTTTGAAATCTGTTCATAATGTGCTTGATGCACGAGGCTGGAAAGTTTTGGCAAATAAGGATGTTGATGGTGAAGATGACGCTTTGTATGTCGAGACGCAAGCCAGAACATTTTACCTAGGTTTTACATCGGATATAGTTATTAGGCTAATAGATGAAGGTGATACAACCTTTGTTGATATGCGTTCGGCATCACGATATTTAACGCGTGATTTTGGCACAAATGCTGCCTTTATAACGGATTTTATGGACGCCTTGGATACTGAAATGCTCTCAACACCAGTGGATCAGGATAAAGAATAAATCCCGTCTGGTCGCACAGCGCCATCCGTTTGCACAAGATGACGGTCAACAAGCGACTCTATATGCGCAAGCACAGATAGTTCTGCCGCATATCTCAATCGAGGATCAATATTGCGGTAAATAGCTTGCGCAATTGTTGCGATCGTGTGATCTCCTTTGCTCAAGCGTTCAAGAATCGCCCGCTCACGCATTTTACGGTGTGCTTTTATGGCGCGAACAAGTCTATGGGGATTGTGAATAGCGCCACCATGTCCCGATAGATAAACCCGATCATCACGTTCAAGAAGCTTATCTAAGGATTGCATATATTCACCCATGGATCCGTCAGGGGGTGCCACGACTGTTGTTGACCAAGCCATGACATGGTCACCTGAAAACACGATGCCGTCTTTTTCCAAGGCAAAAGCGGTATGATTTGCCATATGCCCTGGTGTTGTCACCGCCTTTAGTTGCCAGCCATCACCATTAATAATTTGCCCATCAATGAGCTCAATATCTGGTTTGAATGACGTGTCACAACTGGCGTCCAGTGTCGCAAGCGTAGAAAGATTTATTTTGCTGGCAGGCCTATAAGCCCCTTCAGCGACAATTATCGCACCAGTCTTTTCTGCCAACCGTTTTGCAAGCGCGGAATGGTCACTATGGCTATGTGTTATAAAAATATGGCTTAATGGGTGACTACCAATAACACGAAGTAAATTTTGCAAATGCTCTTCATTATCAGGACCAGGATCAATAATTCCCAATGTATTTGATCCGATAATATAGCTATTGGTGCCGGTAAATGTGAAAGGGGAAGGGTTGCGTGCCGTTAACAACCTTACAGAGTCATTTAACACAACTGCATTGTCATAATCGGGAATAAAATCTTTAACAAAAGGAATGGGCATAACGATTACCTCATTCTAGGGTTTAATCACAATCATTCCATCACGCAATGCACCATTCATCTGTTTGTTGCATTCTCTGAATATCCTCCTCATTGAAAGCAGCAAGTCAAAAAATATACACGCATAGGTGGTTTTAATGAACAACAATAAACCATCTTAACATCATTTTGAGTAAAAATACGGTCAAGAGTTAACCATATTATATTGCTAATTAATTGATTTTAAAAACAAAAATAACCATTAATGTCGTTTATTCTCATAACGATAACAATAGCGTGATCGTTATGTTTTAATACTTGTAGTTGCTAGTATAGTTTTATACCGAATGATAGTTAGCGCCGGCCTATAGATATTAGAGAGGGAATTTTATGCTTATCATTCGTTTATCAAAAGTAGCATTTGTTGCCGCTATTGCATTATTTGCAACATTGGTTGCCATTGAAAACATCTGCTATTCATCGATAAATTTTGCCTATGTTTATCACGTATTTCTAATGGATACCGTTTTTCCAAACGCACCAACAAAATGGCGTGCAATTGACAATGATACGATCCAACATATCGGATATTGGTGTATTGTTACTTTTGAAACGCTGACTGCCATTTTATGTTGGGCTGGTTGTATTTTTATGGCTGTTAAAATTAACGCGCCAAAAAACGTTTTCCAATTATCTAAGCGCATAGCAATTGCCGGTCTTTCAATTGGCTTTTTGGTTTGGCACATAGCCTTCATGTCCGTTGGTGGCGAGTGGTTTGGCATGTGGATGTCAAAAGAGTGGAATGGTGTTCCAGATGCTTTCCGGTTCTTCATTACCATCATTCTGGTACTTATTTATCTCGTTATGCCAGACGAGAAAATTAAAGCCGAAGAGGTTTAATGCTCATTTGTTGAGAGGGCTGATTTTATCATCATATTGATAATTGTTGTAAAGCTCCAGTAACTTAAGAGATTCGGTAAATCCAAATCATAAAAGTCCGTATAGCTTAGTACTATGCGGACTTTTGTTCTTTTTGTTGATGAAATGTGGTTGAATTATCCCCATAGAACGATTTGTCTGACAATAAATTGCACAATATTGCTCTTTTTTACGCCAGTTTGGTGAAAAAATGTTGTGACCATTCGCATCACATATTGCGAAAATGAAATTGAGAGGTTATAAGGCGCCAGTAAAGTTCGTTTAGCGATCTTTTGGGGTATAGCCAAGCGGTAAGGCACCGGTTTTTGGTACCGGCATTCCCT
>CALYQL010000019.1 GCA_945285915.1 uncultured Bartonella sp.
GCGGAAGCTCGTCTCGCTGCTTAATTGCGGCGCGAACGCTTCAAATTAAGCCTTAAGCCTTCGCCGGCTTAAGCGGGGTTCGGAGGCACCTGGCAACAGAAGCCTTCACTTTTGTTTCAACAATGTATCTTTTGTTTCAACAGCGTATTTCTAAAAACCCGAGCAAATCAGCAATAAGCAAGTGCATGTTGACCAAAACCCTGCTAGCAAGGCATTATACTGAAATTACAATATCGAAACGTCTTTCGAGGCGTTGCGCCGGAAAAAGGAACAGTTTTCAATGGTTCACGATCAGATCCGTTACGACATTCTCGTTCAGGATGCTTTGCGCGGTGTCATTCGCAAAGTTCTATCTGAAGTAGCAAAAGCTGGGCTGCCGGGAGAACATCATTTTTTCATCACTTTTTTAACAAACGCATCCGGAGTTAAGGTTTCCCCCCGCCTAAAAGAAAGATATCCGGAACAGATGACAATAGTTTTACAGCATCAGTTTTGGGATTTGAACGTTTCGGAAAATGGGTTTGAAGTTAGCCTATCTTTTGGTGACGTACCAGAAAGACTTATCGTTCCTTTTTCTGCCGTGCAGGTTTTCTATGACCCAACGGCAGCATTTGAAGCAGCCTTTGACTTACCATCTGATCTACCGATAAGCGATAATGATAGCGCACATAATAGTGACGCACATCAGATGGAACCTGCCGAGCTTGCAGTTTTGCCTCATAAAAAAGAACGTAAATCTTCCGGTAAAAAAGCTTCATCCAGCGAGAAAAAAGAAGATAAAAAGGAAGATAAAAAGGCTTCTGAAGGTGGCGTAAACGAGGAAACCCCATCTGCGAATGTTGTATCGCTTGATGCATTTCGTAAAAAATAGATGGAATTGAGAAATGGCCGAATTAATCAATTTGAGGCAATTTCGTAAGAAGAAAACACGCGAAAAACACGAAGAAGAAGCGCAACAAAATCGTATTCTTTTTGGTCGTACGAAAGTTGAAAAAGAGTTTGATGAACGCCTCAAGGCAAAAAATATCCAACAGATAAAATTGGGCAAATTGTCAGACACAGAAGAATAACGTTAGTTTTATGTTGAATTCGACGATTGATTGGTCAAAAGCACATTTGAAAAAAATTTCAGTGTGCATTGATGGTCATGCAACAAGCATTTCATTAGAACAGTTTTACTTAGAAATATTGCAGGAAACAGCAAAGAAAAACAATTTATCGTTTTCCGCTCTGGTAACGCAAGTTGATGAAACACGCCCTCCTAATGTTAATTTATCGGCAGCGCTGCGTGTTTATGCTTTTCTTCTTGCTCAAACCCCAAAAGCATAATAATAGAACAATACTGTTTTTCGGACTAGTCATTGAACCAAGCTTTTCCATATGGTTGTGTTGATTTGTTCAATCGTCTTTATTTGATACAAAACAGACATAATAGGGTAACATTGGCCGTCTAATTCAGATTTATGGAACATTTCGAAGATCAAGAGCGTGAAATAGCCCCATTGAGAGATCCACAATCCTTACCAGATTTTGTGGTGACGGCAGTGTTGAAGCGTGACGTGTTTTCAGAAACACGAACCGGTCATTTTATTGATGAACCGCAAAAGCGGGTTATTCGGCGTATTGTAACGGCTTCACCTTGGTGGTCGCGTCCATTGGCTTGGATTTTGGCGAAAAGAGAAATCAGGGCACTGAAAAAAGTGCGCGGTTTAGAGGGGGTTCCCCAATTATTGGCGGTAGATAAGGATGGGCTATATCGCTCATGGAGTGATGGGATGCCTCTCCATTTGGCACGTCCGAATAAGCCTGAATTTTACCATAGCGGTCTTAGAATCCTGCGCAATTTGCGGCGTATGGGACTGACACATAATGACTTGGCAAAGCCTCAAAATTGGCTCATGACGCCAGATGGAAAAGCCTCAGTTATTGATTTCCAGTTGGCCAGTGTACACAAGCGTCGTGGTTTATTTTACCGCTACTTTGCTTATGAAGACTTTCGCCATCTCATAAAGCAGAAAAAAAGTTTTGCGCCCAATCTGTTAACACCGACCGAAAAAAGAATATTGAAAAATCGTTCTTGGCCTTCTCGTCTTTGGTTAGCAACAGGAAAACGGGTTTATAATTTTTGGACAAAAGGCGTATTCAAGTGGTCTGATGGTGATGGTACTGGTGACCGTATTCAGGAACAAGGCCCACTCATACGCTCCTTATTAAAGGCTGATCCACGAATCCATAATGTTGCACTGGCAACATATTCGCTTCCAGCAAAAGGCGTTGGTTTATACGCTTTTGTTGAAGCCGATGACATGAATGAAAAGCAGGTTCGCAGTTTGCTGAAAGATCAAAAAGTTGAACTATTGCAAGTTGTCGACAAGTTGCCGCGGCGCGAGGATGGTTCAGTTCGCGATGATATTATGAAACTGATTGCGATGAATGAACTTAATGATCTTGTTAGATTAGTGAAGAAGGAACCGGACTTAGAAACGGTTGTCCGTCCCATTGTAGATAACAGATTGAATTTTACCGATCGTCGCGTATATGAGTACGAAGTTAGCCGTAAAAAGAAATAAACCAGCTATTTTTTGTTTGAAAGCTAAAAGAGAACACTAGCAGAACGCGCAAAAAACCATTAGATTGGGGAACAATGAACAATTTTCCCGACGATATACCATTTTTTGATGATGAAACGAACAATGCCCCTGCCCAATCCAGTGGATTGGCAGCGCGTGCCATGGCGGCTCGTCGTGCATCATCTGCCGAGCCTGAATATGTAAAAACTTTAAATCCAGAACAGCGTTTGGCTGTCACCACAACCGAGGGACCAGTATTGGTACTCGCAGGTGCAGGCACTGGCAAAACACGCGTCTTAACAACCCGTATTGCCCATATCTTGCAGTTAGGTTTAGCATATCCCAGCCAAATACTAGCAGTAACATTTACCAATAAAGCTGCTCGTGAAATGAAGCAGCGTATTGGTGAACTGGTTGGTGGTACCGTGGAAGGTATGCCGTGGCTTGGGACATTCCATTCCATTGGCGTGAAAATATTGCGCCGCCATGCAGAACTTGCTGGCCTCAATAACAACTTCACTATTCTTGATACAGATGATGTCATTCGGCTTTTAAAACAGATTATTCAAGCTGAAGGTCTGGATGACAAGCGTTGGCCTGCCCGCACTTTTGCCAATATGATTGATGGCTGGAAAAACCGCGGATTATCGCCAGAACAAATATCGGAAGGCGATGCGCGATCTTTTGGTAATGGTCGAGGTCGAGAGCTTTATCGCATTTATCAGGAGCGGTTAAAAACACTAAACGCTTGCGATTTTGGTGACCTATTGCTGCACCCGATCCACATTTTCCAGAAAAATCCCGATGTTTTGCGAGATTACCATACCAAATTCCGCTACATTTTAGTGGACGAGTATCAAGATACTAATACAGCGCAATATTTGTGGCTAAGGCTTTTGGCACAGCGCCCAGCAGGACAACCCGTTAATTTGTGTTGCGTTGGTGATGATGACCAGTCGATTTACGGTTGGCGTGGTGCTGAAGTTGACAATATCTTGCGGTTTGAAAAAGATTTTCCGGGTGCAACAGTCATTCGCCTTGAGCGGAATTATCGTTCAACAAGTCATATACTGGGCGCAGCCTCCCATCTTATTGCGCATAATCAGGGACGCTTGGGAAAAACACTTTTTACCGATCAAGAAAATGATGGCGAAGGAAAAGTCAAGGTTCATGCCGCGTGGGACTCGGAAGAAGAGGCACGCGCTATTGGCGAAGAAATAGAACAAGCGCAGCGAAATGGTCATGCACTCAATGATATTGCGATATTGGTGAGAGCATCCTTTCAAATGCGCGAGTTTGAAGACCGTTTTGTAACCTTGGGGCTGAACTACCGCGTTATTGGTGGCCCACGTTTTTATGAACGGCAAGAAATTCGCGACGCATTGGCGTATTTTAGAGTTGTTGCCCAACCGGCTGATGACTTGGCTTTTGAGCGCATCGTCAATACCCCTAAACGTGGCTTGGGCGACGCAACAATCCGGCAAATCCATGATGCTGCGCGGCTGCAAAATATATCGATGTTTGCCGCAGCATCGGCAATGATTGAGACGGACGAATTAAAGCCGAAACCGCGCAGTGCACTTCGAAAAGTTATTGAAGATTTCCGCCGCTGGCAAAATATGCTCGACAACACACCGCACACTGAGCTTGCGGAAATGATCCTTGATGATTCCGGATATACTGCGATGTGGCAAAATGACCGGTCGGCAGAAGCGCCAGGTCGGTTGGAAAACTTAAAAGAACTTATTCATTCGATGGAAGATTTTGAAAGTTTAAGAAGCTTTCTTGAGCATATTTCATTGGTCATGGATAGTGATAAGAATGAAGATATGGATGCTGTCAATATTATGACACTGCATTCTGCCAAGGGGTTGGAATTCAATACGGTGTTTTTACCAGGCTGGGAAGAAGGTCTTTTCCCACACCAGCGCTCACTGGATGAAGGTGGACGCGCTGGCTTGGAAGAAGAACGGCGATTGGCCTATGTTGGACTGACCCGCGCAAAAAAGAACCTTCATATATGGTTTGTTTCAAACCGCCGTATTCATGGACTTTGGCAATCGACAATTCCATCACGGTTTCTCGATGAACTACCCATTGAACATGTTGAAGTTGCTGAAGTTGAAACCTCATATGGTGGTTATGGTAAATCGCGTTTTGACCGGCAAGAACCTTTTCAAAACAACTATTCGACACCAGGTTGGCAAAGAGCTAAGCAAAATGCCAATGATGCGACACGTAACAATTGGGGGTCGCGTTCAGGTGCAAATGTTGAACGTATAGGTTATGGCGAAGTTGATTCAGGTTTTGGAGCGGGTCGCGTTGCCAAATCGAAAACAATTGACGGTGAGCTTATCGCCAAATCAATCTCTGACACACCGTCCAATTTCGTGGTTGGAGACCGCGTTTTTCATATGAAGTTTGGCAATGGCAATGTTGTTTCTATTGAAGGTAACAAATTGACAATTGCTTTTGATAAGGCTGGTGAAAAGCGTGTTTTGGATAGCTTTGTAAAGAAGGTCTGAATTTATGGGATAGCAGCCCAAAGCTGCTACCCCTGATTAACAGTGATCTTTATATTATTTCAAGAAATTATGAACCAACAGGTCTTTAACGTCTTTAACGCGTCCTTGCATAATGGCCTTTGTACCGTAAAGTGCCATGCCTGAAACTTCGCTGGCTGTGATTTTTGGTGGCATGACAAGCTCATACCCACTTGTTTTCACATCAAGCAATGCTGCACCTTTATGATTGAGAAATTCCTGTACAGCTTTTTCCAATTGTTCAGGTTGGTCTACATGCCATCCCTTTATGCCAATAGATTCAGCAACTTGTGCAAAATCAGGATTCTGAAGATCCGTGTAATGGTCAACCAGCCCTTCAACTTTCTGTTCAAGTTCCACAAAGTTCAATGAAGAGTTGTTGAAGACAACAATCTTAACATCAAGCTTTTCTTGCACAACCGTCAACAATTCGCCCAAAAGCATGGCAAGCCCACCATCACCAGACAATGAGATAACTTGACGGTCCTCATAAGCCTTTTTCAAACCAATGGCTTGCGGTAGCGCGTTTGCCATTGTTCCATGTGTTAAACTGGCCAATGTGCGTCTTTTTCCGTTTGTTTTGAAATGTCTTAGCAACCAAACCATTGGTGAACCACAGTCACCCGTAACAATGGCATCATCATCTGCATATTTGTTGATTAAGCCGACAAGATATTGCGGATGGATGATGTCCTTCGACAAACTTGTTTCTTTCGCTTCGGCTGCTTCTGCTTCACGTTTCAACTTCAAGCAGGAATCAAGGAATGATGTATCCGTTTTGGCATCAACATGCTCAATCAGTGCAGCAACCGTATTTTTGACATCGCCCACAACACCAATATTGACTGGATGACGACGCCCCAAATGTGTTCCATCTTCATCAACCTGAATGATGGTAGCTTTATTGGGATAGAATTGCGAATAAGCAAAGTCTGTACCTAATAATAGCAGCGTATCACAACGTTCTACCATTTCGAATCCCGGCTTTCCGCCGAGCATTCCGTTCATTCCCATATTGTAAGGATTATCATATTCGATAAAATCCTTGGCACGTGAAGCATGACCAATTGGTGCATTTAGCTTTTTAGCCAATGATACCACTTCATCATGCGCACCTTTGACACCCGAACCAACATAAATTGCAACTTTCGAGCTGCTGTTGAGTGCTTTTGCAATGCTAGCAATATCTTCGTCTGATGGGCGTAGCACAGGTTTTGGGTGATGAACCGCATATTGTGTAGGGCGACTAACTGTTTGCATGGAAACATCAACAGGCAGAATAATAACAGCCACCCCACGCTTGGTTAAAGCCGCCTGACAAGCTTGCACGGTTATGCGCTGTGCCTCTTCTGCATTGAGTATCTGTTCACAATAGACAGAGCAATGCGAATATAATGCACGAAAATCTACTTCTTGCGGCCAATCTGTACCAAGAAAATTTGTTGCAAGCTGACTTGCTATTGCAACCACTGGTGCGCGATTTCTATTGGCTTCATAAATACCATTAATCAAATGCAGGCTGCCTGGTCCGCATGAGCCAGCGCAGGCTGATAAACCACCGCTAACATAGGCTTCTGCACCTGCGGCAAATGCTGCCGCTTCTTCATGGCGCGTATGCACCCACTCAATTTTTGAACGGTAAATTGCATCCGTAATATAGTTGAGCGTATCGCCAACAATGCCGAAGCAGTGTTTTACGCCCGCGTTTTCTAAAGTTTCAACGATAATATCGCCTACTTTTTTTGAAGACATTTCAATATCCTTTCATGGCTAAAACATAGCGGCAAAATGCCTTAATTTTAAAAAAAATGGAAATGACTTCATTGTGTATCACAGACGTTTGAAAGTATTTCACTTCCATTTGTCAATAAATTGTTCGACAGATAAAGTCTGCATATCGGGCAATGCTTGGTAAAGGGTGTCCAATGACCAGTTCCACCAAGACAAATCTAAAAGCGAGTGAATAATATTATCAGGAAATCTTGTTCTTATTCTTTTAGCCGGCACACCACCAACAATTTCGTAAGACATAACATCTTTGGTAACAACCGCATTGGCACCAATAACAGCACCATGACCTATACTGATTCCGGGCATTATAACGGCACCATAACCAATCCAAACATCATTCCCAATCGTTACCCTCTTACCCGCTCGTTTTTCACGAAAGGCACTATCCAGCGTCATAAACTTGAAATATTCGTTGGGTCGGTATGTCATTTTATGCATACTCACCCGTTCCATCGGATGTTCCAAAGCATTTAAGCGAACATTAGACGCAATGGAACAGAACTTGCCGACATCAGTATAAATAGCCTCGCTATTGCGTTCGAAATACGTAAAATCCCCAACAATTGTATCTCTTAAAATGACCCGTTCGCCAATTTCCGTAAAACGACCAAGTTTACAGCCATTCAGTCTGGCTGTTGTGTGGATACGTGGTTCACTATTATGAAAACGCTGGTCTATTGGAGGTGTATTCATAGTATACTTTTATTCTATCAAGTCCGCTAAATTGTATTTATCATAAAGAAATAATAGCTGTTCAACATTTTTCCCTTATAGAGAAAACATTCGACATGGTATTTTACCAATGCCTACCATTGCGCACGTCCCATGCAAACGGTATAGTTTGGGGAAATTTAGCAAACTTACTGATAATTGCTCATAAGATCTGCTTGGTATAAGTTCCAATTTAGGGATATTTTTTATGAAAAGCGTAATCCGTATCGTCATTTTGACAGTTGTTTTTATTGCAGCTGTATTTGGATATGACGCCATTATGAATCCTCCTTTAGGAGGAAATTTCAGTCTAACGGATTCAAACGGAAAAACTGTCACACAAAACGATATTCGCGCCAAACCAGCAGCAATATTCTTCGGTTATACACGGTGTCCCGATGTATGCCCGACAACTTTGTTAAATATGAGCAATTGGCTGAAAGAATTGGGACCTGATGCCGATAAGATAGGCGTTTGGTTTATTACAGTTGACCCTGAAAGGGATACGCCGGAAGTCTTACACGACTATTTGGCCAATTTTACCGATAAAATCGTTGGCATAAGCGGCGATCCGGCAAAAGTTCATGCAGCCATCGACGCCTTCAATATTTTCACAAAGAAAGTTCCAGGTGAAGATGGCGATTATACCTATGACCATACTGCAGCCGTTATTTTATTGAAAAAAGGCGGCAAATTATCGGGTGTAATCCCCTATAGTGTTGAAGAAAATGAAGATGGGTTAAACGATAAAATCGCCATCGAGCGTTTGAAAAAATTAGCAAATCAATAAAATTTAAGGATGTCTAAGTTGGGACAAATTCGCCTACATTACCGAACAGCTAAGGCCAAAGCTGAAGAATTATACCAGAAAATGGATGCCGCTTTTGAAGACGATGCTTATCCTTTGGCAATCACGGAAATAGATGAAGCAAAAGCCATTTATGAAGTATCGCTCTATGTCGAAGAGGATGAAAAAGCTGTTGTTCAAACGCGATTGGCTCAAATATTGGGCGTTAATCAAGACGAAATAGAAATTGAAGTTTTACCCGATATTGACTGGGTTCAACATAGTTTGGAAGGTCTCAATCCTGTTCGCGCCGGCCGCTTCTTCATTCATGGCAGCCATGACCGCGATAAGGTCATGCCAAATGATCTTGCCATTGAAATTGAAGCAGGACAAGCCTTTGGTACTGGACACCATGGCACCACAGTTGGTTGCCTTGAATTGCTTGCGGAAGTCATGGCAAATGAAAAGCCGCAAAATGCGCTTGATCTTGGCACAGGTAGCGGAATTTTGGCTATCGGTATGGCTTTGATTGCACCAATAAGAATATTGGCAACCGACATAGATCCTATTGCTATAAATGTAGCAAAAGAAAATTTCGCATTAAATGGTGTATCTGATACAATTACAGCCATCACAGCAACGGGTCTTGACGATGATGAGATTACGTCACGCGCACCATTTGATCTTATCGTTGCCAATATATTGGCCAATCCATTGATAGAACTGGCGCCGCAAATGGTTCCTGCCAAGGCCAAGAATGGCTCAATCGTTCTCTCCGGTATTTTGGAAGAGCAGCATGATCGTGTTGTAAAAGCCTATCAGGATCAAGGTGCTAAATATATAAAAACACTTCATCATGAAGGATGGGTGGCTATCCATCTCAAATAACAAAATGGGAAATGCCTTATGTTTCAATCGTACAATATGATGACAAATCCGGAAAATGCCAAAAATCGTATTTTGGCACTTCGTGAAGAAATGGAAGCTATCGGCGTTGATGGCTTTCTTGTCCCCCGTGCGGACGAGCACCAAGGCGAATATGTTCCCCCTCACGCGCAACGTTTGCAATGGCTCACCGGTTTTACCGGCTCTGCCGGCGTTGCGCTGATATTGAAGGACAAAGCCGTCATTTTTGTCGATGGCCGTTACACCCTACAAGTGCGCCAGCAAACCGATGGCCAGATATTTTCCTATGAAGACCTAATATCTTGCCCCCCACAACAATGGTTGGCACAAAATGCCCATGGGTTAACAATTGCCTATGACCCTTGGCTCCATACAATTGCTGGTGTCAAAGCGTTACAAAACGCGGTTGAAGGAAAAGCCAAAGGACGGCTTATCGCCACTTCAACAAATCTCGTTGATAATATTTGGCATGACCAACCAGAACCACCATTGACACGCGTAACAATCCAACCGCTGCAATATGCTGGTGTTGCAACAGAACAAAAATTACACACAATTTCAGATGTCCTTCACAGTCAGAACTGTGACTATGTTATCTTAACCGATCCATCATCTATCGCATGGACGTTCAATATCCGTGGCAAAGATGTCTCCAATACGCCGTTTCCGCTGTCATTTGCTTTGTTGCCGGCTCAAGGGCAACCATCATTATTTATAGATCATAGAAAATTGGGTTCGGAAGAAAAACACTATCTTGAAAACTATACTCGATTGTTTGAACCTTCTATGTTTTTGACTGAGGTAGCCGCAGCAGCCAAATCGGGAAAATGTTTTTCACTTGCCCCCAATCTTGTTGCTGAAAAAATTCGTCAGGTTGTATTTGACAATGGCGGAACAATAAAAGAGCTGGAAGATCCTGCAAGATTGCCGCGCGCCATTAAAAACGAGTCCGAGCTTGCTGGTTCACGTCATGCGCATGCGCGTGATGGTGTGGCATTATGCCGGTTCTTTTCATGGTTAAGCCGTCAACCATCAGGCAGCGTTGATGAAATTTCAGCGTCAATCCAGTTGGAAACCTTTCGCACAGAAACCGCGGTGGAAATGGGGTCGAAACTTGAAGACCTATCATTTGATACTATTTCCGGCAGTGGTCCCGACGGTGCAATTATTCATTATCGCGTAACCACCGCAACCAACAGAGCGCTTAATGATGGCGAGCTTTATCTTGTTGATTCAGGCGCACAATACAAAGACGGCACAACAGATGTTACCCGCACCGTTGCTATCGGCGAAGTGGGAGAAGAAGAAAAACGTTGCTTTACGTTGGTCTTGAAAGGAATGATTGCCCTATCAGTCGCCCGTTTTCCGGTAGGCACACGCGGACAAGATCTGGACGTTTTAGCCCGAATTAATTTATGGAAAGCTGGACTTGATTATGCACATGGCACGGGGCATGGCGTTGGAGCTTATCTTGCGGTTCATGAAGGACCACAAAATATATCCAAAAGAGGTGCTCAAGAGCTAATCCCAGGCATGATTGTTTCCAATGAACCTGGATACTATCGTGAAGGCCAGTTTGGCATTCGCATTGAAAACTTACTTGCCGTAATGCCTGCCACAGAAATTTCTGGCGGCGATATATCAATGCTCAAATTTGAAACCCTGACATTCTGCCCAATTGATAGAAATCTCATATTGGTCGATATGTTGACCAATGAAGAACGCAATTGGCTGAACAATTATCACGCCAGTGTCTATGACCATAACGTCTCCCATCTTGATGACACTGACCGTAAATGGTTAGAGGAAGCAACAAAGCCACTTTAATAGGTTGCTCATATTTTTAAGTAGCAAGTGTATGGCAGGTATTTATGCCTGCCATTTCATGCTTGTGTATGCGCTCATCAGGCAATGTGGTAAAAAGCACTTTATAAAATCTATCAAAGCATTTTAGGTCAAAAAATAGCGATAGAGACCTTATTGCTAGCTATTAATGTTGCGGATAACAGTATTGCTCATGTCCTTTTGACGACAAAAACTTAAAAACTTTCGCCAAACGGACACCAAACAAAAACCATCAATGGATAATTTTAGTGAATGATTTTAGTGAGCAATATTGACGCGTGATTTCGGTGAGTGATTTCAGTCGGTGATTTTAATCAGTGATTTAAACAAATGGTCACCGCATGATTTCGCCAACCCTTATTGAACGCAATAGCCATTAATATATCGTTAGGAGCCATCGACAGCATAAATAATTCCCGAATTTGCTGTCAAGCATCACCTTTAAAAGCGATACAGCTATGTAATAGCATTATCCGGATAATCGAGTTATCCGCTTACAACTTTGAGATAGAATAATCGATTTATAAAAATCGAATAATCTGTTTATAGCTTTCGTCAGAAATCATCTGCTTTTAGCTCTCGTTTTGCTTGACCAATTCAAACCACGCATCTTCATCAATAATTTTCACGCCAAGTTCCTGCGCTTTTGTTAATTTTGAACCAGCACCAGGTCCTGCCACCACGAGATCTGTCTTTTTTGAAACAGAAGCAGCGGTTTTGGCCCCTAACCTTTCAGCCATTGCTTTTGCCTCATCTCTCGACATCTGTTCCAGTGAACCAGTAAAAACAACAATCTTTCCAGCAACTGGAGAATTATTGGTAATTGGCAATACCTCTTTGAGCGGCGTAACTTCTTTCAACAGCGCTTCCAAGATCTGCCTATTATGATCTTCTGCGTAAAAATCAACGACAGCTTCTGCAACGGTGGAACCAATACCTTCAATATTCGTAAGCTCTAACCAAGCATCATTGCCCTTAATCATTTCCTCATTAGGCATTGTTGCGTGAGAAGCAACATTAGCGAATGCATCATAAGTTTGATAGGCACGCGCTAATCGGCGAGCATTGACCTCACCCACATGGCGTATTCCCAAAGCAAACAGAAACCGGCTTAAAGAAATTTCGCGCCGTGCATTGATCGCATCATAAAGATTTTGCACAGAAACACTTCCAAAGCCATCGCAATTTTCCAGCTTTTTCAATGCATTCTTTTGTCTCTCTTGCAGAGTAAATATATCTACGGGACTTTTGATTGATAAAGTTTGATCATCCGCATGAAAGAAAAATTCGACCTGTTTTTCACCAAGCCCTTCAATGTCAAACGCATTGCGCGATACAAAGTGGCGCAAACGTTCCATCGCTTGTGCCGGACAAATCAAGCCACCGGTACACCGCCTGACCGCCTCACCTTCTTCTCTGACTGCATGACTTCCACAAGCAGGACAAACGGTTGGAAAATCATAAGCTGTTGCGTCACTTGGGCGCCGTTCTGCAATAATATCAACAATTTGCGGAATAACATCACCAGCGCGTTGAATGATAACAGTATCTCCAACACGGATATCTCTACCATCTCTAATTTTTTCGCCTTTGCTGCCAACGCCTTTGATATAATCCTCATTATGCAAAGTGGCATTGGTAACAACAACACCGCCAACTGTTATTGGCTCCAAACGAGCAACTGGTGTTAAGGCGCCCGTCCGCCCAACTTGAATATCGATTGCACGCAGCACAGTCATTGCGCGTTCTGCTGGGAATTTATGGGCAATTGCCCATCTTGGTGAGCGCGAAATAAAACCAAGGCGTTGCTGCAACGCCAAATCATTAACTTTATAAACAACACCATCAATATCATAATCAAGGTCAGCGCGTTGCTGTTCTATGGCATGAAAATGCTGTAACAAACCTTCCGCTGAATCAAAGAGTTTGGTTAAAGGATTGACGGTAAAGCCGTAGCTTTTAAAAACTTCAACCATGCCCAATTGTGTTGTTGCCGGCATCTGGCTAACTTCACCCCAAGCATAGGCAAAAAATTTCAATTTCCGTTTTGCTGTGATACTAGCATCAAGCTGGCGAAGTGAACCAGCCGCCGCATTTCTAGGGTTTGCAAAAATCTGCTTACCTTCTTCTCTATGGCGTTCATTAAGTGCCTGAAAATCTGCATGAGCCATATAACATTCGCCGCGTACTTCCAGAACATCAGGACATTTTCCAGCTAATTGTTTCGGAATATCTGAAACTGTAAATGCATTGGCCGTAACATTTTCACCAACAGTGCCATCACCGCGTGTTGCAGCCGTCACAAGCTTGCCTTGTTCATACCGCAGTGAAAGAGAAAGCCCATCAATTTTCGGTTCAGCCGTAATTTGCAGCAAATCGCCAGCACTTAATCTTAAAAACCGGCGAATCCTTTCAACGAAATCCTTTACATCATCATCACTAAAGGCATTATCAAGCGACAGCATTGGAACGCGATGTCTGACTTTTTCAAATTTTTCGGAAACTTGTGCGCCGACTTTTATAGACGGAGAATCCTGCCTGACGAGTTCAGGAAATCGTTTTTCGATTGCTGTGTTGCGTTTACGTAAAGCATCATATTCAGCATCGGATATTTCAGGCTGATCTTTGGTATTATATAAAATATCATGACGGGCAATTTCTTTTGCCAACCATTCCAACTCTTGTGCTGCCTGAGCAGATGTCAATTCGTCCACCGGAGAATTTTGAGAGTTTTGCATTCCATAATCCCGAAATCTTTAGATGCTTATAAGATATGTCGCTTTGTCTTAAAAAGTAAAACAGCAACAGAGCAATTAAATTGTGCAGATCTGACAATTTTATCGACTAATAAAATTATATAGTGTTAACGGGAAAAAAGTTATTTAGCACCAAGCAGCTTAATGGCGGCGGCACGTGCTTCTTCGGTGATATGTTCTCCAGCCAACATACGCGCAATTTCCTCGGCACGCTCTTCAGGCTCCATCTTATGCACATGCGTGATAAGGCGCCCTCCTTCGCTGTGTTCTGCCTTGCTAATGAGGAAATGCGAATCTGCACGTGCTGCAACTTGCGGTGCATGTGTGACTGAAAGCACTTGAACCTTCTTAGCTAATCTGGAAAGCCTTTGTCCAATAGCGTCGGCAACTGCGCCACCAACACCAGTATCAATCTCGTCAAAGACGAGCGTTGGTGCAGATCCACGATCTGCCAATGCCACCTTCAAAGCCAATAGAAAGCGTGATAATTCACCGCCTGAAGCGACTTTCATCATTGGTCCTGCGCGCGTTCCCGGATTCGTGCGCACCCAATATTCAACACGGTCTATACCTTCCGCATTGCGTTGTGTGGCATCACTATTTATCTCAACAATAAATTCGGCACGTTCAAGCTTCAATGCAGGCAATTCTGCCATAACAGCAGCAGTCAGGTCTTTTGCACGTGTATGTCTTTTTTGCGACAAGGCATCTGCTGCCTTATCATATGCGCTCAATGCGCTTTGCACTTCTTTTTCCAGTCTAGCCAAGTTTGTTTCGCCCGCATCAAGCTCTGCAAGGTCGGCGTCCATTTGGTCACGCAACTGCGGCAAATTATCAACTGGAACATTATATTTTCTGGCTGCACCCCGTAAAGCAAATAGCCGTTCTTCAACCCGCTCTAACTCTAGTGCGTCAAAATCCAGCGCACGCATAGCATTATCGACACTGTCTTGTGCCACACCTAGCGATTGGATAGCCTCATCAATAGCTTTGACAATGGGAGAAACAAGCTCTTCCGCTTCAGAAACTTTTCGCTCTAATCGGCGTACAAAATTCGACAAAACAGGTATTGGCGATTCCGCACCATTGAGTAGATCACCGGCCTCATTGATATCTGTAGCGATTTTTTCCGCTTTCATCATATCAGTGCGGCGGTTAGCAAGCTCTTCTTCTTCCCCTATCTCAGGGTTGAGTGCGTCAAGTTCTTCAACAGAGGCTCTTAAATAATCAGCTTCTCTTGCTGCCTGCTCAACTTTTAATTGGTATTTTTTTAGCTCTGTTTCTAAGCCATGCCAGACGCGATAAAAGTTTTTAACCTTATCAACGTCATCTGCCAAATCCCCATAGGCATCAAGTAGGTTACGGTGGGTATCAATATCCACCAAAGCACGATCATCATGCTGGCCATGTATTTCAACGAGTTCATGACCAATCTGGCGCATGAGCGAAACACTCGCTGCTTGATCGTTTACAAAAACCCGACTACGCCCATCTGCCGATTGGATACGCCGCAATATAATATCGCCCTCATCATCAAGGCCGTTTTCCTTGATGATATTTCTTGCCGGATGATTTTTCGGCACGTCAAAGACTGCTGTAACTTGCCCACTATCCATACCATGGCGAACCAGCGAAGCATCGCCACGCCCACCCAAAGCGAGAGACAAAGAATCAAGCAAAATAGATTTACCCGCCCCAGTCTCCCCCGTCAGTACCGACAGGCCCGCTTCAAAGGAGATATCGAGCCTTTCGATCAGAACAATGTCGCGGATCGAAAGCTGTATGAGCATATCCGATTAAGACGCCTTTTTGCCGTCAGGTTTAATTTTGTTAACTGCGCGAGAAATCCACGAACCTTTATTTTCCTGGGGGCTTACGCCACCCTTTTGTAAAAGTTCAAAGGCGCTCTTATACCATTTGCTATCAGGATAGTTCTGTCCAAGAACTGCGGCAGCTGTTTGGGCTTCAGATGTCAATCCCAATGCATAATTCGCTTCTGTCAAGCGATAGAGTGCTTCTTCAATCTGATTGGTATTTGAATATTCCTCAACAACCGTACGATAACGCTTGATTGCTGCCAGATATTGCTTGCGCTCTTGATAATAGCGACCAATCTGCATTTCTTTACCAGCGAGCTGTTCACGGCCAAAACGAATCTTCGTTTTTGCATCATCCACATATTCTGATTGTGGATAGCGATCGACCACTTCCTGCATGGCGGCAATAGCGCGTTTGGTATCTTTTTGATCGCGCGTAATATCCGGTATTTGGCGGAAATAAGCTAAACCGATAATGTAATAGGCATAAGCTGCTTCATCAGAGGTTGGATATAGCGAGATATAACGTTTTGCCATATTGACGGCTTCGTCATAGTCACCTTTGCGATAATTGGTAAAGGCACCCATAACGAGTGATTTACGTGCCCATTCGGTATATGGATGTTGGCGATCAATGGCCGCAAACTTCTTGGAAGCCTCGCCCAAACGCCCAGCGTCCAAGTTGGCTAGTGCCTGATTATAAAGCACATCAGGCTTTTCAATTGTTTCTACATAAGATGTAAGATCAACATCTTTATCTTTTTTGGAGCACCCGGCTGTCAAACATACGCTACCAAGTAAAACCCCAACCAATATTTTACGGGCAAAACTTGAATTTAAATCCACAGCGTTTTTTATATACGAACTAGACTTCGTCATGCTTTCTCCGGCCTTTCGGCGCTCTTTTTAAAACAAAGGCCCTGTTAAAAACAATAACAGGTACTATTACTCGCTCGAGCATAAACCACAATCTTAGATAATCAGCAACTAATTACCTACTAAATTAACATTGAATTAGCCGATTTCACCCCTATTGGTCAATCGTTCGTTGAAACAACAATAATAACAAGCCGTTTTAAACAAGTAGTTTTCAACGTTATTTTTCATCAATAGTACAGATTTCATAAGCAGAACTGTCGGCAAGAACAGCGCGAACCAATTGTGCATTCAAGGCGTGTCCCCCCCGCAATGAACGAAATTGGCCGATAAATGGATGCCCTAACAATGCTGTATCCCCAATAGCATCCAACAATTTATGGCGAACAAATTCATTTTCATAATATGTGCCTTGTGGATTAACAATGCGCTCATCAACCCCGATAACCAAAGAATTTTCCAGTGAAGACCCCAACGCCATTCCGGCTGCCCAAAGCGTTTCAACATCTTTTAAAAAGCCAAATGTACGGGCTCGCGAAACTTCTGCTTTATAATCACCCCTATCGAGATCGAATACAAATTGGCTTTCTCCAATTGTTGGCGTAGCAAAAGCGATTGCAACATCAAATTGCCGACCATGAAATGGAACAAATTCAGCAAAGCCACTTTTTGATTCGACTCTAACGTGCTTCTGAATGCGCAAATATTGGCGTTTAGCGTCTTGTATTTTAACACCTGTCTCATCAAAAGCTTTGCAATAGCTCCATGCACCACCATCCAAGATTGGCAGTTCATTATTGGATACTTCAATAGTTAAATTATCCAGATTATAGGCTGTTATAGCAGACATCAGATGTTCGATTGTTTCAACACGCAATTCCCCTTTTCCCAAGACTGTTGAAAGCTCTGTAGCGCCTGTCTCGCTTGATACAGCATGAAAACGTTGTTTTTGGCCGTTCATGGTTTCACGAATAAAGACTATTCCCGTGTCATGGTCTGCCGGATGAATTGTCAGGGCCGATGGTGTACCACTATGCACGCCATGACCTGTCAAAGTCACAACAGAATTTAAAGTGGATTGATATTTTGGGAAAATATCATCTTTGGTTGAACCAGTCATATTCATCTATCTTTCAACGCCAGAATTATTCAGTCTTGAAAATTATTAGCATTTTTTAAATCTGCCTTCGAGTGCAGATTGAAAGATATGACAATCAATTTTTACGACCAAATTGTCATATACATTCCAAGCAATAGAAAATCATCATTATAGAAATATCAACCTGTTTTCCTCCGATTACTATCGCAAATAAAAAAACCGCTGTTTTGCAACAGCGGTTCATTCGAGAAGGTATTGGGGCTTTGTGGTATAAGTCTGTCTTTATTGAAAGACTTATACCTTTTTCTCTATAGCTATTACCTTTTATCAGTTAGCCTGACGGCGAAGAAATGCTGGAATTTCCAACTGATCTTCTTCACTCATTGGCGCACGATTTTGTGGTTGCATTGGCTGCATTGGCTGCTGTGGACGCATTTGCGGCTCAGCGACACGACGTGGTGCATAAACTGCAGCATCAGGCGAAATTGTGCGACGTGGATCTGTTGAAGGCATTACTGGCTCACGATGTGATGATCTTGCAGCAGGCTCTAAGCGTCCTGTAGGCTCTTCATCACGGTGCATCAAGCTTTGTGTCAACTTCTGCCACAAACTACGTGGTCCTTGTTGTGATACTTGACGATTGGAAGCAGCACTGGCTTTCTCACGTGCAACTGGTGGAAAATCGCGTAGCTCTGGCATACGAACTGGTGTTTGACGAGGTTGCTGGGCTACAGGTCTTTCCTGCATAGTTGGCACTTCTGTCATTTCATCCAAAACGCGTGCTGTTGCTTCCATCGACACATTTGGTGTCATAGGTTGTTGTGGTACCACACGGTTTTGCATACGAGGCGCCTGTTGTGCTTGTGCAACCTGTTGATGTGGTGCTGCAGCTGCAACCTGAACCTGTGGGTTGCTGCGCTGTGGCATAACAGGTGTTTGCGTTGCAGGTGTCTTGAATAACTGGCTTTGTGGGCGGAATGGCTCTTCAACCGGCCGATTCATTTCAACCTCAAGCGCTTCCATGACCTCTACCATGCCCTGCGGACGAGGATCGGCACCATGTACCTTCTGCATACCTGGGATAGGCTGGTTACCCTCTGCCTTACGAACAGGGTTGACCAATGGATTACCCATATTGCCTGTATCTGTTCCTTCAACAGACATACGATCAATACCTGTTGCAACAACAGAAACACGAATGACGCCTTCAAGTGACTCATCATCAATTGCACCAAAGATGACGTTTGCGTCGGCATCAACTTCTTCGCGAATACGGTTGGCAGCTTCATCAACCTCGAACAAGGTTAAATCACGTCCACCAGTGATAGAAATCAACAATCCACGTGCGCCACGCATTGAGGTTTCATCAAGCAGTGGGTTGGCAATAGCAGCTTCGGCAGCAGCAAGTGCGCGATTTTCACCAGAAGCTTCGCCAGTTCCCATCATTGCACGACCCATTTCATGCATCACAGAGCGGACATCTGCAAAGTCAAGATTAATCAAACCTTCTTTAATCATAAGATCTGTGATGGAAGCAACACCAGAATAAAGCACCTGGTCTGCCATCATAAAGGCATCTGCAAATGTGGTTTGTTCGTTTGCGATACGGAAAAGATTTTGGTTTGGAATAACAATCAATGTATCAACACATTGCTGCAATTCTTCAATACCAGCTTCAGCCGTTTTCATACGGCGTGCACCTTCAAAATGAAAAGGCTTTGTAACAACACCAACAGTCAAAATGCCTTTTTCACGTGCAGCACGAGCAACAACAGGTGCGGCTCCCGTACCGGTACCACCACCCATACCGCAGGTAATAAATACCATGTGTGAGTTACCCAGATGGTCGATAATTTCATCAAGGCATTCTTCAGCAGCAGCCTGACCAACTTCTGGCAGTGCACCAGCACCCAAGCCTTCCGTTACAGCAGCACCAAGTTGAATAACACGATCAGCCTTTGACATTGTCAAAGCTTGCGCATCGGTATTGGCAACAACAAAGTCAACGCCCTGTAATCCAGCATTGATCATGTTGTTAACGGCGTTGCCGCCGCCGCCGCCCACACCAAAAACTGTGATACGTGGCTTAAGCTCGGTGATATCCGGCTCGTGCAGATTGATTGTCATTCTCTTTTCCTTCTCATAAAGTACCGCAAAGCCCATAGCGGTAGAAATAAGTTATACTGTAACGCCTACTCAAAAACTCTCGCGAAGCCATTGCCCCACACGTTGAAATCGCCCACCCGTACCAGTTTTCATTTGGCCAATACTATGAACAAATTTCTCTTCGAAACTGGCTGTTTGCGGATAAATCATCAATCCAACAACAGCCGAAAATGCTGCCCCTTTTGCCAAAGTTGGCAAACCAGAAACACCCAATGGACGCCCGACACGTACATTGCGTCCCAATATCTTACGTGCTGTTTCTGGCAGACCAGTTAATTGGCTTCCACCACCCGTTAAAACAACACGCTTGCCGATAACATGTCCAAATCCTGAACGGTTGAGACGATCGCGTACCATTTCCAATGTCTCTTCAACACGCGCCTGAATGATACGTGTGAGAACGGCACGGGGATATTGTGTTTCATTCTGTTCGCCAGCAATTGGCGAAATGCTGATCATATGGCGGTCATCAATGCCACCAGATAAAGCTGATCCATGCATAACCTTAAGTCGTTCGGCGGCTTCAAGCGGCATAGAAAAACCACGAGCAATATCAAGTGTTACATGATTGCCGCCAACTGGAATTGCATCAGCATGGACAAAACGGTTTTCTGAAAAAACTGAAAAAGTTGTTGTACCGCCACCAAGATCAATGCAGGCTGCACCCAAACGCGCCTCATCATCAACCAGAACGGAAAGCCCACTTGCAAAAGGTGTTGCAACCATAGCTTCAACACTGATATGCGCGCGATTGATACAAGCTTCCAGATTACGCAATGGCACACTTTCAGCCGTCATAACGTGGACATCCACGCCAAGCAAATCACCCGACATACCAACTGGATCAGAAATGCCCTTTTCACTATCCAAAGAATATGAAAGCGGTACTGAATGAACAATATGGCGATCAAGACCGAAAGCATGACGCGAAGCATCTGCCAATACCGTACGAACATCGCGCTCGGTAACTTCACGTCCACTAACGTCAGTACTACCATGGACTACAACGCTTTTAAGGCGCGCAGATGAAAAATTCACGATAAGTGAATCAACAATCAAGCCCGACATTTTTTCTGCGGCATCAACAGCAAGTCGAACAGCCTGTTCAGCAGCAGCCATATCCATAACCACGCCCGACTTGATGCCGCGTGATCTTTGAACGCCGAAGCCCAAGATTTCAATGTGATGTGTGCGACCTGGCAGATATTGCGTATGGTCAAGCGGACGCAAACGAGCAATAACGCAGACAACCTTGCTCGATCCCATATCAAGCACGGTCAACAAGCGCGTTTTGCGCAATCCGCCATGACCTGAACCAAGCAAATTCATGCGTGACCTGCCTTCTGCGCCTTCAAGCGGCGCTCTTCTTCCTTTACAACCTGATTACGACGCTCTAGCGCTTCATCGGATAGCGCAACAGTCATACGATCAGGCAAACGCAGATCAACACTCAAAACATCCCGCGAAAATAAGCCTTGTTCTTTATCTGCCTTAACTGCATCTGCAAGGCGAGCCATTGCATTTATTTGAGGCAATTTAATACGCACACCATTATCCAGAAGTATATCCCACCGACGATCTCCGACACGCACATAAGCGCGCACGTGATCCTGAATTTCTGGAAATGCGGCGACCTGTTTTACAAAATCCTGTGCCTTGGCATCAGCACCAGCACCAACAACCAGTGGCAAATCTCCAACCAGACCAGGTCTGAATGGCACAATGACACGCCCTTCATCATCGATAATGTCAAGCTTATCTTCATGCTGCCAAATTGCATAAGGTTGACGTTCTACCAATGAAACACGGACTCGGTTTGGATAGACTTTTTGCACATCGACAGATTGCACCCAAGGAAGTTTTTCCAAGTCTTCGCGTGCTGCTGTCGCATCAAATCCAATCATGGAGGTTTCGCCATCAAGCCCTAATGCCGACAGAACATCAAGTTCCGACATTCTTTTATTTCCGGCAATATCGACATCTTCTACAGCAAAGCCAAATGTGGAGGTCGTCGCCTTCAACACATCTTCAGTGTGCCCTCCGGCAGAGATACCATAGGCTGCTGACGCACCGATAAAAAATACGAATGCAACCGTACCAAAATGGCGAGGCACATCAATGTCAGCCAAGACAAAATGAACGACAGCGCGCCGAAACCGCCGATAAAGGCGGGGCAGCAACGACATCGTTGATGTCGAAAAACTATCTGCCTGTTGACCGTTCAACGCATACACGACGCGTCCTCCACCATCCATTTTACAAGGTCACCAAATGAATGACCCGACACCTTGGCAATATCTGGAACAAGAGAAGTTGGTGTCATTCCTGGTTGTGTATTGATTTCCAACCAAACCAACTCACCCTTCTCCTCGTCATAACGAAAATCTGATCGACTGACACCACGACAACCAATTGCCTGATGCGCAGCCACAGACATCAATTGCACATTTTGGTAAATAATTGGTGAAAGTGGTGCAGGACAAACATGTCTTGAGCCACCTGGTTTGTATTTTGAGTTGAAATCATAAAACTTGTAGCCTTCATCAGGAACGATCTCACACACATCAAGTGCCATCTCGCCAATCACAGCGCATGTCAGTTCCCGACCGGCAACATATTTCTCAACGATAACCTCGTCACCATAATGCCATTCCGCCTCACCCAATTCTTTCGGTGGACGCACCTGATCGGCGGTTACAATAACAACACCGAAGCTTGACCCTTCACAAACTGGCTTCACAACATAAGGTGGTTCAATGGGGTGTTTATCTCCAATATCAAAACGGCTCATAACGCGTGAGGGAGCAACAGTTACACCTTGTGTACTGGCAACAATTTTTGCCCGCCCCTTATCCATTGCCAAAGCAGACGCCAAAACACCCGAATGCGTGTAAGGTATTTGTAAAAATTCAAGTATTCCCTGAATACGACCATCTTCACCGAAGATACCATGCAAGGCATTAAAGGCGACATCAGGCCGCAAATGGGACAACACAGAAGCTACATCGCGCCCCACATCAACTTTGGTAACTTTATAGCCTTCTTGTTCAAGAGCTTTAGCGCACGCTTCGCCAGATGATAGACTAACAGACCGTTCTGATGAAAAACCACCCATCAGTACTGCAACATGCTTTTTAGTCATATCAAAAGCCCCTCATAAAACACCAAATATAGTCCTTCAAAACACAATCAATACTATCAGTAGAATAAAACCGGATTCATCGTTTCGAATCAAAGGACTAGCATCGGGGTCAATGAATCAGAAACAACCATGTAAAACAAGTGCTAGACACCGCAAGATGCTGATTCGAAAGGCAAAATTACCGACATGTCCTTGAAATGACTCATAGATTTTTTTTCATTATTTTTAATGATGTATTAACCATAAAAAAACGGGCGGCATCTCGCATTACTTAGTCAATAGTTTAGCTGTACTGACATGATAAAAATTTAAAATAAATGCATTTGTGACACAGTTCACCCAAAGGCTCAAAAAGACTAAAATATTGCCGGTTAAGAATTAGAAAAACTTTTCCGAAATCCAACTGATCTCGTGGCATTATATTGCAGTTAGCAATAACTATAAAAACCGAAGACTAACCGTTATTATCACTGTAAAACACCGCTTCGTTAACCATTTCATTCTTTGAACGAGATGCAAACAGGTTGTCATGTTTACCATGTTTTTGTTCAGAATGCTTATCGTCAAACCAATCGTTTTACCCCTTATATTGGCTTATGTAGCCAATTGGATAAACATGACTATTAGTCAAATCATACGACTAATCAGGTAAAAAGGGTGTCACTTCATGTCCGGGAAGAAAAGATCCTATCCGTTTAATTTCCCAATGAAGATTAATCTTGCTCTTTTCATAAACACGTTGACGGACAGTCTCGCCTAAAAGCTCCAGATCATAGGCTGTAGCATTGCCAGTATTAATCATGAAATTGCAGTGCATGGTGCTCATTTCGGCACCACCTATTTTCAACCCCCGACAGCCAGCTTCGTCAATAACTTTCCAAGCCGATGTGCCTTCGGGATTACGAAAGGTTGACCCACCCGTTTTTTCACGAATTGGTTGCACAGCCTCACGATGCGCAATAGCTTCATCCATAGCCTTGCGGATATCATCTTTGTCACCTTTTGGTCCTTGCAGCAAAGCACCAACAAAAATGAGGTCATCAGGCACATTTGAATGACGATAAGAGTATTGCATATCAGCCAAACTTAAAATGTGGCGTTTACCCGCACGATCAAGTGCGTAAACTTCAACAACGTGCTCTGCTGTTTCGCCACCATTCGCACCACCATTCATTTTCAGTGCGCCACCGAGATTACCCGGTATACCGCAGTAAAAATGCATACCGGCAATACCGGCTTCTAATGCTACTGTTGCAATACGTTTATCGGTTGTTGCTGCACCTGCAAAAAATTGGGTTGGAGACACTTGCTGTGTTTCGCCAAAACCTTTTGCCGAAAGCCTGATTGTAATACCAGGAATACCACCATCACGAATGAGAAGATTTGAACCGATACCAACAATCGTAAGAGGAATATCTTTAGGGGTATTTTGCAGGAAAAAAGTAAGGTCCGCCTCGTCTGCTGGCTGATAAAACACTTCTGCAAGACCACCAGTTCTGAACCATGTAACCTTGCTCATATCGACATTGGCAGTGATACGCCCCCGAAGGCCTGCCAATGAAGGTTGTAAATCCTTTAAGAATTCTTCGCCATCATTCATGTGACTAATGCTTCTTTTTATCTAATTCGGCCAATTCTTCCGGTAGCGCATATGCCCATTGGGTAATATTGCCTGCCCCAAGAAACACAACATAATCACCCGGCTCTGCTATAGAGGCAACAATCGGTGCAATTTCCTTAGGATCTTCAATAAAACGGGCATCTCTATGACCGGCTGTTTTTATCCGATCGACCAATGCCTTTGAATTTACCCCTTCAATCGGATCTTCGCCAGCAGCATAGACCGGCGCAACAAGAATAGTGTCTGCATCATTGAAAGATGTTGCAAAGTCATCAAACAAATCATGGAGTCTGGTATAGCGGTGCGGCTGGGCAATAGCGATTACGCGACCCTTAACGCTTTCACGCGCTGCCTTCAGAACAGCCTTGATTTCAACGGGGTGGTGGCCGTAATCATCGAAAATTTCCACGCCATTCCAACTACCTGTATGCGTAAAACGCCGTTTCACACCCGAAAAGTTTGCCAAGCCTTTAATAATAGCATCATCAGAAATGCCAAGCTCATGTGCAACTGCAATAGCAGCCGTAGCATTTAAAACATTGTGGCGACCGGGCATTGGCAAGACAAGATTTTTCATTTCAACAACCGCACCAGTTTTGCGCGATCTTATCACCACATCAAAATGCGAATTTGCACCTTCCATATGGTGATTAATGAAACGAACATCCGCTTGTGGGTTAGAACCATAGGTAATAACACGCCGGTCATCAATACGGCTTACCAATGCTTGCACCTCAGGATGGTCTAGGCACATAACACCAAAACCATAAAACGGTACATTTTCAACAAATTGGCGGAAGGCTTCTCGTTCTGTTTCAAAAGTACCATAATGATCAAGATGTTCAGGATCGATATTGGTCACAACAGCGACATCTGCTGGTAGTTTCAAAAACGTGCCATCACTTTCATCGGCTTCTACAACCATCCAATCGCCACCACCCATGCGCGCATTGGTGCCATAGGCATTGATGATGCCACCATTAATCACCATCGGGTCAAGGTTACCAGCTTCCAACAATGTACCAATCATCGAAGTGGTTGTGGTTTTTCCATGGGTTCCACCAATAGCAATTGCCTGTTTAAAGCGCATTAATTCTGCCAGCATTTCGGCGCGCCGAACGATTGGTAAATGCCGTTCTTTTGCGGCAACATATTCCGGATTTGTTGGGCGAATAGCTGTCGAAACAACAACCACTTCTGCCTGTCCGAGATTTTCTGCCTTATGCCCAACATGAACCGTGATGCCCTTTGCGCGCAAGCGCTCAACATTGGCATTATCAGCCTGATCTGACCCTTGAACCTTATACCCTAAATTATGGAGCACTTCGGCAATACCACTCATGCCTATACCGCCGATTCCAACAAAGTGGACAAGGCCAATACTCAATGGCATTTTCATGAAGTTTCTCCTTTTTTAAATTCTTCTATTGTTTTTCCGGCAATTAATGCTTCAGCCAGATCTGCCAATTTTTTCGTGGCATCAATATGACCGACAGATCGGGAAGCCGCAGCTTGGGTCGCCATTAATTCGGCATCTTTACAAGCAACTTCCAGCACTTTTGCCAGTTTTTCTGCACTTAATTCGCTTTGCTGAATAACCTTGACCCCACCGCTGGAAGCAAGTTTGGCGGCATTTGCCGCCTGATCGTGGTCGAGCGCATAAGGATAAGGTACCAATAAAGCCGGCCGACCAATGGCTGCAATTTCCGACACTGTTGATGCACCTGATCGCGCAATAATATAATTCGAATTTGCTATCCGATCTGGCATATCATCAAAAAATTCGGCTACTTCAGCTGTTATACCCATTTCCTTATAAGTGTTTTCCAAGGCAGCACGTTCTCCACGCACCTGCTGGACAACATGAAGACGTTTGCGCGTATCCTCGTCCAATAATGCGATAGCGCTGGGCACAACTTCCGAAAAATAAGATGCCCCCTGACTGCCGCCAAAAACAAGCAGATGAAACGGATCATTTCCTTTTGATGGCTGGTAGGATTGATAGGCTGCGCTAATCACCGCTTCCCGCACAGGATTGCCGGTCACAACAATTTTTGCGGCAAATGCCCCTTCCTCGTTTAAAAAACCACCAGCAATTGCATTAACCCGACCAGCCATTGCTTTGTTGGCGCGCCCCATAACAGCATTTTGTTCATGAACAAAGGTTTTAATGCCAATGGATTGGGCAGCATAAAGCGGTGGCAGTGTTGGATATCCACCAAAACCACCAACCAAGACTGGCTTCAACCGACGGAACAATTTGCGTGAGCCGCGCACACCTTTTAACAATTGCCATAACGTCTTTAACAGTGAAAAAGGATTTTTGCCGGTTATCGTTGCTGATGGAATGACATGCACGTGATCGTCCTGAAAATGGCGCACAAACCGTCGCGCGCGACTATCTGTTGCCAAATGGACATCATAACCACGTTTGACCAGCTCGCCCGCAAGTGCTTCTGCCGGAAAAAGGTGACCACCTGTGCCACCAGCTACCAATACAATAACTTGTTTGTCTGTCATTTTATACCGCCGGCATAATAGTGGGCAAAGATGCTGAAAGTCTCGCTTCAGGACGTCTGCGCGTTAAACTTAGGAGAATACCCATCGAAATTGCAATTGCTACCATTGAAGACCCACCATATGAAATAAATGGCAGTGTCATACCTTTTGGCGGCATCAAGTGCAGATTAACGGCCATATTAATCATGGATTGGCAACCAAATAAAATGGAAATACCTGCAATTGCAAAACGGGTAAATGAATCGCGTTCATTCATAGCTATTCGCATGGAACGGATAACAATAAAAGCAAATAACGCAACGATTAGCATACAAAGTATAATTCCGTATTCTTCTGCAGCCACTGAAAACACAAAGTCAGTATGACTATCAGGCACAATCCGCTTAACTGTTCCTTCCCCAGGTCCCTGCCCAAACCAGCCACCATTTAAAATAGCTTCGCGCCCAACATCAACCTGAAATGTATCGCCCTCGCCTGTTAAAAAGCCATTCACGCGTTCCTGCACGTGATGCACAAACATATAGGCACCAAAACCGCCAACAACGGCCAGACCAATGAAAAAGACTATGATGATAATTGGCACACCAGCAAGGAAAAACAACCCACCCCAAGTGGCGCTAATCAGCATTGTCTGCCCGATATCCGGCTCCATAACCAAAAGACATGCACATGTTGCATAAAGTAGAATAGCGAGCGCAAAACCGGGTATACCGTTTTTCCTTGTTTTATCGGAAAACAACCAAGCTGACATGACAACAAAGGCTGGTTTCATGAATTCAGATGCCTGTACCGATACGCCAAGCACAGAAATCCAGCGGCGTGACCCTTTCACTTCTGCCCCGAACAAAAGCGTTGCAACAAGCAGAACGAGAGTAATAATCAGCAATACAGCACAAAACCGCCTAATATTGCGTGGCGTAAAAAATGATATGAACATCATTGTAAAAAGTGCCGGAAAACTGAAAATAATATGCCAGCGCACAAAATAAAAACTGTCAGCAATACCAATTTTGCTGGCAACGGTCGGACTTGCGGCAAAAGAAAGCATGATACCAAGCCCCATAAGCATAAGGCAAGCCGCCAAAATTGGGCGGTCTATTGTCCACCACCAATTGGCTATTGGTCCACGATCAGCACGAGAAACCATGGTATACCTTTCTCTTTATGCAATAGAATGCAACCGTTTTCTATTTTACTGAAATTACAAACTACGCCGAAAAAGATTCTGGTTGGTTAACGCGCGCTAAACTTTCATCACGTGCAAACAAAAAATATATGCAAAGTGGTTGGTATAATAGCAATAATGGCAACCACCTCAGATGATTGCCATTATCGTACAGTTTTTATGCAATAAGCCTGATTAATACGTTCTGCTTTATAACGCCTTAAGTTAGCTCAGGTCTATAATGCCTTAACAAGTGCCTTGAACGCATCACCCCTTGCGCCATAGTTTTTAAACTGGTCATAACTGGCACAAGCTGGAGATAATAAGACAGCAACCTCGCTTGCTTTGTCTTGCGCAGCATCAATGGCAGCTTCATGCACGGCTTTATCCAATGTGCCGCACATGGAAATGGGAAAAGCATCACCAATGGTTCGCGCAAAGTCTTCTGCCGCATCACCAATAAGATACGCTTTGCGTATTTTTGGAAAATAGTCTTTAAGGGCGGTAATACCACCCTCTTTTGCGAGGCCGCCAATAATCCAATAGATATGATCGAATGTCGCCAAGGCTGGTGCTGATGCTTCGGCATTGGTGGCTTTACTATCATCAACAAACAAAGCTTGCCCAATTTTACGCACGAGCTGCATACGGTGTGGCAAGCCGATGTAAGAGGCAAACATTTTTTGCAAATGATCGGAACTAATTTTTAGAATATCCAATGTTGCCAAGGCCATCAGGGCATTTTGCGCATTATGGCGCCCTCTGAGAGCGTCAATTCCAGCCAGTGAAATACGTTTCTGCACCTGATTATCTTTTACGCTATAGAGATCGCTATTTTGCGCATAATACCCGTTAGTATGTAGTATCTGGTCTTTTGACACGGGAATGACAGTGTGTCCCTGTTTTACCAAGGTTTCATAAATCTCGCTTGTATCTTTATCGTCCAATGCGACAAGTGCTGTATCCGAACCTGCGACAAGCCGCTGTTTGATGGCGCAATAATGCGCATAAGTGCCGTGTCTATCAATATGATCGAGCGAAAGATTGAGTAGAATACCTATAGTTGGATTGATGGAAGGTGTAAGGTCAATCTGGAATGAAGAACATTCTATAACGTAGAATCTTCCCTTTTTGATCGGTTCCAGTGATAAAATCGCGGTTCCGATATTACCGCCCATCTGCGCATCTTGCCCTGCTTCCAACAATAAATGGTTGATAAGCGCAGTTGTGGTTGATTTGCCATTGGTTCCGGTAATGGCGATAAATGGCACATCCGAACTTTTTAATCCATTTGTCTCGATATAGTGATTTCTTTCACGCACAAATAACTCGATATCGCCAATTACCTCTACACCGGCGCTTTTGGCGAGCTTAACAGACCAATGCGGTTCAGGATTGGTAAGTGGCACACCGGGGGCAAGAATAAGGGCAGAAACTTTTGACCAATTGATATTATGCAGATCATCTGTCGGGATATTTTTTTCACGAGCCGTTTCCACGCCATGACTATTGTCATCCCATGCAATGACATTGGCACCACCGGCAATCAATGCCTCTGCCGTTGCTATACCTGAACCACCAAGCCCCAAAAGAGCAACATTTTTACCTTTAAAAGATTCTACTTTAATCATTTTTTTATCTTAATTTCAGTGTTGAAAGGCCAATTAATGCCAATACGATTGAAATAATCCAGAACCGGATAACAACTTGACTTTCTGTCCAGCCCTTTTTCTCAAAATGGTGATGAATAGGTGCCATAAGGAATACCCGCCTGCCGGTTTTCTTAAACCAGAAGACCTGAATAATAACGGACAAGGCTTCCATAACAAATAGGCCACCGATGACAGCAAGCACGATTTCATGTTTTGTTGCCACAGCCACAGCCCCTAACATACCGCCCAATGCAAGTGATCCTGTGTCACCCATAAATATTGCGGCTGGTGGCGCATTAAACCACAAAAAGCCAAGACCAGCACCCACAACAGCACCGAGTAGAACCGTTAATTCTCCCGTACCTGAAACATAATGGATTTGTAGATAATCAGCAAAATTGATATTGCCTGACAAATAGGCAATCAACGCAAATGATGATGCCGCAACCATGACTGGAACAATTGCCAAACCATCTAATCCATCGGTAAAATTGACTGCATTGCCAGCACCCACCATGACAAAAGCTGCAAATGGTATAAAAAACCAGCCAAGATTGAATAGATAATCTTTGAGAAATGGAAGCGCCAATCCTGTTGATTCCGTATGCATTATGACCAGAGATGCAATGGCTGCAATGATAAACTCCAAAGTCAGGCGCGCTTTTCCAGAAAAGCCCTTCTCTGTTTGTTTGGTCACTTTCAGATAATCGTCATAAAACCCGATTGCTCCAAATGCCAACATAACAAGCAGGACAACCCAGAAATAAACGTTCAGCAGGTTACACCATAATAATGCCGAAACGACAGTGCCGGTTAAGATCATCAGCCCACCCATTGTTGGGGTACCGGCTTTTTTGAAATGCGTTTGTGGTCCGTCTGCGCGTATTGGCTGCCCTTTTCCCTGACGTACTTTTAACGATGCAATGATACTTGGACCGAATAAGAAAACAATCAGTCCCGATGTCAGTAACGCTGCACCGGTACGAAATGTAATATAACGGAAAACACCAACTCCCGGCAAAATGTCGGTAAGCGATGAAAGAAACATCATCATTGCAGGAAAACCCTTTTCAAAATTATGCAGAGATTGCCTTATAACGCTCGATAAGAGCGGCGACAATACGAGAAGAATGGATACTATTTGACGATTTGACCATTATAACATCTCCTTGATGTATATCAGCCAAAACCAATGGCAATATCTCATCGACAGTTGTTTTATAATGAACCTCTAAACGCTGTGAAACTTCATCAGCCAGGTTTTTCATCTCGGATCCAACCAAATAGATCGGATTAACACCAGCAGAATAGATTGGTTCGGCAAGTTCGCGATGCAGCTTTTCACTATATTTTCCAAGCTCAAGCATATCACCCAACACCGCTATTCGTCTTCCCCTCGGCCCAACATTGGCATCCCCCAATAAACTTAGTGCGGCACGCATTGATGCTGGGTTTGCATTATAGCTTTCATCAATAAGTGTAAATTCGCCACCTTTGGGAAGAGATAGACGATATCTTGCCCCACGCCCATTTTCGGCAGAAAAATTGGCCAACGCCAAAGCAATATGGGCAATATCTGCCCCAACACAATCGCATGCGCCGATAACAGCTAGGCAATTTTGCACAATATGGCGCCCAGGGGCTCCCACTTTTACCATGGCTTCTTCATCACGGATTTTAACCGTCATGCAAGAACAATCATTTTGCATATGCAATTTATCAAGCCGATAGTCTGCAAAATCTGCTTCACCAAAACTTCTGACCGTTTCAATGCCACATTGTTTGGCCTTTTTCGCAAGATAATCAAAAAATGCATCGTCGGCATTTAGCAATGCCGTTCCATTATCCTCTACACCTTCAAAAATCTCAGCTTTGGCATCGGCAATTTCTTCAAGACTCGAAAAGAAACCAAAATGCACGGCCGCTATGCGCGTTATAATTGCGACATGAGGTCGTACCATTTTCACCAATGGTCGGATTTCTCCCGGGTGATTCATGCCAATTTCAAACACACCGTAATCTGTGTCTTCAGGCATACGTGCCAATGTTAATGGTACCCCCCAATGATTATTGAAGGATGCAGGATTTGCGTGAACTTTACCAACCATGGACAAACAATGGCGCAAAGCTTCCTTGGTTGTAGTTTTGCCAACAGATCCGGTAACGGCAATTATTTTTGCCCGTGAGCGCTGGCGCGCAGCACATCCCAATTGCCCAAGTGCATCAAGAACATCATCAACAGCAATCATTGGTACATTGAGCTGTTCCAATGTGGCTTTTCGACTTTTTTCTATAATGAGTACACCAGCACCATTTTCAATTGCTTTAGCAGCAAAATCATGACCATCAAATTTTTCACCCTTTATACAGAAGAAAATTTCGCTCGGCTGAACCGTGCGGCTGTCAATGGAAACACCACTATAGTTTTCAGGCAGATTACCAGATACTTCGCCTGCAAGAGCATCTATCAGCGCCTGTTTTGTCCATAAAGCAGCCATTTACTTTATTCCTTCCAAGGCTGAAGTAATTTCCTGATGGTCTGAAAATGGATGAACCTCATGACCAATAATTTGGCCTTTTTCATGCCCTTTTCCGGCAACCACCAGCGTGTCACCCGCCTTAAGCAAAGATACCGCATATTGAATGGCTTCGCGTCTATTTCCAATTTCTATGGCATTAGGTGCGGCAGCCATAATTTCCTTACGTATTTGTTCTGGCTGTTCAGTTCTTGGATTATCATCCGTCACAATCACTGTATCGGCAAATTTGGTTGCAATCTTGCCCATTAATGGACGTTTTCCTTTGTCTCTGTCACCACCACAACCAAAGACAACAACAATTTTACCGCTGGTAAAAGGTCTGACCGATAATAGAACCTGTTCCAGAGCTTCCGGCTTATGGGCATAATCAACATAGATGGGCGCATTATCTTTGGTTGACCCGACCAATTCCAAACGACCAGGCGCACCCTTTAAACGTTCTAACGCACGAAACACAGCGGCCGACGATACACCCGTCGACAAAGCTAGTCCTGCTGCTACCAAAGCGTTTGAAACCTGAAAATCGCCGGCCAAAGGCAAAGCAAATTCGTAAACCGCGTCATCGACAATACAATCAACAAACTGCCGGTAACGCTCATGTTCAACATGGCGCAATTTAATAAAATGCCCCTTGCGCCCAACAGTCAATACTTTGCGATTTGACCTTTTTACGTGCTCTATCGCCGCTTCGGAATATTTATCATCTGCAAAAATGATTGCCGGCGCATCTTTGGGCAATAATGTATCGAACAAGCGCATTTTTGCTTTAAAATAATCTTCAACGGTTGGGTGGTAATCCATATGGTCACGACCAAGATTGGTAAATGCCGCTCCCGCAAGTTTAATACCATCTAAACGGCATTGATCGATACCATGCGAAGATGCTTCCATTGCAACATGGGTAACACCTTCATTTGCCAAGTCACACATAATTTGTTGCAACTTAACAGGATCGGGCGTTGTCAGTGAGCCATATTCATTTCGCGTCGGTGAAATAATTCCGACAGTGCCAACGCTCGCTGCGGCGAACCCTGACTCTTTCCAAATCTGCTGTGTAAATGATGCCACAGATGTTTTACCGCTTGTGCCAGTTACAGCAACAACAGTATGCGGTTGCTTGCCATAAAAACGCGCTGCAGCCACCGCCAATTCATGGCGTGCATTGGACACTTTGATGACTGGAATATTGACCGTATCCAACGACAAATCATGGTCGGTTAGAATTGCGCCTGCACCGCGGCTGACAGCATCTAAAGCATATTTACCGCCATCGCCCTGATTACCATGGAGTGCTACAAAAAGATTGCCGGCTGAAACTTGTCGGGAGTCGGCTGTTATGCCGGTAATATCGATTGATGGTATAGAGGAATGCGAACCGCTACCGTTTATCAATTCATCAAGCTTCATGCACCCACCTCTTTAAAAATTAATCATTCAATGTTGTTTCCGGCAATTTCTGTCCAGCTGATGCGGCTAGAACAGGCATATATTCTTCTTTAAAATCTGGTGTGACACCAAGAAAAGTTGCTGATCGGCGAATAATATTGGCTACCATCGGGGCAGCATTAAGACCAGCGGTTGCAGAAAATTTTCCTTCTTCAGGCTTTGGCTCGTCAATAATTGTTAATACGACATATTGCGGATTATCGATTGGAAATGACGCTAAAAATGCGTTGAAACGCTTATTCTTGGAGTATTTACCGTTTTCAACCTTTTCGGCTGTACCCGTTTTACCACCAACCCGATAGCCTTCTACTTTTGCACGGCGTCCTGAACCAATATCACCGTTCAATTTATAGAGATAGCGCATATCTTGACTTGTACGCTCGGCAACCACACGCTTTGCGTGTTCCATGGCTTCCTGTTCATTACGCTTTAAAAAAGTCGGTTCAATAAGAAAACCGCCATTCATCAAAGCACTTGCCCCAACGGCTGTTTGTAATGGCGTGGTCATCATACCATGACCAAAAGCTATTGTCATAGAGTTAACCGACTTCCAACGTTTTGGCTCAACGGGACGAGCGATTTCTGGAAGCTCTGTCGTCATACGGTCCAAGAGTCCCATTCTTTTCAGGAACTCTCTATGACCATCGATACCGACTGTCAGTGCTTCTTTTGCCGAACCGATATTGGACGAAAAAATAAAAACTTCCCAAGCCGTCAATGGACGATATTTACCGTGGAAATCCTTGATGAAGTGGCCGCGCCCTGCTGCAAGCGGTTTAGACGCATCAATCATGCTGTTAAGCTGAAATTTGCCAGAATCCAAAGCCATTGCTGTGGTAAAACTCTTAATGGTGGATCCCATCTCAAATGTACCGGCTGTCATACGATTTAAGCGGTCTTTTTTCAGTGCATCAACCGGATTATTAGGATCGAAATCCGGCATTGACGCCATTGCCAGAACTTCGCCAGTATGAATATTGATGACAACCGCACCGGCCGCAATAGCCTGATATTTTTGCATTGCATCAACAAGCTCTTCACGAACAATAGCCTGCACACGAATATCAATGGATAATTTTACCGGCTCCAACGAAGATTCGTCGGCAAGTCCAGCTGCGCGCAAATCACTCAAACCAGCATTATCGATATATTTTTCCATGCCGGCCGTGCCCTGATTGTCAACATTCACCATACCGAGAATATGGGATGCTGTTGGGCCGCCTGGATAAAAACGCCGTGTTTCTGTTCGAAAACCGACACCTGGAATACCCAATGCCATGATCTTTTCTCTTTGGCTGGGCGTTAAACCACGCTGTATCCACGCAAAACCAGATTTACTTTTTAGTTTGCGATAAGTTCCTTGCCAATCAAGATTGGGCAAAACATTGGAAATAAGTTCTATTGTTTCGTTAGCATCAATAATGCGACGAGGTTCAGCAAAAAGCGAATAGGTTTTTAAATCCGTTGCCAGCAAACGACCATTGCGATCAAGTATGTCCGGACGCGCAGCCGATTGCTGAACAGCAGGACCACTGGCTTCTTCAATCTGTCCACCTTCAATACCGAAATATACTAACCTTGCAAAAATAACCGAATAAACGCATAAAAAACAGAATATGATAATGGCCAACCGATGGCGTGACCGACGCGACCGATATTCCTCTTTCTGCAATTCAGCATATTTTGTTAATGGAGCTTTATTCTTTCGCCCTAAAAATGGAATAAACCTCATGGACGAACACTCCCTGTCGCAAAATTGTCAACAGTTGTGTTGCCACTGCGTGCAAGCAGCGAATTGTTTTCTTCCAGCTCATTATCCTTGATAATATTCTGGATTTGATCTGGTAAACGATCAGGAATGTCTTTCAACTTAACAATCTGGCGCGCTTCTGTCACTTGCAAGCCAAGCTGATCTTGATACCGCGTTGCCAAAACCTGCATACGTTCTGGTTCAATCATCATCGCCCATTCGGCATGAAGCAAATTGATGGTATTTTTTTCCGCAATAATTTGTCGTTCGATACGATGGACATCACCAATACGCTTTTGTGCATCATATTTTACTTTATAGGTAAGACCTGCTGCACAAATCATAATGGCTACCAAAATCATATCAAACGTACGAAATACTGTCATTTTCTAACACCATTAAAGCGAGAGATACTAGGAAGACCAAATATCGTTAAATCATCATCCATAGGTGGAACATCGGTACGAACCCCCACACGCAATCTGGCTGATCGGGAACGGGGATTGTTTTGCAACTCTTCTTCATCAGCGGTGACGCCGCCCTTGAACAACAATTTAAATGTTGGTTGTTGGGAAGATAATTCTGGCAAATATCGTGAACCACCATTGACACCTGAACGTGACGTGAAAAACCGTTTCACCATACGATCTTCCAATGAATGGAAAGTTACCACGCCAAGTCTTCCACCGGCTTTTAAAATGCGTTCAGCCGCAATGAGCGCACAAGCAAGCTCACCCAATTCGTCGTTAACATAGATGCGCAATGCCTGAAACACGCGCGTGGCGGGGTGGATATGATCCCCAGGTTTGCGCCCAACCAAAGTCTCGATAGCGTCTGCAAGGTCAGAAGTGCGTAAAAATGGCTTAGTCTGTCGTTTTTCGTCAATCATTCGTGCAATACGCGCTGCATGACGTTCTTCACCGAGCAATCCAAAAATGCGCGTTAAGTCACTCACCTTCATTTCGTTGACGACATCGGCAGCCGTAAAACCCGACTGCGCCATGCGCATATCCAATGGACCGTCCTTTTGAAAAGAAAATCCCCGTTCGGCTTCATCAATTTGCATTGATGAAACACCAATATCCAGAATGACCCCGTCGACAGGCTCATCAACAACTTGATCCAGATTTGAGAACTCTGTTTCGATAAGCTTCAACCGCGGCGCATAATGCTTTTCCATCAATCGCCCATCGCGGATAGCTTCCGGATCGCGGTCAAGCGCGATAACGTTTGCACCTTGTTCCAACATGGCGCGCGTATATCCACCAGCACCGAATGTACCGTCAATAATGGTTGCACCGTTTAGCGGTGCCATTCCATTTAAAACCGGTTGCAACAAAACGGGTATGTGACGTTTGTTGTTGAAATCTTGGGCAGTCAACATTGTCATCTTTACGCTACATGGTCCGAAATCTGTTACAAATACATTAGCAACAGAAGCTTATGACGCATTTTCCCTATAATTAAGAAAATGCGTCAGTCTGCTTATCGCACAATTATGCTTAAAGAAGTGTTAGGATTATAAAATAACCAATCAGGCGACGTCTGGTATCAGCCCAAATGTCATAAATAGCAGAACAAAATTGAGAACCAGCACAATAATTGCCGATAGAATGGCGACGATCTGCGTTATCGCATGATTAGCAAATTTTCCCATAATGGACTTTTTGCCGCTAAAAATAAGCAGTGCAATCATCGGTACCGGTAATGATATTGACAGAATAACCTGACTGACAACAAGTGCCTCTGTTGAATTAACACCAATGGCAACAACAATAAATGCTGGTATCATGGTAATCAACCGACGAACCCAGATAGGAATGTAAAAGCCGACAAACCCTTGCATCACCATCTGTCCAGCCATAGTTCCGACAACAGAACTGGATATACCCGACACGATTAGTGAAACAAGAAATATGGCAGCCGCACCAACGCCCAATAGAGGCGTTAAAGTATGATAGGCCTGATCTATTTCTGCTACATCACTGTGGCTACCATGAAACGTACTTGCCGCCATAATAACCATAGCCATATTCACCATACCGGCAACGGCAAGCGCAACAATAACTTCACGATTAGAATATCGCACAAGCTTTGCCCTATCACCGTCATTTTCTACCTTGGCACGTGACTGTGTTAGACCAGAGTGTAAATAAAGCGCATGAGGCATAACCGTTGCACCAATAATACCGACAGAAATCAGCAAAGCATTGGCATCTGGCATTTCTGGTTTGAAAAGATGAAGGCCAACAGCTTCCCAATCAACTGGAGCAATAATCATTTCAATCAGGTAACAGATTCCGATAATGGAAACCAAAACACCAATTAAGATTTCGGTTGGTCGAAAACCGCGGCTATCAATCATGAGTAAAGCATAGGTAATGACAGCCGTTATTGCCATACCGATAATGAGCGGCATATTAAAGAGCAGCGCAAGACCAATTGCACCACCTAGAAACTCGGCAAGGTCCGTTGCCATTGCCGCTATTTCGCTCACAATCCACATAGCAATAACAACTGGCTTGGATAAATTATCTCGGCACAATTCGGCAAGGTTTTTGCCCGTTACAATACCAATTTTTGCCGACAACGCCTGAAATAACATGGCAATAAGATTGGCCAACAGCACAACCCATAAAAGCGTATAGCCATAGCCCGATCCTGCCTGAATATTGGTGGCAAAATTACCTGGGTCCATATAGGCGATTGAAGCGATGACGGCTGGACCAACCATTAAAAGGATCGACCGTCCCCCCTTACGTTTACCAGATAATACCGCAGAAATACCTTCTGAAGTCCGTTCTGTTAAAGTAGACTTTCTATAAGAATTACTATTTTGTTGAGACATGCATCATTCTTTCTAAATGCGAATGATTTGCATTTAGACGCAAAATCCATGATGCGTCAATCTTTGCAAATTAAATTTTTTGTGTTCGGCTAAAATTATCTTTTGTGCAAAGTAAAAAATTGTCAGTTGGTCTGTAAGCCGGGTTCTGTATGGCGAAATATGCATTTCGCGTGGCAACCATTCATCTGGGACGATTGTTACCAACCGCCTCTTGCAACCTACCCGAATGACACGCCTGGAATATGGCTGCAAAACGAGTTTGCGCGTCATTCCTATTCGGTCTTGCTCCCGGTGGGGTTTACCTTGCCACAACCATTACTGGTTATGCGGTGGGCTCTTACCCCGCCTTTTCACCCTTACCCATTGACTGGGCGGTTTGTTTTCTGTGGCACTTTCCCTAGGGTCGCCCCCGCCGGACGTTATCCGGCACCGTTATTCCGTGGAGCCCGGACTTTCCTCACTTCCCGCCTTTCGGCATTGGAAAAGCGCGGCTGCCCGACCAACTGACTTGCGCGGTTATAATGCAAATTCTTTCAAGTGCAAACCGCTAAAGTACCTTTATTCTAATGACATTGTGCTTAATCCCAACGACAATAGAGTTATGGGAAATTGATGATACAAAACAACAATCCCAATTTTTAAAACCTTGGCTTTTAAAATATCAACTCAGGCTCTTCAATGTCCCTAACAAGCGGTGCAATGTATCTATTGTCGAAACATCAGCAACACCATCAATTTTTTCAGGTCTAAAATGTCGCTGGAAAGCTTCTGTTACCAACCGCGTACGCTCATCAAAAATGCCAGTAATCTCGATACCATAGCCATATAATGCTAACATCGACTGATAGGCCTCAACAGGTCTTCCACTTTCGCCACTGCTCATAAAGCGCCCACCCGCTATCGGTGCCGGTTTTACCCAATGTCCAATGCCGTTATCGTGCAAAATGCCCCATGGAAACTTTTCTCCTGGGTCTGTTTTACGATGTGGTGCAATATCCGAATGACCAAGAACATATCGTTGTTCAATATTGTAACGATCAATAATTGACCGACAAAGCTTTATAACAACATTTATCTGTTTTTCAGGAAAATCCGGCCAATTCAGCAAAGGACCACCATTCACAATTTCTATTCCAATCGAATTGGAATTAATATCAGTAATGCCACCCCAGAAGCTCTCGCCGGCATGCCAAGCGCGATATTTTTCACCAACCATTTGCACCACTGTGCCGTCTTCCCGCACGACATAATGCGCTGATACCTTGGATTCTGGTGTTTCTAGCAATTTTTCAGCCGCTTCAGCATTTTCCATACCCGTATAATGAAGAATAAGAAAACGCGGCTTAACGGCATCTTTTCTCATCTCATAATTTGGTGATGGACGAACGATTGCTCCTTCAAAGTCGGGTTTGAAACTATTGCCAGCCGTCATACTGTTAACTCCTCACGCACAATTGCCCACGCATCGTTGATTGCGGCCAACCTTTCATTGGCAATTGCCAGAAATTCTTTTGGTAGTCCTCTTGCAATGACGCGATCGGGATGATGTTCACGCACCAATTCATAATATTTATTACGTGCATCGGCAAAACTTGTACCTCTTTTAATCCCCAAAACAAGCCAAGGGTCGGCTATGCCTGTAACAACGTGACGCGCGCACAAAGCATCAAATTGTTTTTGCGAAAATCCGAATATCCTAGCAACTTGCCGAAGGAATTCTAATTCATTTTCATGAATCATTCCGTCAGATTTGGCGATATAAAACAAGCCATCAAGTACATCTTCCAAAAGTTTTCCCTGACAATTTGACTCCTGACAAAGACGATATAGGCGCTCGGCATAAATATCGAAACCTGCAACATCCTGCTTTGCAAGGTTATAAAGCCGCTCGACATTGCGTATTTCGCGTGGAGGCACCGAAAAAATTTGATAAAACGCTTTGACTTCTGCGTCGCTTACAACACCATCTGCCTTTGCCATTTTGGCTGAAAGGGCAATCATAGCAACAGAAAACGCAACTTGGCGGCGTGTTTCTGGGTCGCCCTCAAAAAGTGTCCGCACACGCTCGATAACAGCCGTAAAAACCTCGCTGGCAACGCTGCCGATAAGTTGTCCAATGCGCGTCCACAAAGAAGACATTCAAGTTTCCCCACAAAACATGTCTAGTTTTATCCGGTCAATTTCTAGCCGGTCTATTTTTATCCGGTCAATGCCTCGCGTTGAACAACAAGGTATTAAATAACACACGTAGCCTAACAATGTTGGCATTTGTAACAATGCCAGCTGTTGACACCGATATTTATTTCCGGCTTTTAACACCGATATTTATTGACCTGCATCGACAGTTGACGGACGATGCATGGCATCATTACCCACTTTTCCAGCTTTCTTGGCAAAAGCGTCCGCCTGCTCTTCACTTTGTCCAGTGGACAAAGCTGCTGCCTTGGCATCTTCCATCAATTTATTGACGACTTCCTGTTTTTGCTCTTCGGTCATATTGGACGGTGTCAGTGGAGCATCAGGGATAGAAAGCGCTGCCCCTTCTGGCAAAGTGTTGCCATCAACACCTTTGGTTCCACCGCCAACAAAACTTGTATATGCCCATTTTATCGCTAAAATAAGCAGGATAAGTATGATGACGAGTATGATAATACGGCCCCAGCGAAGTCTTTTCATATTTTTTCCCGAATATTTTTCATTTATATGCCATTAATTTACTATTTTTAGCAATGGTCGCCACAAACATCTTATCCAAGAGGGTTTCAATTGTCTTTAAGAAATAGTGCTACAACAATAATGCGTCAAACCATATTACTTTCCATTTTATCTTTTTGTCTCGCTTCGTGTTCAGCCGTATCATACGATTTTGCCGATTTGGTGCCCCCTTCGGGAACCACTCCCAAAGGTCCCATCAATGCACCGCGTTTTCAAGACAGCAAGCCGCATGATTGGGCAAAACTAACACCGTGGCACTACCCTATTCATGGAACCGATGTGTCAAAATATCAAAGAGATATCGACTGGGCATCGGTTAAAGGGAGTGGCATTTCCTTTGCTTTCATAAAAGCAACAGAAGGCGGTGACCGTGTTGATGATAATTTTATTCATAATTGGAACGGCACCAAAGAAATTGGCATGCCGAGAGGCGCATACCACTTTTATTATTACTGCCGCTCGGCCAGCGATCAGGCAAAATGGTACATACGCAATGTGCCCAAAGACCCTTCTGCCCTGCCGCCCGTTCTTGACATGGAGTGGAATGATTCTTCGCCAACGTGTAAAATCCGCCCGCCGGCAGAAACTGTGCGCAGCGAAATGCAGGTTTTCCTTTCCATGGTTGAAAAGCACTACGGAAAAAAACCGATTATTTATACAACAGTCGACTTTTTTGACCGTAACAACCTATCGCAAATGAAAGGTTATATCTTCTGGCTACGCTCAGTTGCTGGACACCCTCAAGAAAAATATGGACCACACCCTTGGATGTTCTGGCAATATACAGGTACCGGCCGCATACCCGGTATCAATGGTGATTCCGATATCAATGTTTTTTATGGTAGCCGTGAAGAGTGGAAACGTTTTGTATCGTCCAACTGATAGTTTTACTGAAAACTTTACTTAAGAACAGTGCAACGCTTAACACTGCCTCTTTATTTATCAAACAAAATAGTACAAGACTTGTTTAACATTTTAACCTGCAGGGAATTAGAATACGATGGTCAAAATAAGAAAAGCAATTCTGGCAGCATCAACAGTATTGTTTGCTACGGCATTCTTTTCACCGTTAAACGCAGAAGAGAATAAAGCCATTTCAGCAGATGCAGCAGTTGACAGTGCTGCCGCAGAAGCAGCAAAAAAAGCATGTAATGCACCTTTGGATGTCTTTATGAATGGTGTTGCTGAAGAGGCAAAACAGGCTGGTGTCAGTGAAAAATCAATCGAGCAACTTAAAAATGCAAAGATTGATCCGAAAGTATTGGCCAGAGACAATTCGCAAGCAATATTCAATTTGACATTTGCTGACTTTGCCAAACGTGTCATTCCGGAAGCGCGCTTGAAAAAAGGCAAAGAAAACCTGCAAAAATATGCCGACATATTTGCAAAAGCCGAAGAGAAATACGGTGTTCCAGGTCCTGTTATTGCCGCTTTTTGGGGATTAGAGACCGATTACGGCGCAGTTCAAGGCAATTTCAATACATTAAACGCATTGTTCACATTGTCGCATGATTGCCGTCGTCCTGAATTATTCCGACCACAACTTATCTCACTGCTCAAACTATTTGACCAAGGAGTTGTCAATTCGCAAACAACAGGTGCGTGGGCTGGCGAAATAGGTCAGATGCAACTTTTGCCTAAAGATTATCTTGAACGCGGTGTTGATGGTGATGGTGACGGGAAAATAGACCTGAAGGGTTCTGTTGCTGATGCTGTTATGACCACAGCGCGTATGTTAAGTGAACTTGGCTGGAAACGTGGCGAACCATGGCTGGAAGAAGTGCGTTTAACGCGTGATGATTTGCCATGGCAGGAAGCGATCCGCACCAATAGAAAACCACATTCACAATGGACCGAATGGGGTGTTACAGGTCTTAACGGTCCTCTTGGTGCCGATAATGGTAATGCTTCACTGATGTTGCCAATGGGGCGTAAAGGACCAGCTTTTCTGACATATGACAATTTCGATATTTTTGTCGAATGGAATAAGTCTATCGTTTACGCCACAACAGTTGCCTATTTTGCAGCACGGTTAAATGGCGCGCCTGCATTTGATCTTGGCAATCCTGACCCTGGCCTGAGCACCGAGGACATGAGACAACTTCAGCAGAAACTCGCTGAACATGGTCATGATATGGGAAAAATTGACGGTGTTTATGGCATATTGACGCGCGATGCGGTCCGCACAGAACAACAAAGATTAGGCTTACCAGCGGATTCATGGCCAACAAAAGAGCTACTCGATAAACTCTGAAATATTTTGAAAAATATATTGATCGAATAACAGTAGACTTTCGTCTGCTTTTTTCATTTTCTACTTTTCAGGATGAATAAATAAGTTTAATAGTAAAGCCCGATTAGAGAAATTCTCTAATCGGGCCACCGGTCACGGGAAAACCTCGCGGGGGGTCTCAGTTTCCCTGGCCGGTTTAAGGGGTACTGGTTCTTCGTCTGAAACAGTAAGTCTGATATGATTTATTTTTGCCCCGATAACAAGTGATGAATGGCAAGGAATGGGCTTAACGGCTCAATCCTTAAGCCATTTCGTCATAATATGATGAAAACATGGAAATTCCGTCCCAATATGGCGCAGAGTTTCTGTATTCATGATTCCCATTTGCTGTTTTTATGATTCTTATTGGCGAAAATTGAGCATAAGTGATTCATTCATTGTTGAATCACTGGGGTTGAACAACCTTTATGCCGCAAAAAACAACAAAGATGGGGTGGAGTTACGCAACTCAAAACGAATCTGGTGAAAATAAAGTCGAGAAACGCGCTATCGTTAACAAGATAACGGATAAGACGACATTAAACGCTTATGGGGTTGCACAAGAATACGTGTGACAGTCCCTGAACAATATAGTCGCAGTGCCTGAAAAGAGAGCGGCTTTTCTCAACCAACGCATAGCAATCTGAAGACCATTACTCCGCTGTCTACAAAAAGCGCCACTGTCACAGGGTAACAAGCACCACTGTCAAAGTATAACACACGCCATTGTCATATGTTAAAGAGGTAATCTGCGTTGGTTTAAAAAAGCTTTAGCATCATGTCCAAGCTTTACGCCCCGTTTATTAAAGAACGATGCCTAAATCTGCCCTTATTTGCCGTATCTAGCTTTTGCTAGGTATTTTCTAAGATGCTATATCAATACCGATGCAACTAAAAAACAGTCTGTAGCAAGATAACTGACAAGATGGCGGATCGACGCTTAGGAAGTTGCACAAGAACACGTGTGACAGTCCCTGAACAATATAGTCGCAGTGCCTGAAAAGAGAGCGGCTTTTCTCAACCAACGCATAGCAATCTGAAGACCATTACTCCGCTGTCTACAAAAAGCGCCACTGTCACAGGGTAACAAGCACCACTGTCAAAGTATAACACACGCCATTGTCATATGTTAAAGAGGTAATCTGCGTTGGTTTAAAAAAGCTTTAGCATCATGTCCAAGCTTTACGCCCCGTTTATTAAAGAACGATGCCTAAATCTGCCCTTATTTGCCGTATCTAGCTTTTGCTAGGTATTTTCTAAGATGCTATATCAATACCGATGCAACTAAAAAACAGTCTGTAGCAAGATAACTGACAAGATGGCGGATCGACGCTTAGGAAGTTGCACAAGAACACGTGTGACAGTCCCTGAACAATATAGTCACAGTGCCTGAAAAGAGAGCGGCTTTTCTCAACCACCGCATAGCAACCTGAAGACCATTGCTCCGCTGTCTACAAAAAGCTTTACTGTCACAGAGTAACAAGCACCATTGTCGCAGTGTAACACGCGCCATTGTCACGTGTAAAAGAGGTAATCAGCGTTGGTTTTAAAAAGCTTTAGCGTTACGGCTAAGCTTTACGCCCCGTTTATTAAAGAACGATGCCTAAATCTGCCCTTATTTGCCG
>CALYQL010000020.1 GCA_945285915.1 uncultured Bartonella sp.
GACGTTTGACGTTTGACGTTTGACGTTTGACGTTTGACGTTTGACGTTTGACGTTGATTGAATATCTGTGCGATCAATGTCAATTGATTTTACACGCCTTAATCTTCTTTGTCGGTTTTTTCGTCCGTTAGATCAAATCCATCCAGCTCTGCACGCGTTAAACGACGCATGGACACGCGTGAAAGGCGCAACATCAAAGCTTTTCGCTTAGGGGCGGACAAACGATGTTCCGGTGCTTCCCGCATAATATGCCCATCAAAACCATCCGCCAAAATGAAACCGCAATCATCAGGAAACATTTCCATAGGAACATCCTGATGGCTGGCAAAATATAATTTATCACAGTGATTGCGATAATCCTGCCATTTGTGATCTGCCTTCAAATCAGCAATAGACGATTTAATTTCGACAATAATCACCTCTCCCTTGCGCGTTACACCAATGAGGTCTGCCCGTCGACCGTCCGCAAGAGGCAATTCGCTCAATACAGGTATTCCAAGGCGCAAAAACAATCTTTGCACACCATGACGAACCAACAAGGCCTTTTCCGATTGGCGCCCATCTTCCAACGGATGTTCTTTATGAAGATTTAGAATCGGCATAAATATTTGCCTCAATCAATTTGCGTTATTGGTGATTTACGCCAAGCCCAGCCAATGTCTTTTCGATGACGGGCAACATTTTTTCAACCATTGTACCAACACCTTTTTCATTGGGGTGCATACCGTCGTCAAGCTGCAAAGCCTGTTGTCCTGCTACGCCGTCCAGAAAAAAAGGATAAAATGCAACATGATATTTATCAGCCAATCGCGGATAGATTGGATTGAATTTTGCTGCGTTTTCTTTTCCCAAATTTGGCGCACTCAACATACCAACTAGAAGAACTGGTATTTTGCGCTCTTTTAACCGTGCCAGCATAAAATCAAGATTTTGCTCGGTCAAATCAGGTGTAATGCCGCGCAACATATCATTGGCACCAAGCTCTAAAATAACCAATCCCGTCCCATCAGGTACCGACCAATCAATACGCTCGCGACCACCAGTTGTTGTATCGGCAGAAATGCCCGCATTTGTTACCGCAACATTGTACCCTTTGGCCTGTAGGGCATTTTCAAGTTGTGCTGTAAAGGATTTATCGGCAGCCAAACGGTAACCCGCCATTAAGCTGTCACCAAACCCCACAATTTGAAATGGTTGTGGTGGTGTCAGATCGTCTTCCAATACACTATCTTGCACATTATCCTGCGGCTCATCCAACGTGATATCTTGCGCCAATGCTGGCGAGACCGTGACAAGACCCCAAACTATTCCCAAAACAGCCCATATTGAAGATCGCAACATTTATTTACCTGTTTGCGTTAGATAGGATGACAATATTAATTCAGCTTTTGACATAAGAACAGGAGTTATTTATGGCAAGCCCACTGGTTGAACTAAAAAATATCGATTTGACCTTAGGTGATGGTGCGGCAAGAGTCCATGTTCTAAAAAATTTGTCGTTGCATATTTCCCAAGGGGAAACAGTGGGCATTGTCGGACCATCAGGGTCTGGGAAATCAACACTTCTTATGGTTCTTGCAGGACTTGAAAAAGTTGACAAGGGCATGATTACAATTGCTGGGCAACGCATTGACCAGATGTCGGAAGATGAAGTTGCGACTTTTCGCGGAAAACATGTCGGCATTGTCTTTCAGTCATTCCAACTTATACCCAATATGACGGCATTGGAAAATGCCGCTGTGCCGCTAGAATTGGCTGGGCGCAAAGATGCTTTTTCGGTTGCACAAAAAGAGCTTGAAGCTGTTGGTCTTGGGCATAGGCTGCATCATTATCCGAGTATGTTATCCGGTGGCGAGCAGCAACGTGTTGCAATAGCCCGTGCGCTTGCCCCCAACCCAGATATTCTTGTGGCTGATGAACCAACGGGAAATCTTGATACAGAAACCGGACAAATAATTGCCGACCTTCTTTTCAGTCGCGCGCAAGAACATGGGCTAACCACAATTCTTGTTACACATGATCTTGCATTGGCTGCGCGCTGTAGGCGACAGATACATATGCAAAATGGTGTCATTTATGATGGCACGGAGCTTGGTTGATGACCCGATTGCAAGAACTTTTGCTTTGTTGGCGGTTTGCATTGCGCGAAATGCGTAGCGGCTTAAAAGGATTTTATATTTTTTTAGCATGCATCGCATTAGGGGTTGCTTCAATTGGCGGTATCAATGGCATATCGAACAATATTTCGCATGAAATCACCCAACAAGGGCAGATTATTCTTGCAGGCGATATGCGCTTCAGTTCCACACAAAGTGAAGCCAATGAAAAAGAAATGTCTTTTTTAAAAAAGACAGGCAATGTTTCCACCTCAATCCAATTACGTTCCATGGCAAGACGGATTGACACTGGCGATCAAACATTGGTGGAAATAAAAGCTGTAGACGGCGTTTATCCGCTTTACGGCACACTCAAAACAACACCACAAATCAAAACATCAGACTTGTTTGCCAAAGTTGGTAGCAATTACGGGGCAGTTGTTCCGCAATTGCTTCTTGACCGATTGCAGCTTCATGTTGGCGACACAATCAATATAGGCAATGCCAACCTCATTATTCGGGCAATTTTAGACGATGAACCGGATTTATTGTCGGAAGGTTTTCAGCTTGGTCCCCGTGTATTCATGTCGTTAGACGCGCTTCAGGCAACAGGACTTCTGCAACCGGGTAGTCTGCGCACATTTGTTTACAAACTCGCCATTCCTGATGCTTCCGATAAAAATCTTAAAGCGCTTGCTAAAGAGAGCAAAAATGCAATATTCGACAGCGGTTGGACCATTCGCACCCGTTTACAAGCAGCACCAGCATTAACCAGTGACGTTGAGCGGTTTTCAAGTTTTCTTACCCTTATCGGCTTAACCGCGCTTATCGTTGGTGGAGTTGGTATTGCCAATGCCGTGCGCCATTATATGGATAAAAAACAACCCGTCATCGCAACGTTTAAAGCGCTTGGCGCTTCTTGCCGTATGATATTTGCAATTTACTTTTCGCAAATCATGCTCATTGCGTTTATTGGAATTATTATCGGGCTTGTTATCGCTGTTATATTACCCTTCATCGTAAACGCTGTTATGCGCCTATATCTGCCATTCTTCAACGAAACGCACATATATCCATCTGGCTTGATGACATCGGTTGTTTTTGCACTTTTAACAACGGCTGTTTTTTCTATTCTGCCATTAGCAAAATCATATTCCACGCCGGTTACAAGCCTATTGCGACCATTCAGAAAATCTACTCGAAAATTTCAAGAAAAACGGGCTTGGTTTTCCGTTATATTGCTATTTTCCATCATTATATTGCTGGCATTTTTCACCGCATATGATCGTCGGTTGGCTGTTATTTTTATGGCCGTTACCATGGTTATTTTTGTTATATTGAATGGGCTAGCCTTTTTAATCCAATACTTTGCTAAAAAATGCGCTCATATTCGCTCCACAATATTAAGGCTGGCTGTCACCAATATCTATAGGCCAGGCGCGCTGACACCTTCTGTCGTTATGGCACTGGGACTCGGATTAACATTATTGATGGTGCTCGCTACAATTGATGGCAATCTCCGCAATCAACTCAGCCATTCTGTTTCTGAAAAAGCACCAGATTTCTTTTTTATGGACATAACAAAGAATGATGTTGAAGCATTTTCAAACTTTATCAAAAGTTATGATCCTGATGGCAAGATAGACATTATGCCAACATTACGAGCGCGTATTGTAAAGCTCAACAACATTGCGGCAAATGATGCAAAAGTTCATCCCGATAGCGCATGGGTTTTACGTGGTGATCGCAATATTACCTATTCGGATATTATGCCGAAAGATGTAAAAATATCTGAAGGAGAATGGTGGCAATCCAATATTGGTTCTGAAACCCAAGTATCATTTTCACAAAAAGAAGGCCACGAACTTGGATTAAAATTGGGTGAAACAATTACTGTCAATGTTCTTGGTCATGAATTGACTGCCAAAGTTACCAACTTCCGTGATGTTGATTGGAATTCATTCAATATGAATTTTGTGATGATTTTTTCACCGCAAATATTAAAGAATGCGCCCCATGTCTGGCTTGCTACCTTCAAGAATGGTTCAAAACAAAATCTCGATGAAGCCAGTTTTATGCGAGAAATTTCACATCGTTTTCCATCCATTACGGTTGTCCCTGTCCACCAGGTTCTATCTGATGCCAGCAAATTGATAAACCAAATAAGCATGGCCATTCGTGCGTCCTCTTCCATTGCATTATTGGCATCTATTCTTGTGCTTGCTGGTGCATTGTCTGCGTCAAACCGTGCACGAGCCCATGATGCAGTGATCTTAAAAATGTTGGGCGCCACACGCTCAACGCTGATGAAAGCCTATATTTATGAATATGCGCTTTTGGGATTAATAACGGCAACCTTTGCTTTTATCTTTGGTGGTTTGGCTGGTTGCGCTATCGCACATTATAAAATGGAAATATTAAGCCCCCATTTGATGTGGAGTACTGGATTTACCGTTATAATAACATCTTTGATTTTAAGTATTGGCTTTGGTTTAATTGGAACATGGAAAATTTTGAGTGAAAAGCCATCACGTTTTCTTAAAGATTTGTAAGCTTTGGTCATGATATAAAGACTTGAAATTTATTGAAGAGTTTCCCATAATAATTAACACGCATGCTGGGGTTCCGCCAGCGGCGCGCGGGATGAATGGAAAAGCATATATTGAAAATTTCATTTCTCGACACCGGACGGAACACACGCTAGAGGAAGATTTATATGCAAGATTTTAAAAACTTACGTTCAGCTACAGTCGAACATGCAGATGCTTCGATTGATCAAGGTTTACGCAGCTATATGCTGGGCGTTTATAATACGATGGCAATCGGCTTGGTTATTACAGGCATTGCTGCATTTGTTATATCGTCATTGGCAACCACAACTGATCCTGCGTCGGCTGTCGGTGTTATGCGCAATGGTGTCGTGCTGACCCAATTCGGTGTCACATTCTATACATCGCCATTTGCCTATGTTGTTATGTTTGCGCCATTGGTAGCGGTGTTATTTTTAAGTATTAGAATTGGTTCTTTAAGCACCAGTACAGCTCGCGCGATATTTTTTGGTTATGCTGCACTTGTTGGGCTTTCCCTATCATCTATTATTTTACGCTACACACCAGGTAGCATCACACAAACCTTCTTTATAACGGCAGCAGCTTTTGGTTCTCTTTCGCTTTATGGCTACACAACAAAGCGTGATTTAACTGGCTTGGGCTCTTTCCTATTTATGGGATTGATCGGTATTCTATTGGCAATGATTGTCAATATTTTCCTTGGTTCAAGCGCTCTTCAATTTGCTATATCTGTTATTGGTGTGCTGATTTTTGCTGGCTTAACGGCTTATGACACACAAACAATCAAATTGATGTATTACGAAGGTGACGAGGTTGAATCTCGTGGTCGTAAAGTTGTTATGGGAGCATTGACGCTCTATCTCGACTTCATCAATATGTTTGTGTTCTTACTACAATTCTTAGGCCAAAACCGCGACTAATTTGTCCCGTTTAATTGGTGATATTTTAAGCCCCGTAACAGCTGTTACGGGGCTTTTATTATGATTGACCAATTTTATTGATGTTTATTGCAGTAAAAACTCAAGCTATAAAAGCTAAACAAGTTTGAGAAGTTTTTTATCGAAAACTCTTAAAACATTTTGCAACTCATGCCCGCGTTTTAAAATCATGCCGGTTGCAGCAATAACACTATAAGCACCTTGTTTATTTGATAATCTTGGGCATTTCTCAACCCTATAAAGGGGCACTTCGCTCGAACGTCGAAAAATAGAAAATACCGCCTTGTCATCAAGATGGTCTATTGCATAATCCCGCCATTCACCAGCCGCCACCATTTGCCCATAGATGCGCAAAATAGCATTAAGTTCAATACGGTTAAAGGCAACAGGACCAGCTTGCTTCTGCGTTGCAGGCTGCTGCGAGAATGCTGTAATGATAATTGCTTCATTATCACTGTCGTTCATCATTATCTCTACCGTGACCTATCAAGGATACAGGATATGGTAAAAGAATAGACCTAGTTTCAAAAAAATCCTAATTTTTCTTTGTCTGTCGTAAATTATATCACAATCCATTAATCAAGATAAAAAGTGGTTGCTGGTTTATAATGATAATACTTGCGCTTTATGTGTGATAGCGGCATATTCCACGGTGATTAAATGAGGAAACCTTTTTCCTCGCAAAAGAAACAAATGATTGACGTTCTTAAAAATAAAAAGCTTCACTGGCCTAACCAGTTAAACCAGAAAACACTTCACGATAGAATTTTGCGTGCTATTCGCAACCGGCAAGGCCATCGCCCAGCAGAGGCAGATTGCGATACCTATGACACAATAGTCGCGTCGTATAATGTGCACAAATGCGTCGGTACCGACAAAGTTTTTGACCCTAAAAGGATTGTGCGTGTTATAGCCGAGCTCGATGCCGACATTATGGCTCTACAAGAAGCAGACAAACGTTTTGGCGAAAGAATAGGATTACTTGACCTTAATTATTTGAAAGCAGAAACTGGCCTTATTCCTGTGCCGATCAACACAATGTCGCCCAACGGACATGGCTGGCACGGCAATGCTTTGTTTATGCGCAATGGCAAGGTTAATGACATTGTGCAAATTAACCTACCAGGTGTTGAACCACGAGGGGCACTTATCGTTGAACTGGCAATGCCGGCTGGCAACATACGTATTGTAGCTGCTCATTTCGGCCTTTTGCATCACTCTCGCATCAAGCAGGCAAAGGTTATCCTTTCGCTGTTACAAACGCGCAAGATTATGCCGACAATCATGGTGGGTGATCTTAATGAATGGCGTATTGGAAAAACATCATCATTGGCCAGTCTTGAATCCTTTTTTGATTTAAGATTAGGGACACTGCCAAGTTTTCCTTCGCGCTTTCCTGTTTTGGCACTTGATAGGGTTTTTGCCTATCCGCACCAATTGGTATCCAATATCGAAATTCATAATACAGCACTTGCCCGTGTTGCATCAGACCACTTGCCGATCAAAGCAAAAATAGACCTTGCTGGGGCCACAACTTTTCTTAAAGATACGGTGACCCCAGCCAAATAATCTTATCAATCAAACGGAATAAAAAGGGGCGTTTAACCAGATCTTCCATAAGAACCTGACGCGAATCCCTTTGCTCTTTAGCTATTTTTTCAGAGAGAGAATGCGATAAGGATTCATCAAAAACTTCCATATCGATTTCAAAATTCAATCTTAAAGAACGCGCATCAAGATTTGATGAGCCGACATAGCTCCACCTGTCATCAATCGCTATCAGCTTAGAATGATTGAATGGACCATTGGCGCGCCAAATCCGACAGCCATCTTGTAAAAGTTGGTCAAATTGCGCACGCATCGCCCGATCAACCAATTTAAGATTGTTGTTTCCCGGCACAACAATATCAACTTCAACACCACGACGTGCCGCTGTTACCAATCCGCTAATCAATTCACGATCGGGAAGCAAATACGGTGTCATAATTCTAATATGCTTTTCAGCCAGTGAAAACGCACCGATCAACATACGTTGATTGGTTTCCATCAACCGGTCAGGCCCTGTTGGAACAACGCGCACACACATACCTTCATTCGGTTTGCATTTTGGTGATGGTATCGACCAATTTTTATCATCAAGAGCTTCACCTGTTGCAAAACACCAATCATTAGAAGCAACTCTGAATAAGTCTATTACCGCTGGCCCTTCTACCTTGAAATGTGTGTCATCTGCGGTTTTTTCTCCGCTTAATTTATGAGAAAATCCTGCGCGAATATTCATTCCACCCGTGAATGCAACACTGTTATCGACAACAAGTATTTTACGGTGTGTTCTTAAATTGGCATAAGGCAGCCTAAGCCCCATAATGATATTGCCATTAAAGACAGCAACTGGCACTTTTTCCCTGCGCAAATCACGAACGATACTGGGAATTGAATAACGCGCACCGACAGCATCTATCAAAACACGAACAGCAACGCCACGTTTAGCCGCCGCGGACAGAGCTTTGACGAAGTGCTCCCCCATCTCATCACGATCAAAGATATAAGATTCAAGAATGAGGCAGTTGCGCGCTTCTTCAATAGCGGACAACATGGCACCATAAGCCTCGTCACCATTATCAAATACGTGCAGCTTATTTCCTGAAGTAATCCGCCCAAGACTGACATGGTCACCCAATCTTTTCATAGGCAAGGCCAGTCGGCCAAAACGTTGTAAAATATCCTCATTGCTACAGTCATAATCAACGATGCGAGCATGTCCCTTGCCCGCAACATGACGACGCTTTTCATTAACTACGCGGTTACGCATACGGTTGACACCAAAAACCGCATATATCAAAGCACCAAGTATGGGAGAAAGTAATATGACACCAACCCAACCAATAGCCGAACGGACTTCCTGTTTGGTCATTGTTGCGTGAATAGCAGCCACAAGTCCAAAAACAAGTGACAAAAGGGCAAGGATATGGGGCCAATAATTTTCAAGAAACAAATCCATAAAATACTTACTTCTCACTACTGTTAAAAAATTGTTGTTACCGTAATTGTGATCGAGTGTCTCTGTTCATACGATATTTACAACATATATTTAGGGTAAAGACGATAAAAGATGCCAATGCTTTTTTCTAAACAGCAATGGCATAATAAATTTAGTTTCGAAACATTCATTTTGAAAAGGAAAAATAATCGTGAGAGCAGACAATTTGAATCTTCCTATTAACGGAAGAGAACTCGCGAGCAAATGGGGATGGTTTATGGCTATGGGAATCCTCCTACTCATTGTAGGGGTGATAGCAGCTTTTACACTGCCTTTTGCCACAACGGCCGTAACAATTTATATTGGTATTATGATGCTTTTTGGCGGTGCTATTCAAACCGTTCATGCGTTTAGTGTAAAAAGTTGGGGACGTTTTTTCTACTGGCTTATTGCAGGCCTACTTTACACAATTGGCGCCATTGTTTGTCTTGTTGAGCCAATCTTAGCGGCCGCTTTTTTCACATTTCTTTTGGGATTTTTGCTGATAGTCGCCGGTGTAATCCGCATTGTGGTCGGGTTCCAAAGTCGTGGAGTCAGAGGTTATGGCTGGATTATTGCAGCTGGTATCATCACCGCAATAGCCGGTCTTATTATTACAACCGGTTGGCCTTTCAACAGCCTTTGGGTATTAGGCTTGTTCCTGTCCATTGATCTGATTTTCCAAGGCTGGAGCTGGATTGCATTTTCGCTTGGTCTACGCGCCCTGAAAAACCTTGGCGAATAAAAGAATTTTGCATTTATAGAAGGGAAAGATATGAATCTTCCCCTTCTATTTTTTGATGATATCAGCTTATTCGTTCGTAACAGACTTTTGTTACACCACGCTGAACAAAACCAAGTTGATTGGCTGCTCCTTTTGATAAATCCAAAATGCGACCAGCAATAAATGGTCCACGATCATTGACACGTACAATAATCGACTTGCCATTAATGTTATTGGTAACACGGATTTTACTACCCAAGGGTAATGTCTTATGGGCAGCTGTCATACCAAAAGGGTTCATTCTTTCACCTGATGCGGTTTTGGAATGAAGGGAATACCATGAAGCTCCTCCACATTGGCGGGCTTGGCTGATATTAACTGAAAAAACAACAAAAATTGCTGTTATCAATGATAGAAGGCTTTTTTTCTCGGTCAAAAAACACATATCCTGCTTACCAGTTTGAGTTTGTAAGATCGTTAAGCGAGATGGCGTTAATACTGAACCTATGTGGTGTAGGAATGACCCTTCCAAGGCATTTTCGCCTTAATTATCAATACTTTGCCTCATTTTGGGGCGTTTTTGACAAAAAATGGTAATATTTTAATGCGAGAGATTAGAGATGAAAGATTTTAACGTTCCTCGTCCTTTACGCATTATTTATCACGTCATTGGCTTACTCATGATTGTTCTGGCAATCATTGGGGCCATTCTTCCTATCATGCCAACAGTGCCATTTCTTCTGGTTGCATCATGGTGTTTTGCCCGCTCCTCACCACGTTTTCATCATTGGCTGCATAGCCATAAGGTGTTTGGACCACCTATTAAACAATGGGAAGAGCAAGGTGTTATTTCACCATTTGTAAAAATACTTGCTGTTGGTGGTATGAGTGCTGGGTTTTGCTCATTCTTGTTGATCGCAAAGCCTGTGCTTTGGCTCGCCATTTGCGTTGCAATCGTTTTGATATTGATCTCTGTTTATATTCTGACACGCCCATCACGTTAAAATATAATAGCTGTGAAATGCACCTTTATAACGCGCGCTGAACGCTCCTTAACGGCGTTAAAAGCAGTCAGAAAGTTTTACGTGCTGAAGTAACAAGAATTTTCCGGCAAAACTGGAAAGGCTCAGCTATCGAAGCAAAAATCGAAATAGATGCCTATATTAAGCGTATCTAATCTAGCGAATTACAGTGCATTGCTTTGGGTGCTCTATAACTAATAGTTTCGATGCTCTACGCTCAATAAAAAAGCGCGGACTGTGCCGCGCTCTTATAAGGGATAGGTTTACTGTTCTTATTCAACAATAACTTTTGCACCAACTTCAGCGCGGTTATACAAATCAATAATATCCTGATTGATAAGACGGATACAGCCGGATGAAACATTAGTACCAATCGTCCACCATTCTGGCGTGCCGTGCAGTCGGAACATGCTGTCACGACCATTTTTATAAAGATAAAGCGCACGTGCTCCAAGCGGGTTTTTCAACCCCGGTTGCATACCACCAGCAAATTCCTTTAATTCCGGTTGGCGAACAAGCATACGTTGAGGTGGCACCCAAGCTGGCCATTCTGCTTTACGGCCAATTGTTGCATTACCCGTCCAACGGAAACCATCACGGCCTACACCAATGCCATAACGCATGGCTTTTCCATCTGGCATGATAAAATATAGAAATCTTGCTTGTGTATTAATGATAATTGTACCCGGTGCTTCCTGTGTTGGATAGGCAACAACCTGTCTCCGAAGCTCCGGTCTGATTTCATTGGCTGAAATAGCAGGAACGACAAATCCACCATCATTGACTGCGGAATAGGCAGCCAGTGTTGATGACGATCCTCCAGTTGTTGTACAACCGGTCAATGCTGCACTTGTCAACAGTCCGGCAGCAAGCAAAATTTGTTTTATGCGCATAATCCCTCTCAAAACAGTCTGTCACTGCTATGCGAATCAATATTGTGGTGGCAGATTAAAACCGATAATGTTAATGTCGTGTTAACCATAAATTGGATTGCAGCAATTCCTGTAAAATTGGTTTCTTAATTCTGCTAAAAACGGTTTTGCTAAAAAATAGTTCTCGCCATTTTTCATTATTTAAAGAGATATATCCGGCTTTCATATTATAGATGCATATAAAACACGTCATAAGAGCGTTTTTATAAAACATAGCGATATAGATATATGGTTGAACTTGGATAAAATATTTAAATTTTTTAAAATGTAAAATTTTGAAATGATCTAATTTAAAGATACTATCTTCAAAACCGTTCATGCTTCAAAAGTCATTCAATTGTGCAAATATAGCAATGGGTGTTCAAATATCCCAAGAGCTATTTCAGGCTCAACAGAAAGCGACTTAGGGAGAAAGCGACATAAGGCTCAATAAACAATTACCAACCTATTTTGAGGCGGACAATTTTATTTGAGACAGAAAATTTTAACAATTAAACCGATTAAAAAAAAGGCCGCGCGGGAGGAGATGCGCAGCCTTTTGATTGCGAATGCAGCGTTTGGGAGGAGGAGATGCTGCATTCATCCGTTGGGTTTGGGAGGAGGAGTAACCCAACTCGCGCAAAGATATTCTATTGACCCAAAAATCACAAGTTATAATTCTGCATAGCTGATATGCATCAAAAAACAATCCACAACCGGTTAACTTATTTAAACGGCACAATGCCCCAATAATAGCGCAAAAAGGTTTTCATAAGCCATGGCATAATGTAGCGCTTTTTTGCACGGTTAAACTCGCGATATACCTTTTCTAAAAAAGGTCGATTGGATGGTTTGTGTTTTTCGTTCCTTGGAATAGATGAGCGAATTGTGCTTTCCAGACCAATCTGAACAACAATTGCAGGAAATAACTGCTCAACTTTCGCGGACTTTGAATCCCAACAATCTGGATTGAACAGGATTTCATCAAATGGGGCTGTTATTTGGGTGTTTTTATCATAAACTCTTTTTGCGCATTCCTTGGATATGATGTAACCACCTGTGCAATAGTGTTTCGTAATTAACGGTGCAAGCTGGTATCCTTTGTGCAAGTTTGCATTGAATCGCCCAAGAACGCACATAATTTCTGCAGTATCCAGCTTGATAACGTCGCTACCCTTAGGAATCCATGACCAGTCTTCTAAAAATGGTTTAGCATTGGGTGATAATTTTATATCATCCTCAAACACAGCACCATAAGGTTCATCACCTTCAGCAATCAATTTCAAGCACTGCAAATGACTTAGGAAACAAGCTACTTCTGAATGGCTGAGTTTCTTTGGCCAATTACGCACCTTGGTTAAACGTAAATAGTCTTCTTCTGGCAATAGCTTGCCATCAACCGCACTCACCCGAATAAAATCAAGCTGTGCCTGTTCAAAAACAGATTTGATAGAATTTAATCGCTCTACCGAGCGATCAAGATTGATAACATAGCGTTTCATGAAATCAGTAAGACCATGGGCGATAAACTATTTCACTGACACTAACATTAAATGTAACTTATACTCAAGCCTCTGATGTGACGCGACGTGCAGAAATGGACGCATAAATAAACGCAATAATAAACACCACTGTCAGCAGCAGAACAATTGTCGATGCAGCATCGGAGCCAATAAAAGCACTCAAATATACCCCTAAGAAACTACACAGAACTGCTATAAAAACAGCAATGATCAATATTTTCGCGAAATGCTTGGTCACAAGATAGGCAATGGCTCCAGGAGCAATAAGCAAAGAAATTGCCAAAATGATGCCAACAGCTTTCAATGCTGCAACAATGGTGAGCGATATCATGGTGAGAAGCGCATAATGCAAAAATTTAACGCTTAAACCCACCGCTTGTGCCTGAATAGGATCAAAACTGAAAAGCTGAAAATCACGCCATTTGAGCATTAAAATAGCAGCAACGACAAACGAAATAAAAGCTGTCTGGATAATATCGAGCTTATTTACCCCCAAAAGATGACCAAATAGGATATGGGTGAGATGAAGTTCACTTTCTATACTGGTTGCAAGCACCAGACCCAATCCAAACATTGATGAAAAAACAACGCCCATCACCGTGTCTTGTTTAATGCGGCAGTTGGCACCTAAAAAGCCTGTGAGGATCGCGCATACCATACCGGCTGCAAATGCCCCGAGCGCAATCATCGACATTGTAATATCAGACGTATTTATCGTTGTTATTTGCAACCATGGCAACAATGCAAGCCATGAAATGACTGTAGGTGTCACCATATAACCGACCACAACACCAGGGAACACCGCATGCGAAATTGCATCGCCCAAGAGTGACCAGCCTTTTAAAATGAGAAAGCAGGATAACATCGCCATTGGTACGGCAACAATCATGGTAATTGCCATTCCTCTTATCATAAAAGGAAATTGGAAGGGATAAAGCAATACATCAATCATTATGAACCTTCCTTGCCCGTAGGCGTGCAGCAATAAAACCATGTTTTGGTGCCAAAATGAACGCTGCAATAAATAACATTGCTTGTAATAGGACGATAACGCCGCCGGTCTGTGCATGCAGAAGGTAACTTACATAGACCCCAACAGCGCTTGTTATAACGCCAATGATAACAGCCAGTATAATAAGCTTTTGAAAACGATCGGTTAGCAAATAGGCTGTTGCACCCGGTGTAACCACCAGACTGATAACTAGAAATGCCCCGACTGTTTGCATTGCAGCCACCGTGCAAGCGGCCAATAATGCAAAAAACAGTATCTTTAGCCCCGTAGTGTTCAATCCTATTGAACGAGCGTGACTTTCATCAAAGAAAGTTACCATCAGGTCTTTCCATTTCAAGAGCAAAATAAGCAGGGAAACGACGCCAATACATACAAGCTGAAAAATATCCGTTGGACTGACTGCCAAAATATTACCAAGCACGATAGTGTCTATGCTGATGGCCATTGGTTTAAGTGATTTCATAAAAAGACCAAGGGCAAAAAACGATGAAAAGATAAGACCTATAATGGTGTCTTCTTTAAGTTTTGTTCGCTGATTGAAAAACAGCATGGCTGATGCAGCAAGGCCACCAGAAAAAAATGCCCCAAGCGAAAATGGCAGCCCAAGCATATAGGCGCCTGCCACACCTGGTACGATAGAATGTGACAAGGCATCGCCAATAAGCGACCAGCCTTTTAACATCAGAAAGGCAGACAGAAACGCGCAAACACAACCAACGAGTGCTGCAACGAGCATGGCATTGACCATGAACTCATATTGAAAAGGTTCAAGTAACCACGTCATCATAATGGTAATGTCTTTCCATTTTCCGCACTTAGTACGAGTAGATTTTCGCCATCACCAACCACATCAAGAACATTGGCCGTTTTTGACGCCGTATTAAGTCGATGATGCCGCAAAGCGCCACCAAACGTCTTTTCAAGATTTGCTTCTGTGAAAATATCTTCTGTTGGGCCAGATGCCAAAACCGTGCCTTTTATCAATACAGTACGGTCACAAAATTCCGGAACAGATCCTAAATTATGTGTAGATACCAGCATGACAGCACCACTGTCGCGTAGCTCCTTTAATAGAACGATAATCTGATCTTCTGTTTTTACATCAACACCGGTAAATGGCTCGTCCAACAGAATAACACGTGCTTCCTGTGCGATTGCACGCGCCAGAAAAACGCGCTTTTTCTGGCCACCGGATAATTCACCAATTTGTCGTTTACGAAAACCTAGCATATTGACGCGTGATAGGGCATCAGCAACAGCAGCATGATCGATTGCACTGGGTTTGCGTAAAAAATTCATGTGGCCATAACGCCCCATCATCACAACATCTTCAACAAGGACCGGAAAATTCCAGTCCACATCTTCAGACTGCGGAACATAGGCCACAAGATTTTGTTTTAACGCTTTGCGAACAGGCATTCCAAAAATGCGAATACTACCCTTGGACAGACGTACGAAGCCCATTATCGCCTTGAATAGAGTTGATTTGCCTGACCCGTTAACCCCCACCAACGCAGCAATGGAGCCTATTGGCGTGGTAAAGCTTGCTGTGCGCAGTGCTGTGTGTCCATTGCGGTAAGTGACCGTAACATCGGACACGGCTATGCCTGTTTGCGTCTCCGTTTGCGCGGTTGTTTGCGCCGCTGTTTGAGTTCCCTTTTTTATCATTGGGAAAGCCCCTGTGAAATCGTAGAGGCCGTTACATTTAAAAGCTCGATATAGGTTGGAACGGGACCGTTTTCGTCTGATAGAGAGTCAACATATAAGACACCGCCATATTTTGCACCTGTTTCACGCGCAACTTGTTTGGCTGGTGCTGGTGAGATGGTGCTTTCAGAAAATACAACCGGTATATTGTGCTTACGCACTTCATCGATCACATGTTTAACTTGTTGTGGTGTGCCCTGCTGGTCTGCATTGATTGGCCAAAGGTAAAGTTCTTTCAAGCCAAAGTCCCGCGCCAAATAACTAAAAGCACCCTCACTTGTTACCAACCAGCGCTTTTCCTCAGGCAAACGGGCAAGCTCATTTTTTATCGGGTCAATTGTCGCACGAATCTTGTTTTTATAAACTTCTGCATTGTGCTTATATTTCTCTGCATTAGCTGGATCATATTTCACAAAAGCATCGCGAATATTATCCACATAGATCAAGGCTGACGTCGGCGACATCCATGCATGAGGGTTAGGTTTACCGCTATAAGGGCCTTCGGTAATTCCAATGGGTTCTACACCATCTGAAACGGTAACGCTGGGAACATTTTGGATATTATCAAAAAACTTCTCGAACCATAGTTCAAGATTCAAACCATTCCATAAAACAAGATCGGCACCTTGTGCTCGCATTAAATCTTGGGGGGTTGGCTGATATTCATGAATTTCTGCCCCCGGCTTGGTAATTGACTCAACCTCTGCTGCATCGCCTGCCACATTGCGCGCCATGTCGGCAATAATAGTAAATGTAGTAACTGCTTTAAACTTATGCGCTGCTAAAGAAGCTGTTGGGTGAATTAACCCGATAAATAATGCCGCAAGAGCCATAGCTGCAATTTTATGCCCTATCTGTCGCAGGAAGGTCGGTGTTTTCATTTTACTAAATCCGTGTCGTTAACTTTCTTATTGCAAATCATTTGCAATTTCTTTATTGCCTATCAGACAAGTTCTATTTTTGCAAATGATAATCGTTTGCAATAAGAAATTAAATTTTGGCGAGTGCAGATTTGACGAGGAGTAATTTTGCCATGTTGAATTATACTGACAAAACACGTCGTGTTCTTGACCGTGCTAAAAATGAACAATCTATGCATTCTCTATTGGAAACGTATAAATTACGCGCAACACGACAAAGGCTAATATTAGCGGCCCATTTGTTTGATGGTTCCAATCGTTTGATTGATGCTGAAAGCATATATGAAGATATTGCTCTTTCCGGCAGCGATATTTCGCTAGCAACAGTTTATAATACGCTGCACCATTTTGCTAAAGCTGGTATGATTAGACCTGTCGCCTGTCACGGACAAAAACAATATTATGCGACCGATTGCCGAGACAGTAGTTTTTTCCACTATGAGAATGGCGATATTTCTGCGATTGAAAATCATATGCCAGATATCCGAATAATGCCGACCCCACCGGCTGGCTATTCCATTTCCCATATTGATGTTGCCATTCACCTGATAAAAAAACAGGCACCCCAAACAGAATAAGGATACCTATTTTTTAAGCTTAAATAAAACAACAATCATTAATGGTCTGTTTTTTGACGTGTAACATTACCCTTCCGGTCATAAAACAGTTCCATGCGGCGGTTGTTTTTATCAAGAACCTCCGCTTTCCAGCCATTGCGCTTTTCTTCAATTTCGTGAATTTTATAGCCGCCCTGTTCAATCTTGCCCACCAATTCAGACCAGCTAATGCGGGCTTCTTTGTCAGCAGTCGTGTCTTTTGACATTGCGACCAATGGAGTTGCTACTATACCAACAGTCGCTGCTGCGGCTGCCAATGTCATCGTTCGTATTGTTTTCCGTATCATCTAAAATCTCCATCGAATATTCTAGGCCAGCATCTTATTTAATACATAAGACCCAAAAGTGATTACACCTTTTAAAAAATAAAATTACTTAATCTACAGACTTTATCCGTAAATTGCTTTTTTTGAACTATGAAATAAAAACAAACTGCCTTGAATGGTAAAACTGTGTTGGTACAGTTCAGCTAAACAATGTTTTATCAGATATTTACGCACCAATAAGCAAAATCCTTATTGATTGCACAATAAAGATTATCGGTTTCAAGATAGTTTCACCTCTCCATAACACCGGACAAAATGGTAAGCGACGACTAAAATTGATCATGTTTTATGACAGAAAACATTGATTAAATCACAGAAGCGATGTGAATAGTCGTTTGGCCGCAGTGCATGATATTTCTCAGTAAGACATATATTTCTTCATGAGACATAATGGAAAGCTATATGGTTTGCCATTCAGCTTTCCTTTTCTTTAATCCATGTAAAAGAGGAATCTGATTGCGACAAAATCTGTCTCACCCCTCTTAAAATCATCAGTGCACCATAGTATGCCATATTGTTTGGCATTATATGCGGCGTTCGGTACTATTTTGTCCCAAACATACGATCACCAGCATCGCCAAGACCAGGTAGAATATAACAAGATGGATTAAGTCCACGATCAACAGATGCAGTATAGATTTCCACATCAGGATGTGCATCCTGAAGGTGTTTTATCCCTTCTTCAACACTTAAAATGCAAACAAAGCGAATTTGTTTTGCGCCACGTTTTTTCAATTGTTCAATTGCTTTTACCGCAGAATTACCGGTTGCCAGCATCGGATCAACAACAATAACCAAGCGTTCTGAAATATCTTCCGGTGCTTTGAAATAATATTCAACAGCCTCAAGAGTATTATGGTCGCGATAAAGTCCAATATGGCATACACGCGCAGAAGGCAAAAGGTCCAACATACCGAATAGCAGCCCCTCACCAGCGCGCAAAATAGAGGCAAGCACCAGCTTTTTGCCCTTTAACATTGGTGCTTCCATTTCTTCCATTGGTGTTTCGATATGAACAGTTTCCAGTTCAAGATCGCGCGTAACTTCATAGCCCATCAAAAATGCAATTTCGTGAACAAGTTGGCGAAATTCTGCCGTTGATGTTTCTTTGCGGCGCATCATCGTCAATTTATGCTGAACCAATGGATGGGAAACAATTGTCAGACCCATGGACTTTTCTCCTCGTTGCGGCAATTTATATGCCCTATAAGACGAATTAAGTTATATGGAAAGTGCTGGCGGACTTTGATTTTACCTTTTTCAATGTAAGCCATTCCATAAGCCGGCAAGTTGGGTTAAAAAACAACAGATGAAAATGAAAGGTCAAAAGATGACTGTCGAGACAGAACGCGTCGGGGCAAAAGGTGGCATGGAAGAATCATTCGGCTTTAAAAAGGTCGATGAGAATCAAAAGCAATCCATGGTCAATGGAGTTTTTCATTCCGTAGCCAAAAAATATGACATTATGAATGACGTCATGTCGGTTGGAATGCATCGTTTATGGAAAGATGCTTTTGTAGCATGGCTACATCCTTCACATCTTGACGGCTATAAAGTGCTTGACGTTGCTGGCGGTACTGGCGACATTGCATTTCGTATTGTTGAAGCATCAAACCGGCATGCCCATGCTACAGTTCTCGATATTAATAGCTCTATGCTGGAAGTCGGGAAAGAGCGCGCAAACAAAAATGGATTGGCACCCTATCTCGATTTTGTGGAAGCTAATGCTGAAAAGTTGCCTTTTGAAGATAATACTTTTGACGCTTACACAATTGCATTCGGCATTCGTAATGTGCCGCATATTGCAACAGCACTATCAGAAGCTTTTCGGGTGCTTAAACCTGGCGGGCGTTTTATGTGTCTGGAATTTTCAGAAGTCGAAATGCCTATACTCGATAAGCTTTATGACATTTGGTCGTTTCACGGTATTCCGCGCGTTGGACAAATGATTGCCGGCGACATTGAATCCTATCGATATCTGGTCGAATCAATTCGTAAATTTCCTAAGCAGGAAGACTTTGCGGCCATGATTAGAAATGCTGGTTTTTCCCGTGTTTCCTATCGCAACCTTACCGGTGGTATTGCCGCTATGCATTCTGGCTGGAAAATCTGAATGTCGAGACTATCCGCATCATTACGTCTTCTTCGTGTAGGGTTTATTTTAGCGCGCGAAGGTGTGCTAAGTGCCCTACCAAGCGATGGGCTTGTGGGACCCCTCGCATTTCTTCATCGTTTTGCTGGCTGGTTTGCACGTCGCAAAACCAAAAAAAATGAACGCTCAGAAAATATGTCTCGTGCCATGAACAAGCTTGGCCCGTCCTATATTAAGCTTGGGCAATTTCTTGCAACACGGCCGGATATTGTTGGATCGGAAGTTGCCAAAGATCTTTCCAGCTTGCAGGATCACGTTGACACTTTTCCGCATGAGCAAGCAGTTGCTCAAATTGAAGGCTCACTCGGGCGCAAGATCGACGATTTATTTGTTGAGTTTGGACCAGCAATAGCGGCCGCCTCTATGGCACAAGTGCATCCTGCTGTTGTGCGTAATGCAGATGGTTCATTGCGCAAAGTTGCCGTCAAGGTAATCCGTCCAGGTGTTCGGCGTCGTTTTGCAAAAGATCTTGAAGGTTTTTATATGGCTGCAGAAATGCAGGAACGTTATGTTCCTGCAAGCCGCCGTTTACGCCCTGTAAGTGTGGTTGATACGCTTGCACAAACCACAAAAATAGAAATGGATTTGCGTCTCGAGGCCGCCGCCCTTTCTGAAATTGCTGAAAATACAGCCAATGACAAAGGTTTTCGTGTCCCTGTTGTCGATTGGGAGCGCACAGGTCGTGATGTGCTTACGATGGAGTGGATCGATGGCATTAAAATGTCTAACATCGAGGCACTCAAAGAAGCTGGTTTTGATTTAAACGCGATTGCAGTAACACTCATGCAATCGTTTTTAAAACATACATTGCGGGACGGCTTTTTTCATGCCGATATGCACCCTGGCAATCTTTTTGTCGACAAAGATGGCTGCATTGTTGCTGTCGATCTTGGTATTACTGGACGGTTAGGCAAAAAAGAAAAACGCTTTTTGGCTGAAATTCTCTATGGCTTCATAACGCGCGATTATCGCCGTGTTGCCAATGTGCATTTTGAAGCTGGTTATGTGCCCCCTCATCATGATATTGAAAGTTTTGCTCAGGCAAACCGTGCAATTGGCGAACCTATCCACGGACAGTCGGCTGAAACCATTTCTATGGCGAAACTTTTGACGCTTTTATTTGAAGTGACGGAACTGTTTGATATGCAAACACGACCAGAATTGCTTTTACTTCAAAAAACCATGGTGGTTGTTGAAGGTGTCGCACGTACGCTTAATCCACATTTCAATATGTGGAAAGCTGCTGAGCCCGTTGTCAAAGAATGGATCAGTAAAAATATGGGACCTATCGGCATGGCTAAAGATTTGGGTGAAGGTGCCCAATCATTGCTCATGCTAGCACGAAGAACACCTGAAATCGCACAGAGCTTCCAACGTGTTCAACGTGGTTTGGATAGTATGGCGCAAAATGGTCTTCACCTTGACGATGAAACGGTCAATCGATTTGCAAATGAGCAAGCAAAACAAAATCGCTTCAGTCGCTATGCCATTATTGTAATGGCTGTTTGTATGGTCGTTATTACCTATAAGCTAATTTTCTAGCTTGCTTTTCGCCAGACCATCAAACCTTCTGCGGCATTCTTTTGAATGCCGCTAAAAAACCATTTACATCTCACGATTATGCTTTTGAAGCATAATACCGAAGTGGCAAACACTTACGCTGCAACAATCATATGCGCTTTGATACAAATATTACGACTATCCTTTTTACCACTATTCTATGGTGTCAATTGTGCTATGCTGCTACCTAATTAGCGGTGTGAGGTGTTGTCGAAATGCCTAATTAGTATCACTGATAGCAAAACTAATGTCATTCTATACGTTGATAGTTAACCATATAATTTTTTATACGGTACTATTTTTTACAAATTTATATTTTTATATAAAAAATATAAAAAATAAATTTTATTTTATTTTTTTGTAAAATCACTTACAAAAATAATAATAAATTTTTATATTTATTTTCATATAATATTTATATTCAAATATATTATATTTTTATTTATATAAAAAATATTTTGAAATTTTAAAATCAAACTCTACATTTTTACTAAAATTTTAATTTCCTTTTTCCCTTGTTTTTAGATAGAAAAAACGATACATAAGATTGATATTATGATTGCATTGATTGCACCTTGGAGTTTAACAATGGCTAGTATTACAATTCGCAATCTACCTGATAATGCCAAAGAACAATTACGGCTAAGAGCAGCAAAAAACGGGCGTTCTATGGAAGAAGAAGCACGTAATCTTCTCATGTCCATTACAATTTCTCCAATTACTCCTAATACTGCCAGCCCTATCCCAATGCAATCACTGCAATCGAAGCAAATACTTTTGATTATTGGTGGCGGTATAGCAGCCTATAAGTCGCTCGATCTTATTCGTCGCCTGCGCGAACGTGGTGCAACAGTGCGCGTTATTATGACAAAATCTGCCTGTCAATTTGTAACCCCCTTGGCTGCAAGTGCGCTTTCTGGGCAAAATGTTTATGAGGATCTCTTTTCCCGACATGATGAACATGACGTTGGCCATATAAGATTGGCTAGAGAGGCTGATTTAATTATTGTTGCGCCAGCAACAGCAAACCGCATGGCAAAAATTGCGCAAGGTATTGCGGATGATCTTGCTGGTGCGGTGCTTCTTGCCGCACGTTGCCATGTATTGCTTGCACCGGCCATGAATCCAGTAATGTGGGCTCACCCTGCAACACAGCGCAATGTCAATTGTCTAATCAAAGATGGGTTAAAAATGATTGGCCCTGAAATTGGCACAATGGCAGAAAGTGGTGAAGCCGGACTTGGTCGCATGAGTGAGCCACTCAGCATTGTAGCAGCAGTAGAGCACATTTTTGATGATGAACCAAAACCTCTAAAAGGGAAGCACATCATTGTCACATCTGGCCCAACACATGAGCCGATTGACCCCGTGCGATATCTTGCCAATCGTTCATCAGGAAAACAAGGCCATGCCATTGCTGCATCTTTGGCACGTTTGGGAGCAAAGGTAACACTGATTTCTGGTCCTGTTAGCATTCCTGATCCACAAGGTGTCGAAACAATTCACGTGGAAACTGCGCGTGATATGCTCGAAAAGGTTGAACAATCCTTACCTGCTGATGCCGCTATTTTTGTTGCCGCTGTTGCTGATTGGCGTAGCGCAGAAATAGCAGCTCATAAAATAAAAAAACACAAAGATCACTCAGAACCAGTCATCAAGATGATTGAAAATCCAGATATTTTAGCAACGATCGGACATTCTACAAATCGTCCTAAACTGGTTATCGGATTTGCAGCCGAGACTGATAATCTTATCCATAATGCGCAAAAAAAATTGAAGAAAAAGGGGGCTGATCTCATTGTAGCCAACGATGTGTCCAACACGGAAAATGGTAACAATGTTATGGGGGGAGACAACAATACAATAGTTCTTCTTGATGGAAATAATATAGAAAAATGGCCATCTATGAGCAAGCAGGATGTCGCCCAAAAACTATCCAAAAAAATAGCTGATATGTTGTGTGACATATAAAAAATTACCCCCTCATTTTATCTTTTTAAATAGCGCATCGGAGGAAAGATTACATTATAATGAAAAAACAGATATCCCTTTTAAGTTTTACATTGATAGGAGTTTTATCTTTATCGGCTAGTTTTGCAGCAACCCCTTGCGATGTACCAGCATTAACACAATGCCCAACACCTATTGATGAGCAGGTACCTGCTGTCAAGGATATGCTGAAATGGAACATGAAAGATCGCGTTATTGGATTTCGCAATAGTTACCGCACTTATCCGGGTGATGTATTTCATCGTGGTACCCCACAGCCATTAAAACGCAATATTCAAGATTTGTCCGAGACCTCTTATGAGAGGGGTGATGATGAATATAGCTTAAATGACTATATTGAACGCAATAATGTAGCGGGCATGATGGTTATTAAAGATAATCAGGTCGTTTTTGAATATTACGGACAAGGCAACACGCCACAAACCTTATGGACTTCCCGTTCTGTTGCAAAATCTATCGTATCAACACTTGTTGGCGTTGCCGTTGAAGAAGGCAAGATTGAATCACTCGATGATAAAGTGATAAAATATAACCCTGATGTCGTTGGTACTGCTTGGGAAAAAGTTTCAATCCGCAACTTGTTGCGACATACCTCCGGCGTTGAATGGAATGAAAACTATGAAGCAGAAAATTCTGATTTTGCCAAATTGACGGCATGTGAAGCGGCTGAAAAAACATATGAATGTGTGCATGATCTCGTCATAAACAAAAAGCGTCGCGCGGTAGCATCGCCAGGTCAGGATTGGTCATATTCATCTGGCGGCGCATGGCTTTTGGGTGATACACTGGAAAAAGCCGTTGAAATGCCCATTGCTGAATATTTGCAAGAAAAGATATGGAAACCATATGGTATGACGAGCGATGGCGTATGGCATAGCTATGAACTTGGCAAGCATGATGCCGGTGCACATGGCTTCAACGCAACCTTGGAAGACTGGGGTAAATTTGGTCTGTTTGTGCTTAACAATGGTACACTTCCCGATGGAACAAGCATTTTGCCACATAATTGGGTATTAGATGCACGTCAATGGTCGAAGGCAGAGCACTCAATTAGTTATTCTCACCCTGAAGGCGTTTTTGGATATTCATGGTGGAATAATTCTATCCCTAATGAGATGAAAGATGTTTCCCCTAAAACAGGGTTGGAAAGCAACCAAACCATGTGGGCATTAGGTATTTTTGGGCAGGTAATCATGATTAACGCCAAAGAAAATCTTGTGATTGTCCAATGGTCCACTTGGCCAAAAGCAAAACCCCGCTTCCTAGAACAGCCTATAGAAGCCTCTTTAATGTATAACGCGATTGCCAATAAATTACACGAATAAAGCCTTATGCTCGCAAAACCTTAGCATTAAAGCAAAATATAGCAGTAAAACCTTGTGGTTTTGCTGCTATCATGCATTTTGACACGCGACAATTTCATAACAGTTGTGTCGAGAGTTAACACAACGAAAAAATCCGTCACAATGTAATTTCATTGCTAAAAATGATCTTACACACCAAAATACCGGATAATGTCAGAGAATAAACACTGTTTGCGATAATTTTCTATCGCAACAAACAAACCCGATTATCGATTAGACTATAAAACCATTTCGGCGCCCTACACACGCTTGTTATTACAGTCACCACATTTGCTTACAATAAACACATTGTCTTATAAAATTCGTTTAGCGTCTCATTAAAAACCAACCATCAATGGCGGGTATGGCTCCTATTCCAGGGGATTATATTCAATAGCTTGCCAGTATCGGTTGAGCAGCAAACATTGATCACACACTTATCCTCACAACAAAACAAATGTCTTCTTTTTCAAGAAATTAATTTTGAGCAAGTTGGTCGGTAAGATCATTAAATCTTTTATCAACGTTATGGGCGTTTTAACCGGTATCGGTGGCATGTTTCTCTATTGAAAAATAATCAATCTCTTCAAAAAACCACAATAGGAAAGGCTTTAACCACCCTACCGCGCCACCTAGAAATTGCCCTTATATATCCTGGACATGACGCAGATGATTTTGCCATGACACGCATAAATTATCACGACAAACAATTTATAATACCATGTTCGTCACACTGTCTGCATTCAACATCACTGTAGAGCTTACGATAAGCGCACTTATAATTCTTATACGCGGGATCTTTCGTCCGTTCACGACATACGTGTTTTGTCTATATGTTTTAACCCTCTTGTATATTTTACCATAAAATCACTGCCGGTGATAAATAGCTGGAAGCTTTGGATGCCACTTCAAACATAAAAGCATCCTCAAACTTGAATTACATAACTGGAATATTTGATACCAAGCCTATAAATAGCACAGTGTTCTGGAACTTAGAATTATTCTTATCTTTTTAAAACAATAAATAATTAGCCGAATAACTATAAAAGCATTTTCATTTTAAGTATTTAATTATGTTATAAAATATTTTGTTAGCCGATTTATTTATTTTTGCGAGAATCTTCCTTAACTTTTCTAGTTATAAGTGTATATTTTTTTTAATCAATAGGATTATTTATATTTTTAGCCTCCTTTCACGAAAAATTATATTTGTATAACGCCATAAAATTGGGTAATCATTGGCTATGTAAGCATTACAAATATAATTAACATGGTATTTTGATTTTTTTAGTATTTATAAATTTTTCCTATTTTTATTCTAATATAGACTTCAAACTACCATGTAGTTTTATTCATTCGTCAATTTAAGGGGTAGTACGATGAAAAAAAATGCAGACAATACTTTTCTTAATACTTTACTTGATCCAACGTCACAGTCATTCCCATTTTCAACCTTTGCGCGCAGTTTAACACGGGCAATTGGCATTCAACGCAGTTTCAATCGTTTTGGTAATGGCGATACATTCATCGGAACGGATCAAGATGATACCATTATTATCGATAACGATCTGACAGGTGGTTCGCCGAAAAATACAACTGAACATCAATTGGGTGGAACATATATCAATCTTAAGGCGGGGAATGATAGTTTGTTAGTCGGAGGTAAAATTGCTGTCGAAAATGATCAAAGCATTTTGATCGAACAAGACTATATCGACGAAGACGATATTGAGGGACAAAATGGAAATAAAACAATAATTGCAGATGGTATAGAGGGGAAAGATCTGGCAATTAATAACAATATCCCCATTGTTATGGAATTTTACAACAGCGCAGAAAACACTGTACATGTTAAAAATGACATCATTTCAAATGCTGTTTCGGGAACGGATGGCAACTATCGTTCAATAGCTTATTTTCTTGATGTTTCATTAGGTGATCAAGCATCCAACGCCCACAACGTTATGAAAGTAGACGGCAGTATCCTATCCAATAGTACAAGAACTGACATCGAGTTATATGGTTATAGAAATGAATTTATAATCGGCAAGGATTTGATAGCAAAAAATTCATATACTTGGTTTCAGTTTGATGGCCAACATAATGCTCTCAACATTAGTGGAGATATAGCTGTTTCACGAGATTCTCTTGTAAAATTGCAGCTCAATCATTCGTTATATGACGAGGCAATAACAACTTCATCATTCCACGCAAACGATATAAACGTAACCGATGGCGGTGGCTTAGTTGTTTCGCTGTCGGCAGCCCTAACGAATGTAACACTTGGAAATTTGTCTGTAGGTTCTGGTAGTTATGGCTCTTTTATTCTCACTACGAGTTCTTATAGTCCGTTTGAGTCAGCAGGAAATATTCTTATAAATGGCGATATCGATGTCACAGGCTGCAATCAAGTTTCTTTAGGATTATACTCAGCTACTACATTTGAAATAACCGGCACTGTATCCAATAAATCATCTGAAGATCTAGATATTTCTTCCATTAAAATCGAAACGTCTGAAGACAATGACACTTTAAAGTTTGATAATGGCTTTTCTGCTGCTGGTGAAAGTTCTATCGAAGTCATGACTGACGCAGGTGATGACAATGTTATTGTTAGTGGTGACATCTCTATGCGAAATAACACGAAGGATGGAGGCGCTTCCTTCGATATGGAACTTGAAGATGGCGATGACACCTTTACGCTTAACGGAAATATTGTGAATGTCGGTGGAGATTTTCAACTTGGGACAGGCACAGGGAATGACACCGTTACAATCAATGGTAATGTTTCAGCTACCGCGGGAGGAGAAAATATAATTGATTGTGGTGAAGGTAATGACACCGTGATCCTCAATGGTCACATCAATGCAGGTGCTCTTGAAATAGATGGTGGCGCCGGCCACGATACATTGATTTTGACCGCTGCCAACAGCAATGAATTTATCAGCGATTATAAAGATTGGCTTAGTGATTTATCATCAACAAATGCTCTGGCAAACAGCAACATTGAAACCATTCGTTTGGATGTCAATGGTCTGCAAACATCAAACCTTGGTTGGTTTACAGACATTATCAACAAAGCCAATGCAAATGGTGCTAATATCGCTGTTGAAGATAAAGATGGCCATGCAATCAACAATGTAAACACATATCTTGCACAGGGTAATGACACACATAACCCGATCAATGATGTGCTTGACCAATATGCACCGGCAGCAGCCAATGCAGCACAGCCAAAAGCTTTTGCTGAACATGTAGCCGCTCCGTCAACGGATGCATTTACTGCACCGCATTTTGACAACAACAACTTCCTACATGAGATGGAACAACAGGCACAAGTACATGCTGCAGCCGTAGCATAATAACTTGTAGTCCATTTCTAACGGCATTGTTGATTACAAAATTGGAGCCCCCTTTTCTAACAAGTTCAAGGGAGCTCCAACCCAAAAAATTACCGGACAATTTTTATTTTATGAATAGCTTAAATTCCAACAAGGGGTACATAACATGGAAGATAAGGCGCCAAAAACATTTCTCGATTCTTTATTGGATCCAACATCACAATTATTTTCATTTTCACCTTTCATGCGAGGCTTAACGCGTGAAGCTGGTATTCAACGCACTTTCAATACTTTTGGTAACGGCGATGTATTAACCGGAACAGATCAAGACGATACAATTGTTATCAAAAGAGATCTGACAGGTGGTGCACCAAAAGGCTCCGACAAAAGTGAGCTGAATGGCACTGAAATCCATCTCATGGATGGCAATGATAGCTTAACAATTGGCGGTAAAATTAGCGTCAAAAATAACCAACATCTTTCCATAGACAGTACCAACGGTAGTACAACCATTTTGGCAGGCGGTATTGAGGGAAAAAGTCTAGCCATCGAATACCATACTAAACCATATGTCTCTATAGATCTTGAAGGTGCCGAAAATTCTCTGCTCATTAAAGGCAATATTAATTCAACGGCTACCTTAAAGGCAGACAATGACCGTGATGATGTTGCAGATTTTCTATCCATTTCAATGTCTAACGATGAAGAAAACGCTCACAATGTTATGAAGGTTGGTGGCAGTCTAACTGCAAACAGAACAACAAGCCACATTGACTTAATTGGTTATCAAAACGAGTTGTTAATCGGTAAGGGGCTTACCGCAAAAAATTTCTCGTATAACAGGATTGAGCTTGGCGGAACGAATAATACCGTAAAAATTGGCGGAAATATTGCTGTTTCTAACGGTTCTGAGGTAGAGTTGGTAGTTGTGGGAGGTTCAGTTAATGACCAGCCCAAAACTAGTTCATTTAGTTCAGGCGATATAACAGTAACAAACAATGGTACATTTATCAGTGAATTTTCTGCAGACACCGCAAATCTAATATTTGGAAAATTATCTGCAGCTTCTAATAATAGCATGATAGGTATCGATGTATCTTCAAAAGGGGACTATAAGTCAACCAGTAACGTTCTTGTTAAAGGCAATATTGAAACCCAGGCAAATAGTGCAATAAATCTGCAACTTTCTAATTCTGAAAACACACTTGAAGTAACTGGTGTTGTTTCCAGTAAGTCAAATCAGAATTTAGGGTATGTCACCTCCTCGATTGAAATAGAAACAGCAGAGGGCAATGACACTCTGAAGTTTAACAAAGGTTTCTCTCTTGTCGGTGACAGCGGTATAGACGTCATGTCTGGTGCCGGTGATGACAATGTTATTGTCAGTGGTGGCATTTCCATACGAAATAATTCAATAGATGGACAAACTCTCCTCGATTTGGAACTTCAAGATGGCAATGACACCTTTACGCTTACCGGAAATATTGCGAATGTTGGTGGAGATTTTCAACTTGGGACAGGCACGGGGAATGACACCGTTACAATCAATGGTGATGTTTCAATACAGTCACAAGATCACGACCTAATGCACCAATCCAGTTTTTTCCTTGGACAAGGTGATGATGTCTTTAGTTTAACCGGCAATCTAACGGCAACAAATGGCATTAATTACATCGACGGCGAGGCTGGGAATGATATTATTTCCATTAAAGGAAATATTTTAGCGAACTCTTACAGCGAAAATATCATTGAAAGTGGAGTTGGCGACGATACTATTACTATCATTGGTAATATCACTGCAAAAAGTGGTTCGAATTACATCGACAGCAGCGCTGGAAATGATACTATTTCCATCAAAGGAAATATTACTGCGTCCTCGAACGGCACCAACGAAATTGATTGTGGTGAAGGTGATGACACCATTATCCTCAATGGTCAAATCAATGCAGGTGCTCTTAAGATATATGGTGGCGACGGTCATGATACATTGGTTTTGACCGCTGCCAACAGCAATGAATTTGTCAGCGATTATAAAGATTGGCTTAGTGATTTATCATCAACAAATGCGCTGACAAGAAGTAACATTGAAACCATCCGCTTGGATGTCAATGATTTGCAAACATCAAACCTTGGTTGGTTTACAGACATTATCAACAAAGCCAATGCAAATGGTGCTAATATCGCGGTTGAAGACAAAGATGGCCACGCAATCAGCAATGTAAACACATATCTTGCACAGGGTAATGACACACATAACCCGGTTAATGATGTGCTTGACCAATATGCACCGACAGCAGCCAATGCAGCACAGCCAAAAGCTTTTGCTGAACATATGGCTAGCCCGTCAACGGATGCATTTACTGCACCGCATTTTGACAACAACTTCTTGCATGAGATGGAACAACAGGCTCAAGTTCATGCTGCAGCCGTAGCATAACAAACCTGTAATGATCCAACAGAATTGTTGAGACAAAATCGGAGCCCCCTTTTTCTCAAGCTCAAGGAGGCCCTAAAAACCGGCAAACTACTTACAAAACAATTTTGATTTTATGAATAACTTAAATTCCAACCAAGGGGTAAATAATATGGAAAATAAGTCACAAAAAACATTTCTCGATTCATTACTGGATCCAACATCACACCTATTTCCGGCCTCACCTTTCACGCGAGTTTTAACGCGTGAAGCTGGTATTCAGCGCACTTTCAATAGTTTTGGTAACGGTGATGTATTAACCGGAACAGACCAAGACGACACAATTGTTATCAAAAAAGATCTAACAGGTGGTGCACCAAAAGGCTCCGACAAAAGTGAGTTGAATGGCACTGAAATTCATCTCATGGATGGCAATGATAGCTTAACAATTGGCGGTAAAATTAGCGTCAAAAATAACCAACATCTTTCCATAGATAGTACCAACGGTAGCACAACCATCACAGCAGGCAGTATTGAGGGAAAAAGTCTAGCCATCGACTACTCCAATCAATACGTCTCTATAGATCTTGAAGGTGACGAGAATTCTCTGCTCATTAAGGGTAACATCAGTTCAGCTGCTACCTTAAGAGCGGGCGATGACCGTGAAGATGCAACTGATTTTCTTACTGTTTCAATGTATGGCGATGAAGAAACTTCCCACAATGTTATGAATGTTGGTGGTAGCCTAACTGCAAACAGAACAATAAACACCATCGACTTAATTGGTCATCAAAACGAGTTGTTAATCGGTAAGGGACTTACCGCAGCAAATTTCTCCGAAAACTTTTTTGAGCTTAGTGGCGTGAACAACACTGTTAAAATTGGTGGGAACATTTCGCTTTCTAACAATTCTAATATAGAGTTGGCTCTTGAAGGTGAGACAGATGATGAGCAAATCACAACAACCTCATTTACTTCAGGTGCTATAACAGCAACAAACGCTAGCCATTTTGGCGGTTCGTTCACTGCCGACAATATAAACCTAACATTTGGAAAATTATCTGCATCTTCTAATGAAAGCGCGATAGGTATCGAGACATCTGCATTAGGAGACCATAAATCAACCAGTAACGTTCTTGTTAATGGCGACATCGAAGCCCTGACATACGGTGGGATAGGTCTAAGCTTCGATACTGATGAAACCACACTTGAAGTAAAAGGTGTTGTTTCTGCTAAGTCAACTTTGCGTTTAGGGGATGTCTCCGCTGGAGTTGAAATAGAAACATCAGCAGGCAATGACACTCTGAAGTTTAACAAAGGTTTCTCTATTGTTGGTGAAAGCTCTATCGAAGTCATGACGGATGCAGGTGATGACAATGTTATTGTCGCTGGTGGCATCTCTCTAAAAAATAGCTCGAGAGAGGAAAGTGCCTACTTCGAGATGGAACTTGATGATGGCAATGACACCTTTACTCTTACCGGAAATATTGCGAATGCCGGTGGAGATTTTCAACTTGCAGCAGGCAACGGAAATGACACCGTTGCAATCAATGGTGATGTTTCAACACAGTCTCAAAATGACGATACGGGCGCGCAAACTGCATTTTTCCTTGGACAAGGGGATGATGTCTTTAATTTAACCGGCAATCTAACATCAACAGATAGTGGTAATAATATTAACGGCGGCGCTGGAAACGATACTATTTCCATTAAAGGAAATATGTTAGCGAACAAAGATGGCTACAATGCCGTTGATGGTGGAGACGGTGATGATACCATTACTATCCTTGGTAATCTCACTGCAAAAAATGGCGAAAACCATATCAAGGGTGGCGCTGGAAATGATACTATTTCAATCACGGGTAATGTTTCTTTTGCCAAGGAAGGCGAAAATTTGATTGATTGTGGTGAAGGTGATGACACCGTCATCCTCAATGGTCACATCAATGCTGGTGCTCTTAAGATATACGGTGGCGACGGCCATGATACATTGGTTTTGACCGCTGCCAACAGCAATGAATTTGTCAGCGATTATAAAGATTGGCTTAGTGATTTATCATCAACAAATGCGCTGACAAGAAGTAACATTGAAACCATCCGCTTGGATGTCAATGATTTGCAAACATCAAACCTTGGTTGGTTTACCGACATCATCAACAAAGCCAATGCAAATGGTGCTAATATCGCTGTTGAAGATAAAGATGGTCATGCAATCAGCAATGTAAACACATATCTTGCACAGGGTAATGACACACATAACCCAATCAATGATGTGCTTGACCAATATGCACCGGCAGCAGCCAATGCAGCACAGCCAAAAGCTTTTGCTGAACATGTAGCCGCTCCGTCAACGGATGCATTTACTGCACCGCATTTTGACAACAACAACTTCCTACATGAGATGGAACAACAGGCACAAGTTCATGCTGCAGCCGTAGCATAATAACTTGTAATCCATTTCTAACGGAATTGTTGATTATAAAATTGGAGCTCCCTTTTCTAACAAGCTCAAGGGGGCTCCACCCCAAAAAATTACCGGACAATTTTTAATTATGAATAGCTTAAATTCCAACAAGGGGTACACAACATGGAAGATAAGGCGCCAAAAACATTTCTTGATTCTTTACTAGATCCGACATCACGATTATTTTCATTTTCATCTCTCACACGAGGTTTAACGCGGGCTGCAGGTATCCGGCGTAATTTTGACAGTTTTGGCGATGGTCAAACACTGAATGGAACGGACCGAAACGATACAATCGTTATCAAAAACGATCTAACAGGTGGTTCTCCCAAGGACCCGGATGATAGTCAACAGAATGCAACGCATATCGATTTCATGGGGGGCAATGATAGCCTGAAAGTTGGCGGAAAAATTACTGCAAAAAATGACCAACATATTTCCTTGGAAGGTGACAGCAATAGTGTGGCAATAACCGCTGGCGGACTAGAAGGAAAAGACCTAACAATTGAGGGCAATAACGATACAGCTATTTACATAAAATTTTTTGATGGTGATGGTGCTAAAACTATTCACGTTACCAATGACATCGTTTCAAATGCTATTTTAGGTGCGAATGACCATAATGATGATGCTGCCGATTTTCTTATAATTAAGATGGATGGTATCGATAAAAGAGTAGCTAATGCCCTGACCGTTGATGGTAATTTTATCGCTGATAGAACAGAAAGCGAGGTAACCATAAGTGGCATCAAAAATCAGCTGACAATCGGCAAAGATCTTACGGTTACAAATTATGGAACTGTTGACTTCGAGCTTGCAGGGGGAAATGACACCTACAAAATCGGCGGGAACGTAACGGCTTCACATCATGCTGATATAGGGTTTTACATTTCAGATGAATCATTCAGCGGCAAACCTTCAATAGGGTCATTCACTTCAGGCAATATAACAGCCTCGGATAATAGTTATGTTGACATTTATATAACTGCTGATAAATCACTTTTGAGTGTGAGGAATTTATACGCTGATAATGGCAGCTCTATTAGTATGCATGCTGGCCCATGGGACTATGAATTAACAAATAATACCATTATTAATGGCAATATTGAAACCGTTAACAACGGTCGTATATCGTTTGATTCTTTATCTATGACTACGCTTGAAGTCAAAGGCGTCATTTCTAGTAAGTCATATGAAGATTTTGACACTTCTCATCCTGAAATTGAAATAAAAACAGATGATCGTAATGACACTTTGAAGTTTGATGGTGGTTTTTCTCTTGTTGGAGGCAACGCAGACGTCAAATCTGGTGCTGGTAACGACAACATTATTGTCGGTCGCGATATATCTCTCCAAGACAACGGGAAAAATGGTGTATCGTCTTTAAGTTTTCAACTTGAAGATGGCGATGATAAATTTACCCTTAATGGAAATATATCGAACACTGGCGGAAACCTTAAAATCAATGCTGGCTCCGGAAATGATACTATTTTAATCAAGGGTAATGTTTCGGCTGCCTTGAACGGTAACAATGTGATTGATTGTGGTGAAGGTAACGACACAGTTACTCTCAACGGTCATATCGATGCAGGAGCTCTTACAATAGATGGTGGCGACGGCAATGATATGTTGGTTTTGACAGCTGCAAACAACAATGCGTTCATCAGCAATTATAAAGATTGGCTTAGTGACTTATCCAGTTCAGGCTCCCTTGCAACAAGCAATATTGAAACCATTCGTCTGGATGTTAGAGGTCTCCAAACATCAAATCTTGGCTGGTTAACGGACATTATCAACAAAGCCAATAGTGATGGTGCCCATATTGCTGTTACAGATAGAACAGGTCATCAGATTGTTAATCCTTCTGCCTATCTGGCACAGGGTAATGACACACATAACCCAATCAATGATGTGCTTGATCACTATGCACCGGCAGCAGCCAATGCAACACAGCCAAAAGCATTTGCTGACCATGTAGCTAGTCCGTCAACGGACGCATTTGCTGCACCGCATTTTGACAACAACAACTTCTTACATGAGTTGGAACAACAGGCACAAGTTCATGCTGCAGCCGTAGCATAACAAACCTGTAAGCAATTTCTAACGGAATTGCTGATAACAAAATGGGAGCCCCTTCTCGTAAAATCCCCAAGGGGCTCCTAATAGAATAAGCGATAATAGTATTACAATTTTGAATGTAATTATTATTTACAATAAAAATTCATAATTATTGTAAATGAAAATGGTTATATTTCTATATAACTTAATTATACTTATTTTTTACAGAAAGGGGTAAAAAATATGAAAGGTAAGTCAACAAAATCATTCCTAGATACATTACTCGATCCAACATCACACATATTGCCGTTTTCATCTTCTTATTTTGATTTGGCTCGCGCTGCCGGTATTCAACGCAATTTCACTAGCTTTGGAGATGGCAAAATACTGGACGGAACAGACCAAGACGACACAATCATTATTGAAAAAGACCTGACAGGTGGAACGCCGATTACTTCCCCAAAAAGTAGTCTCAATGATACCCAAATTAATCTTATGGAAGGCAATAATAGTTTAACTGTCGGTGGTAAAATTACCGTCAAAGATAATCAGCACATTTCCATCGACAGCCATGATGGTCATATATCAGTGCTCGCAGGCGGAATAGAAGGCAAAAACCTGATATTCAAGGGCAAAAATAAGACTCCATCCATAGATTTTAACTATCAAAGTGCAGAAGATATCAATACGGATGGTGTTGAAAACACCTTCCATGTTAAAGGCGATATTACATCCAGTGCCGTCTCAAAACCAAATTCTTGGTACGAAGCGGGGCATTTCCTAGATTTTTATATGGAAGATGAAGCCTTAAACTCACATAATGTTATAACAATAGATGGCAGTATTATATCCAATGGAACCGCCAATAACTTCAATATAACCGGTCATAAAAACGATATAACCATTGGCAAAAATATTACTGAAACCAACACCGCTAATACAGATTTTGAAGCAGCTGGGATGCAAAATGTTTTCAACATTGGTGGAAATATAACTCTTTCTCAAGGTGCTCAACTCGGAATCACGCTTGATGATTTTGGATTTAATAAAGCCGAAAATGAACTTTCAACCGCGTCATTCCGTGCAGGCGACGTAACTGCAATAGATGGCGGTGCTTTTGATTGTACTTTTTGTAACGACATATCAGACGTAACCTTTGGCACATTGATTGCCCAGGGCAATGGGAGTAGAATCGATATCTCGCTAGCCGCTGAAGGGAGTAGTGAAATAATAGCTGGTGATGTTCTTATTAATGGTAATATTGAAGCTAGAAACCAAAGCAGTATAGAGCTGTCCTTGGTGGCAATCGGTACACTTGAAGTAACTGGTGTGATTTCTACTATGTCTGACGGAAAGTCGGGAAATCATTCTCCTTCAATTTCAATAGAGAGCGATAATTCTACTTTAAAATTTGATGGTGGCTTCTCCATTAACGGAGGCGAGATAGAGGTCTGTGCTTGCGATGATAATACTAATATTATCGTCGGCCACGATATATCTCTCCAACAGAGCGGAAAGGATGATACACCTAGTTTAAATTTTATAGTTTATAGCGGCAATAATACCTTTACCCTTAATGGCAATATATCAAATGCCGGCGGTGAACTAACAATTAATGCAGGGTTTGAAAATGATGTTGTCACAATTAATGGCAATGTTACATCGTCCTTGAATGGCAGCAACGAAATTAATTGTAATGAAGGTGATGATAACCTCATTCTCAATGGTCACATCAATGCCGGTGCTCTTAAAATAGACGGTGGTGAAGGCAATGATACATTGGTCTTAACAGCCGATAATACCGATAATTTTGCAGCTAACTATCAAGGTTGGCTTAGTGATTTATCGTCAACAGGTGACTTAGCAAAAAGCAACTTTGAAACCATTCGTCTGAATGTCAGTGATTTGCAAACCTCAAATCTTGGTTGGTTTACAGACATTATCAACAAGGCCAATGCCAGTGGTGCCAATATCGCTGTTGAAGATAAAGATGGCCATGCAATCAGCAATGTAAATACATTTCTTGCCCAGGGTAATGACACACATAACCCAATCAATGATGTGCTTGACCAATACGCACCGGCAGCAGCCAATGCAGCACAGCCAAAAGCATTTGCTGACCATGTAGCCGCTCCGTCACCAGATGCATTTGCTGCACCGCATTTTGACAACAACAACTTCCTACATGAGATGGAACAACAGGCACAAGTTCATGCTGCAGCCGTAGCATAACAAACCTGTAAGCAATTTCTAACGGAATTGCTGATAACAAAATGGGAGCCCCTTCTCGTAAAATCCCCAAGGGGCTCCTAATAGAATAAGCGATAATAGTATTACAATTTTGAATGTAATTATTATTTACAATAAAAATTCATAATTATTGTAAATGAAAATGGTTATATTTCTATATAACTTAATTATACTTATTTTTTACAGAAAGGGGTAAAAAATATGAAAGGTAAGTCAACAAAAACATTCTTAGAAACATTGCTCGATCCAACATCACACATATTGCCGTTTTCATCTTCCTACTTTGATTTGGCTCGTGTTGCCGGTATTCAACGCGATTTCAGTAGCTTTGGTAATGGCAAAATACTGGATGGAACAGACCAAGACGATACAATCCATATTATAAAAGATCTGACAGGTGGCACACCGATTACTTTCCCTGAAAATCGTTACAATGATACTCAAATCAATCTTATGGAAGGTAATGATCGTTTAACTGTTGATGGCAGAATTATCGTCAAAGATAATCAGCATATTTCCATCGATAGCGGTAACGGTAATACCACAGTGATCGCAGGCGGAATAGAAGGCGAAAAACTGACCTTTGGCAGCGGATATGACACACCCTCCATATCTATAAGCATTCACCATGATGATGAAGAAGAAGATGATGATGATGATGGAAATGAGCATGAAAATGAAATTAGTCAGGATGGAGTTGAAACCACTTTATACGTTCAAAATGATATCATTTCCAATGCCGTTTCAAAATCAAATTATCCATATGGAAACGCCAATAAATTTCTAACTATTCAAATGGAAAACCTTGATAAAGCTGGATACAGTACAATTAAGGTTGATGGCAATATAAAATCAAATCAAACTGACAATGAATTCAATATAACCGGTTATAACACTAACATAACTATTGGCAAAGATATTACTGAAACAAATTCATCTGAAAATACTTTTAAAGTAGAAGGAGTTCATAATACTTTCAACATTGGCGGAAATATAACCCTTGTTAAAGATTCTATATTAAACGTCGACTTAGGCAATTTTACTTTTGAAGACCCTGAAAATGAAAGTTTAACGGCATCATTTACAGCTGGTGATGTAAGAGTGATAGACGGTAGTACGTTTAGTTGGTTTTCTTGTATCGAAACAACACATCTAACTTTAGGAACATTATCTGTCGAGAATAATGGTAGCTCTATCGAAATTAATATAGAACCTGAAGCAAATCGAGATATAACAGATGCTGTTTTTATTAATGGCAATATTACAGCTGTCAACGACAGTGACATATTATTGTATCTTGAAGGAAGCAATACACTTGAAGTAACCGGCGTTGTTTCTACGCAGGTTGAGAAAACTTCAGATTATGATCCTGTAATTAGGATGCAGATAGAGGGCGATAATTCTACTTTAAAATTTGACGGTGGCTTCTCCATTAACGGAGGTGAGATAGAGGTCAGTGCTTACGGTGATAATACTAATATTATCGTCGGCCGCGGTATATCTATCCAACAGAGCGGAGAAGATGATAGATCCAGTTTTAATCTCTATCTTGGTGGCCAAAACAACACCTTTACCCTTAATGGCAATATATCAAATGCCGGCAGTGAACTATCAATTGGTGGAGGGGATGAAAATGATGTTATCGCAATCAATGGTAATGTTGCATCGTCCTTGAATGGCAGCAACAAAATTGATTGTGATAAAGGTGATGATATCCTTATTCTCAATGGTCAGATCAATGCCGGCGCCCTTAAAATAGATGGCGGTGAAGGCAACGATACATTGGTCTTAACAGCCGATAATACCGATAATTTTGCAGCTGACTATCAAGGTTGGCTCAATGACTTATCATCAACAGGTGACTTAGCAAAAAGCAACTTTGAAACCATTCGTCTGAATGTCAGTGATTTGCAAACCTCAAATCTTGGTTGGTTTACAGACATTATCAACAAGGCCAATGCCAGTGGTGCCAATATCGCTGTTGAAGATAAAGATGGCCATGCAATCAGCAATGTAAATACATTTCTTGCCCAGGGTAATGACACACATAACCCAATCAATGATGTGCTTGACCAATACGCACCGGCAGCAGCCAATGCAGCACAGCCAAAAGCATTTGCTGACCATGTAGCCGCTCCGTCACCAGATGCATTTGCTGCACCGCATTTTGACAACAACAACTTCCTACATGAGATGGAACAACAGGCACAAGTTCATGCTGCAGCCGTAGCATAACAAACCTGTAAGCAATTTCTAACGGAATTGTTGATGACAAAATGGGAGCCCCTTTTTCGTAAAATCCCCAAGGGGCTCCTCCTAATAGAATAAGCGATAATAGTATTACAATTTTAATGTAATTATTATTTACAATAAAGTCAGCGTTTATTGTAAATAATAATGATTATACTTTGATATAACATAGTATACTTATTTATTTTTCTGAAAAGGGAGAAAAACATGAAAGATAAATCAACACCAACATTCCTAGATACATTACTTGATTCAACATCACATTTAATGCCATTTTCATCTTCTTATTTTGATTTGGCTCGAGCTGCCGGTATTCGGCGCAGTTTCACTAACTTTGGTAATGGCAAAATACTAAATGGAACAGACCGAGACGATACAATCACCATTAAAAAAGATCTGACAGGTGGCTCACCAATTACTCGCCCCAAGTATAGCTACAATGATACCCAAATCAATTTTAAGGAAGGCAATGATAGTTTAACTGTTGGCGGCAAAATTGCCGTCAAAAATAATCAACACATTTCCATCGAGAGCGATGGTGGTAGTATATCAGTAATCGCAGGAGGAATAGAAGGTAAAAACCTGACATTCGACGACAAAAATGGTGGAACATCCATATATTTTTCCCATCAAAGCGAAGAGGAGATTAATCCGGATGGTATTGAAAACAAATTCTGGATTAAAGGCGATATTGCGTCTAATGCCGCCTCAAAACCAAATAGTTGGTCTGATGCAGGTAAATTTTTAAATTTTTCTATGGAAGATGATGCTATAAACTCACATAACATTATAACAATAGACGGCAATATTAAATCCGATGGAACTGCCAATGAATTCGACATCGCTGGTTATAACAACGATATAACCATTGGCAAAAATATTATTGAAACAAACTCAGCTGAAACCACTTTTGATGTAAACGGGATACATAGTGTTTTCAGCATCGATGGAAATATAACTCTCTCTAATAATTCTCGGTTAAGTTTATCAATTATGGATGATTTTGAGAGAATTAAAAATGATAGACCAACATCATCATTCCATGCGGGTGATGTAACGGTAACAGATGGCAGTGCTTTTTATTGGCTTTCTGCTATGGCGACATCAAACGCAACCTTTGGAACATTAAGTGCCGAGGACAATGGGAGCCAAATAGAGATCGATATAGCACCTGAAGGTTACAGTCGAACATTAGCTGGTAATGTTCTTGTTAATGGCGATATTAAAGCTATCAATGAGAGCTATATAGCTCTGGAGATAGATGCAACCAGTACACTTGAAGTAACTGGTGTAGTTTCCACTATGTCTGACGGAAAGTCGGAAAATCATTCTCCTTCAATTTCAATAGAGGGATTTAATGAAAATTCGACTTTAAAATTTGATGGTGGCTTCTCCATTAACGGAGGTATGATCAATGTCTCAGCTGACTATGATAATAGTCATATTATCGTGGGTAATAATATATCTATCCAACAGAACGGACACGATGATACATCTAGTTTAAAATTTGAGTTAGGTGGCGACAACAATACCTTTACCCTTAATGGCAATATATCAAATGCCGGCGGAGAACTAACAATTGAAGCGGGGTATGAAAATGATGTTATCGCGATCAATGGCAATGTCACATCGTCCTTGAATGGTAGCAACGAAATTAATTGTTATGACGGTGATGATATCCTTATTCTCAATGGTCACATCAATGCCAGTGCTCTTAAAATAGACGGCGGTGAAGGCAATGATACATTGGTCTTAACAGCCGATAATACCGATAATTTTGCAGCTAACTATCAAGGTTGGCTTAGTGATTTATCGTCAACAGGTGACTTAGCAAAAAGCAACTTTGAAACCATTCGTCTGAATGTCAGTGATTTGCAAACCTCAA